>NZ_JBIXJT010000010.1:77568-259815 GCF_052871455.1 Pseudomonas sp. LARHCG127
GGGGGTGGGGGGTTGGGCGGTTGGGGTTATTTTGTGGCCAATTTTTTTGGCCCCCCCCCCCCCCCCCCCGCCCCCCCCCCCGCTCCCACAAGTCCCACAAGAAGGATCGCGCATGAGGCCGGGAGCCTAGCAGACGGTTGGTACAAGGCATAGCTTGCGCGAATGACGATGTCTGGTAGAATCCGCGGCCTAATTACGTGCGGTATTCAACAATAGTGTTGGGTGGCGGCACGCTAGCCTGAGGAAAACAGCATGAAAACCGATATCCATCCGGAATACCCAGAAATTGCCGTAACCTGCAGCTGCGGCAACAAGTTCGAAACGCGTTCGACCTACGGCAAAGCCCTGGCGATCGACGTTTGCAACGAATGCCACCCGTTCTACACCGGTAAGCAAAAGACTCTGGATACCGGCGGCCGCGTTCAGAAGTTCGCCGATCGTTTCGGTGCTTTCGGCAAAGTTACTCCAAAAGCCTGAGGCTGATCATTTTGGATGGTCGTCTCGACTGCTCCAGACTGATAAAGAAGGCGTCCCTCGCGGGCGCCTTTTTTGTGTCTGCGATTTGGCTCTGCGGTGCCCAGGCGGCCTGCCCTTCGCCGGGCGACCTGCCACAAGTGGCGGTGCAGCGCGTGGTGGATGGCGACACCTTGTACCTGGCGGATGGCCGCCGCATTCGGATGATCGGCCTCAACAGCCCTGAGCTGGGCAAGCGCGGCCGCGCCGACGAGCCGTTTGCCGTGGCGGCGCGCCAGCGACTCGAGGCCCTGGTGGCTGCCAGCGGTGGCCGGGTGGGCGTATTGCCTGGCAAGGACGACCGGGATGATTACGGTCGCACCCTGGCCCATGTCTACAACGCCCAGGGCGATAATCTCGAAGAGCGCCTGATTGCCGAAGGGTTGGGGTTTCTGGTGGCAGTCGCGCCGAACGTCGACCTGGTCGGTTGCCAGCAAATGGCCGAGCGTCATGCGCGCCAAGCCGGATCAGGTATTTGGAAAAAATCCCCGGTGGTGCGAGCGGAGCAGATCAATGCCCCCGGCTTCGTGCTGACCCGTGGACGAGTAGAAAGCGTGCAACGCAATCGCGGTGGTGTCTGGATTGAATTGCAGGGGGCGGTTGTCCTGCATATTGCGCCCAATTTGCACAGACGTTTTGATGCCTCGGTCCTGGAGCGGCTCAAGGGGCGGACAATCGAGGCGCGTGGCTGGGTTATCGACCGCGCCCGGCGTGGCGGAAATAAAGCCGGTCAAGCGCGATGGATGTTGCCGTTGACTGATCCGGCCATGCTGGAAGCAATCCTGTAGGAAAAAATTGTAGACATTTCGTCGCTATATTGTATGCATGTAGCCCTTGTGTTTCGCGGCTCTTGGCCCAAAGTCGTAGGGCAGGGCGCTTGACAGCAGTGACTGGTCAGTCTTGTGGGGACTTTGCGAGGCGCGTATCCTCGGCGGTCCGTCTGTCCAACACAGTAAAAAGCGGAATGCCCACATGTCTGATCTGAAAACTGCCGCTCTCGAATATCACGCTCATCCTCGTCCAGGAAAGCTGAGTGTCGAGCTCACCAAGGCCACCGCTACTGCTCGCGACTTGTCGCTGGCCTACAGCCCCGGCGTAGCCGAACCAGTCCGCGAAATCGCTCGCGACCCTGAACTGGCCTACAAATACACCGGTAAAGGCAACCTGGTTGCAGTCATTTCCGATGGCACCGCGATCCTCGGCCTGGGTAACCTCGGCCCATTGGCGTCCAAGCCAGTCATGGAAGGCAAGGGCGTGCTGTTCAAGCGTTTTGCCGGTATCGACGTATTCGATATCGAAGTCGATTCCGAGAGCCCGCAAGCCTTCATCGACACCGTCAAGCGCATCTCCATCACCTTCGGTGGCATCAACCTGGAAGACATCAAGGCACCTGAGTGCTTCGAGATCGAGCGCGCCCTGATCGAACAGTGCGACATCCCGGTCTTCCACGATGACCAGCACGGCACCGCGATCGTTACCGCGGCCGGCATGATCAACGCCCTGGAAATCGCCGGCAAGACCCTGCCGGAAGCCAAGATCGTCTGCCTGGGTGCCGGCGCTGCGGCCATCTCCTGCATGAAGTTGCTGGTGAGCATGGGCGCCAAGATCGAAAACATCTTCATGGTCGACCGTACCGGCGTGATCCACTCCGGCCGTGACGACCTGAACCAGTACAAAGCCGTGTTCGCCCACGCGACCGACAAGCGCTCCCTGGCGGACGCGCTGGACGGTGCCGATGTGTTCGTCGGCCTGTCGGGCCCGAACCTGCTGAGCCCGGAAAACCTGCTGCGCATGGCACCGAACCCAATCGTGTTCGCCTGCTCGAACCCGGACCCGGAAATCTCCCCGGAACTGGCTCACGCGACCCGCAACGACGTGATCATGGCCACTGGCCGTTCGGACTACCCGAACCAGGTCAACAACGTACTGGGCTTCCCGTTCATCTTCCGTGGTGCCCTGGACGTTCGCGCCAAGCGCATCAACGAAGAAATGAAAGTCGCGGCCGCCAACGCCCTGCGCGAACTGGCTAAGTTGCCGGTGCCTCAGGAAGTGTGCGACGCCTACGGCGGCATCAAGCTGGAATTCGGTCGTGAGTACATCATCCCGAAACCAATGGACGCCCGCCTGATCACCCTGATCTCCGATGCCGTGGCCAAGGCCGCCATCGAGACGGGCGTGGCGACACTGCCGTATCCAAAGAACTACCCGCTCAAGAGCGTGGATGACGTGTTCAACGGCTAAGCCGTTGTAGCGCTTCAACAAAAAGCCCCGGCTCTGTGAGTCGGGGCTTTTTAATGCCTGCCGATTTTGTACGACCGTCGCAGATCCCTGTGGGAGCCGAGCTTGCTCCCGCTCGGCTGCGCAGCAGTCGCAAATCGGGCAATGCGGTCGGTCTATAGGCATGCAGGGGCCTGCTGCGCAGGCCAGCGGGAGCAAGCTCCCTCGCCACGGGTTTTGGGTTGCCTGGGCTGACGCCATCGCGAGCAAGCTCGGCTCCCACATTGGTTCGGTGGTGGACGTTGATTGTGTGACCGCCACAAATCCCCCTGTGGGAGCGAGCTTGCTCGCGATGACGATCTTCAATTCACCCCAGGCCTCTCAGCCCAACGCTCGAGCCTCAATCCAACCCTGTGGCGAGGGAGCTTGCTCCCGCTCGGCTGCGCAGCAGTCGCAAACCGGGCAATGCGGTCGGTCTATAGGCATGCAGGGGCCTGCTGCGCAGGCCAGCGGGAGCAAGCTCCCTCGCCACGGGTTTTGGGTTGCCTGGGCTGGCGCCATCGCGAGCAAGCTTGGCTCCCACAGGGATGTGGATGGGTCAGAACAGATCGATCGGCGCCGCTTCGTCCGCCGGCAGCGGGCTACCCGGTGCGACGCCGTTGCCCAGCTCGTTGGCCGACGGCGGCGTGTCTTCGCTCTTGAACAGTTCGAAGTACGCACCCGGGGTACCTGGCGTGGCCGCGCGGCCGCTGACCGGGTCGACCCGCAGGCTGAGGATGCCTTCCGGCTCCGGCTGGGTGTGCGGCGGTTTGTCCTTGAGGGCGGCGCCCATGTAGTTCATCCAGATCGGCAGCGCCACGGTGCCGCCGAACTCGCGGCGACCCAGGCTTTCAGGCTGGTCGAAACCGGTCCAGACGGTGGTCACGTAGTCGGCGTTGTAGCCGGAGAACCAGGCGTCCTTGGATTCATTGGTGGTGCCGGTCTTGCCCGCCAGGTCAGTGCGGCCCAGGGCCAGGGCGCGACGGCCGGTGCCGAGCTTGATCACGTCCTGCAGCATGCTGTTGAGAATGTAGGTGGTGCGGCCATCGACAATGCGCTCCGCGATGGCGGGCGCTTGCGGCAGGCCTGGGGCCGTCGCGGCTTCACCTGGTGTCGCATTGACCGTGAACGTCTCGGTGGACGGTGCGGCGACGCCATCGCTGGCCTGCTCGCCCGTGGGAACCCGTGGCGGGTTGGCAACAAACAGTGTCTCGCCATTGCGACTTTCGATCTTGTCGATGATGTACGGGGTGATCTTGTAGCCGCCGTTGGCGAACGTGCTCCAGCCCATGGCGATTTCCATCGGCGTCAAGGTCGCGGTGCCCAAGGCCAGGGACAGGTTGCGCGGCAGGTCCTGCTTGTTGAAGCCGAACTTGCTGATGTAGTCGATGGTGCGGTCCACGCCCAGCGCTTGCAGCAAGCGGATCGAGACCAGGTTGCGGGATTTGTACAGCGCCTCGCGCAGGCGAATCGGGCCGAGGAAGGTATTGGTGTCGTTCTTCGGTCGCCAGACCTTGTCCAGGTACTCATCGACGAACACGATCGGCGCATCGTTCACCAGGCTGGCGGCGGTGTAGCCGTTATCCAGGGCGGCGCTGTAGACAAACGGCTTGAAGCTCGAGCCTGGCTGGCGCTTGGCCTGCAAGGCGCGGTTGTAATTGCTTTGCTCGAAGGCGAAGCCACCCACCAGCGAGCGGATCGCGCCGTTCTGTGGGTCGAGGGACACCAGCGCGCCCTGGGCGGCCGGAATCTGGCTGAACTTGAGCGTATTGTCCGCCTGGCGCTGGACGCGGATCAGGTCGCCGACCTGGGCCACATCCGACGGTTGCCGTGGGTTGGCGCCCATGCTGTTGGTGTTGAGGAATGGGCGGGCCCATTTCATGGTGTCCCAGGCTACGTGTTCTTCCTGCTCGCCATTGCGGGTCAGCACCTTGATGCCGTCCTTGTCCACCGAGGTGACGATCGCCGGCTCCAGGCTGCTGATGGTGCGTTGCTTGGTCAGTTCCAGGGCCCAGGCTTCCTTGGTCTTGCCCGGCAGGCGCGATTCAGGGCCACGGTAGCCGTGGCGCTGGTCGTAGGTCATCAGGCCCTCGTGCAGCGCGGTGTTGGCCATTTCCTGCAAGTTGCTCGGCACCGTGGTGGTCACGCGAAAACCTTCAGTGTAGGCGTCGCTGCCATAACGCCCGACCATCTCAGCGCGGGCCATCTCGGCAATGTACGGGGCATTCACTTCCGGCGTCGGCACGTGATAGCTGGCGTTCAGCGGCTCGTTGATCGCGGCGGTGTAGTCGGCCTCGGTTATTTTGCCGAGCTTGTACATACGCCCCAGGATCCAGTCGCGTCGCTCCTTGCTGCGCGTCGGGTTGGCCAGCGGGTTGAAGCGCGACGGGGCCTTGGGCAGGCCGGCGATCATCGCCATCTGCGCCAGGCTCACATCGCGAATCGACTTGCCGTAATACACCTGCGCCGCCGCCTCGATGCCGTAGGCGCGGTTGCCCAGGTAAATCTTGTTCACGTACAGCTCGAGGATTTCATCCTTGGTCAGTTGCCGTTCGATCTGCAGGGCCAGGAGGATCTCGGTGGTCTTGCGCGAAAAGCTGCGCTCGCTGGTCAGGAAGAAGTTCTTGGCCACTTGCATGGTGATGGTGCTGCCGCCGGACTGGATGTGCCCGCTCTTGACCAACTGGCTGGCCGCGCGCATCAGGCTGCCAGGATCGACGCCATAGTGGTTGGCGAAGTTATCGTCTTCAGCACTTAGTAACGCATTGATGAAATTGGGGGGAATGTCGGCGAAACGGATCGGTGTGCGGCGCATTTCGCCAAATTCGGCGATCAACTTGTCGTCGCTGCTGTATACCCGCAAAGGAATCTGCAACTGAATACTTCTCAGCGCCTCCACGGACGGCAAACCCGGACTAAGGTAAAGAAAAGCACCGCTCAGGCCCAAGAGCAGTCCGCAGAAAACGGCGACGATGGACCATCCGAAAAATTTCAGCAGACGAATCAAGGCTTTTGGATATCCAGGCAAAGAATGAAAAAGGCGCCAGGTGCAGGGATGGACCCGTGCTTGCAACAAAGCGAAAAAAACGCTGGGCATTATAAGCATTTTTTTTCGTCAGGCATGCCATACGCACGTCCGTCGGACGGCCGTGATTGAACGCAATGCATATTAGAGAGTCCGTAACTCACGGATAGTCATAGGGAATTGGTAGTGCTACGACTCTTCAATAAAAAAGCCCATGCGCTTCTGGGGATCGACATCAGTTCGACGTCGGTGAAGCTGCTCGAGTTGAGTCGCCAGGGCGAGCGATACCGCGTCGAGTCCTACGCGGTCGAACCGTTGCCGGCCAACGCCGTGATCGAGAAGAACATCGCCGAACTCGAAGGGGTGGGGCAGGCGTTGTCGCGGCTGCTGGCCAAGGCCAGGACACCCCTGCGCAGCGTGGCGGTGGCCGTGGCGGGCTCGGCGGTGATCACCAAGACCATCGAGATGGACGCCGGCCTGTCCGACGACGAGATGGAGAACCAGCTCAAGATCGAGGCCGATCAATACATCCCTTATCCGCTGGATGAGGTGGCCATCGATTTCGAAGTGATGGGCGTTTCGCCCCGCAGCGCCGAACGCGTCGAAGTACTGCTGGCGGCCTGTCGCAAGGAAAACGTCGAGGTCCGCGAGGCGGCGTTGGCGCTCGCCGGGCTGACGGCCCGGGTGGTGGATGTGGAGGCATATGCGCTGGAGCGGGCGTTTGGCCTGCTCGCCACGCAACTGGCCGCGTCCCAGGAGCGGCTGACAGTGGCGGTCATCGACATCGGCGCCACCATGACCACCCTCAGCGTGCTGCACAACGGGCGTATCATCTATACCCGCGAACAACTGTTCGGCGGCCGCCAGTTGACCGAGGAAATTCAGCGCCGCTACGGCCTGACGCCCGAGCAGGCGGGCCTGGCAAAGAAGCAGGGTGGGCTGCCGGACGATTATCTCGGCGAAGTGTTGCAACCTTTTCGCGAGGCCCTGGTGCAGCAGGTTTCGCGCTCCCTGCAATTTTTCTTCGCCTCGGGCCAGTACAGCGCGGTGGATCACATTCTGTTGGCCGGGGGCACGGCTTCCGTCGCTGGCCTGGACCGGCTGATCGAGCAACGCCTGGGCACGCCGACCCAGGTGGCCAACCCGTTCACCAACATGGCCCTGAGCAGCAAGGTCAATGCCGGTGCCCTGGCCAGTGATGCGCCGGCGCTGATGATCGCTTGCGGGCTGGCCCTCAGGAGTTTCGACTGATGGCGCGGATCAACCTGCTTCCCTGGCGCGAAGAGCTGCGCGAAGAGCGGCGCAAACGCTTTCTGCTGGCCTTGGTGGGTGCGCTCGTCGGAGCGGTCGGGGTGATTCTGGTCGCCGTCCGCTACATCGACAACGCCATCGACCATCAGGTCGCTCGCAACAGCCATCTCTCCGGCCAGATCGCCGTGCTCGATGAGCGCATCAAGCAGATCAGCGAATTGAAAGCCCGTCGCCAGCAATTGCTGGAGCGCATGCGCATTATCCAGGACTTGCAAGGAAATCGACCGGTCAGCGGGCGCATCTTCGACCAGTTGGTGCGGACCTTGCCGGATGGCGTGTACTTCACCGAAGTGAAAATGGAAGACCGGACGCTCTTCATCAAGGGCGCTGCGGAATCGAACAACCGGGTCTCGGACCTGATGCGCAACCTGGACTCATCGGACCTGTTCGATGCGCCCAGTTTGACGGAGGTCAAGGCGACCACCGCTGGCCAGCTCGACCAGGCCAACGTTTTCCAACTGACGGTTCGCCAGACCCGCCCGGTCGAAGTGGAGGACGCCGAATGAAGCCGGGGGAGTGGTTCGACGCGCTGCGCAAGATCGACATCAGTGACCTGGACACCAACAACATTGGCTCCTGGCCGGCACCGATCAAGTGGTTGGCCGGCATCCTGCTGGTGGCCCTGGTGCTGGGGCTGGGCTATAACTTTGCCTTGAGTGACCTGGAAAACCAATTGCAGCAGGTGCGCGAGGAAGAGAACACGCTCAAGGCGCAATTCGCGGGCAAGGCCCACATGGCCGCGAACCTGGAACGCTACACCGAGCAGATGAAACAGATGGAAACGTCTTTTGGTGTGCTGTTGCGGCAATTGCCCAGCGATACCGAGGTGCCGGGCCTGCTGGAAGACATTACCCGCACCGGGTTGGGCAGCGGCCTGGAGTTCGAGGAAATCAAGCTGCTGCCGGAAGTCACCCAGCCTTTCTATATCGAGCTGCCGATCCAGATCACCGTGACCGGCGGCTACCACGACCTGGCGACGTTCGTCAGTGGGGTGGCGGGGCTGCCCCGGATCGTCACGCTGCATGATTTCGAGATCGCCCCGATGGAGCCCGAGGCAGGCACGAAACTGCGCATGAGCATCCAGGCCAAGACCTACCGCTACAACGAGCAGGAGGCGCAGCCATGAGGCTGATGGTGTGCCGTCTCTGTCTGCTGGCGGGCCTGGTCGTGTTGGCGGGCTGCAACAATGACAGCGGGTTCAGCGACCTGGACGCCTACATGAACGAAGTGCGCCTGCGCCCGCCCGGCAAGATCGAGCCGACGCCGACGTTCAGGCCCCAGGAGACCTTTACCTACAGCGCTGCCAACCTGCGCAGCCCGTTTTCCCGGCAGGTCCGTGTGGACCAGGCTGACCGGCAGCGCGGCTCGCGCAACGTCCGGCCAGACCCCAACCGGGTCAAGCAGTACCTGGAAGGCTTCAACATCGAGCAGTTCGAAATGGTCGGTACGATCTCCAACGCCGCTGGCTCCTTCGCGCTCCTGCGGGGCGCGGGCGGGGTGCACCGGCTCAAGGTCGGTGACTATCTGGGACGCAACGACGGACGAATCGTCGCCATCAGCGCCACCCAGGTCGATGTGGTCGAAATCGTTCCCGATGGCGAGGGTGCCTGGCTGGAGCGACCCCGGACCATTCCTTTGAAAGAGCATTCATAGTGGAAGTCGAACAATGAACAGGTTTTTTTCAGCCCTCGGTATTTCGCTATGGACAGCGCTGTTGTCGCCGATGGTTCTTGGGACCGGCCTGAAAACGCTGGATGTGGCGGCGTTGCCGGGGGACCGTGTCGAGTTGAAACTTACCTTCGACGGACCGCCGCCGACACCGCGGGGCTACACCACCGAACAACCGGCCCGGATTGCGCTGGACCTGCCGGGTGTGACCAATCAACTGGCCAGTAGAAGCCGCGACCTGGGAGGGGGCAACGCGCGTAGCGCCACCGTGGTCGAGGCGGGGGATCGCACCCGGTTGATCATCGGCCTGACTCAACTGGCGCCGTATGACACCCGGATCGAAGGCAATAACCTGTTCGTGGTGGTCGGCAAGGGCGCCGCCCCGAAGAGCACTGCCCGCAACGGCACCGCCCAGGCTCCACGCCCGGCGGTGGCCAGCGCGGCGCCTGCCAGGAGCAGTGCGCCGGTGGGCAAGGCGATCCGTGGGGTGGATTTTCAGCGCGGGACCCAGGGCGAAGGCAACGTGGTGATCGATTTGTCCGATCCGTCCATCGCCCCGGACATCCAGGAGCGCGACGGCAAGATCATCCTCAATTTCGCCAGGACCCAATTGCCCGAGCCACTGCGGGTGCGCCTGGACGTCAAGGACTTCGCCACCCCGGTGCAGTTCGTCAATGCCAGCGCCGGCAGCGACCGGGCGACCATCAGCATCGAGCCCAGCGGTACCTTCGACTACTCGACCTACCAGACCGACAACAAGCTCACCGTCAGCGTCCGGCCCATGACCGTCGACGACCTGCAAAAACGCAACGCCGACCGCGCTGCCTACAGCGGCGAAAAACTCTCGCTCAACTTCCAGGACATCGAGGTGCGTTCGGTCCTGCAATTGATTGCCGACTTTACCAACCTGAACCTGGTGGCCAGCGACACGGTGCAGGGCGGTATCACCCTGCGCTTGCAGAATGTGCCTTGGGACCAGGCGCTGGACTTGGTGCTCAAGACCAAGGGGTTGGACAAGCGCAAGGTCGGCAACGTGCTGCTGGTGGCCCCGGCCGATGAAATCGCAGCGCGGGAACGCCAGGAGCTGGAGTCGCAAAAGCAGATTGCCGACCTGGCGCCACTGCGGCGTGAGCTGCTGCAGGTCAACTATGCGAAGGCTGCGGACATCGCCAAGCTGTTCCAATCGGTGACCAGCGCCGAGGCGAAAGCCGACGAGCGCGGCACGATCACGGTGGATGAGCGAACCAACAACATCATTGCCTACCAGACCCAGGACCGGCTCGACGAACTGCGCCGGATCGTGGCGCAGTTGGATATTCCGGTACGCCAGGTGATGATCGAGGCGCGAATTGTCGAGGCCAACGTCGACTACGACAAAAGCCTGGGCGTGCGCTGGGGCGGTTCGATCCAGAACAAGGGCAACTGGAACTCCTCGGGGGTGACCACCGGCACCTCCACCACCATCGGCACGCCGGGCAGTACCGGCACCAATCAGCCGTTCGTGGACCTGGGTGCCTCGGGCAATACCTCGGGGATCGGCATTGCGTTCATCACCGACAACGTATTGCTGGACCTTGAACTGACGGCCATGGAGAAAACCGGTAACGGGGAAATCGTCTCCCAGCCCAAGGTGGTGACATCCGACAAGGAGACGGCCAAGATCCTCAAGGGCACGGAGATTCCTTATCAGGAAGCCAGCTCCAGCGGCGCCACCTCGGTGTCGTTCAAGGAGGCCTCGCTGTCCCTGGAGGTGACCCCGCAAATCACCCCGGACAACCGCATCATCATGGAGGTCAAGGTCACCAAGGATGAGCCGGACTACCTGAACAAGGTGCAGGATGTGCCGCCGATCAAGAAAAACGAAGTCAATGCCAAGGTCTTGGTCAATGATGGCGAGACCATTGTGATTGGCGGGGTTTTCTCAAATACTCAGAGCAAGGTCGTAGATAAGGTGCCATTTCTTGGCGATGTGCCGTATCTTGGCCGCCTTTTCCGGCGTGATGTGGTTTCGGAGAAAAAATCCGAGCTGCTGGTGTTCCTCACTCCGCGTATCATGAATAACCAGGCGATTGCTGTGAGTCGTTGATTCTGTGCGAAATTTGATTCTTGTTGGGCCGATGGGCGCTGGAAAAAGCACCATCGGCCGTTTGCTGGCCAAAGAGCTGCGCCTGCCGTTCAAAGATTCCGACAAGGAAATTGAATTGCGCACGGGTGCCAATATCCCATGGATCTTCGATAAGGAAGGCGAGCCGGGCTTTCGCGACCGTGAGCAGGCGATGATTGCCGAGCTGTGCGCGTTCGAGGGCGTGGTGTTGGCCACCGGCGGTGGTGCGGTAATGCGCGAAGCCAATCGTCGGGCGCTGCATGCCGGCGGACGAGTGGTCTATCTGCACGCCTCTGTCGAGCAGCAGGTCGGCCGCACCGCCCGGGACCGCAACCGGCCGCTGTTGCGCACCGCTGACCCGGCCAAGACCCTGCGCGACCTGCTGGAGTTGCGTGATCCGCTGTATCGGGAGATCGCTGACCTGGTAGTGGAAACCGACGAGCGGCCGCCGCGGATGGTGGTGCTGGACATTCTCGATCGCCTTCAGCAACTGCCGCCCCGTTAATGCGCCTGGCGAAATGCGCTATCCTCGACGTCCCGTTTTGGTCCGTCTGGAGCGTGGCGTATGGCCATTAACTGGCGTCAGGGCAGGCACCGTGGACTTTCGTTAATTGCAGGCAGGACGCCTGATTCCATCTTCACTGTGGGGACACATGCAGACACTTAAGGTCGACCTGGGCGAGCGCAGCTACCCGATTCATATTGGCGAAGGCTTGTTGGACCAGCCCGAACTGCTGGCGCCGCATATCGCCGGGCGGCAAGTGGCGATCATTTCCAATGAAACCGTCGCGCCCCTGTATCTGGAACGTCTGACCCGCAGCCTGTCGGCCTTCTCGGTGATTTCCGTGGTATTGCCCGACGGCGAAGCCTTCAAGAATTGGGAAACCCTGCAACTGATTTTCGACGGCCTGCTGACCGCACGTCACGATCGCCGCACCACGGTGGTTGCCCTGGGTGGCGGCGTGATCGGCGACATGGCCGGTTTTGCCGCCGCCTGCTACCAGCGTGGTGTCGATTTCATCCAGATCCCCACTACGCTGCTGTCGCAGGTCGACTCGTCGGTGGGCGGCAAGACCGGGATCAATCATCCGCTGGGCAAGAACATGGTTGGTGCGTTCTATCAGCCCAACGTGGTGCTGATCGACACCGCCACACTCAATACCTTGCCGGCTCGCGAGCTGTCTGCGGGGCTGGCGGAAGTCATCAAGTACGGGCTGATCTGCGACGAACCGTTCCTGGGCTGGCTCGAAGAGAACGTCGACCGCCTGCGTGCGTTGGACCAGTCGGCGCTGACCTACGCCATCGAGCGCTCCTGCGCCGCCAAGGCCGCCGTGGTCGGTGCCGACGAGCGTGAGTCCGGAGTGCGCGCCACGCTCAACCTGGGGCACACCTTTGGCCATGCCATCGAAACCCACATGGGCTATGGTGTCTGGCTGCACGGTGAAGCGGTTGCGGCCGGTACGGTCATGGCCCTGGAGATGTCCGCGCGCCTGGGTTGGATCAGCGAGCAGGAGCGCGATCGCGGTATTCGTCTGTTCCAGCGCGCCGGGCTGCCGGTGGTTCCGCCCGAGGAAATGAGCGAGGCGGATTTTCTTCAACACATGGCAATCGACAAAAAAGTGATCGACGGTCGTCTGCGCCTGGTGCTGCTGCGCCACATGGGCGAAGCGGTGGTGACCGACGATTATCCGAAAGAAGTTCTACAGGCCACGCTGGGAGCGGACTACCGCGCCCTGGCTCAGCTTAAAGGTTAATAAGACTGCGATGACTAGTTTGCATGCCGACGAGGCTTTCCTCGGCCATTTCCAATTGAGTCATGACCCTTTTGCCCCACGGGTCCCGGGCTTCAAGTTCTTCCCCGCCCAGCGCAAGCCGGTGCTGGGCCAGTTGCATCACCTGGCGCGCTACAGCCAGTTGCTCCTGGTGGTCACCGGTCCCCAGGGCAGCGGCAAGACCTTGTTGCGCCAGGCCCTGGTGGCCAGCACCAACAAACAGTCGGTGCAAAGCGTGGTGGTATCGGCCCGTGGCGCTGGCGATGCCGCCGGCGTGTTGCGCCAGGTGGCCCAGGCGCTGAACGTCGCCCAGGCTGAAGTCGGTGCCATTCTCGATCAGATCGTGCAACTGGCGCTGACCGGGCAGGAAGTCTATCTGCTGGTGGACGATGCCGAGCAACTCGACGAGTCGGCCCTCGAAGCCCTGCTGGCCCTGGCGGCCGGTGCGCCGGAGGGTCGCCCTCATGTGTTCCTGTTCGGCGAGTCGTCGCTGATCGCCGACCTGGACCAGTTGAACCTCGAGGAAGAGCGCTTCCACGTCATCGAACTGGCGCCCTACACCGAGGAAGAAACGCGTGAATACCTGGCCCAGCGTCTTGAAGGTGCGGGGCGGGGCATCGAACTTTTCACTGCCGATCAGATCTCTGAGATTCACGAAAGCTCCGACGGTTGGCCTGGCAACATCAACCAGGTTGCCCGCGATGCTCTCATCGAAGTCATGATTGCCAGCCGCTCAGCGGTGAAGCGTCCAAGTATGGGGTTCAACATGCCGAAGAAACACGTATTGGCAATTTCCGCCGTCGTCGTGGTTGCGGTTGCCGCCGCCTGGCTGATGCCGGGTCGCAGCAAGGCGCCAACCACCGGCGCACCTGCCAACGAACAGGCGCAACTGCCCCTTGGCCAAGGTACACCGCAACCCAACGGCGGTGCACCGGCGGTGGAATTCGCCGGCAATACCCAGCCGATGCCGCTGCCGCTGGTCGGCAACTCGCAACCGGTCATGCGCGGGCCCCTGGCGGAAGCCGCAGGTGGAATCACCGAGGGTGACGACGGTGCGCCGCCTCCGATCGAAGACACCAGCGACGTGCCACCTACCGTGACCACCACCGCGCCGCCTGCGGGCGTACCGGCCGGTCCTGCGCCGACGACGCCTGCACCGGCTCCAGCCGCCAAACCGACCCCAGCGCCCACTCAGGTCGCCACCGCCAAGCCGGCACCGGTTCCAGCGCCTGCGGCCAAGCCTGCCGCTGCCCCGGCCAAGGCCGCGGGCGGTAGTTGGTACGCCGGCCAGGCACCGGGCAACTACGTAGTGCAGATCCTCGGCACAAGCTCCGAAACCGCGGCGCAGAACTTCGTCAAGGAGCAGGGCGGCGAGTACCGTTATTTCAAGAAAGTGCTCAATGGCAAGCCGCTCTATGTCATCACCTACGGCAGCTTTGCTAACCGTGATGCAGCCGTTTCCGCCATCAAGGCCTTGCCAGCGAAGGTTCAGGCTGGTAAACCTTGGCCTCGCACTGTCGCCAGCGTCCAACAGGAACTGGCAGCAACTCGCTGATGATTCGGCGGCCTTACCCAGGCCGCCTCTCCCGGCAACCTCAAAATTTCCGCAAGGGCGGGCGGCCTTTCAGGCCGCGCGCCTTGTGGTGTCTGCGTCACAGTAGCGTTTGAGTCGTAGCGGTCGAACCCAAAAAAGTTTTGACTAGCACAGCATATAGCTTTAAACCTTTCACAAATGCGACATGGATTTGCGACAGTTCGTCGTCAAATTTGTGAGCCCCTGTGTCGGTGTGTACAATGACCTCCCTTTTGCCCCCGCAAAGCTGGCGTACGTTCGGCGCGGCATGCAACTGGTTGAATTGAAAAGAAATTTGTCTCGATAAGAGGCAGCCTGGTGAGAAAGTGTCTATGAAAGCAGGTCTGTACCAACCAGATGAATTCAAGGATAACTGCGGTTTTGGCCTGATAGCCCATATGCAGGGCGAGCCCAGTCATACCCTTTTGCAAACGGCCATTGAGGCCCTGACCTGCATGACCCACCGCGGTGGGATCAACGCCGACGGCAAGACCGGTGACGGTTGTGGCTTGCTGATTCAAAAACCCGACGAGTTCCTGCGTGCCGTCGCCCAGGAAACGTTTGGGGTAACCCTGCCCAAGCAGTACGCCGTGGGCATGGTGTTCTTCAACCAGGACCCGGTGAAGGCCGAGGCGGCTCGCGAAAACATGAATCGCGAGATCCTGGCCGCCGGCCTGCAACTGGTTGGCTGGCGCAAAGTGCCGATCGACACCAGCGTGCTCGGCCGCTTGGCGCTCGAGCGCCTGCCGCAGATCGAGCAGGTGTTCATCGCGGGCGAAGGCCTGAGCGACCAGGACATGTCGATCAAGCTGTTCAGCTCCCGTCGTCGTTCGTCCGTGGCCAATGCCGCCGACACCGATCACTACATCTGCAGCTTTTCCCACAAGACCATCATTTATAAAGGCCTGATGATGCCGGCGGACCTCACCGCCTTCTATCCAGACCTCAGCGATGAGCGCCTGAAAACCGCGATCTGCGTGTTCCACCAGCGCTTCTCCACCAACACCCTGCCGAAATGGCCGCTGGCCCAGCCGTTCCGCTTCCTCGCCCACAACGGCGAGATCAACACCATCACCGGCAACCGCAACTGGGCCGTGGCCCGTCGCACCAAGTTCGCCAACGACCTGATGCCGGACCTCGAAGAGCTCGGCCCGCTGGTCAACCGCGTGGGTTCGGACTCCTCGAGCATGGACAACATGCTCGAGCTGATGGTGACCGGTGGCATCGATCTGTTCCGTGGCGTGCGCATGCTCGTGCCGCCAGCCTGGCAGAACGTCGAGACCATGGACCCGGACCTGCGCGCCTTCTACGAATACAACTCCATGCACATGGAGCCGTGGGACGGCCCGGCCGGTATCGTCATGACCGACGGTCGCTACGCCGTCTGCCTGCTCGACCGTAACGGTCTGCGTCCGGCGCGCTGGGTCACCACCACCAACGGGTTCATCACCCTGGCCTCGGAAATCGGCGTCTGGAACTACCAGCCCCAGGACGTCATCGCCAAGGGCCGCGTAGGTCCGGGCCAGATCTTTGCCGTGGACACCGAGACCGGCCAGATCCTCGACACTGATGCCATCGACAACCGCCTCAAGTCCCGTCATCCGTACAAGCAATGGCTGCGCAAGAACGCCCTGCGCATCCAGGCGACCATGGAAGACAACGACCACGGTTCGGCTTTCTATGACGTCGACCAGCTCAAGCAGTACATGAAGATGTACCAGGTGACGTTCGAAGAGCGTGACCAGGTGCTGCGTCCGTTGGGCGAGCAGGGCTACGAAGCGGTCGGCTCCATGGGCGACGACACGCCGATGGCCGTGTTGTCGCAACGCGTGCGCACACCGTACGACTATTTCCGCCAGCAGTTCGCCCAGGTGACCAACCCACCGATCGACCCGCTGCGTGAGGCGATCGTGATGTCCCTGGAAATCTGCCTCGGTGCCGAGCGCAACATTTTCCAAGAGTCGCCGGAACACGCCTCGCGGGTGATCCTCAGTTCGCCGGTCATTTCCCCGGCCAAGTGGCGCTCGCTGACCAACCTTGACCGTCCCGGCTTCGAGCGTCAGGTCATCGATCTGAACTACGACGAGAACATCGGCCTCGAAGCGGCGATCCGCAACGTCGCGGACCAGGCTGAAGAAGCGGCGCGCGCCGGGCGTACCCAGATCGTGCTGACCGACCGTCACATCGCCCCGGGCAAACTGCCGATCCACGCCTCGCTGGCCACGGGTGCGGTGCACCATCGCCTGACCGAAAAAGGCCTGCGCTGCGATTCCAACATCCTGGTGGAAACGGCTACCGCACGTGATCCGCATCACTTCGCGGTGCTGATTGGCTTCGGCGCTTCGGCGGTCTACCCGTTCCTGGCCTACGAAGTGCTGGGCGACCTGATCCGCACCGGTGAAGTGCTGGGCGACCTCTACGAGGTGTTCAAGAACTACCGCAAGGGCATCACCAAGGGCTTGCTCAAGATCCTGTCGAAAATGGGGATCTCGACCATCGCCTCGTACCGTGGCGCGCAACTGTTCGAGGCCATCGGCCTGTCCGAGGAAGTCTGCGAGCTGAGCTTCCGTGGCGTGCCGAGCCGTATCAAGGGCGCGCGCTTCGTCGACATCGAAGCCGAACAGAAAGCCCTGGCCGCCGAAGCCTGGAGCCCGCGCAAGCCGATCCAGCAAGGCGGCCTGCTGAAGTTCGTTCACGGTGGCGAATACCACGCCTACAACCCGGATGTGGTCAACACCTTGCAAGCCGCCGTGCAACAGGGCGACTACAGCAAGTTCAAGGAATACACCTCGCTGGTGGACAACCGTCCGGTGTCGATGATCCGCGATCTGCTCAAGGTCAAGACCCTCGACACGCCGCTGGATATCAGTGAAGTGGAGCCGCTGGAATCGGTGCTCAAGCGCTTCGATTCGGCCGGTATTTCCCTCGGTGCGTTGTCCCCGGAAGCCCACGAAGCCCTGGCCGAAGCCATGAACCGCCTCGGTGCGCGTTCCAACTCCGGTGAAGGCGGCGAAGACCCGGCGCGCTACGGCACCATCAAGAGTTCGAAAATCAAGCAGGTGGCCACCGGCCGCTTCGGTGTGACTCCGGAATACCTGGTCAACGCTGAAGTGCTGCAGATCAAGGTCGCCCAGGGTGCCAAGCCCGGCGAAGGCGGCCAACTGCCCGGTGGCAAGGTCAACGGCCTGATTGCCAAGCTGCGCTATGCGGTTCCCGGCGTGACCCTGATCTCGCCACCACCGCACCACGACATCTACTCGATCGAAGACTTGTCGCAACTGATCTTCGACCTCAAGCAGGTGAACCCCAAGGCGCTGGTCTCGGTGAAACTGGTGGCGGAAGCGGGCGTTGGTACCATCGCCGCAGGCGTGGCCAAGGCCTATGCCGACCTGATCACCATCTCCGGCTACGACGGCGGCACCGGTGCATCACCGCTGACCTCGATCAAGTACGCCGGTGCGCCGTGGGAATTGGGCCTGGCCGAAACCCACCAGACCCTGCGCGGCAACGACTTGCGCGGCAAGGTCCGGGTGCAGACCGACGGTGGCCTGAAGACTGGCCTGGACGTGATCAAGGCCGCCATCCTCGGCGCCGAGAGCTTCGGCTTCGGCACCGCGCCGATGATCGCCCTGGGCTGCAAATACCTGCGCATCTGCCACCTGAACAACTGCGCCACCGGCGTGGCGACCCAGAACGACAAGCTGCGCAAGGACCACTACATCGGCACCGTCGACATGGTGGTGAATTTCTTCACCTACGTGGCCGAGGAAACCCGCGAGTGGTTGGCGAAGCTGGGCGTGCGCTCCCTTGAAGAGCTGATCGGCCGTACCGATCTGCTGGACATCATCGAGGGGCAGACCGCCAAGCAACAGCACCTGGACCTGACCCCTTTGCTGGGCAGCGATCTGATTCCGGCAGACAAGCCTCAGTTCTGCCAGGTTGATCGCAACCCGCCATTCGACAAGGGTGAGCTGGCCGAGAAAATGGTCGACATGGCCGCTGCGGCGATCAACGACCTGAGCGGTGCCGAGTTCGAACTGGACATCTGCAACTGCGACCGTTCCATCGGTGCGCGGATCTCCGGCGAAATCGCGCGCAAGCACGGCAACCAGGGCATGGCCAAGGCACCGGTGACCTTCCGCTTCAAGGGCACCGCGGGCCAGAGCTTCGGCGTCTGGAACGCCGGTGGCCTGAACATGTACCTGGAAGGCGATGCCAACGACTACGTGGGCAAGGGCATGACCGGCGGCAAGCTGGTCATCGTTCCGCCCAAGGGCAGCGTCTACAAGACCCAGGACAGTGCCATCATCGGCAACACCTGCCTCTACGGTGCCACGGGCGGCAAGCTGTTCGCCGCCGGCACCGCGGGCGAGCGTTTTGCCGTGCGTAACTCCGGCGCCCACACCGTGGTGGAAGGCACCGGCGATCACTGCTGCGAGTACATGACCGGTGGTTTTGTCTGCGTGCTGGGCAAGACCGGTTATAACTTCGGCTCTGGCATGACCGGCGGTTTCGCCTACGTGCTTGACCAGGACAACACCTTTGTTGACCGGGTCAACCACGAACTGGTGGAAATCCAGCGGATCAGCGGCGAGGCGATGGAGGCCTACCGCAGCCATCTGCAAAACGTGCTGAACGAGTACGTCGCGGAAACCGACAGCGAGTGGGGTCGTGAGCTCGCCGAGAACCTCGATGACTACTTGCGCCGTTTCTGGCTGGTCAAGCCCAAGGCTGCCAACCTGAAGTCGTTGCTTTCCAGCACTCGTGCCAACCCGCAGTGATATGCGCCTGAAGAGTTTGATGAGGTTTTAACAATGGCTGAACGTCTGAATAACGACTTCCAGTTCATCGATGTCGGGCGCAAGGATCCGAAGAAGAAACTGTTGCGTCAACGCAAGAAAGAGTTCGTGGAAATCTACGAGCCTTTCAAACCCCAGCAGTCGGCCGACCAGGCTCACCGCTGCCTGGGTTGCGGTAACCCGTACTGCGAATGGAAGTGCCCGGTGCACAACTTCATTCCCAACTGGTTGAAACTGGTGGCCGAGGGCAACATCCTCCAGGCCGCCGAATTGTCCCACCAGACCAACACCCTGCCGGAAGTCTGCGGCCGGGTATGCCCCCAGGATCGTCTATGTGAAGGTGCTTGCACCCTCAACGACGGTTTTGGCGCGGTGACCATCGGTTCGGTGGAGAAATACATCACCGACACCGCGTTCGCCATGGGCTGGCGCCCGGACATGTCCAAGGTCAAGCCGACTGGCAAGCGCGTGGCGATCATCGGCGCGGGCCCGGCGGGCCTGGGCTGTGCCGACGTACTGGTACGCGGTGGCGTGACCCCGGTGGTGTTCGACAAGAACCCGGAAATCGGCGGTCTGCTGACCTTCGGCATTCCCGAGTTCAAGCTGGAAAAGACCGTGCTGAGCAATCGCCGCGAAGTCTTCACCGGCATGGGCATCGAGTTCCGCCTGAACACCGAGGTGGGCAAGGACGTGACCATGGAGCAACTGCTCGAAGAATACGATGCGGTCTTCATGGGCATGGGCACCTACACCTACATGAAGGGCGGCTTTGCCGGTGAGGACCTGCCGGGCGTCTACGACGCGCTGGACTTCCTGATCGCCAACGTCAACCGCAACCTGGGCTTCGAAAAGTCACCGGAAGATTTCGTCGACATGAAGGGCAAGAAGGTCGTGGTGCTCGGCGGTGGCGACACGGCGATGGACTGCAATCGCACGTCGATTCGCCAGGGCGCCAAGTCGGTGACCTGTGCCTATCGTCGTGACGAAGCGAACATGCCCGGCTCGCGCAAAGAGGTGAAGAACGCCAAGGAAGAAGGCGTGAAATTCCTCTACAACCGCCAGCCGATCGCCATTGTCGGTGAAGACAAGGTCGAAGGCGTGAAGGTGGTCGAGACCCGTCTCGGCGAGCCGGACGCCCGTGGCCGCCGTAGCCCCGAGCCGATCCCGGGCTCCGAAGAGATCATCCCGGCCGACGCCGTGGTCATCGCTTTCGGCTTCCGCCCGAGCCCGGCGCCGTGGTTCGAGCAGTTCAGCATCCAGACCGACAGCCAGGGCCGTGTCGTGGCACCGGAACAGGGCCAGTACAAACACCAGACCAGCAACCCGAAGATCTTCGCCGGTGGCGACATGGTCCGGGGTTCCGACCTGGTGGTGACGGCGATCTTCGAAGGCCGCAATGCGGCGGAAGGGATCCTGGATTACCTACAGGTCTGACCGAACGACACCAATCCAGTGGGAGCGAGCTTGCTCGCGATAGCGGTAGATCAGTCGCCAGATGTATTGGCTGACATGCCGCCATCGCGAGCAAGCTCGCTCCCACAGTTGTTTTGTGGTGTTAGGAGACTGCGTGGCACCGCGACAAATTGCCCCGATAGATAAAAGGCACGGCTCTTGCCGTGCCTTTTGCGTCGCGCTCTGAGAAAATGCCCGCACTTTTTTTCCGGATGCCGACATGACTGCCCTGAAGAACGACCGTTTCCTTCGCGCCCTGCTCAAGCAACCCGTAGACGTCACCCCGGTGTGGATGATGCGTCAGGCCGGTCGCTATCTGCCGGAATACCGCGCCAGCCGCGCCAAGGCGGGCGATTTCATGAGCCTGTGCATGAACCCGCAGTTCGCCTGCGAAGTCACGATGCAGCCGCTGGACCGTTACCCGCAGTTGGATGCGGCGATCCTGTTCTCCGACATCCTCACCATTCCCGATGCCATGGGCCAAGGCCTGTACTTCGAAACCGGCGAAGGCCCGCGCTTCAAGAAAGTCGTCAGCACCCTGGCCGACATCGAAGCCCTGCCGATTCCCGATCCGCAGAAGGACCTGGGCTATGTCATGGATGCGGTCAGCACCATTCGCCGTGAACTCAACGGCCGTGTGCCGCTGATCGGCTTCTCCGGCAGCCCGTGGACCCTCGCGACCTACATGGTCGAAGGCGGCTCGTCGAAGGACTTCCGCAAGACCAAGGCGATGCTCTACGACAACCCGCAAGCCATGCACTTGTTGCTGGACAAGCTGGCGCAGTCGGTCACGTCCTACCTCAACGGCCAGATCATGGCCGGTGCGCAAGCGGTGCAGATTTTCGATACCTGGGGCGGCAACCTGTCGGCGGCGGCGTACCAGGAGTTCTCGTTGGCCTACATGCGCAAGATCGTCAGCGGCCTGATCCGCGAGCACGAAGGCCGCAAAGTCCCAGTGATCCTGTTCACCAAGAACGGTGGCCTGTGGCTGGAAAGCATCGCCGATACCGGCGCCGACGCCCTGGGCCTGGACTGGACCTGCGACATCGGCAACGCTCGTGAGCGCGTTGGCCATAAGGTTGCGCTGCAAGGCAACATGGACCCGACCGTGCTCTACGCCAAGCCTGAAGCGATCCGCGCTGAAGTCGGGCGGATCCTGGCCAGCTACGGCAGTGGCAGCGGCCATGTGTTCAACCTCGGCCACGGCATCACCCCGGAAGTCGACCCGGAACACGCCGGTGCTTTCCTGCGGGCGGTGCATGAGTTGTCGGCGCAATACCACGTTTGATTTCCCGTCACCCAGCCTGTCCGGACCCGCGCCGGACAGGCTTTTTTTTGTCCGCTGTTAGCCGTCCAACCTATAACCAGTCGATTATTTTTTTGGGTGTATTTGTTTGCTTTTGTTTGTTGGGGATTTTTGTTCGTAAGATGTTTCTCTAATTATGTAAGGGAAATCGAATCAGAGATCATTCCTTCTATGTTGAGAGATTTATCCTACATAGAGAATCCTTAAGTTTCTATAAGGTTCCGGGCACTTGTAAGGGCGGGCGCTGAGCCGTCTGGCGCGCCTTTCGAGCAGGCGGTGACACGTCTTTCATTTTGATGACTAGTCTGGAATTTATATGAAAAATAACTTCAACAAGGGCAATGTATTAACGGGGTGTGCGTCTTCATTAGTTCTGTTGTCGGCCATGGCTGCATCGCAAAGTGTACTGGCCCATGGTTTCGTCGAAGTACCGCCTTCCCGTGCACTGTTGTGCCAGCAAGGTGTCAATCTGAACTGTGGCGGGGCGCAATACGAACCGCAGAGTACCGGCGAAACCTTCAAGGGTTTCCCGAATGGTGCAGGCGGCGGGCCGTTGCAGGGCCCTATCGACGGTAAAATCGCCAGCGGCGGCAAGGCCAACTTTTCTGCACTCGATGCGCAATCGTCTTCGCGCTGGCACCTGACCGAAATCAAGGACCGCAACATTGCCTTCCAATGGCGCTATAGCGCGGTGCATCCGGCGACCAAGCATGAATACTTCATTACCCGCGACGGTTGGAACCCGAACGAAGCGCTCAAGCGTGCCTCGTTCGATAGCACGCCGTTCTGTACGGTGGATGGCGGTAATCAACTCCCGGTGAGCGGAGCCCCGCACAACTGCGTCATTCCGGACAGTAAATCGGGTCATCACGTCATCCTGGGTGTCTGGACAGTGGGTGATACCGATGCCGCCTTCTACAACCCGGTGGATGTGAACATCCTCGCCGAAGCCGCGTTGCCGGGTGGCTGGTCGCCGGTGGGCAGTATTGCGCCATCGACCCAACTCCTGGTGGGTGACAAGGTCAAGGCCCGGGCATTTTCCGCCACCGGCGAAAATGCCGAGTACAGCCTGGAGATCAGCATCGACAACGCTGAGGAAGGCAAGGCTGAAAACTGGTCGTTCAAATTGGCCGAGGCCCTTAACAGTGCCTATCCACTCATTCGTGCCGGCATTCGTGACGAAGACGGCAATATCACGCCGATCAAGGGCACCAACAGCCTCTATGCCCAGAAAGAAAGCGGTGTGACCCGCTATGAAGTGCAACTGGAAATGCAGGAAGACGCCGGCGCCAGCATGGGGATTTCCTCCCTGCAGCCGGAGTACGTACTCGACAAGGGTCGGGTCAGCATGGCGTTCACCGCGCAGACAAACCGCCGGATGAACCTCGAAGCCACATTGTTCGATGAGAAGAACAAGCAAGTGGGTGTCGTGAGCAAGGTGGGTGAAGGCAGCACCGGGCTGAGCCTGGACGTGCGCAGCGCCCCGGGGGTTCATACCCTGACGCTGGTGGGTACCACCGAAGACGGGCGTACTACTCGCCAGGATACCAAGTCGGTCACTCTGACCGGTGAAGGCGCGGGTATCGAATACGACTTCGTGTTCCCTGAAGGCATCAGCGACTACACCGTCGGTACGAAAGTGCTGCAGCCCAAGACTGACGAAGTCTTCGAATGCAAGCCATTCCCATATTCCGGCTACTGCAAACAGTACTCCCCGACATCGAACGGCTTTGAGCCTGGTGTCGGTGCGTCCTGGCAGAGCGCCTGGGACAAGCTGTAAGTCCTGACAAGCATGGCCCCAGCCGATCCGTACGGGTTGCCTGGGGCTTTCACATGAGGACGCAGTGATGTCTATCCATTACTCCAGGCGGCGGGTGCTGCTGCACTGGTTGTCGGCGGCCATTATTTTATGGGCGTTGGTGTCCGGTTTTTATGTGGCGTTCAACCCGGTCTCGGCTTCGATCGAGCATTGGGTCGGGTCACTCAACGTGTCGCTGACGACGCTTTCGCTGCTGGTCGCGCTGCATCTGTGCGCCGTGCTCTGGCATGAGCTTTCCGGACGCAGGGTGGTGCGGCGAATGCTCTTCGCCAAGCCTGCGGGCACGCTCCAGCGAGCGCAAAGGTGAGCCTGTCTTTGTGGGCCGGCAACCGTTTGCCGAAGCTGGCGCTGGTGCTGGTGCCGCTGCTCTATGGCGTATTCCTGGCGGGGCAAGAGTGGCGTTTTCGCCAGGCATTGGACCGTAACGTGCCGGTAGTCGCCGACTCGCCGGTGGCGCCGGCCCGTGACTTGCCCAACGTGCAAGCGGTGGCGACCGTGCTCGGCCTGGCGCCTGAAGGTGCCCAGGCGCCGAGCGCCGAGCCCATTACCTTACAAGCCAGTTTTGTTGCCGACCAGGGATTGTCCCGGGCCTTGCTGGCGGACGCCGCCGGCCCGCGTGTGTACCAGGTCGGAGAGCGCTTGCCCGGTGGCAGCGTGCTGCGCCGGGTCGAGGCCAGCCATGTGACGTTGTGGCGCAATGGCCGGGAAGAGCGGTTGGCCCTGCAACCAGCGGCCAAGCCCTTGCTGCGTCGGTTGGGCCTCGAAGACGGGCGCCATGCTGCGCTGCATTCCTCGCAATACCTACGCCCGGTGGCGGGGCAATCAGAGTGATCGAATCATGAATAGCTTTATCCGGGATCGTGTATCGCGCGTCCTGTTCTGTCTTGCCGTGTCCTGTCCATTGGCGTTCGCCAGTGCACTGCAAGCCGAAGAGACTCATTGGCAATTGGCGATGAACAACGCGGAACTGCGCGACGTGGTCGAGGAGTTCTCAGCGATCCTCGGCAAGACCGTGGTGCTCGATCCCAGAGTCTCAGGACGCATTACCGTCATGTCCCGCGAGGCGCTGGACCGCGAAGGCGTGCGTCGGTTGTTCTATTCGGTCCTCGATGCGCATAACTTCACGGTGATCGACGAGGGCGAGCGCATCCTGATCATGCCGGTCAGCGATGCGAAGACGCGCGCCGCAATCGCGGATGCAAAAAGCGCCACGCCGTCGCAGTTCGTCACCCGGGTCCTGGACCTGCAATCAAGCATCGCCGCCGACGTCGCCGGGTTGATCCGGCCCTTGGTGTCGGCCAATGGTTACGTCGGCCCTTCGGTATCGTCCAACGCCCTGGTGGTCACCGACACCGCTGCCAATGTCCAGCGCCTCGCCGACGTGGTTCGGCAGTTGGACTCAGGGCGCAACCGCAATCATGTGGCGGTGCGGTTGCGGCATGCCCAGGCCGGGGACATCGCGCCGCTGATGGAAGCCTCCGTCGGCAAGCGCGAGGGTGACATGGCGGGCGTGGTGATCGCTGATGCCCGCAGCAATCGACTGGTGATCATCGGCCCGCCGACGGTGCGCCAGCGCCTGGTCGACCTGGCCCGGAGCCTGGATGTCCCGGCTGCGGCATCCCAGGACAACGCCCGGGTCATCCGCCTGCGCCACAGCGATGCCAAGCAATTGGCCGACGTGCTGGAAGGCGTCGGGCAGGATAAAAAAACCACACCGGCACTCGCTGGCCAGCGAGACATTGCCGCCACCCGCCCGTTCATGATCAAGGCCGATGAAAGCCAGAATGCCCTGGTGCTGATCGCCGACCCGGCCCAGATTCGTATCATCGAAAACATCGTCCGTGAACTGGATCAACCTCGGGCCCAAGTGCTTATCCACGCAGCCATCGTGGAGGTTTCCGGGGACATTACCGAAGCCTTGGGCGTGCAGTGGGGCCTCGACAGAGGCAGCGCGACCGGGTTTATCAACTTTCCGGGTACCGACATCCCGATCATCGGCAACCTGAACCTCAGTGAGCTGGATAAAGGACCGGAAGGTGCGATCCTGCGGCTGGGCGGCGACCGCTTCAGTGCGCTGATCTCGGCGCTGGCGAGCAACACTCACAGCAACCTGCTGTCCACCCCCAGCCTGCTGACCCTGGATAACCAGGAAGCGGAAATCATCGTGGGCCAGAATGTCCCGTTCAAGACGGGCTCCTACGCCACCAGTGGCAACGGCGCGGACAACCCGTTCACCACCGTGGAGCGCAAGGACGTCGGCATCAGCCTCAAGGTCAAGCCCTACATCAACGAAGGCTCGACCTTGCGCCTGGAGGTGGAGCAGGAGGTTTCGGACATCGCGCCGTCTGTTTCCGGCGTGGACTCCTCCGACCTGATCACCAACAAGCGCGCCTTGAAGAGCACGATCCTGGCGGACGATGGCGAGATCATCGTGATCGGCGGCCTGATCCGCGACAGTGTCCGCACCCAGCAAAGCGGTGTGCCGCTGTTGCGCAGCATTCCGTATTTGGGTGCGTTGTTTCGCTGGAACCGCGACACCCAGACCAAGAGCAACCTGATGGTGTTCCTGCGCCCGACCATCGTGCGCAGCAACGCAGACCTGGCCGAGGTCAGTCGCCAGCGCTACGACGCGCTCCGGGAGCTGAGCAAACCCGGCTCGCGAAAAAACAATTCGCTGCTGCTGCCTCGGGATGCCCACCAGCTGTTCGAGTCATCGACCGATGCACTGGCGATCGATCCGCAACGGCGCTCGGGTGCCCTGTGACTGACCCGCGAGCCCCATTGCCCTTTGGTTTCGCCAGGCGCCTGGGCGTGATGCTGGAAGGCGCGGGGCCGACGTTGAGCCTGGTCATGCGCCGCGATACACCGCTCACCGCCGCGGCCGAAGTGCGGCGTCTGTGTGGGCGGGACTTGCCGATCCAGATACTGGAACCGGCACAGTTCGCTGCGCGCCTGGCCAGCGTCTATCGCCAGGGCCAGAGCGCCGCCGAACAGGTCGCCCAGGGCCTGGACGAGGAACTGGACCTGCTCAGCCTGGCCGACCAGATGCCGCAGACCACCGACCTGCTGGAGCAGCAGGGCGATGCGCCGATCATCCGGCTGATCAATGCCTTGCTCAGCGAGGCCGTCCGCGAGCACGCCTCGGACGTGCACCTGGAAACGTTCGAACAGTACTTGTCGGTGCGCATGCGCATCGACGGTCAGTTGCAGGAAATGCTCCGGCCGCGCCGGGAACTGGCGAGCCTGCTGGTGTCGCGGATCAAGGTCATGGCGCGCCTGGACATCGCCGAAAAACGCGTGCCCCAGGATGGGCGAATGGCCTTGCGCCTGGCCGGGCACGAGGTTGATGTGCGGGTCTCGACCCTGCCTTCGGCCCATGGCGAGCGGGTGGTGTTGCGCCTGCTCGACAAGCAGGCCGGGCGCCTGGAGCTGCAGCGCCTGGGCCTGCCCGACGACACCCTGGCGAGTCTGCGCCAGTTGCTCGGCAAGCCCCACGGCATCGTGTTGGTCACCGGGCCCACGGGCTCGGGGAAGACCACCAGCCTGTACGCGGCGCTGAGCAGCATCAATGACCAGAGCCGCAACATTCTCACCGTCGAAGACCCCATCGAATATCACCTGCCGGGCATCGGCCAGATGCCGGTCAACCCGAAAGTCGACATGACCTTCGCCCGCGGTTTGCGGGCCATTTTGCGCCAGGACCCGGACGTGGTGATGGTCGGTGAAATACGCGACCGCGAGACCGCCGAAATCGCCGTCCAGGCGTCGCTGACCGGGCACTTGGTGCTCTCGACCCTGCACACCAACACCGCCGTCGGCGCGGTCACGCGGCTGGTGGACATGGGCGTGGATGCCTATCTGCTGGCGTCGTCCCTGGCTGGCATCGTCGCCCAGCGCTTACTGCGTCGTCTGTGCCCGTCCTGCAAGACGCCGTACGTGGCTGACGCCGCCACCTGGCGGCGCCTGGGCCTCGACGCCACTGCCGCGCCCCGGTTGTTCAAGGCCCAGGGCTGCGAGCAATGCCAGAAAGGCTATCGCGGGCGCTTCGGGATCTATGAGCTGGTGAATGTCAGCGCCGTCCTGTCGCAACTGATCCACCAGGGCGCCACCGAGCAGGCGCTGGCCGCCGAGGCGCGCAAGACCTCCCGCAGCCTGTTCCAAGACGGTCGCCAGCGGGTGCTGGAAGGCCTGACCAGCGTCGACGAACTGCTGCGCATCACCCAGGAGGATTAGCACCATGCCGACCTTCGACTATCGGGCCGAAGACGCCCAGAGCCGCCGCTGCAAGGGCCGTGTGGAAGCCGACAGCCCGCGCCATGCTCGCCAGTTGCTGCGCGAGCGCGGCTTGCTGCCCAGCGAACTGGCTGAAGCCAAGGAACCGCGAACCTTGGGCGGGCGGCATGCCGGAGCGCGTTTGAGCCCGGCAGATCTGGCATTGCTGACGTTGCAGTTGTCCACCTTGATCCAGGCCGGCCTGCCCCTCGAAGAATCCCTGGGAGCGGTGGCGCAACAGAGCCAGAAGCGCCGCGTCGCCCACCTGCTGGCGGCGGTGCGCAGCCGGGTGATGGAAGGCCACGCATTGGCGACGGCCCTGAGGGCCTTTCCCCAGGCGTTCCCCGAGCTGTTCTGCGCCACGGTCGCGGCGGGCGAGCAATCCGGGAACCTGGGGCAAGTGTTGGAGCAGTTGGCGAGCTACACCCAGGCGCGGCAGGCATCGCGCCAGCGCATTCAACTGGCGTTGGTTTACCCGCTGATCCTGATGCTGGCCTGTGTCGCGATTGTTGGCTTCCTGCTGGGCTACGTGGTGCCGGATGTGGTGAAGATTTTCATCGACAGCGGCCAGCCGTTGCCTTGGCTGACCCAGGCGCTGATCGCCGTGAGCGATGGCTTGCGCCGCTATGGCCTGTTGATGCTCGGTGCGCTGGCCGGGCTGTTCGGGCTGTGGCGCTGGAGCCTGCGCCAGCCGGCGTGGCGCCTGCGCTGGCATCGTTTGCTGTTGCGGCTGCCGGTGTTGAGCGAAGTGCTGCGGGCGATGGAGGCGGCGCGATTTGCCAGCACCTTGGCGATCCTGAGCAAAAGCGCGGTGCCGTTGGTGGATGCCTTGCACATCGCCGCGCAGGTGATCGGCAACCTGACGATCCGCGCCCGCATGGCCGACGTCGCCCGTTCGGTCCGCGAAGGCGGAACGCTTACGCATGGCCTGGAGCAGGGCGGCGATATTCCGCCGTTGATGCTGCACATGATCGCCAGCGGTGAGCGGGCCGGCGAACTCGACAACATGCTCGCCCGGGCCGCCGAACAACAGGAGGCCAGCCTCGCGGCGCGTATCGCGTTGGTGGTGAGCCTATTCGAACCGGCCATGTTGGTGCTGATGGGCGGCGTCGTGCTGCTGATCGTCATGGCCATCCTCCTACCGATCCTGAGCCTCAACCAATTGGTGAATTGAACGATGAAACTCCAAAGCAACCGATCCGCACGTCATCCACAACGCGGCTTCACCCTGATCGAAATCATGGTGGTGGTGGTCATCATTGGCGTGCTGGGCGCCATCGTGGTGCCGCAGTTCATGAGCCGACCCGACCAGGCCAAGGTCACGGCCGCCCGCACCGATCTCCAGGCGATCGCCACGGCCCTGGAAATGTACCGTCTCGACAACCTCCAGTACCCCTCGACCCAACAAGGCCTGGAGGCCTTGAGCAAACGCCCGTCCGGCACGCCCGTAGCCAGGAACTGGAACCCCCAGGGGTATCTGAAAAGCCTGCCGATCGACCCCTGGGGCACGCCCTACCAGTACCTCAATCCCGGGCATAAATCCGTCGACGGCAGCTATGACCTCTACTCCCTGGGCGCCGATGGCGTGCCGGGCGGTGAAGGGATGGCGGCCGACATCGGCAATTGGGCCGAGTGAACATGCAGCATCGTTGCCGGGGTTTCACCTTGCTGGAGCTGATGGTCGTCATCGTCTTGATCGGCGTCCTGGCGGGCATGGTCCGCTTCGCCACGGGACCGAGCCCGGCGCGTGAAGCCCGGCAGCAGGCCCGGGACTTCGTCGCGGTGGTGCAGCAATTGCGCGAGCGGGCGGTGTTGGACGGGCAGGAATACGGTGTGCGTGTGCAGCCTGGCGGTTATCAGGCGTTGCGGCTCGAAGCCCAGGACTGGACGACGGTGTCGGCGTTGCATCGATTGCCCGAGGGCCTGACGCTGGGGTTGGAGCAGGAGGGTCATGTCCTGCGCCTCGACGACGTCCAAGGCCCGCCGCAGTTGCTGATGCTCAGCAGTGACGAGATCAGCCCGTTCAGGCTGCTGATCAAAGTCGCGGGGCAGGCGATTGCCCGGGTCTCGAGCGATGGCCTGGCGGAGCTGCTGATCGATGAGTAATGCGCGCGGGCAGGCCGCCGATTGCCGGGGGTTCACGCTGTTGGAAGTCATGATCGCCCTGGCGATTTTCGCGACGCTGGCGGCGGCCGTGCTTTCGGCCAGCCAGTTCGTGCTCAAGCAAAGCGCTGGCCTGGAGGACCGTCTGTTCGGCGCCTGGCTGGCGGACAATCAGTTGAGCGAACTGCGCCTGCAAGCCGTCACACCGCCCGGACAACAGCGACTGAGCCGGCACCTTGATCGCCGCGATTGGGTCTTGCAACAGCGGATCGCCCCGGCTCGTGATGGGCGGCTGTTGCAGGTCGAGATCCAGGTTCGCCGCGGCGACAGCGCGACCGTCGCGTACCGCACCATCGGGTGGATCCGAAGCCATCATGAATAAGCAGTCGGGTTTCACCTTGTTGGAGCTGGTTATCGCCATCGGCATTTTTGCCTTGCTCGGCCTGGCCAGTTGGCGGTTGTTCGATGGCGTCGTGCGGACCCAACAGGGAGCCGGTCAGCATGAGCGCGACATCCGGGCCTTGCAGCGCGCTGTCGGCGTGATCGAACGGGATATGTGGCAGGCGGTTGTCGACTCGGTCGTGCTCGCGCCGGGGCACTTGCGCTTGCAGCGCAGCCATTGGCGCAACCCGTTGGACCAGCCGCGCAGCGAACGGCAAGCGGTGAGCTATCAGCTCCAGGGCGGCGCGTTATGGCGCGAGACAGTCGGTGAAGGCACGACGCTTGCGCAGCGGCAGAAATTGCTCGACGACGTCCACAGCCTGAGCTGGCGGGTGTTCGACCGCCAGCAGGGCTGGCACCGCGAAACCGCGAGGGGCAGCGCGCCGCTGGCGCTGGAATTGATCGTGTCGGCGGGGCGTTTCGAGCAGATCCGTCGAGTGTTGCTGTTGCCAGAGGCGCTGCCATGAGGCGCCAACGCGGCGTGGCGCTGATCAGCGTGCTGCTGGTGCTGAGCCTGGCCTTGCTGCTGGTCGGTAGCCTGTTGCGCAGTCATCGCCTGTTGTTGCACAGCAGCGCGCAGCAACTGCAACAGGTCCAGTTGCGGCAATTGGGATTGGCGGGGGAAGACTGGGCGCGGGTGGTGTTGGAAGGCAGCGGGATCACCTCGTCCGGGCCCGTTGACCTGAGCCAGGATTGGGCTCGGCTCGAGCCCGTGTTGGAGGTGGACGGCGCCGAGCTGCGCATCGCTATCGAGGATTTGTCCGGGCGCCTGAATCTCAACACGCTGCTGGCCCTGGGGCAAATCGATCAGGTCAGCTTCGGTCGCTGGAGTCGCCTGCTGGCCTTGCTGGATCTGCCGCCACTGACGTTGCCCCAGGTCGGGCCGGTGCAGGAGTTGAGTCAACTGCGTCTGTTGCCAGGCGTCGACGGCCAGACGCTGCAGCGCCTGGAACCCTGGGTGGTGTTGCTGCCCAAGGACGCGCGGCTGAACATCAATACCGCCTCGCAGCGTGTGCTGATGACCCTCGATGGGATGAAAGCCGGGCCCACCCAGGCATTGGTCAACCAGCGTCGTCACGCGCCATACGCCGGCGTGCAGGCGTTTACCAACGACCCGTTGCTGTCCGGAGTCGGCCTCAACAGCCATGGGTTGGGCGTGGGCAGCCGCTGGTTTCGAATCACGGTGAGCGTGATCCATGGCGACAGCCGTCTGCGCCTGGCCTCGGATATCGAGCGCGATTCTGTCAGTGGGCGCTGGACGGTTCGTCAGCGTCGTTTCTTACCCTTCAGCCCCAGCGAGTTTCCTTGATGAAAGCCTGGCTTTACCTGACCGCTGAAGGCCTGGACGCGCCTTGCGCCAACTGGCCATGCTGCGTGTGGTCGCCAACCGGCGAGCGTCGTCGCCTGCCGTTGCACGAGGCGGCCGGCGAGTTGAACGGCCGGCCCGTCGATGTGCTGTTGCCAATGGAAATGTGCAGTTGGTTGCGCAGCGATCCGTGGCCGTCTCGACGCCAGCCCCGGCCCCAGGCCCTCGCATTCGCCATCGAAGAGCAACTGAGTGAAAACCTGGAGGCGCTGCACATCAGCATCGGCCCGCGGGACCGTCAGCACCGCTATCCGCTGATGGTGACGGCGCGGGGCCGGTTCCAGGCGCTGTTGGCGCTGCTCGCCGAACAAGGCATCGATACCCGTGCGGTGCATGTCGATGCTGATCTGATTGCCGATGACCAGGCGTTTGGGGTGCGCTGGTTCGGGCGCTGGCTGTTGGGTGGAGGGCTTTCGGCGCGGATGTCGTTGTCAGTAAAAGGCTTGGCAACGCTCAAGCCTGGCTTGCCTGAGGAGATGCACTGGCTGGACGAGGAGCGTGATCGCCAAGGCATCGATGAGTGGCTGTTGAGCACGGGCGGACATCCCATTGACCTGTTGCAGGGCGAGTTCCGTCGGCGCCGCCAACCGCTGCCGTGGCGGGGCACCTCGGTGGCTGCGCTCGGCGCGCTGATGCTCACCTGGGTCTTCAGTGAAACGCGCATAGGCTTTCTTGAAAGTGAAACCCGGCGTCTGTACGTCCAAAGCGAACAGCGATTCAGGTCGTTGTATCCGGAGCAGGAACGGATCGTCGACCTGGCGGCGCAGTTCCAGGCATTGCAGAGCCGTCGTGGGCCAGGTCCGGACACTCAGGTTGCGCGTCTGACCCGGCTGACCGAGCAGGTGATCGGTGCCAGCAACGTTGAGGTGCAGCGCATCGATTTCCGCGAAGGCGAAGGCTGGAAAATCCAGCTGACGGCGAACAGTTTTGTCGAGCTTGAACAACTGCGTGAACGCGGACAGCAAAACGGATTGCCCGTCACCCTGGGCAGCGCCAGCAAGCAAAACAACCGCGTGCAGGCCATCCTCACACTGGAGAGCCGTTGATGAACATCGATGGATGGCGGGTCTTGAAACAGGCCTGGGGAAACCTCTCGCGCCGAGAGCAAGGCTTGTTGCTGGGGCTTGCCGGATTGTTGTCGGTGGCGCTGGCCTACACCGCGATTTGGCAACCGACCCGGCAACGACTGGAGGTTGCCGAACGACAGCATCGCCAACAAGCCGAACTGAACGCCCGGATCCAGCGCGCCGAACCCTCCCGGCATAGGACTGCCGCCACCCGACCCTTGTCGGTGCGCGTCAATGCAAGCGCGACGGCAGCGGGGTTGGACATGGCGGAAATGGAGGCCGACGGCGACTCGTTGCGACTCGCTGTCAGTGGCGATGCGAGTGCGTTGCTGCAGTGGTTGGATCAACAAGAGCGGGAGGGGGCGGTGCTGCGATCGCTGACGCTGGAAGTGGAAGAGGGTGTGCTGAGTGCTCGGGTGGTGTTGCGTCAATGACTCACCGAACGCACAACAACGTTGATCAGGAATATGAGCTTTTGTGGCGAGGGAGCTTGCTCCCGCTCGGCTGCGCAGCAGCCGTAGACCGGTTTGCAGGGCGTACCTGTTGCACCGCGGTCTCTGTTTTTGGGGCGGCTGCGCCACCCAGCGGGAGCAGGCTCCCTCGCCACAAAGTAGCGACGCTGTCCCGGAGGTGGAAGTGAGGGCTAGACCTGCACATTCCCCGGCAGCAACGGCAATTTCGCCAGCTTCATCGCCACGCACAACGCAATCACCAGCAAGCCACCGATGAACAGGCCGATCCCGTTCCAGCCGCCCAGGTGCCAGGCCACGCCGCCCGCCGTCCCTGCAACGCTGGATCCAGCGTAATAGCTGAACAGATAAAGCGACGAGGCCTGGCCCTTGGCCTTGAGGGCGCGGCGGCCGATCCAACTGCTGGCCACCGAATGGGCGCCGAAGAAACCGAAGGTGAACACCAGCATGCCCAGGATCACCAGCCACAGCGGCGTGGCCATGGTCAGCAAGAGGCCCGCGAGCATCAGCGCGATGGTCGCCCAGAGCATTTTGCGCCGACCGAGCTGGTCCGCCAGTGCGCCGACTTTTGCCGAGCTGTAGATACCCGACAGGTACACCACCGACAGCAACCCGACGAAGGCCTGGTCCAGATGATAAGGCTCGGCCAGCAGGCGATAGCCGATGTAGTTGAACAGCGTCACGAATGCGCCCATCAGCACGAACGCTTCGAGAAACAACAGCGGCAACCCGGCATCGCGAAAGTGCAGGGTGAAACCGTCCAACAGACTGCGCGGATGCAGGGAACGGGGACGGAAGTTGCGTGACTCGGGAAGAATCCGCCAGAACACCGCCGCCGCAATCAGCGCCAGGCCACCTACCACCAGCATCGCGGTGTGCCAGCTGACGAAGTCGATCAAGACCCCGGCGATCAGGCGTCCGCACATGCCGCCGATGGCGTTGCCGGCGATGTACAGCCCCATCGCCAGGCCAATGTGCTTGGGGTGGATTTCCTCGCTCAGGTAAGTCATCGCCACCGCCGCCAACCCGCTCAACGACAGCCCGACGAAGGCGCGTAGCAGCAGTACACCTTCCCAAGTCGGCATCATCGCGCTGGCAATCGTGCACAGCGACGCGGCGAACAACGCCGTGACCATCACCGATTTGCGGCCGATGCGGTCGGAAATCGGACCGGTGATCAACAGGCCGATGGCGAGCAGGCCGGTCGCCACCGACAAGACCAGGCTGCTCTGCGCCGCGTTTATGGAAAACTCCTTGGACAGCAGCGGCATCATCGGTTGCACGCAATACAACAGGGCGAAGGTCGCAAAGCCACCGCAGAAAAGCGCCAGCACCGTGCGCATGAACAACGGCGTGCCTTTCTCGATATAGATGTCCTTGAGTTCGACGGCGACGTCCTGCGCACGCGGCGGGATTTCATGGGCCAGTGGAGCGACAGCAGTTTTCACGGTGGACCTCGCAAGGACACGATCAGGCAGGCGATGAAAAAAGCATATAGCCGGCTAATGTTTCTATCCAATATATTGTTCGACCTGTTTAAGACGTTAAACGACCTATTGGGGGCCCATGGAACTGCGTCACCTGCGTTATTTCATCGCCGTTGCCGAAGAACTGCATTTCGGCCGCGCCGCGCTGGCCCTGGGGATCTCCCAGCCGCCGTTGAGCCAGCAGATCCAGGCACTGGAGCAGGAGATTGGCGCGCGGCTGTTCGAGCGTACCAATCGTCGGGTCGAATTGAGCGAGGCCGGACGGTTGTTCCTTGAAGAAGCGCGACGGGTATTGGCCCAGGTCGACAAGGCCGCCGACGTGGCCCGCCGTGCGCAACTGGGGGAGTTAGGCGAACTCAAGATCGGCTTCACGTCCTCGGCACCGTTCAACTCGACCATTCCCCAAGCCATCTTCGCCTTCCGTCAACGCTTCCCGGCCGTTCACCTTAACCTGCGGGAAATGAGCAGCACCCAGGTCTCGGATGCGTTGGTGGACGAAACCATCGAGGTGGGCATCATGCGGCCGTTGCCGCTACCGGATTCACTGGTAGCCATCGAGCTCAGCCGCGAACCCTTGGTAGCCGTGCTCAGCGCCAAGCATCCGCTCGCCCAGGGCAGCGACGAAGGCTTGTACTTGTCGGCGCTGGCCCACGAGCCTTTCGTATTTTTCCCACGAAGCTACGGCAGCGGTCTTTACGCCCAGCTTTTAACGTTGGCCCGCGACGCCGGTTTCAGCCCGCACTTCGCCCAGGAAGCCGGGGAGGCCATGACCATCATCGGCCTGGTGGCGGCTGGCCTCGGGGTCTCGGTGCTGCCGGCATCTTACCAACGCATGCGTATCGACGGCGTGGTCTATCGGCCGCTGCTCGACCCGGCGGCGGTTTCGGCGGTGTGGCTGGTCCAGCGCAAGGACCAGCGTTCGCCGATGGCACAAGCATTCATAGGGCTGTTGACCGACGGAGCGCAATCATCCAGTGCCTAACGATGGCATTCGACGCAGGCCGCGCCTGTTTGCCCAACTCCCGGGGCTGGCCTTGCGCTTGGCTTAGTCCCCCCAAAACGTGGCGTGTCTGGTGGCGTGATAGTCGTAGAAGCCTTGGAGAATCCAGGTATTGCCTTGACGTTCGAATGCGGCGCGCCATGCGCCCCGTCCGCCGCCGGGAGCCAACTGTGCCATGTCGTACCAGTAATAGCGGTTGATTTTTTTAGTGGTGATTCTGCCGGCTCGGAGGTCATCCATGATTTCGCTGACTTTCGCCCGGGCGGGGGCCGGGAAATTGTCATATGACATCTGCGCGTCAGCCAGGGGACTGACTGTCACCGTGTACTCAGGGATAACCGTCGAGGGCTTCGCCGCGGCAGGGGCAGGAACCGAAGAGGCTGCTTGTCCGGTCACCTTGTGGGAGGCGGCTTGGGTGACCAGCTCGATATCGAATGGGCTGTAGTTTTTGAGGGAGCGGGTGAAGGTATCGATGTCATTTTCGGTGGTGAGAAGCGCACTTCGCTGTGTCTTGCCCCGGTTAATGATGATATGGCGAATTTTGTAGTTCCTGATCTCCGTGAGCAGCCCGGGCTTGTGTCGGCGCAGTCGCTCTTTTCGAAACTCATCAATATTGTCGATTCGATATTCCGGTGATTCGATATAGGCCTCTCTTGCAGCAACCACGGAGGGTTCGTCTCCAGGGAACAAGGTGTCAAGTTTGGATTCCAGCCGTTTCTCGACAACTTGGACTGTGTCGCTGATGTCTTTCGATATTTTGTCGACGGCGTCTTTTTTTCGCCCGTTTCTTGGAGTGATCACAATGTATTTCGCACCGGTTATGTTATCCGGCAGGATAGTTGCACTGGCCTTCAGGCGTCCTTCGAGGATGAATTCCTCCTTGTGCAGGATGAGCGTGTCATAAAGTCGATATTTTTGCGGAAGGCTCAGGGAGAGGTTTTTTTCTTTTTGAAGCGTATCACTCGTCTGTTCGACAAGATCCCAGATGCCAAGCTTATGAAGTAGGTGTTTACGTTTGGGTTCGTAAACTTGATAGTTCTGCCGATTTATCTGTTTTAAATGCAAGCGGTAACTTTCGATATCGGCGGCGCCTACATCGTTCATGCTTTCTTTAAGTACGCGGTCCAGCAACGTTTCGGGCATTGAGCGAACCACGCGTTTCATCACGTTGGCTGCTTCGCTGGGGAGGTCATGCCCGCTGGGCAGGACCCCTTCCACCAAGGCGTTGAATTTCTTGTCTTCCGGACGCTCTTGGGGGCGACTCCAATACCCGCCGCCGCCGAGCAAACGCCGACGCTCCTGAACGGTCCATTGGCCGTTTTCCCACGTCACTGTGCGCTGGTCCGTGCGGTTGTTCGGCGCGTAGATGACTTGCTCGCCGTCCTGGAAAGCCGTCTTGAAATAATCTTTGCCTAGCTTCAGATAACCCTGCCCGTGCAAATCCCTATAGCGGTTGCGCCCCTCCGGCACCAGGCCCTTGCCCTCGAAGCCTTTCAGTTGGAATGCCTCCAACCGCGGGTCCGGCATGCGAGGCAGCGATGCCAAGGCCGGGTAGGCGTTGCCTCTGGGCCGCGTCGCGCGGGCCATGATCAAATCTTGCCCGCCTTCGGCAAGCACCTCACCCAGCCCGCGGATGAAATCGCTTGCCCACTGGCTGACGCTACCGCCTTCATCCTGTATCGCCGAGACGGCGGCACCGCCTGCCATGGTCGGTAGAATTGCGCGTCCCACTGTCCCAGCCAAGCGGCCTGCCGGTGCCATCGACATAGCCCCCGTCAACAGGGCTACACCGTTGCGACGCCCTTCCCGAGCCGCCGCGCTGTCGCGTTCGGCGTTGGTCACTGTCAGGGCCTGTACCGTTTTGAGGGCATGGGTTATTTGCGTCTCATGCAGTGTCTTGAACAGGTCTCCCTCAACCACGGGTGAAGTGACTTTCAAGGCGAAATCGCTTGGCGTCCTGTCCTTCGTCCAGGTGAAAACCGATTGCGTGACCTTCTTGATTTTCTCTTGGACGGTCAGGTTGTCCTCTGCCGGCAACAGGCTTGCGAGCTGTGCGGCTTGCTCCAGCAGCGGAAGTTGGGAGATCAGCCAGCGGGTCATTTGCGGTGTGGCCGTGAGGGTCTGCGCCAACGCCGTCTGCAGCGCTCGACCGCTGCCTGATGCATCCACGTCCCTGAAGGTCTTTCCATCCGGCGCACCTGGCGTGTACAAGGTCAACGAAGGGCGGCTGGCGAATGACTTCACTCCGAACGCAAGCAGGTCCTTCAGCACGCTGTCGCCCCAATGCAATTGCCGGACGACCACTTCGTGCCCGTTGACCTTGTCACGTCCCGCCGACCCAGGGCAATCCAGCGCCGCCAAGACCAGCTTCAAGCCGGTGTTGTCCTTGTCGTGTCGCAAGTCTCCCGAGATGTGGGCCGCCCACACCTCGGCCCGCATTTGCGTTGCTTTCACACTCATCCATTGAGTCTGTCGCTCCCGTGCCATGCGTTGCAGCACCACCGGAAGGCGCGCACCCACGTCTGCCCGCTCGATGACCTCGACAATCTGCGGGAAGCTCAACGGGCCGACCACGGTGTGGTGAGCTGCCTGGCGTTCATCATCTGTCAGGTTGGACATCGCCCAGTCCGTCAGGGAGCGCCTGTCGTCATGGAACGCTTGCGCACTGCCCATGGAGACCCCGGACCCGAACGGTGAATGGCCCGTCGGTGCGTGCGGATCAAGCGCCTCTTTTCGAATGCTCAGGGTGATGTCTTCAGGGTCGGCAGGTGGGTATTTTTCCTTGATGTAGCCGGCGAGTAGCGTGCGGGCCTGGTCTCGAATGGCCTCTGGAGTGGCCATCGACACTGGGTCCGGCGGTGCTGGCGTATCGGCGATGGTGTTCTGCAGGGCCTGCGTCGCTTTCCACCATGCCAGGCGATCGTTGCCGATGATGTGCGGGTTGGCGTGGAGCCAATGATCGAGGCTTGCCAGTTTCAGCCGAAACTCACGTTCGTCCAGGACGCCAGCCAGATCCAGTCGAATACCCAGGTCCGCTGCGGCGTCCAGCCGATGCACCCAACTGGAGATGTTTTCCCCTTCGACAATGTCATCCGACAAAGCATCGCGAATGGCGGCTTTTTGCGCCGTACGCACGTCCGTGGCCAAACGCGTCAGGAAGTTTTGCGCCAACGGCACGAGTTCCACCTCATCGGCGGCGCTGTCGCCTATGAACGAGGTCTTCAGTTGCTGCAAATTCTCGTAGACCTCCAGCGGCTTACCGGGACGGTACAGTACGGCGCCGCCCCAATCCGTATCTGCGTCGTGCCGGGACAGGGCAACGGCGCTGGTCACCGGAACGGACAATCCCCAATCCAGGTAGATGGCGCTCAGGCTGTACAACCAGGGCCTGTAACTTTCCGCCAGCTTGTTACGAGACGCCGCGTCCGGCGCCGACAGCGAATCCATTATCGACTTGTGCATCTGCCGGCTCAGCGTCTTGTCGTGTAGATGAAGGTCCGCCAGTGCCTTGAGTTGCATAGCGAGTTCGTCCGCCAACCAGCCGTTGATGCTTCGTCCCTGGCTGAACGCGGCGGGCCTATCCCAGAAGCTATCCAGCGACGTCATGAGCAGCTGTTCATAAGCGACTGGCGTGGTATTGAGCAGTTGACGGAATTTTTCTTTCGCCCGGCGACTGTTCAGAAGGGTGGGCACTCGCTTGGAACTGTCCAATTCCTGGACTATTTCAAGGTTATCCAGATCCGCCAAGCTGTCGCTGATATCGACCTGGCCGGTGATGGCGCGCCAGAAAAGAAGCTCAAGGCCGGTGATGTTTTTATCCGTTGGCCCGGAGCTCGACCCGTCGGGTTCATGCCCCGATTGAGGGATCGGAGTTTTTTGCGATACGCGCACGGACAGCTTGTCCACTGCCATGTCGACCGGCAGGATGGGGAAGCTTCGTTTGAGCCAATGGTCCAGGTGCTGCCGGGTGACCTCAGAAGGCCGTGGCGCAGCTTTGCTCAGGTTTATCATTCGTTGCTGCGAGGCGTTGATCTGGCCCGATAAGTCGTGATCCAACATAGTCTCTTCCTGGGAAAGTTTCGGAAAAGACAAGCTATTGGGGAAAACCGACGCAGGAGCGGTAAATAGATACCGCACGAAGGAAGGGCGGCAGTGCAGTTGTCAGTGTGGAGTCACGAGTTTCAGGGATCGCGGATATTCTTTGTACCGCAGGAACGCCAGGATCGCGTCGCGGGTGGCTTGTGGTTGCTCTTCAAGCAACCAGTGCCCGGTGTTTATCAATGTCAGTGAGTGCGGTTGCGCGGCGATAAAAGTAGCCTGCTCGGCCAGCGTCCGTCCCCGGGAATGGTCGCGTTGCATCGAGATTGTAGGAAAGTGCGCATTTCCGGTTACGACACTTCCTATTTGTCCCAGATGCCACGCCGTTGGGATTGCGACTCACCTGCCCTGCAACGTCTTATTCATCATTCCGAATCGTCCGGCTCAGTGCGCATTCCCGGCGCAAAGGAACGCAGCCTGAAGCCCATGAATAAGGCCCTTGGAAATGCACTCATCTTTGGATGCCCCTTACACCAACGAAATCTCCCATGAATCACTTCGTCATTTGGATGACTTGTACTTGGAGCCACGCCAACTGGAGGGTTACGGCGAAGAAGTCGCGGCATTCATGAACCGACAAAAAGCTTTCGTCGAAGCTCATCCGCCCATCGCCATCTACCGAGTGGCCACCGAGGGCAGCCAGACGCGTGACGGCGGAACGATCCAGCAGGTGTCGTCGTCGTTGACGTTCACCTTGGATAATGGCTGGAAAGTACGCGCCGCGCAGAAAGGCGATGAGGTGGTGTACGCCGATGGCAGCACGGCACGGATCATCACCGGCGCCGGGAAAAACAATAGCAACATTGCGCTGGTTGGCAGTCGCTTGAGCAATGGCGATGAGATCATCAATACGCTGCAGAAACGTTTCATGATCATCGTGCGGGAGGGGGTGCCGATGGCGGAGGACTTTTTGCCTGCGCTCAGGTTGGCGGAGGTTCATTACCTGCACCCGAATGCGATGAAGGAGAACGGCTAATAAAACAGGGGTTGCTGCGCAGCCCAGCGGGAGCAAGATTCATGGCTGTTACACGGACTGCTGGGATTCTCCAAACAGGTTGAAGAGCACCGAGGCGTCAAGCCCAAACCCTGTGGGAGCTGAGCTTGCTCGCGATGACGGCTGTATAGCCAACATCACCGGTGCTGACCCACCGCTATCGCGAGCAAGCTCGCTCCCACAGTGGATTTTGGGTGTTCGGAGTATCTGGGCACGCCACCAAGCCCTGTGGGAGCAAGCTTGCTCGCGATGACGGCAGCATAGCCAACATCACCATCGCTGATCCACCGCTATCGGACCCTGTAGGAGCTGCCGAAGGCTGCGATCTTTTGATTTTTTGATCTTTCACTTGGGACTCAAGTGTTTGGGGAAAGATCGCAGCCTCGTTGCACTCGACAGCTCCTACATTCCAGCGAAGATCGCAAGGGCATGGCCGAGGTGCTTTTTTTATTGCACCTTCGCCAGATCCCCTTTCAACGCAACGCCGGCCATGATCGCGCCGGCGTGGCATTCATAGGTGGTGGCATCCCGGCGTTCGTTGCGCTTGTAGAAGCTGACGATGTTGATGACGGCGTTGGCGCCCGCGGCCTTGGCGGCTTGGTGCAGGCTGATCAGCGCCGATTGCACCACCCATTCGCAGGCTTCTACGTCGGATTTGTTGAAGGCGTTGGTTTTTTTATTGGTGACCTCGCCCGCGCTGAGCACGCTGACTTTGCCCTGTGGCTCGTCGCCCGCCAGGTAGAACTTCACGCTGCGGTCGATCTTGCCGGTGCGGATGGCTTCGTTGACGACTTTGTCGAAAGGCAGGTAAAGCGTGGTATCACGGGCCTGGCTGAGGGTCGGCATGGCGCTGAGCAACAGGGCGGCGGTAACAGCGATTTTCTTCAATGACATCATCAGTCTCCTTGACCAGGGATAGCGGTTATCAGTGCCAGCGGCGGAAAATCAGCGAGGTGTTGACCCCACCAAAGGCGAAGTTGTTGTTCATCACGTATTCATGGCTCATCGGCCGGAATTCGTTGCGCAGGTAATCGAGCTTGCCGCACTGGGGGTCGACTTCATCGAGGTTGAACGTGTGCACGTAGAGGTCGCGGTTCATCATTTCGATGCTGAACCAGGACTCCAGCGCTCCGCAGGCGCCCAGGGTGTGGCCGAGGAAACTCTTCTGCGAGCTGATGGGCATGTGTTCGCCAAACAGGCTGCTGGTGGCCTGGGTTTCGGCAATGTCGCCCTGTTCGGTGGCGGTGCCATGGCCATTGACGTAGCCGATGGCCGAGGGTTCGAGGCCGGCGTCTTCCAAGGCCAGTTCCATGGCCCGGCGCATGGTGATCAGTTCGGGGCGGGTGGCGTGCTGGCCGTCGGCGTTGCTGCCAAAGCCGACGATCTCGGCGTGAATCCGTGCGCCCCGGGCCAGGGCGTGCTCCAGTTCTTCCAGCACGAGCATGCCGGCGCCTTCGCCGATCACCAGGCCATCGCGACCCTTGTCGTAGGGCCGCGGGCTGGTTTGCGGCGCATCGTTTTTCAGGCTGGTGGCGTATAGGGCATCGAAGACCATCGCTTCGGTCGGGCACAGTTCTTCCGCACCGCCGGCGAGCATCAGCGGCAAGCGGCCGAACTTGATGGCTTCGTAGGCATAGCCGATGCCGTGACTGCCGCTGGTGCAGGCACTGGACGTCGGGATCAGCCGTCCGGTCAGCCCGAAAAAGATGCTGATGTTGGCCGCCGTGGTGTGGGGCATCATTCGCACGTAGGAGTTGGCGTTCAACCCTTCGGCCACGCTGTTGAGCAGCATGTTGCCGAACGCCTTGATCTCGTCGGTGCTGCCGGTGGACGAACCGCAGGACACGCCCATGCGCCCGTCCTTGATCGATTCGTCGCCCAGCAGGCCGGCATCGGCCAGGGCCTGTTCCGCCGCGCCCACCGCCAGGCGCGAGACCCGGCCCATGCTGCGTAGTTGCTTGCGGGTCCAGTGGGCCGGAACCTGGAAGTCGTCGATGGGCCCGGCCAGGCGGGTGTTCAGTTCGGTGAAACGGTCCCACTCATCCATGCGCCGGATGCCGCTGCGGTTGGCGGCGAAGTTGGCGGCGATGGTCTCCCAGTCGCTGCCTATGGACGTGATGCCGGCCATGCCGGTGACGACGACGCGCTTCATCAGCACAAGCCTCCGTTGACGGCCAGGACCTGCCGGGTGATGTAGCCGGCTTCGGCGGACATCAGGAAGTTCACCGCGCCCGCCACTTCTTCCGGGGTGCCCATGCGCTGGGCGGGGATCATTTTCATCAGTTCTTCCACAGGTACGTTTTCATCGAGCATGGCAGTGTCGATCAACCCCGGCGCGACGCAGTTGACGGTGATCTTGCGCTTGCCCAACTCGATTGCCAATGCCTTGGCCGCGCCGATCAAACCGGCCTTCGAGGCACTGTAGTTGACCTGGCCGCGATTGCCGATCAGCCCGGAAACCGAGGTGATGCAGACGATCCGCCCAGCGGCGCGGCGACGGATCATCGGCATCATCACCGGATGCAGCACGTTGTAGAAACCGTCGAGGTTGGTGCGCATCACCACATCCCAATCGTCCTCGCTCAGGGCCGGGAAGGCGCCATCGCGGGTCAGGCCGGCATTGAGCACCACGCCGTAATAGGCGCCGTGGGTTTCCACGTCGGCTTCGAGAATGGCCTTGCAGGCGGCGCGGTCGGCCACGTCGAATTGCAGCACCCGGGCGTTGCGGCCCAGGGCCTGGATTTGGGCCTGGACCGTTTCGGCCTCGGCGCGGCCGCTGCGGCAGTGCAGCACGATGTCATGCCCTGCCTGGGCCAGGCGCAGGGCGATGGCGCGGCCGATGCCACGGCTGGAGCCGGTGACCAGTACGGATTCAGTCATGACGGGTTTCCTGTTGCGGACGGTTCATGAAGGTAATGGGCGGCCTGGGGTGGACGGAAGACATTGAGCCGGGCCATGGCATGGATGCCTGGCGCGTGGATGTGGCATTCGAACACGCCCATGCCGTTGTCGTCTTCCAGGGAGCGCACACCATGGATGCTCAGCTCGGTGCCAAGGGGAAAACAGTCGACGTTGCATTCGAACTTGCGGGTGCCGAGCAGAAAACCCAGCGCCACGGCATCGCCGCGTTGGCGTGCGTGGCAACCGGCAAACGCCGCGACGCTCTGGGCCATCAACTCGATGCCGACCCAGGCCGGCAGCGCACCGTCGTCACGGTTGAACAAGCCGCCGGACGTGACGGTGGCGTGGGTGTGGATCTGTTCGTCATCGAACGACAGGATCCGGTCGATGAGGATCATGTCACCGGCATGGGGCAGCAGTTCGGCGAGCGGCCAGTCAATCATGGGGCGTCTCCGATAATCAGGCTGACGTTGTTGCCGCCGAAGGCAAATGAGTTGCTCATCAGGCGGCGCGGGGTGGCCGGGTCCAGGCGGGTGTGGGTGGTGACCCAGTCCAGCGCCGGCAGGGCAGGGTCGGCCTGGCCGTCCCAGACATGCGGCGGCAGGGCCTGGGCGGTGTTTTCGGTGCTCAGGGCCAGCCAGCAGAACGCCGCTTCCAACGCCCCCGCCGCACCGAGGGTATGGCCGGTCATGGGCTTGGTGGACGAGCAGGGCACGCCCGCCGGAAACAGCCCGGCCACGGCCTGGCTTTCCATGGCGTCATTGTGTTGGGTGGCCGTGCCGTGCAGGTTCAGGTAATCGATCTGGCTGGCGTCGAGGCCGGCGCAGCGCAGGGCTTTTTCCATGGCCTGGCGCGCGCCGCGACCGCTGGGTTCAGGCGCGGAAATATGGTGGGCATCGGAACTGGCGCCGTCGCCGAGCAAGGCAATCGGTACTCCCTCGCCTGGCGTCTTGCTCATGAGAAACAGCACCGCTGCTTCGCCGATGTTGATGCCGCTGCGGTTCACCGAGAACGGATTGCAGCGCTCGTTCGACACGGCCTCCAGTGCGGAAAAACCGTTGAGGGTCAATTTGCACAAGCTGTCCACGCCACCGCACAGCACGGCATCGCACAGCCCCAGGTCCAACAGGCGCCGGGCGCTCATCAAGGCGCGGGCGCTGGAGGTGCAGGCCGTGGAAATCACATAGGACGGGCCACTGAGGCCAAGCCAGTCGGAAAGAAAGTTGGCCGGCGCGCTGAGCTCCTGTTGCTGATAGTCATAGCCGTCGGGGAAGCGTTGCTCGCGCAGGTAATGGGCAATGCCCTGGCTGGCCTCGTCGATACCCGACGTGCTGGTGCCCAGGACGATGCCGATGCGGGCGCGACCGTAGGCCTGGATGGCCTGGTCGATCTCGGCGCGGATTTGCAGCCCTGCCTCCAGCAGCAGTTGATTGTTGCGGCTGCGTTGCGCTGCCAGGGCCGGGGGGATGGACGCGAGTTCACCGGGCACCGCGGCGACCGGCAAGGTACGCTCGGCCACCCAGCCAGCCTCGCTGCGCACGCCCGAGCAGTCACCGGCAAACAGGTTGCGCGCGACGGTGTGTTTGTCGCGACCCAAGGCACAGATCACCCCGAGGGCATTCAAATAGGCGGTCATGGGGCGTTCTCGGTCAACGGTGTGATGCGGTAGCGCAGGCCTTGGGGCAGGCTCATTTCAAAATCCAGCGGTTGTGTATAGCGCACCTGCCAACGACGCTCGAGGGTCCGTTGCGACGCCTGTTGTCGCGCCGCCGGGTAGTTGCCGGGCAGCTCGACCTCAGGCGTCAGCGCGAACAACAACGCGGCGAACAACTCCCGGGCCTCGGCATTGGGGGGCAGCAGACCGTCGGCCTGCCACTGGCCATCGACCAGGCGCTGGCGGGCCAGGGGAATGCCCAACGGGTCCATCATCGACCAACGGATGCCGCTGCCTTCGCGCTGGACCACCAGCAACCAGTCCTGACGCTGGCCGGCCAGTGTCCGCTCGATGTGCAGTTGCATCGGCAATGCCAGGGTTGGCGTGCGGGCGGGCAGTGGTGCCTGGCTGGCGCAGGCACTGAGCAGCAACACGCAGGCGATCAGCAGGCCACGGATCATCCCGCAGCCCCTTCGCGAGGCTTGCGCGCCACCACGTTGACCAAGGTTTCCTCACGTTCGCCAAACGGCTTGGGCCGGCGTAGGCCCAAGCGCTCCAGTAGGCCGAAATCCTTGGCACGGCTCCACCACAGGTACGGGTAGGACACGTTGCGTTCTTCGAACTGGAACCCTTGATCGCGGATCATCTGCAGGTACTGCGCAGCACTTTTCTGTACGTGCATCGGATGGCGGAACAGCCAGCGGATCACCCAGGTATCGATGTAGGCTTCGGTGGATTCGGCGAACAGCAAATAGCCGCCGGGCTTGAGGACGCGGTAGAACTCGGCAAGGGCTTTTTCCTGTTCCACCAGGTGATGGAACGTCTGGTGACAGAACAGCAGGTCGACGCTGGCGTCGGGCACCGCCAAGGTCGCGCAGTCGCTGCCGATCAGCTCCACGGCCATGCCCTGGCGCGCGGCTTCCTCCCGGCTCAGGTCGAGGCTGTGGGGGTCGGCATCCACGCCGATCAGGCGTTGTGGTGCGAACGCCTGGCGCAGGTACTGGAACGATTTGCCCTGGCCGCAGCCGGCGTCCAGCAGTACCGGGTTGGCCGGCAGCGCGGTGCTGAACAGGCTGCGCAGATCGTTGATCGCCACGCGCAACACATGGTGCTGCCAGGTGTGGCTGCGCAGGAACCAGAAGCCGAAGCGGGTTTCTTCGACGTAGTTGTCGCTCAGGTAGCTCATGGTTGCTGGCTCGGCGCCGGGCTCGCGCAGATTTCCGAGAGCATGCGCAGGCGCCGCTTGGGCTCACTGACGAACGGGTTGCGCTGATCCCAGGCGTAGCCGGCCAGGATCGAACTGATCATGCGGCGGATGTCGTCAGAGCCTTCAGTGTAGAAAATCACGTCCTGGAAGGTGCCGGCGTACCAGCCTTCGACGTAGCAGCGGAAGGTATCGACGCCGCGCTTGAGCGGCTCGGCGAACTCGCTTTGCCAATCCACGCTTTCACCTTGCAGCTGACGGTGGAGCACGTCGGCGGCCATGCTCGCCGACCGCATGGCAATGGTCACGCCGGAGGAGAACACCGGGTCGAGGAATTCCGCGGCGTTGCCCAACAGGGCAAAGCCCGGGCCGTGCAGGGTCTTGACGTTAGCCGAGTAGCCGCCGATGGTCCGCGCCGGAGTATCCCACACCGCGTTCTGCAGCACGCCGGCCAGGCTCGGGGTTTCGTCGATGAAACCGCGCAGGCAGGCATCGAGGTCGTCGGTACGGCCGGCGAAATGTTCCGCCGCCGCGACCACGCCCACCGAGCAGCGTCCGCCGCTGAACGGAATGGTCCAGAACCACACGTCGCGTTTGCTCGGGTGGGTGGTGATGAGGATTTTTTCCCGGTCGAACGCCGGGGCGTCGATGCGATCCTCGATGTGGGTGAACACGGCCTGGCGCACCGGGAAGTTCGACGGCGCCTCGAGGTCCAGCAGGCGCGGCAGGACGCGGCCATAGCCGCTGGCATCGAGCACGAAGTCGGCTTCGACAAGGTACTCGCTGCCGTCTTCGCGCTGCACGCCCAGGCGTGGCTTGGCGAGGCTGAAGTCGGCGCTGGTGATCGCTTGGCCGTAACGGATTTCCACGCCTTGCAAGGCAGCCTGGTCGGCCAGCAACTTGTCGAAGTCGGCGCGTTGCACCTGGAAAGTCGTGGGCTTGCCGTTGCTGAAGGTCTCGCCAAAATCGAAGGCGCTGTAGCGTTCGCCCCAGGCAAACGCGGCGCCGTTCTTGCGCTGGAAGCCGGCGGCATTCACCGCGTCGAGCATGCCGGCTTCTTCGACGAAATCCAGGCAATGGGACAACAGGCTCTCACCGATGGAGAACCGTGGGAAATGCTGGCGTTCGATGACCAGCACATCGTGGCCCTTGCGCTTGAGCAGGGCGGCGGCAATGGCACCGGAGGGGCCGGCACCGATGATGACGACCTGGCGATATTCCGTTTCAGTGACAGGCATTGGGATTCCTTGAATATCCTGGGTCATCGTTGATCTTCTTGAGCAGGTATAGGGTGTTCCTGGCGCCCGGCCCACGGCGCCAGCATGAAACTGAAGGCCAGCCCCAGGCTCACCGCCAGGCCGAAGTTACTCACCGCCGGTGTGCTGGACAACGCCAGCAGGCCGAACGACAGCCAGGTGGTGACCGCTGCCAGCAGGGTGCCCAGCAGGCTCACGGCGGCACCGCCGATCTGTTCGCGCATCAGGATCGCGTAATCGACGCCGATGGCCGTCACCAGCAACAGGCCGAACAGGCTGAACAACGTCAGTGGTTGTCCCAGCCAGCCGAGGCTCGCCAGGCTGCACAGCGCGGCCAGCAACGGCAGGGCAACGATGCGCAAGGCTGCGCTGACCCCGAAAGGCCAGATCAGCAGCAGCACAATCAGCACGCAGGAGGCCAGTTTCAACTCGGCGGCGCTGACCTGCGTGGCGGCGAAGACCCGGTTCAGGTCACCCAGGCGATCCACCAGTTGCACGCCCGGCAGGTCCAAGGCTTGCACGCGCAGCAGCGCGGCATCGTTCAAGCCTTGCAGGCTGATCATGGCGGCCACGCCTTGCCCCGTGGGGCCGAGCCAGAGTGTGCGGTACGGCTCGGCCAGGGGGCCGGCCAGCGCGGCATCGATGTCTGTCACCGGCAAGGCCTGCAATTGCGCCAGCTCCCCTTGCAGTGCGGCGAGCGGCACGCCCAGGTCGAGCAGCGGTTGCCAGAAGTCCGGCAATCGGGCCAGTGCTTCGCGCACTTTCTGCTGGTCGGCGGGCGGGCTTACCAGTTGGTTCAGCGACAGGTAGCCCTGGAGTTTTTCCAGGGCGATCAACTGGTCCAGTCGTTCGTTGAGGGCGGTCTGGCGCTCCAGCAGTTGGGGTTGATCATCGGCACGAATCAGGAAGAACTGGCTGGTGGGCTGGAAGCCGGTGATGCGCGCGATGTCGCGGGCTTCGTCGGTGAGGTGCTGGGGCGTGCCGATCCATTGGCGGATGTCGTTTTTCGTGGTCAGGTGCCAGAGGCCGCCCGCGCAGAAGCTCAGCAACAGCACCAGCAGCACCGGCGTGGGGACTCTCGCCAATAACGCTTGGCGGATCTGGAGCAGGCATTCGCACAGCCGCAGCGGCCACTGGGCCGGACGCAGGTCTGCGCCTTTGAGCAGCGCCGGCAACAGGCAGACCGCGGTCAAGTAGGCGCCCACCAGCCCGGCGGCGGAAAATATCGCGATCTGGGTCAGGGCCGGGAACGGCGTCCAGGCCAGGGCCAGGTAGCCGATGCAGGTGGTCGTCAGGCTCAGGCTCAGCCCCGGCAGCGTCAGGCGCAAGGCCGGCCAACTGCGCCACGGCTTGAGGCTCCAGCTCTTGGACAGGTAGTGCAGCGGGTAATCCACCGCGACACCGATCAGGCTCGAACCCAGTACCAACGTCATCACATGCATGCGTCCGAACAACGCCACGCACGCCACCGCGCCGAACAGCATGCCCACCAGCACCGGCACGAACGCCAGCCACACACGCAGGCGCCGGAAGGCGAGCAACAGCAGCAGCAAGATGCCGATGGTTGCACCACCGCCGACCCAGGTGATTTCCCGCGATGCCTGTTGCTGGCCGCTGGCGGCGTACAGCAGGCCGCTGGCGGCCAGCAGTTGCCCTTGGGCCTGGCTAGCCTGGTCGCGGCTGAGTTGCAGCAGTTCGGCCACTTGCAGCGGCAGGTTCATGTCGAAGGCGTTACCCTGGGCGCGAGCCCGCAGCATCACCCAGCTTTTACCGTCGGCATCGGCGATCAATGCACCGCTGCCGATGTCGAATTTGATTGCGCCGCGTTGTGGCTGGCTGTTCTGGATACGCCCGGTCAGGCCCAGCCAATCGTCCTGGTTCGGCACCAGGCTGAAGCCGCTGAACGGATCGAACAGGGCTTGCACCCGCTGTTGGATGAACGCCTGGGGCTGCTCGATCAATTGCTCCCGGTCCGCTGCCGAGAGCATCGCCAGCCGGCCGTTGAGCAGTTGCGTGCGCAGCGCCGGCAAGTCGGCCTGCAGCGTCCATTGCACCTTGTCGAACAGGCCGCTGGCCTGCCATTGCTCGCCCAGGGTTTGCGCCAGGGCGATGGCTTGCTGGCGATCGGTATGGCCGACCAGCACCAGCACCTCGCGGTTGAGCGGCTCCTGCATGCGCTGCTCGGCGATCAGCTCCAGGGCGTCGGGCGATGTGCCCGGTACCAGCTCCATGAGGTTGGCCGACAGCGGCGCGCCGTTGCGCCATTGCCAGCCGGCGAGCACCAGCACCGCCAGCAGCAGGATCAGGAACAGCCATGGGAGCCTGCGTTCACTCGGCAAAGTCATGTTGCTCCGCTTCGCTCAAAGGTTGCGCGGGGGTAGCGTCCAGCATGCGCAGCACGGTGCTGTCGCCCTGGGTTTCCAGCAGTTCGATGCGCTGCACCAGTTCGCCGCCGTCAATGTTGATCTGGTTGAAGACCTGCTTGAGCAGCACCGAGCGCGGGGTCAAGGTGAGCTTCCACTGCTGCGGCTCGCCCGACAGGCTCAGCTCGAAATCCCGTTGCAGGCCACTGCTGTCGCCCTGCAATACTGCCAGGAACAGCCGGTTCTGCTCGGCGCCGGCGCTCTTGTTCGGCAGCATTTGCCAGGCATTGCCGTCCCGCCGGGCGATGCCCTGGGCGGTGATGCGGTAGTCCTGTTGCAGCGGGGTTTGCAGCAACCACAGCAGCCCTTGGTTTTTCGCCAGCACGAAGCGGCCCTTGCTGGTGAGGGGCTGGGGCAGGGCGCGCAGGTGTTTTTCCTGGATGAACTGGCCGTGGATCACCTCCGGGCGGGCCAGTTGGTCACTTAATTGCTCTAGATCGAACGCCTGGGCCAGTGGCGACAGGCTGCACAGCAGCAGCCAGATGAAGAGGCGTTTCATGACAGTTTCCTCTCGACGGCTTCGACAAAGACCCGTGGCGAGGCCAGCAGCATCTCGCGAGTGGCCATGTCCACGGCCACTTGCACTGAACTGGCCCGGGTGAAGCGTTCACCTGTCGCGGCGTCACTGATCAGGTAGTTGATCTTCAGCCGGTTTTCCCACTCCACCAGGCTGGCGCGCACGGTCAGGGCCTGGCCGAACACGGCACCGCGTACGTAGCGCAACTGCAGGTCGATCACCGGCCACGCATGGCCGGATTCGAGCATGTCGTTGTAGTTGTGGCCGATCAGGTCGAGCAGGGCACAGCGGGCCACTTCCAGGTATTTGACGTAATGGCCGTGCCAGACCACGTTCATCGAATCGACGTCGAAAAATGGCACCACGATCTGCGTGTCGACGTGCAAAACACCTTGGCTACGCATGCAGCCTCCAGTGTTGCTCGGCGATGCGTTGCAGGCACAGGCGCAGTTCGCCTTCCAGGGCGCGGTCTTCGATGACCGGCGGGAAATCCTCGGCCAGTTGCTGGTGCATGGCGGCCAGGGCCGGTGGCAGTGGACGTGCATCCTCGGCACGGCTGCGCAGCCAGACGCCCTGGTTGGCGGCGAGCAAGGTGGCGGCGGCCACTTGTTCGGTCAGTTCCAGCACGCGGATCGCGTCCCGGGCTGCGATGGTGCCCATGCTCACCTTGTCCTGGTTGTGGCACTCGGTGGAGCGCGAGAACACGCTGGCCGGCATCGTATTTTTCAGGGCTTCGGCGGTCCAGGCGCTGGTGCCGATCTGCACGGCCTTGAAACCGTGGTTGAGCATCGCTCGCTCGGCACTGGCGCCGGAAAGGTTGCTGGGCAGGCCATGGTTGTAGCGCTCGTCCACCAGCAGCGCGAGTTGCCGGTCCAGCAGGTCGGCGACGTTGGCCACCAGGTTCTTCAGGCTGTCCATGGCGAAGGCGATATGCCCGCCGTAGAAATGCCCGCCATGGAGCACGCGCTCGGCTTCGGCGTCGATGATCGGGTTGTCGTTGGCGCTGTTGAGTTCGGTTTCGATGAACCCGCGCAGCCAGCCCAGGCTGTCGGCCAATACCCCGAGCACATGGGGCGCGCAGCGCAGGGAATAGCGATCTTGCAGGCGATGCAGTGGCGCGGTCGGCGCGTCGATTGCCAGGTCCTTGCGCAGCCACGCGGCGACTTGCATCTGCCCCGGATGTGGTTTGGCGGCGAACAGGCGTTCATCGAAGTGTTCCGGGTTGCCTTGCAGGGCGACCACGTTCAGCGCGGTGATGCGGGTCGCCAATTGCAGCAGGTAGTCGGCGCGGGCGAAGGCCAGGCAGGCCAGGCCGGTCATCACCGCGGTGCCGTTCATCAGCGCCAGGGCTTCCTTGGGCCGCAGCACCAGCGGCGTCCAGCCCAGTTCACGGTGCACGTCGGCGGCCAGGCGGCGCTCGCCACGGAACATGACCTCCCGTTCGCCGGAAAGCGTGGCGGCGACGTAGGACAGCGGCGTCAAATCGCCGCTGGCGCCCACCGAACCCTCTTCCGGAATCAGCGGCAGGATGTCGTGTTCGAGAAAGGCCTGGAGGCGTTCCAGCAGTTCCACCCGCACCCCCGACACGCCGTGGCACAGCGACTGCAAACGCGCCGCGAGCACGGCGCGAGTGGCCTGGGCGTCGAGCAGCTTGCCCAAGCCGCAGCCGTGGAACGTGTACAGGTGACGGGGCAGGGCCTCGACGTGGTGCAGCGGCACGGCCACCACGCAAGAGTCGCCGTAACCGGTGGTCACGCCGTAGATCACGCCTTCCTTGTCCAGCAGGGAATCGAGGAATTGCGCACCCTTGGCGATGCGCAGGCGGAACGCCGGGTCATCTTGCAACTGCGTCGGCGCCTGACGGTTGGCCAGGGCCAGCACGTCTTCAATGCGCATGGGGCGTTCGCCGAAGGTTACCGGCTCAAGAGTGGGCATCGTCATCGGTCTTCCAGAAAGGGTAAAAGTTGAACCACTGTTGCGGGCCCTGGAGGCAGTACTGCGCCAGGCGCTCGGCGTAGCGGGCGGCCCAGTGGGCGATCACTTGCTCACGCTCGTTGCGCTTCCACGTCACGGCATCGGCGAAGGGTTCGAGGGTGACGCGATAGCGCCCCTCGTGCTTGAGGCACATCAGCAGGTTGACCGGGCATTTGAGCAGGCCGGCCAGCAACCACGGGCCTTGCGGGAATGCCGCCGGGTGGCCCATGAAATCCACGGTCACGCTGCGCCCGCCGTGCAGCGGCACGCGGTCGCCGGCAATCGCCAGCCATTCGCCGCGCTCCAGGCGTTCGCTCAGCTGCAACATGATCACCGGGTCCAGTTCGCTGACCTGGATCAGCCGCAGGTGCGTGGCGCCGGCCTCGCCCAGCAAGCGGTTGAACTGCTCGGCGTGCTTGGTGTGCACCAGCACGTTCATGGTGACTTTCTCGCCCAGCTCGGCCAGGGCCCGGCACATCTCCAGGTTGCCCAGGTGCGCGCCCACCAGCATTTGTCCGCGGGCATCGCGCAGGTGATTGCGCAACAGCGCCGGGTCGACGATCTCGATCTGGTCGATGCTCAGCTTGCCGTTCCAGACGTCGAGTTTATCGAGCAGGGAGTCGGCAAAGGCCATGAACTGCCCGAACACCCGCCAGCGGGTCGGGCGCAATTCGGGACGTGCGCTCCAGTCGGCCAGGCGTTGCTGGTATTGCCAGGCTGCCTGCCGGGCGCTACGGCCGAAAATGAAGAAGTACAGGACGATGCCGTACAGCACCGGGGTCAGCAAGCGCCGGCCGAGCACCTTGGCGGCGAGGGCGGTGAGTTTCATCAGCCAGTAACTGCCGCGCTCCTGGCGGTCGGCCCAATGCTGTTTGTCTGCCTGAAGACTCATGCCCGCCACCGTCGCCAGAGAATCAGGGGAAAGCGCACCAGCATGCCGAAGAACAACCGGGTGTGCATGCTGGAAATCAGCACGTTGTCGTGGAACAGGCGAAAGTGCGAAACCCCATCCTGGGGGTAATGGACCCGGGTGTGCAGCCAGTGCATCGGCTGATTGCGCCAGGCCAGGCGCACGAGGATGTCCGAGTCGAAATCCATGCGCTTGCCGATGTTGGCCGAGTCGATCACGGCCAGGGTCGGTGCCAAGGGATAGACCCGAAAGCCGCACATCGAGTCGCGGATTTGCAGGGACAGGCTGTTGATCCAGACCATGACGTGGGTGAGGTAGCGCGCATACAGGCGGCCTTTCGGCACGCTGGCGTCGTAGTGCGGATACCCGCAGATCACCGCGTCCGGGTGGGCCCGGGATTGCTCGATGAACGTCTTCACATCGCCAAGATCGTGCTGTCCGTCGGCGTCCACCTGCAGCGCATGGCTGAAACCCAGGCGCGAGGCTTCGCGCAGGCCGGCCATCACTGCACCGCCCTTGCCCTGGTTGACGGCCAGCCTGAGCAGATGCACCTGCTCGCCTTCGGCCAGCCGTTCCAGCACCGCGGCACACGCCGGGCTGCTGGCGTCATCCACCAGCACACAGGGCAAGCCGTTGGCGAGCAACGCCGTGACCACCGCCGAGATGGCGGTTGCGTGGTTGTAGACCGGGATGACGGCGCAGGGGTTATGCATGTTTTCTGCCCTCCACAAATCCATTGTGGCGAGGGATCTTGCTCCCGCTCGAGTGCGAAGCGCTCGCTCTTGCAAAACCAGGGGCTGCTTCGCAGCCCAGCGGGAGCAAGCTCCCTCGCCACAGTGATCTGTGCAGTTGCCTAGGCATTGTTTTCCCCCAACACAATCCGCCCACTGGAGCACGCCGCCGTGTCATTGCGGAAGGCAAAGTACAGCTTGCCGCGCTCGCGGTCGAAACGCAGGTGCAGTTGGATTTCATCGCCGGGGCGCACCAGTTGCTGGAATTTCAGCACTTCCATGCCGACAAATCGGGGCGGCAGGTCCAGCAGTTGTCGGCCGAGGCTCAAGGCCCAGTCGACCTGCACCACGCCCGGCAACACCGGCGCGGTGGGAAAATGACCGCTGAAGTACGCCAGGTCTGGCGGCACGATCAATTGCAGGCTCCATTCCCCATCGGTTTCGACTCGCTCCAGGACTTCGGGGCCTTTTGGACGTGGCGCCAGCAGCAGCGCTTCGACCTCGGCCTGGGACAACTTGCCCTGGGCGTTGAGCGGCAACTGCCGCAGCCAGCGCCAGCGCCGTGGCAGGGCGAGGGGTTCGCAGTGGGCGCTCAGGTGCCGGCGCAGGCCCTCGGTAACGGCGCGTCTGCCCTGGTTGCGCAAGGCATGCAGGCCGGCATCACTCAGCACCACCAGCGCGCCAAGGGAGGCGCGATTCTCCTGCACCACGCCCAATCGCGCTTCGCTGACCCAGTCGTGGGCCACCAGTGCTTGTTCCAGCATCGGCAGGGAGATGCGTTTTTCTTCAAGCTTGACGATACGGTCCAATCGCCCGAGCAGCTCGAAGCGCCCGTCGTCGGCGATCCGCGCTGCGTCAGCGGTATGTTCCACATGCCCGGCCGGCAGATAGGGCGAAGCAATCAGCAAGGCGCCGTCGCTGTCCTGGCTCAACTCGACGCCGGCAAAGGGTTGCCACAATCCGCCGCCCTGGCGCCAGGCGATGCCGCCGGTTTCCGAACTGCCGAAAATTTCCGTCGGCCATTGTCCCAGGCGTCGCTGCAAGCTTTGTGCAGCCTCGGAGGGCAAGGCGCCGCCAGAGGAAAACACTCGGCGCACGCTGCTCAGGGCCGGCCAATCGAGGTTGTCGCCCATGCGCTTGAGCAATGCCGGGCTGGCAACCCAGGCGAACGCCGGTTGTTCGCGGCTGGCCCGTTGCAGGTCTTCGGGAAATGCCAGTTGCCGACGCATGAATGGACGCCCGGCGCACAGCGGCCAAAGCACCCGGAACAGTAGTCCGTAGATGTGCTGGGCGGCCACGCTGCCGATCATGCAGGCCGGGCCGAGGTCGGCGCCCCACAGTTGTTCCAGGGCCTGGACTTCGTTACTCAACTGCCGCAGGGTTTTCTCGATGCGCTTGGGCTCGCCGCTGGAGCCGGAGGTGCACAGGCTCAGCCAACAGTGATCGAGGTTCAGTTCGGCGCCATCCATCGGCGCGTGTCGCACATCGCCGGGATGGGTGTCGCCGGGCTGGTCGGTCAACCACAGGTCCACGTCCGCCGCCCAGCGCTGGCGTGTCTGCGCTTGCAGGTCGGCGGGCAGCAGGACCCGCGCTCCGGCACGCCAAGCGCCGAGCAGGGCGATGGCCAGGTCGGCGGCATCGTCCAGGTGCACCGCCACATGCCGCGCGCCCCGGGCTTGCAGGCCCGCCGCCAGGCACAACGCCGCCTCCCGCAGTTGCGAGTGATCCAGCGCCGGAGCGACGGTAACGGTGCGTTCCGGTTGAGCCCTGAGCAACATCTGCTCAAGTGTTATCCAATTCATGGGCGGCCTCTTACCCGTTGTCGTATGAGCCATTCAATGGCAAACAGCAGCCCCATCAATCCGTAGGAAATCAGGCCGGTGTACAACATCCACCAGCTCAGCGGCGCCCAGAGGGTCAGGGCGGCGGCGAGCAAACCGTTACACAGGAAAAACACACACCAGGCCACCGTGACCTGGCGGGTATACACCACGGCCTTGGCCGGCAGCTGCGGTTCGCGCAGGCGGGCCAGGCGTTCAATCATCGGCGGGCCGTATTTCAGGCTCAGGGCGAACAGCCCGAGCATGAACCCGCTGATCAGCACCGGGTACCAGCGCAGCAGGAGCGGGCTGTCGAACAGCGCGAGCAACACACAAAAACCGATCGCCGTGACAGCCATCCAACGGCTGCCGGCGCCGCCCTTGCCAAGCAACGCCCGGGCCAGCCACAGGCTCCCCAGCAGCAGCCCGAACTGCCACGGGGCGAAATGCTCCATGCCGAAATACACCGCAAAGGGGTACAGCAGGCCTGCCAGTAGCAGGCCGAGGCCAATCAGCCGGGTCATGCGGCCGGTTGGACCAGTCGATAGACCGCCTCGACCACGTCATTGACGGTGCGCACCGACTTGAATTCTTCGGCTGCGATTTTCTTGCCGGTCTGGCGCTTGATGTGATCGATCAGGTCGACCGCATCGATGCTGTCGATTTCCAGGTCCTGGTACAGGTTCGATTCCAGCGTCACGCGTGCTGGGTCCAGTTCGAAGAGTTCGACCAGGGCATCACGCAGGGTGTTGAAAATGTCGTCACGAGTTTGCATGGTCGGTCTCAGGCGCTTTTTGCAGTGACGAAGGCCGCAAGGCTTGCCACATTGCTGAAATGGTTACGGGTGTCCTTGGCGTCGGCGTCGATCTTGATGCCATATTTTTTCTGGATCGCCAGGCCAAGCTCCAGGGCATCCACCGAGTCCAGGCCCAGGCCTTCGCCGAACAGGGTCTGATCGTCGCCGATGTCGTCGATGCCGATGTCTTCCAGGCCAAGGGCTTCGATGATCAGCTGTTTGATGTCACGGTGCAGATCGCTCATCTTCGGCGAGCTCCTTGATGTAATAGTGATGCAAGAAATCGTTGAGCCTGCGCGAAGCCTGGGGTGGCGGGCCGAGCGCAGCGAACGCCTGTGGGTCTATATCGGCCCCGACGTGAAAACTGAAGTGCACGCGACACCGAGGGATGCGATACCAGGGTTCGGCCTTGGTCAGGGTCGTGGGGTTGACCTTGATCGTGACGGGCGTGAGGATTTTCGCACCCCGCAGGGCAATGGCCGCGGCCCCCCGATGAAAGGCCGGCGCCTGGCCTGGCTGGGTGCGCGTCCCTTCGGGAAAAACGATCAGCGTCTGGCCATTTTGCAAGGCATCGCTGGCGGCATCGAGCATGTCCATGCTGCCGTCGTTGCTGATGTATTGGGTAGAACGCAATGGGCCCCGAGTGAAAGGATTCGCCCACAGGCTTTGCTTGACCACGCAGTTGGCGTCGCGCACCAGCCCGATCAGGAACACCACGTCGATCAGCGACGGGTGATTGGCAATGATCATCTGCCCGGGACGCCCGAGCCGTTCGGCGCCATCGATCTGGTAGGTAAGCACCCCGGTGCGGGCCATGAATCGGATAAAGAACCAGAACAACCGCCCGACGGTGCGACGGGCCCTTTGTCGGTGGGCCTTGGCATCCCCGGGCAACCAGGCCAGCAACGGGAACACCAGCAAACGCAGGCACAGCCCGCCCAGCCCGAACAGGGCGAAGCTGGCGGCGGTCGCGACCAGGCGCCAGTAATAGGCGTCGCGATGTTTGCCGGTCACCGGTTGCGTTGCCAGGTCCATACACGATTCTTCCAGACATGTTGGCAGGTGGTTTCGTTGTTCAGCAGGGTACGCAACAGATCCAGGGCATGGGGCCAGTCGCTGCCAGGCGAGTGGTCGGCCTCTGCGGACAGGTCCAGTTGCCAATCGTCGCCCGGGGTCAACAGCAGGCCCACGGCATAGGGAAAAGGCACGTCATCGACCCACGGAGCGTAGACCTGCGGCGGTTGTTCCTCGGTGATGACCAGCAACACCGCCGGCGAGCCTTCGTTCAACAGCGCTGCGGCTTCCAGCACGCCGTGCTCCAACCCATCGCCCGTGGCGGCCAGGGCGGTCATTTCGCTGGTTTCGCCGCGCATGATCGACCACAGGCCGATCACCGCGTTATGGACCGACAGGCTGAATTGTGTCGGCGACAAGGGCAGGTCGGCCGCCAGGTCCTTCAGAATCTCGAAAGTGCGCGGGGTTTCACCGTGACGGGAAATAAAGACCAACGGTAGGGCCGGACGGCCCTCGGCCAGTGGCCAGCCGGCGCTGAAGGCCATCCGCGCCAGGCGACTGAGGCGCCGGCGTTGCATGGCGGGCAGGAACGAGACGTCAGGGGCGGCATCGCTGGCTGGCAATACGACCGGCTGTCGGCTCCATGCCTGCCAATCATCCACGCTTTCGAGCCCAGGGGCCCATGCGCGCCATTGGGCGATATTGAAATTGATCACAAACTTCACCCCACCCCTGCGGGCTTTTATTGTCACGGTTCAGTGGTTTGACCCGCGTCCAACCCTGCATGGCCTTGCGACCCAAGTGGCGCGCATTATCCCGGTGCGGTTGGCTTGTAGCAAATACTGGTTACATTTTGCCCAGCAAAATATACGGGTTGGTCCGCTCAATGCCAGGCAAGACCATTGTCGCGCTCATCGCGAGTTTGTCTGTCGGTTGTTCCTGTCATTGACTGGCCTTAATTGACGCTTGAATCGTTGGAAAAGCCACCGTCGCTGTAGTCCTTCTACGCAGAAGGTAGCTAAGCGGTGTCGCGCCCTACTACACTCGGGAATCTTTGATACACGGAGGTTTTGACATGCGGCGTGTGGTGTTCAATCAGAAAGGTGGCGTGGGCAAGTCCAGCATCGCCTGCAATCTGGCGGCGGTCAGCGCCAGCGAAGGCTATCGCACGCTATTGATAGACCTGGATGCCCAGGCCAACTCCACTCAATACCTGACTGGCCTGACCGGCGATGACATCCCCATGGGCATTGCCGATTTCTTCAAGCAGACCCTGTCGTCCGGGCCGTTCTCGAAAAAGAACAAGGTGGATATCTACGAAACGCCCTTCGACAACCTGCATGTCATCACCGCCACGGCGGAGCTGACGGACCTGCAGCCCAAACTCGAGGCCAAGCACAAGATCAACAAGCTGCGCAAATTGCTCGAAGAGCTGGAGGAGGATTATGACCGGATTTACCTGGACACCCCGCCAGCCTTGAATTTTTATGCGGTTTCGGCGCTGATCGCCGCTGATCGGGTGTTGATCCCTTTTGACTGCGACAGTTTCTCCCGTCAGGCCCTGTACGGCCTGCTGGCGGAAATCGAAGAGCTCAAGGACGACCATAACGAAGGCCTGGAAGTCGAAGGTATCGTGGTCAACCAGTTCCAGGCCCGCGCCAGCCTGCCGCAGCAGATCCTCGACGAACTGATCGCCGAAGGCCTGCCGGTGTTGCCGGTGTACCTGAGCAGCTCGGTGCGCATGCGCGAATCCCACCAGGCCAGCCTGCCGCTGATCCACCTCGACCCGCGGCACAAACTGACCCAACAGTTCATGGAGTTGCATAGCCTGCTGGAAAGTGCCTGATTGGAATCCACTGTGAAAGAATCACTGTGGGAGCGAGCTTGCTCGCGATAGCTGCCTGTCAGTCGATACAGTATTGACGGGTACACCGCTATAGCCAGCAAGCTAGCTCCCACAATTTTATAAAGGCGTGAAATCCCCAGGCTGCGCAACCAAGCCATCAATTGAGGCAAGGGAAACGCCCCACTCTGGCGCGCCACCTCCCGGCCATCCTTGAACAGAATCAGGCTGGGAATCGAGCGGATCCCCAACTGTGCCGACAACTGCTGGTTGGCCTCGCTGTCGAGCTTGGCCAGCCGACATTTACCCGCCAATTGCGCGGCGGCCTGTTCGAACACGGGCGCGAAGGACTTGCATGGCCCACACCAATCGGCCCACACATCCACCAGCAACGGCAGATCGCCTTTGATCTGGCTGGCATAGTCGCCTTGCTTGAGTTCGAACGGCTTGCTCAATAACACCTGGGCCTTGCAGCGTCCGCACTTGGGCTGGTCGCCCAGGCGTTCGGCGGGTATGCGATTGAGCCCGTTGCAATGGGGGCAGGGGATCAGCATCAGATCAGTCTCCAGAAAATCATTGGCACAGATTGAACACTATATAGAAACCACCACAAAGCCCCTGTGGGAGCGAGCTTGCTCGCGATGGCGGTGTGTCAGTCAATATTGCCTCGACTGTCAGACCGCTATCGCGAGCAAGTTCGCTCCCACAGGGGTGTATCGGTGTGGCTGTTATTTGCCGTTGGTCAGCGTGTTGTAGCTGGTCATCAGGTTGCGGTAGTCCGGGATGTGGTTGGAGAACAGGGTCGCCAGGCCTTCCACGTCGTTGCGCCAGTCGCGGTGCAGTTCACAGGCCAGGCCGAACCAGGTCATCAATTGCGCACCGGAGGAAGACATGCGGTCCCAGGCCGATTGACGGGTCAGTTCGTTGAACGTGCCAGACGCATCGGTGACCACGAACACTTCGAAACCTTCAGCCAGGGCTGACAGGGCCGGGAAGGCTACGCAGACTTCGGTGACGACGCCGGCGATGATCAGTTGTTTCTTGCCAGTGGCCTTGATTGCCTTGACGAAATCTTCGTTGTCCCAGGCGTTGATCTGGCCAGGACGGGCGATGTACGGCGCATCCGGGAACAGCGTCTTGAGTTCTGGCATCAACGGGCCGTTGGGGCCGGTTTCGAAGCTGGTGGTGAGGATGGTCGGCAGTTGGAAGTACTTCGCCAGATCAGCCAGGGCCAGTACGTTGTTCTTGAAACGGTCCGGGTCGATGTCGCGTACCAGCGACAGCAGACCGGCTTGGTGATCGACCAGCAGAACGGCGGCGTTATCTTTGTCGAGACGGTTGTAGGAAGCAGTCATGGCGTAGCCCTCATTAAGTTTTGTTTGCCGAAGGTTTCGGCGTGGTTAAGGTTTTGAATTCGGTGCAGCGATTATTGGGTGACTCATCTGGCCGAAGCGCCGGTTTGAATCCGTGTTGCGTTTCGATGGGTGTAGATTAAAACTGGCACCTTTGAAGCGCTAGACTGCGGAAATCAGCCTTAGCGTTCTATTTGGAGAACGATCATCGAAGACCTCAACACGCTTTACTATTTCACCCAGGTGGTCGAGCACCGTGGGTTCGCCGCGGCCGGCCGGGCGCTGGACATGCCGAAGTCAAAGCTCAGCCGGCGTATCGCCCAGTTGGAAGAGCGGCTCGGGGTGCGCTTGCTCCATCGCACCAGCCGCCATTGCACGCTAACGGAGATCGGCCAGGCTTATTACCAGCGTTGCCTGGCGATGCGGGTCGAGGCCGAGAGCGCGGCGGAAGTGATCGAGCGCAACCGCTCCGAACCCCAGGGGCTGGTGCGCATCAGTTGCCCGACGGCGCTGCTCAACAGTTGGGTCGGGCCGATGTTGACCCGCTACATGCTCAAGTACCCGCGGGTGGAGTTGTTCATCGAGAGCACCAACCGCCGGGTCGACTTGATCCATGAAGGGTTCGATATCGCCTTGCGGGTGCGCTTTCCGCCGCTGGAAAACACCGACATGGTCATGAAGGTGCTGAGCAACAGCACCCAGTGCCTGGTGGGCAGCCCGGCGTTCCTTGAGCGCTTGTCTTCACCGGCCTCCCCGGCGGACCTCAACGGCTTGCCCAGCGTGCACTGGGGCGCGGCGCAGCGGGAATACCAGTGGGAGTTGTTCGGCCCGGATGGCACCCGCGCGCTGATCCGTCACGCGCCACGCATGGTCACCGACGACCTGCTGGCCCTGCGTCATGCGGTGCTGGCAGGCATCGGCATCGCCCACCTGCCCACCGTGGTGGTGCGCGAAGACATCGCGGCCGGCCGGCTGGTGGAACTGGTGCCGGGCTGGACGCCGAAATGCGGGATCGTCCATGCGATCTTTGCCTCACGCCGCGGGTTGCTGCCGTCGGTGCGTACGCTGATCGACTTTCTGGCCGAAGAATTCAGCCACAGTGATATGGCATAGGACGGAGACAGTAATGCCACCGGATTCTCCTTGTGGGAGCGGGCTTGCTCGCGAAGACGGTGTGTCAGTCAACATCTATGTGTCTGATACGCCGCCTTCGCGAGCAAGCCCGCTCCCACAGGAACTCACACTCCAGGCTTTTCCAAGGACATTTATCAAGGGGGCCATTCATCAGGTGCGCCGCACTGAAACGCTGTCACGGCCTCAAAAAAGACACCACGTACCTGTTTGCAGACTCAGGAGGTCCCATGAGCCATCCTCAAGACCCAGCCACTCCCCAGGCAGTGGACAATCCCAACGATGACGGCTTCGTCCTCGGCACCGCCGGCCGCGACGAGGACCCCAACGCCGCCCCGGCCTACGCCACCGACCGTCGCCATGATCGGGACGAATTGACCCCGGAAGACGCCCGCGGCATGCCCGGTTATCCCGAGGAAAAGCCGCCGGCAAAACCCAGGGAGAAGGGGGTTGAAGAGGCAGAGCCGGGGATCGAGACGCCTGAGCAGGGGAACGATAAGGTTGGGTGAGCAGGACTCATATCTGCTCACATTTCTTACCGAGACCTAAAGCTCTTGGCGACTAGGCTGGAAACCAGCAAGAGCTAACCATTTGTCTATCTGGCTATATCGCAATTTGCGATGTGCCAGATTTGTGTTTAACTTTCCCATAGCAAAATGCGATAAGGACGTTGCATGCATGTGATCACCGAGAAACGCATTTGGGAGGCCAAGGAGAAATGGCCACATTCAGCGAATGCGTTGGATCAATGGTATCGGCTGATCAAGCGCAATAGCCCGGCTGATTTTGCAGCGATGAAATCCATATTTCCGGCAACTGATAAGGTCGGTCCGCTGCATGTGTTTGACATCGGTGGAAACAAGTTGCGGCTGATTGCGGTGATTCGATACCGAGCGCAGCGTCTGTATATCAAATGCGTGCTTGACCATCGGGAATACGACAGAGGCAAGTGGAAGGAGGAAAAGGGATGAGTGCACTGATCGAACAAGTCGCCGCCCATTGGGAGTTTGTGTCTCCCTTGCTGCGTAAGCCCAGGAGCGAAGAGGATTACGACCGGTTGGTCGCAGCGCTCGATGAATTGTTGGAGTTGGTTGGCGAAGAAGAAGCCCATCCGCTGATGAGCCTGGTGGACATTATCGGTGAATGGATCGAGGCCTGGGATCATCAACACCGGCCGATGCCCAAGGCCACTGGCGTTGAGGCGCTTCGTTATCTGATGCGCGAGCATGGGAAGAGCCAGAGCGACTTGCCGGGTGTCGGTACCCAGTCGGTGGTATCGGAGATATTGAGCGGCAAGCGTCAGCTCAATTTAAGGCAGATCCGCTGGCTGGCGGAGCGCTTCGGCGTATCGGTTGAGACCTTTATTTGATGGCTTGGCGCACTAACTGTGGCGAGGGAGCTTGCTCCCGCTCGGTTCTGTAGGAGTTGCCGAAGGCTGCGATCTTTTGACCTTTCGCTTGAGACTCAAGTGTTTGGGGAAAGATCGCAGCCTCGTTTGCACTCGACAGCTCCTAAACAGCTCCTAAACAGCTCCTACACGCTCCTACGGCTCAGCGGGAGCAAGCTCCCTCGCCACCGGGTTATGTGTTTGGTGGGAGGTCTGTTTTAGCCAGGGCCTGCGCTACGACGAGCAACTGATCTCCAGATGCTTGCCCCACTCCGGCGGACGCTCGGCGTAGCTGTCCATGCCCGATTGTTCTTCGAATGGCTTGCTCAACACAGTGTGCAAGCGGCGGACTTCGTCGTAGTCGCCTGATTCGGCGGCTTCGATGGCTTTCTGTGCCAGGTAATTGCGCAGCACGTACAGCGGGTTGACGGCGTGCATGCGGGCGCGCCGTTGGTCTTGATCGACGGGGCCTTCGCGGTTGACGCGGGCGATATAGAGTTCGCCCCAGGCGTCGAAGCCCTTGAGGTCGACGAAGTCGTCGCGCAGGGTGGCGATGGCGTGCTCGGGCGCCTGGTCGCCGAGTCGACGGAAGAACAGGCTGTAGTCGACGCCGCTGTTCTGCATCAGTTGCAGCAGGCGCTCCACCAGTTTCTGGTCATCCTCTTCGGCGACGGTCAAACCGAGGCGGCGGCGCATCAAGTCCAGGTAGTGAGCCTGGTACAGCGGCAAGTATAGCCCGAGGGTCTCACGCAGCGCCTCGACGCTGATGAAGGGCGTCAGGGCCTGGGCCAGGGCGCTGAGGTTCCACTGGCCGATGGGCACCTGGTTGCTGAACGAATAGCGGCCCTGGTCATCGGAGTGGTTGCAGATGAAGTTGGCGTCGAAGTCATCGAGGAAGGCGAACGGCCCGAAGTCGAAGGTGATGCCCAGGATCGACATGTTGTCGGTGTTCATCACGCCGTGGCAGAAACCGTAGGCCTGCCATTTGGCAATCAGCTCGGCGTTGCGCTCGACGATTTCGCGGTACATCGCCAGGTACGGCTCCGGCTGCTCACGGCACTCGGCAAAATGCAGGTTCAAGACGTGCTCGGCGAGGGTCGCGTGCAGTTCGGGTTTCTTGGTGTAGTAGAAATATTCGAAATGGCCGAAACGCACATGGCTCGGCGCCAGGCGCAGCACCATGGCGGCGCGTTCCTGTTTTTCGCGCCACACCGGGGTGTCCGAGCCGATCACGCACAAGGCGCGGGTGGTGGGGATGCCCAGGGCGTGCAAGGCCTCGGAGACGAGGAATTCGCGGATCGAGGAGCGCAGCACCGCGCGCCCGTCGCCCATGCGTGAGAACGGCGTCTGGCCGGCGCCCTTGAGGTGCATGTCCCAGTGCTCGCCGGCCTCGTTGTACACCTCGCCCAGCAGCAACCCGCGGCCATCGCCCAGTTGTGGGTTGTAGTGGCCAAACTGATGACCTGAATAGATCATCGCCCGGGGCTCGGTTTCAGCCCAGAGCTTGTGGCCGCCGAAGATCTCGGCGAACAGCGCTGTCTCGGCTTCTGCAGGATCCAGGTCCAGCAGCGCCATGGCCGCCGGGCTGGCGACCACCAATCGGGGGTTGTCGATGGGCTCGGGCAGCACGTGGGCCGAGAAACCGTCGCCCAGGCGGGCGAAACGGTTATCGAAGGTCAGCGTTTCCAGCGATTTCATGGCCGTCTCCAGCGGGACCGCCCGTAGGCAACCCAAGTCAGTCGAGTTTACCCTGCGGAGGTTCGGACACCGGTTTGATGCTGGCGACCGCCGAAGGCACGGGCGGAATGGTCTTTTTGTCGGGCTCTGCAGGCACCAGTTTGTATTCCTGGCCTTGCATGTTCTTCAGATAGATCTCCATCTGACGGAACGAAATATTGATATGTTCCTTCTTGAATTCCCGGTTGATGAAGCGGTTGATCTCGTCCAGCACCGGGTTGCGGTCGCCCAGGTCGCGTACGTGCATGCGCAGTTCATGGTCCAGTGTGCTTTCACCGAAGTTCAGGAAGTACACGATCGGCTCTGGCTCCTTTAGCACGCGCGGGTTATCGCGGGCCGCCTTGAGCAGCAGCTCGCGCACCCGATCCAGGTCCGAACCATAATCCACACCCAGTTTCAGGGTCACGCGGGTCACGGTGTCGGTCAGCGACCAGTTGATCAGTTGCCCGGTGATGAAGGTCTTGTTCGGGACAATGATGTCCTTGCGATCGAAGTCGGTGATGGTGGTCGCGCGAATGCGGATCTTGCTGACCGTGCCCGACAGGTTGCCGATGGTGATGGTGTCGCCGATGCGCACCGGGCGTTCGAACAGGATCATGATGCCGGAGATGAAGTTGGCGAAGATCTCCTGCATGCCGAAACCCAGGCCTACCGACAGTGCCGCCACCAGCCATTGCAGCTTGTCCCAGCTCACGCCCAGGGTAGAGAGCGTAGTGACGAAACCGACGCCGGCGATGACGTAGGACAACAGCGTGGTGGTCGCGTAAGCGCTGCCTTGGGCAAGGTTGAGCTTTGACAGCACGAACACTTCCAGCAGGCCCGGCAGGTTGCGTGCCAGGGCAAAGGTAATGCCGATGATGATCAGCGCGCCGAGCATGTCACCAATGCTGATGGGCACCATGCTCATGTTGACGCCGGTGCCGCTGGTGTACTCGTAGAGGGTGATGTTGTCCAGGTACGAGAACACGCTGATCAGGTCCGACCAGACCCAATACAGCGCGGCCATGAAGCCGCCGAGCAGGGCGAGGCGGATCAGGCGCAGGGATTGCTCGTTGACCTTCTCGATATCCAGGGTCGGCTCTTCGACCACCGCTTCGCCGTCGCCGGCTTCCTTGGCCGCCTGGCGCTTGGCCAGGGCGCGCTGGTAGGCCAGGCGCCGCGCCGCGACCGACAGGCCGCGCACGAAGGTGGCTTCGATCACCAGCCAGAACATCAGCAGGTACAAGGTATTGATCAGTCGGTCGCTGAGCTTCAGTGCGGTGTAGTAGTAGCCGAAGCACACCGCCACGAATAGCGCGATCGGCAGTGCGGTGAACAGCACCCCGACGGCCTTGCGGAACAGTGAAGTGTTCTTGTGCGTCGGGCTGCTCAGCAACAGGCGACTGAGCAGCCACGCCATCAGCGCATAGCAGGTCAGCACTACCGGCATGCCGAGCACGTCATCGGCCAGGGTCGAAGGTTGCAACTCGGCCACGGCCACCACGGCCACCAGCGCCAGTACCACCAGCCCGAGCCGGCGAATCCAGCCTTGGAGGAATTCGACCTGGGGTTTCTCCCAGCGGAAATGCAACTCGGCCACGCCGCCTGGCGCCAGCACCCGATAGGCGGTGTAGAACACCAGCCAGGCCTGGCCGATCTGCAGCAGCGCCGCGCCGAGGTTGGCGTTCTGGCCGCGAGCATCGATCTGCAAGGCATAGCCGCAGAGGGTCAGCGCCAGGGCGACCGGCATTGCCAGCAGGATGTTGATCAGGATCGCCTGGGGGGTGTGCCACTGGCTGTCGCGCTTGAAGTGGCCAACGTCCTGGTGAACCTTGTTCAAGCGGGCGTAGAGGTTCTTGCGCCGCCACAGCAGCACGCCGATCAGCAGCACCAGGGGCAGGAACAGCAAGGGCCGCTGGGTCAGGCCATCGGCCAGCTCACTGAGGCTCGACGCCCAAGGCAGCGAGTCGATCTGTTTCTCCAGGCGCGTCGGCACGGCACGCATCCATTCGAAATCCAGCGGCTTGTTGCTGGGAATCCAGAACATCTGCTCTTCAAGCGTCGCCCGCAGGTTCTGGGCGGTGCTGAGCAGTTGCTTCTGGTTGAGCTGCAAGGTGATGGATTCGTTGAGTACCGCGCTCAACTCCCGGTTCAGGCGCTCCAGCAGGTCGACGCGGGTCAGTGCCAGCTCCAGCAAGGTCTTGCGCAGTTGCGGCGTGGCTTGTTCCGAGGGTTGCGAGGCCAGCAGGTTGTCGACATAGGCACTGGGGTTGTTCAACAGCTCACGTTGTTGGCTGACTTCGAACTGGTACAGGCGGATGTCGGCGATCTGGTCGGCCAGGGTCTGGTCCAGCTTCAGGCGCGGCAGGGTCTGGCGCTGCTTGTAGAGAATCTTGGAGAGCAGCAGGCTGCCCTTGAGCACGCTGATCTGTTCGTCCAGGGCGGCGTCGGTCTGGGTCACGCTGTCCAGCAATTGCTTGGTCTGCAGGTTCTGCTGGGTGACCTCGTTGAGGCGGTCGGTGCTCTTGAGCAGGTAGTCGGAGAGCTTCAGGTTGGCTGAGCTTTCGGTCGCCAGCAAGCTGCTGCCACCGGCCTTCTGGGCTTCGATGGATTGCTGGGTCACTGTCTCCTGGGATTGGGCCAGGCGCTTCTGGTTGATCAGGTTCTGCAGGTCCTGGATTTCCTGCTCCATGCGGGCGATTTTTTCCATCAGCAGGTCGTGCTGGCCGTTGCCCAGGTCCTGCAGTTGGCTGTTGCCGGCCAGTTCCTGGCGGCGCAGAGGGATCAGCGCATTGAGTGCCGCCAACTCGGCGTTGAGCTGGTCGCGCTGCTCGGCGCTGAGGGCCTTGCCGGCATCTCGACCGGCCTTGAGAATCGTGTTGATCTGCTGGATGCGGGTCTGGCTGGTGGAGATTTCCGCCTGGGCGCGCTCGGGGCGGGTCTGGGCGGTGATGACCAGGCTGTTGGCATCGGCCAGGGCTTTTTGCAGGTCGCTCTGCTGGGTGGAGCGATCCGTGAGCATTTGTTCGAGCTGGGGAATCGGCAGGTTGGCATAGCGTTGCGCCACTGGCACCACCGTGGTGCCCTTGAGCCGCGCCAGTTCGCGCTGGTTCTCGATGTTCTGCTTGGGCGCCGTGGCCAGTTGCTGTTTGAGCGCCTGCAGCTTCTGTTCGTAATCAGCCTTGTTGTTGAGCTGGGTCAGCGTGTTCTGCAAGACGGCCTGCAGGGCTTTCTGGTCAGCCTCCGGCAGTTTGCGGTCGCCGATCTTGTCCAGGCTGGCCTGTACCGAGGCACTGGTGGGCGGCTCGGCGGCGTGCACCGTGCAGATGGAAAGACTCAGGCCGAGCAGGGCAATGGCGAAAAAGGAGCGCAGGGTAGGCATAGAGACCGGTCAAGCAAGTGAGAGTGGGAGCAGTTTAGAGGAACAAGCCGGGACCCGGGCGACTTCCTTCGGGGAATCTGACGCCCACTTTGCCGATCTTGTTCCCGTCCATGGCCGCGACGGTCCACAGGGTATTGTTCCAGTCCACTTGGTCGCCGACTACTGGCGCACCGCCCACTTTCTGGGCAATGAAGCGGCCCAGGGTCATGTCTGGATCGATGCCGTCCAGCTTCAACCCGTAGAGTGCGGCAACCGCGGCCAGCTGGGCGTCTCCTTCGAGTACGAAGTCGCCGAAGAAGCGCAAATCCAAGCCTCGTTGCGGTGCCTGGCTGAACAGTTTTCCAAGGGCTGGCAAATCGTGTTCATGGCCGATAACACACAGCAAATCATCGACTTCCAGCACCGTACTACCCGACGGATGGAGCAATTGCTGGCCACGGAACAGGGCCGCGATGCGGGTTCCATCGGGCATTTTCAGGTCCCGCAGGGGCGAACCGATGCACCATTTTTCCTTGCCCAGGCGATAGATGAACAGCTCCCACTCGCTGGTGACGTGCACTTCCAGCGCGGCCCGGGAAATCGGCAGTGGCTCGGGCGGGACGGTCACATGCAACAACTTGGCGACCCACGGCAAGCTCGTGCCCTGCACCAGCAGCGACACCAGCACGATAAAAAATGCCAGGTTGAAATAGAGCTGCGCCTGGGGCAGGCCGGCCATCAGCGGGAACACGGCCAGGATGATCGGCACCGCGCCGCGCAGCCCGACCCAGGAGATAAACGCTTTTTCACGACCATGGAACGCCTTGAACGGCAGCAGGCCGACCATGACCGACAGCGGGCGGGCAAACAGGATCATCCACAACGCCAGCCCCAGGGCCGGCAGGGCGATCGGCAACAGGTCGTGGGGCGTGACCAGCAGCCCCAGCACCAGGAACATGCCGATCTGCGCCAGCCACGCCATGCCATCGAGCATATGCAGGATGCCATGGCGGCTGCGCACCGGACGGTTGCCCAGCACCAGGCCACACAGGTACACCGCCAGGAAGCCACTGCCGTGCAGGGCGTTGGTCAGGGCGAACACGGCCAGGCCGCCGCTGATGACCAGGATCGGGTAGAGCCCGTTGGCCAGGTTGATGCGGTTGACCATCTGTAGCATGAGCCAGCCACCGCCCAGGCCGATCACGGCGCCAATCCCGAACTCTTGCACCAGATGCCCCAACAGGCTCCAGTGCAGGCCGGTTTCACCGCTGGCCAGCATGCCGATCAAGGTGACGGTGAGGAACACCGCCATGGGGTCGTTGCTGCCGGACTCGATTTCCAGGGTGGCGCTGACCCGTTCGTTCAGGCCTTTGCCGCCCAGCAGCGAGAACACCGCCGCGGCGTCGGTGGAGCCGACGATGGCGCCGATCAGCAGGCCTTGGATCAGGTTGAGGTTGAACAGCCATGCCGCCGCTAGGCCGGTCAGTCCGGTGGTAATCAACACCCCGACCGTCGCCAGCGACAACGCCGGCCACAGCGCCACGCGAAAGCTCGACACCCGCGTGCGCAAGCCGCCATCGAGCAGGATGACCGCCAACGCGAGGTTGCCGACCAGATAGGCCGTGGCGTAGTTATCGAAAAGAATACCGGCGCCGTCGACACCGGCCACCATGCCCACGGCCAGGATGATCACCAGGATCGGGATGCCCAGGCGGGACGAAAGAGAACTCACCAGGATGCTCGCACCTACCAGCAACGCGCCGATCAAGAACAGGCTGTTGATGGTCGTTGCAGTCAAAGGCGTTACTCCGGGAGAACTGAAGGACGGGCGCAAACTGACCATGCAGTCTGCGTGCCAGCGATTCTAACCTGTTGAAATGTGATGCTGTCAAAAAAGGTTGGGAGATCGGGTTCTGGGTGCTGCCCTTGTGGCGAGGGAGCTTGCTCCCGCTCGGCTCTGTAGGAGCTGGCGAAGTCTGCGATCTTTTGATCTTGATCTTGATCTTTCGCTTGGGACTCAATTGTCTGGGGAAAGATCGCAGCCTCGTTGCACTCGACAGCTCCTACACAGCTCCTACACAGCTCCTACACAGCTCCTACAGAGCCCAGCGGGAGCAAGCTCCCTCGCCACAACAGCATTGATCGCCCACGGAATGTGAGCGATCGATGGGTTTGCGGTTAAAGGCTGAACCGCCCGACCATGCTGTTCAGGTCCACCGCCAGGCGCGACAGTTCGGCGCTGGCGGCACTGGTCTGGTTGGCGCCGGTGGCCGATTGCACCGACAGGTCGCGGATGTTCACCAGGTTGCGGTCCACTTCACGGGCCACCTGGGCCTGTTCTTCGGCGGCGCTGGCGATCACCAGGTTGCGTTCGTTGATCTCGACGATGGCGCTGTTGATTGTGTCCAGGGACATGCCGGCACCGCGGGCTATGTTCAGCGTCGATTCGGCGCGTTCGGTGCTGTTGCGCATCGAATCCACGGCCTGTTCGGTGCCGCTCTGGATGCTGCCGATCATGCGTTCGATTTCGCTGGTCGACTGCTGGGTGCGGTGGGCCAGGGCGCGAACTTCGTCGGCGACCACGGCAAAGCCTCGTCCGGCCTCACCGGCGCGAGCGGCTTCGATGGCGGCGTTCAGTGCCAGCAGGTTGGTCTGGTCGGCCAGGCCGCGGATCACATCCAGAACCTTGCCGATATCCCGGGACTCGTTGGCCAGGTTGCCGATCAACGAGGCTGTGCTTTGTACGTCGGCGCTCATGCGCTCGATGGCGCCGACGGTTTCCTGCACCAGGTCGCGGCCGTCGCCAGCGGACGTAGTGGCGTTCCTGGACGCTTCCGACGTGCTGACGGCGTTGCGCGCGACTTCTTCCACGGCGCTGGTCATCTCGTTGACCGCCGTGGCGGCCTGCTCGATTTCGTTGTTCTGCTGGGTCAAGCCACGGGCGCTTTCGTCGGTGACGCTGTTGAGTTCTTCAGCGGCGGACGCCAGTTGCGTGGCCGAGCCAGAGATCCGCTGCAGGGTGTCGCGCAGTTTGTCCTGCATGGTCGACATCGCCCGCAGCAGGCGGCCGGCTTCGTCGCTGCCGTCCACGGTGATCGGCCGGGTCAGGTTGCCCTTGGCGATTTCTTCGGCGGCATCCAATGCGTTGGCGATCGGCTTGGTGATGCTGTTGGTCAGCAGCCAGGCGAACAGCACGGTCAGGCCGGTGGCGATGACCAGCAGGGTGACGACCCAGTTGAAAGCGCCTGAATATTGTTGCGCTGCGCTCTGATTGAGTGCCACGGCTTGCTGGTTGTTGATTTCCACCAAGTGGCCGATTGCGGCATTGATGGCGTCGGAGTTGCTCAGCAGTTCAGTGTTGAGCAACGCCCGCAGTTCATCGACCTGATTGTTGCGAGACAGGGTTTTCATGCGCTCTTCGAGCTGACGGTACTGCCCGAGCAGTTGCACGTACTGATCGTAGGCGGCCCGTTCGTTCGGCGCGCTGATGAGTTTTTCGTAGGTGGTCTGGGCCGTGCGGATCTGTTGGTTGCGTTGTTCGAACAGATCGTAGGTTTTCTGTTGGATGTCCGGTTCGCGGTTGACCAGCAAGCGATAGGACAATACGCGCAGGCGCAGAGTGAGCTGGGTGAACTCATCCAGGGCCTTGATGCTGGGCACACTGTTTTGGGCGATGCTCTCGCCGGACCCGCGAATCTTGCTCATCTGAGTCAGGGCGAACACGCCGAGGGCCAGCATCAGGGCGCCGATCAGGGCAAACCCCAGGAACGCCCGCGGCGCGATGTTCATATTACGTAGGGACATGGAAGTTACCGTGAAGAAGCGCGTCCGTGCGGGGCTGTGACTGGTTTCACTGACTTATCGGTCTAGCGACCGAAGTCTTGAGTGCCGTGCGTGCTTTTGTCGCAGTGCAGCAGTCGCTGTGCGACGAAGGGTAGGAACCAGATGCTTGAATCGCAGTCTCTACAGCTCGCGAGCGAAGCGCCGCCACTGCGTAAAGCGTGGCATCGGCGGTGACTTTTCTTTATCGTACGCGCCCCTTGGAAAAGCCTGGAAATCAATATGTTGGAAGCATCCCTCAGCCAACTGGAGCAACTGGTCAACGACCTGGTGCAACAGAATCTGCAACTCACCGGCCTGAACGAAACCCTGAGCGCCGAACTTGCCAAGGCCAAGGATGAAAACGAAAGCCTGCAACTGAGCCTGATGGAACAGGAAGAACTGCACGGCGCCACCGCGGCCCGCATCCAGGCCCTGATCGAGCGCGCCAGCGCCGGTCCTGTCAGCGCATGAAGCACGGCGCCGATGGGGTGACGGTCATCTCGATCCTGGGAGAAGACTATTCGATCAAAGCGCCGGCCGGGCAGGAACAGGCCCTGCTGGACGCCGCTTCGATGCTCAAGGCCGCACTGGCCGATACCAAAAGGAAATACCCGACACTGATCGGTGATCGCCTGCTGGTATTGGCGGCCATGAACCTGTGTTCGCAGCAGATGGAAATGCAGAAGCAGCATCAAGCGGAACTCGACCGTTACCAAGAGCAAGTCAGCGCCACGGTCGAGGTGATTGCCAAGACGATTCAGCAGGCTTGAACCGTTAGCGAATGTTGACTGCAGGGCTTTGTGTGGGAGCGAGCTTGCTCGCGATGGCGTCAGCACAGTTGCCTGTGTATTGACTGGAACGCCGCTATCGCGAGCAAGCTCGCTCCCACAGTGGATCAGGGGTGAACGCAGATGTCGTGTTCACTTGAAACCCCTTGGGGAGCGAGCTTGCTCGCGATTGGATGTCAGCCACACCACAAGCACTGGCTCAGAACCACTCATCCCGCATCCCCAGGCACGTATCATCCCGCGCCTCAAGAATCGCCAGCTCATGGTGACACCCCGGCACTTCCCAGGTCAGGAAGTAGCGCGCCGCTTGCAGCTTGCCTCTATAGAAGTCGCTGTCCGCCGCGTTGCCCTTGGCCAGGCCTTCCTCGGCACGAATCGCCTGTTCCAGCCAGCGCCAGCCAATCACCATGTGTCCAAACACCTTCAGGTACAGCGCCGAGTTGGCGAGGCTGCCGTTGACCTTGCCCTGGGCCAGGTCCGTCAGCAAACCGAGGGTGACGGTTTGCAGGCGCGCCACCAGCGCTTCCAGCGGCTGGCGCAGCGGCGTCAGCGATGGGTGCGCCTGGGCCCGTTCGGTGGTGTCGGCTACCAGGCGAATCAACTGCTTGAGACCGGCACCGCCGTTCTGCGCCAGCTTGCGTCCCAGCAGGTCCAGGGATTGGATGCCATGGGTGCCTTCATGGATCGGGTTCAAGCGGTTGTCGCGGTAGTACTGCTCCACCGGGTATTCGCGGGTGTAGCCGTGGCCGCCGAGAATCTGGATTGCCAGTTCGTTGGCTTTCAGGCAGAACTCCGAGGGCCAGGACTTGACGATAGGCGTCAGCAGGTCCAGCAGTTCATGGGCGCGCCGACGCTCGGCTTCGCTTTCCAGGGTGGTGGTGTCGTCGAACAGCCGGGCTGCATAAAGGCCCAGGTCAAACGAACCCTCGACGTAGGCCTTCTGGGTCAGCAGCATGCGCCGCACGTCGGCGTGCTGGATGATTGCCACGGGGGCGGTGGTCGGGTCCTTGCTGTCGGGCACCCGTCCCTGCGGGCGTTCGCGGGCGTACTCAAGGGAATACAGGTAACCGGCGTAACCGAGCATCACCGCGCCCATGCCGACGCCGATCCGCGCCTCGTTCATCATCTGGAACATATAGCTCAGGCCGTGGTGCGGTTTGCCTACCAGGTAACCGACACAGTCGCCGTTGTCGCCGAAGTTCAACGCGGTGGACGTGGTGCCGCGCCAGCCCATCTTGTGGAACAACCCGGCCAGCAGCACGTCGTTACGCGGGCCGAGGCTGCCGTCGTCGTTGACCAGGAACTTGGGCACGATAAACAACGAAATGCCTTTCACGCCCGGCGGTGCATCCGGCAATTTCGCCAAGACCATGTGCACGATGTTTTCCGACAGCGGATGATCGCCACCGGAGATGAAGATCTTGTTGCCTTTGAGTCGATAGGTGCCGTCAGGCGCCGGCTCTGCGCGTGTGCGAATATCCGACAGCGAGGAACCGGCATGGGGCTCGGTCAGGGCCATGGTGCCGAAGAAGCGGCCGTCGATCATCGGTTGCAGGAAGCGTTGCTTCTGCTCGTCGCTGCCGAAGCTTTCGATCAGGTTCGCCGCGCCCATGGTCAGGAACGGGTAAGAGGTCGATGCGGCATTGGCCGACTGGAAGTGCGCGAAACAGGCCTGGGACAGCAACGTCGGCAGTTGCATGCCACCGGCCTCGAAACTGCGCGCGGCATTGAGGAACCCGGCCTCCAGGAAGGCATCCACCGCCGGCTTCACCTCGGGAATCAGGATCGCCTGGCCGTTCTCGTAGCGCGGTTCGTTTTCATCATTCTTGCGGTTGTGAGGCGCGAAAAATTTCTCGGCGATGCTGCGGGCCGTGCCGAGGGCTGCGTCGAAGGTTTCGCGATTGTGCTCGGCAAACCGCTCGCGCTGAGTCAGGCCCTCGGCATCGAGGACTTCGTACAGCTCGAAAGCCAGATTGCGGGAACTGAGCAACGTCTCGGACATGGCGGCCTACCTTTTTTTGGAATGGGCCGAGTCTAGGCGTGGGGATGGAGGCTGAACAGGATGATTGATTTGGGTGATGGAGGAGCGAGGGTGACGCTAATCAAAAAAGTGTGGGAGCGAGCTTGCTCGCGATAGCAGTGTTCCAGTCGACAACATTCCTGACTGAAGCACCGCTATCGCGAGCAAGCTCGCTCCCACAGGGATTGCTATTGCCAAGCACCTATTGCAGGTGCCTGGCTTACAGCATTTAGCCGATGGTCATCAGGCTGGCGTTGCCACCCGCAGCGGCGGTGTTGACGCTCAGCGCACGTTCGATAACCAAGCGTTCCAAGGCAATATTGGTTTCGCCCTGGGACAACCCGTGCACACCGACGATGGCGCCAGCGCGCTTGGCCACTTGCTGGCAAACACCGCGCAATTGATCCGAGTCGCCGTGATGCAGGACCGCGTCGAACAGCACATCGTCCTTGGTCCAGTCGGCCACTCGCTGGATGCGCGCCTGAATATCCTTCGGCAAACGTGCGAACACAGCCTTGCTGGTGTCGGTTTCCGGCCACACGGCCGAGCCGCCCACGGCCAGTACGGCCGCCAGTTGCGTCAGCAGGTCGCCTTCCACGTCGGCCAGGCACAGCACGTGCTCGCGCGGCAGGATGGCGTAGCTGTTGCGTTCACCGGTCGGGCCAGTCAACTGACGGGTAATACCGCTTTGCGACTGAGCCGCGAACTGCACGCACAGGGCGCTCAGTTCGGCGAGCTTCTGGCTGTCAGCCCAGGCTTGCAGCGCCGCCAGCGGTTTGCCCATGGCCTCGCGCAAACGCAGGTCCGGTGCCGCCAGCGCATCGCCACGGACGAAGGATTGCTGGATCGCATCGGTAGGACGCATCGACAGCAGGCGGTACAGATACAGCGGACCACCGGCCTTGGGGCCGGTGCCCGACAGGCCTTCGCCACCAAACGGCTGGACACCGACCACGGCGCCGACAATGTTGCGGTTCACGTACACGTTGCCCGCATGCACATTGTCGATGACCTTGGCGATGGTCTCGTCGATGCGGGTATGCACGCCCAGGGTCAGGCCATAGCCGGAAGCGTTGATCTGGTTGATCAACTGATCCAGCTCCTTGCGCTTGTAACGCACCACGTGCAGCACCGGGCCGAAGATTTCACGCTGCAACTCGTCGAAGCTTTCCAGTTCGATCAAGGTCGGCATCACGAAGGTGCCGCGCTTGCACTCGTCACTGTCGGCGATTGCCATCTGGTACACGGCGCGACCCTTGTCGCGCATGGCCTGGATGTGTTTCTCGATGCCGGCCTTGGCTTCGGCGTCGATCACCGGGCCGATGTCCACGGACAGGCGCTCAGGATTGCCGAGGCGCGATTCGGCCATGGCACCCTTGAGCATTTCGATGACGCGGTCGGCGGAATCTTCCTGCAAGCACAGGACCCGCAGGGCCGAGCAACGCTGGCCAGCGCTGTCGAAGGCCGACGACACCACATCGATAACCACTTGTTCGGTCAGGGCCGAGGAGTCGACGATCATCGCGTTCTGGCCACCGGTCTCGGCGATCAGCGGGATCGGCCGGCCCTGGTTGTCCAGGCGACCGGCGATGTTGCGTTGCAGCAGGCGGGCAACTTCGGTGGAACCGGTGAACATCACGCCCTTGACGCGCTCGTCACCCACCAGGCGGGCACCGACGGTTTCGCCGCGACCCGGCAGCAGTTGCAGGACGCCTTGCGGAATACCGGCTTCGAGCATCAGGCGCACCGCCTGGGCCGCCACCAGTGGCGTCTGTTCGGCGGGCTTGGCCAGAACCGGGTTGCCGGCGGCCAGAGCGGCAGCGACCTGGCCGCTGAAAATCGCCAGCGGGAAGTTCCACGGGCTGATGCAGACCACCGGGCCCAATGGGCGGTGGGCGTCGTTGGTGAAATCGTTGCGCGCCTGCACTGCGTAGTAGCGCAGGAAGTCCACGGCTTCACGTACTTCGGCAATCGCGTTGGCGAAGGTCTTGCCGGCTTCGCGGGCCAGCAGGCCCATCAGCGGCTGGATTTCGCCTTCCATCAGGTCGGCGGCGCGCTCGAGGATCGCAGCGCGCTCGGCCGGTGGCGTGGCCTGCCAGATCGGTGCGGCATTGAGGGCGCACTGAATGGCGTTGTCGACGTCGGCAACCGTGGCTTCCTGCACATGGCCAACCACATCGCGGTGATCGGACGGGTTGAGCACCGCTGCCGGGCTTTCTTCGCTAGCGGCGCAACCGAGCATCGGCACGGCTTTCCAGTCGTTATGGGCGGTCGCCAGCAGGGCGCAAGACAGCGATGCCAGGCGATGTTCGTTGGCCAGGTCGATGCCGCTGGAGTTGGCGCGGTCGCTGCCGTACAGGTCGCGTGGCAGTGGGATGCGCGGGTGCGGCAGGCCGAAACCGCCTTCCAGGGTTGCCATCTGCTCGATGCTGGCCACTGGATCGGCGACCAGTTCCTGGATGGAAATCGACTGGTCGGCGATGCGGTTGACGAACGAAGTGTTCGCGCCGTTTTCCAGCAAGCGGCGTACGAGGTAGGCCAGCAGTGTTTCGTGGGTGCCGACCGGCGCGTACACACGGCACGGACGGTTCAGCTTGCCTTCGGAGACCTTGCCTACAACCTGTTCGTACAGCGGTTCACCCATGCCGTGCAGGCACTGGAATTCATACTGGCCCGGGTAATAGTTCTGACCGGCGATGTGGTAAATGGCCGACAGGGTATGGGCGTTGTGCGTGGCGAACTGCGGGTAGATGACTTCCGGCACCGACAGCAGCTTGCGCGCGCAAGCGATGTAGGACACGTCGGTGTACACCTTGCGGGTGTAGACCGGATAGCCTTCCAGGCCTTCGACCTGGGCGCGCTTGATCTCGCTGTCCCAGTACGCGCCTTTTACCAGGCGAATCATCAAGCGGTGGCGGCTGCGGCGGGCCAGGTCGATGACGTAGTCGATCACGTATGGGCAACGCTTCTGGTACGCCTGGATCACGAAGCCGATGCCGTTCCAGCCGGTCAGTTGCGGCTCGAAGCACAGGCGCTCCAGCAGGTCCAGGGACAGTTCGAGGCGGTCGGCTTCTTCGGCGTCGATGTTCAGGCCGATGTCGTATTGCTTGGCCAGCAGGGTCAGCGACAGCAGGCGCGGGTACAGCTCGTCCATGACGCGCTCGTACTGGGCGCGGCTGTAGCGCGGGTGCAGGGCCGAGAGCTTGATGGAAATGCCCGGGCCTTCATAAATCCCACGACCATGGGAGGCTTTGCCGATCGAGTGAATGGCTTGTTCGTACGAGGCCAGGTATTTCTGAGCGTCATGTTCGGTGAGCGCGGCTTCACCCAGCATGTCGTAGGAATAGCGGAAACCCTTGGATTCGAACTTGCTGGCGTTGGCCAGGGCTTCGGCGATGGTTTCGCCGGTGACGAATTGCTCGCCCATCAAGCGCATGGCCATGTCGACGCCCTTGCGGATCATCGGCTCGCCGCTCTTGCCGATGATGCGGCTCAGGGACGAAGTCAGGCCTGCTTCATTGTGGGTGGCGACCAGCTTGCCGGTCAGCAACAAGCCCCAGGTGGCGGCGTTGACGAACAGCGACGGGCTGTTGCCCAGGTGTGGGTGCCAGTTGCCGGTGCTGATCTTGTCGCGGATCAGGGCATCGCGGGTACCTTTGTCCGGGATGCGCAGCAGCGCCTCGGCCAGGCACATCAGCGCCACGCCTTCCTGGGAAGACAGGGAAAATTCCTGCAGCAGGCCCTGAACGATACCGGCACGGCCGCCGGCACTCTTCTGGTTACGCAGTTTTTCAGCAATCGACGCCGCCAGCTTATTGGTGGCTTCGGCCATTTCGGCCGGCAGTCGGGCCTGCTCCATCAGCATCGGCACCACTTCCGGCTCCGGGCGGCGGTAAGCGGCGGTGATGGAGGCGCGCAGGACCGACTGCGGCAGGATGCTCTCGGCAAACTCGAGGAAGCATTGGTGAGCGTGGTCGACCTGTACATCGCCAGCGTCGTCGCTGTCGGCACGAGGGGAACCGTTCAGCTCGGTCAGGGTTGCACCACCCTCGAGTTTTTCCAGGTAATTGAAAATTGCCTGCTTGATCAGCCAGTGCGGCGTGCGATCAATCGAGGTTGCGGCCGCCTTGAGGCGTTCGCGGGTCGGGTCGTCGAGTTTGACCCCAAGGGTGGTGGTAGCCATATTTTTATCCTCATGTTTACCACGTGTGGCGTGGCATCAGCTGGCGGCAAGATTAGCTGCGCGCTGATTGAGGTGCAACCGGGTGCAACCCTTTTTTTCTCGAAATGACCGGCAGCTCATCTGGAAGTAAATACTGCCCCGCCATTCCTGCACCGCCTTAGTGCTTTGGCTTCTAGAGAAGGGCCGTTTACTGCACTAAAAGGGAGCAAAAAACAGCGATTTTGCAACAAAACCGATCAGGTGCAACTTATTCGAGCGAAACTGGTTGCACCTTATTTGATTTGTTGAATAGCATTCGCGGCCAAGGTGCAACCGGTTCCAAGCCGAGGGGCATCGGCTGATGGCTTTCCTGGGGAAACATCAGTCATAAATTCGCGGGACTGCAAATCGTTGCTACAACTTCAGCGTTGTCGACGCTTTCAACTGCCACCGCATCATAAAAACAAAGCCAGGGCGTAACTCATGAGTGTTAGTAATCCCACCTTGATCACTTTCGTGATCTACATCGCAGCCATGGTCCTGATCGGTCTGATGGCTTACCGCTCCACCAATAACCTTTCCGATTACATTCTGGGCGGTCGCAGCCTCGGCAGCGTGGTCACGGCGTTGTCCGCCGGTGCCTCCGACATGAGCGGCTGGCTGTTGATGGGTTTGCCGGGTGCCATCTACATGTCCGGCCTGTCGGAAAGCTGGATCGCCATCGGCCTGATCGTCGGTGCCTACCTGAACTGGTTGTTCGTAGCCGGCCGCCTGCGGGTGCAGACCGAGCACAACGGTGACGCCCTGACGCTGCCGGATTACTTCTCCAGCCGTTTCGAAGACACGAGCGGCCTGCTGCGGATCATCTCGGCGGTGGTGATCCTGGTGTTCTTCACCATCTACTGCGCTTCCGGCATCGTGGCCGGCGCCCGTCTGTTCGAAAGCACCTTCGGCATGTCCTACGAGACCGCGCTGTGGGCCGGTGCTGCCGCGACCATCGCCTACACCTTCGTCGGTGGTTTCCTGGCGGTGAGCTGGACCGACACCGTACAAGCCACCCTGATGATCTTCGCGCTGATCCTCACGCCGATTATCGTACTGTTGGCCACCGGTGGCGTGGACACCACGTTCCTGGCGATCGAAGCGAAAGATCCTTCGTCCTTCGACATGCTGAAGAACACCACCTTCATCGGCATCATCTCGCTGATGGGCTGGGGCCTGGGTTACTTCGGCCAACCGCACATCCTGGCGCGCTTCATGGCTGCGGATTCGGTCAAGTCGATCGCCAATGCCCGTCGCATCTCCATGACCTGGATGATCCTGTGCCTGGGCGGCACCGTGGCGGTCGGCTTCTTCGGTATCGCCTACTTCTCGGCGCACCCTGAAGTGGCCGGTCCCGTGACCGAAAACCCTGAGCGCGTGTTCATCGAGCTGGCGAAGTTGCTGTTCAACCCTTGGGTTGCCGGCGTGTTGCTGTCGGCGATTCTGGCGGCGGTGATGAGTACCCTGAGCTGCCAGTTGCTGGTGTGCTCCAGTGCCCTGACCGAAGACTTCTACAAGACCTTCCTGCGCAAGAGCGCTTCCCAGCTGGAACTGGTCTGGGTCGGTCGCGCCATGGTGCTGCTGGTGGCCTTGGTTGCCATTGCCCTGGCCGCCAACCCGGAAAACCGTGTATTGGGCCTGGTGAGCTACGCCTGGGCCGGCTTCGGTGCCGCCTTCGGTCCGGTGGTCCTGATCTCCGTGGTCTGGAAGAACATGACTCGCAACGGCGCCCTGGCCGGTATCCTGGTCGGCGCGATCACCGTCGTTGTCTGGAAGCATTTCGAGCTGCTGGGTCTGTACGAAATCATCCCAGGCTTCATCTTCGCCAGCCTGGCTATCTATTTCGTCAGCAAGATGGGCGCGCCTACCACCGGTATGGTGCAGCGCTTCGAAGCAGCCGAGAAAGATTTCCGCCTGAACCAGTAAGACTTTCTGCGCGGCCTTGAGCCCGCAGGTGATCCAATGTGGCGAGGGAGCTTGCTCCCGCTTGAGTGCGAAGCGCTCACAAAAAGGGACTGCTACGCAGTCCAGCGGGAGCAAGCTCCCTCGCCACGGATATCACTTCATCTCGGCATCAGGCTGGTTGAGAAAGATCAACACGCCCAGGATCGCCATGTAGAACCTGAACGCAGCGTCCTGGCCATTCCAGATTTCTGATTGCCACATCAGGAACCATTCGCCGCCGACCACCATGAAACCAAAGAACCAGACGAAGAAACCGACCGTCAAGCCGGCCACGGCCCATCGTTTGGCGCGGGCAAATGCCCCGGCCTCGGCCCGGCGTGCCTGCCACAGTTTCACTGCGCCGTAGCCCAGCAGCCCCGCCGTCGATGCCTCGCCGAAGATGATCAGCCAATAGGCGCCGTGCCACATCCACGGTTTATCGAGGGCGCGATACCGGGCGGCATTGTCGGGGAAGGTGGTGTCCATGCTCAGTACATGCTGGACGAAATTGAAATTGGAGCGGTAGTCCGTGAGGTTGTTGAACACCGTCAGGAAGGCGAATGCGGCGAGTGCCAGGGTCATTGCGATTTTTGCGTAGCGTGTCGTCATGTCCTGCGTCCTTTGCTTTTTTGCGACCGGCGCACGTTATCACGCCCACTGTTGGCCAGAGATCGAGCACGTTGCAAGAAACTGCTGATTCGTTTGTAGGACGGTAGCGGTTGGTCGTGATGCTTCGAATGTCTATCGGAAAATGCATCACGCTTAGCAGCTTTTAGCTTCTTGGATGTAGGGCAAATCTGTTTTTTTGCGCCTCCAATACACGTCCCTGGTGCTCGTGCAGAATCATCCGCCTCCATTCAGCAGAGGCACATAGGATGTTCCCGCCGCGATTCACGCTGACGCTCGACAACCCGCCGAGCGCGCTCAAGGTGCTCGAATTCAAGGGCACGGAAGCCATCAGCCAGCCCTATCGCTTTGACCTGGAACTGGTCAGCGAACGGTCCGACCTGGCACTGGAAGAGCTTCTGCATCGTCAGGCATTCCTGGGGTTCGACGACCGGGACGGTGGCATACACGGTCAGCTCTATAGCGTCGCCCAAGGCGACTCGGGCAAGCGCCTGACTCGCTACCAGGTCACCTTGGTGCCACGCCTGGCCTACTTGCGCCATCGTATCAACCAGCGGATCTTCCAGCACTTGAGCGTGCCCGCTATCGTCGCCCAGGTCTTGAAGGATCACGGGATCCTGGCGGGTGCCTACGAATTCACCCTCGCAGGGCAATACCCCGAGCGTGAATACTGTGTGCAGTACGGTGAAAGCGACCTGGCGTTCATTGAGCGGATCTGCGCTGAAGTCGGTATCCACTACCATTTTCGCCATCGCCCTGACGGTCATCTGCTGGTGTTCGGTGATGACCAGACCGTGTTTCCTTGCCTGCCCGAATCGACGCTGTACCTTCCCGACAGCGGCATGGCTGCCGACGCGCCGGCCATCAAGCGCTTGGCGGTGCGAATCCAGACCCATACCACGGCCGTGACGTTGCGCGACTACGACTTCCGCAAGCCTGGCGTGACATTGCAAGCCGAGCTCTACAATCGGCAACGTCCTGTCCTTGAGGACTATCGCTACCCCGGTGGGTTCTGCGACCGTGACGATGGCAAGCACCTGACCCGACGCGCCCTTGAGCGTCACGGCGCCGATTATCGCGTGGCACAGGGCGACAGCGATGACAGCGCCTTCGTCAGTGGGCATTTCATGCGCATCAAGGACCATCCCCGGGAACAGTGGAACGATCTGTGGCTCCTGACCCAGATCAACCATCATGGCCGTCAACCCCAGGTGCTGGAAGAAACAGTCTCCTCCAGTCCGGATGAATTCCAGGGTTATAGAAATACCTTCCTCGCCACGCCATGGGACGTGTTCTTTCGGCCGTCCTTGCAGCACGAAAAGCCCCATGCCCACGGCTATCAATCAGCGGTGGTGACCGGGCCGCAGGGCAGCGAGATCCATTGCGATGAATTTGGGCGGGTCAAGGTGCAACTGGTCTGGGATCGTCACGGCCAGCGCGATGAGCATTCCAGTTGCTGGCTGCGAGTGGCCGCGGGTTGGGCCCATGATCGCTACGGTGCGGTGATGATTCCCCGGGTCGGCATGGAAGTGCTGGTGGGGTTCATCGATGGCGACGTGGACAAGCCGTTGGTGGTCGGTTGCCTGCCCAATGGCGCCAACCCGGTGCCGCTGGAACTGCCGGCGGACAAGACCCGCAGTATCTGGCGCAGCCAGAGCAGCCCTGGTGGCGAAGGCTATAACGAACTGCGCATCGAGGACCGCAAGGGGGCCGAGGAGATCTACCTGCGGGCCCAGCGAAACTGGACCCAGCATGTGTTGCACGACCAGCACGTGCAGGTCGATCACGAGCGTAGCATCGTTGTCACCGGCACGGCGCGGCACGAGCTCAAGGCCGATGAGCAGCGCGTCACCCACGGTAGGCGCCACGCTGAAGTCCGCCAGGACGATCACTTGGTGGTGAGTGGCGAGCGGCATATTCGTGTGACCAGCCAGGTCTTGAATGCCGGTCAGCAGTTTCATGTCAGCGCCGGCCAGCAAGTGGTTTTGGACGGTGGCGCTAGTGTGACCCTCCAGGCTGGCGGCCATTGGATCAACATCGGTGCCGGTGGGATTTTCAGCAGTGTGCCGATCGAGGTCGGTGGGGCGCCGATGGCGGTGATGGACGCGGCAGCGGGTTCGCCGGGCGGCGCCGGGAAACCGGTCCCAGCGGCGGCGCCTCGGCTTTCCGTGGCGCAAGTCCTCAGTTTCCAAGGCTCGGCGCCATTCTGTGAGGAATGTGAACGTTGTAGAAACGGCGTCTGCGCAGTGCCGCCGGTTATTCATAAACCTGTCAATGGCCGGAGGCGTGCATGAACGGCGACCCATCTCCCCGAGCATGGCTTGAGCACCATCCGTTGCAGGCGTCCGAGCAACTGTTCGCCATTTTCAGCAACGCCAGCAGCGCCGGGGCGTTATCGGCCTGCCGGCGCTCGATGACCACGACGCCCACGCCAATCTGGGCCGGCACGCCGTATGCCGGGTGGGAAGCGGTCATGCCTTATGTGGGGCTTGTTCGCGCAGACAGTGAGTTCCTTGATTGGATAGCGGCCACCGACTCACTCGATTGGGGCTGGCTGGCGGTGTCGCGTGCCGGACAGGAAGACCTTGCCGAGCATTTGCGTGGGCTCACCCAGGTGTTGCTGCCGGGTGGCAAGGCGGTTTTCCTGCGCTTTTGGGATGGGCGCTTCATGGGGCCGATCCTGCAATCGACGGCGGTGGACGCCGGGCAGCTCTTGCCGGTGATCAATCGTTGCTTGATCAACGGTCAGTCCCTTGAGTTCGTGGGAGATGTCCAGCGGCCGGCCCGGATTTTTCCTTGGTGGGAAGTACCGGTGGCGCTGCTGGAGACCATGGCCGAGGGGCCGATGGATTGCCTGGTGGATAACTTGCTTACATGGCTGGGCGAAGAGCATCCGTCTCTGTGTGAGCGGGTCGACCAGCGCATCCTGCGGTGCAAGATTGCCCACTTTCTTGAGCGATCGAAGCCGCTTGCCGCGCCCAAGGCGCCTTTGCAGGCGTACTTGCTGCGCGAGCTTGCTGATCGTGGCGTGTCCGCCGGGCTGCCAACCCCTGACGTTCGACGCGCTTCAAGGTAAACTCGTCGCCCTTCGCAGGAGCCGCCATGAACTATCGCCACGCCTTCCACGCCGGCAATCACGCCGACGTGTTCAAACACCTGACCTTGACCCGCCTCATCGCGCTGATGTCGCGCAAGGAACAGCCCTTCGCCTACCTCGATACCCACGCGGGCATCGGGCTGTATGACTTGCAGGGCGACCAGGCCAATCGTACCGGTGAGTACTTGGAAGGCATCGCGCGGTTGTGGGGCGAGGGCGACCTGCCGCCGTTGACTGCCGACTACATGCAAGTGCTGCACGAGATGAACCCGGACGGGCAATTGCGCTACTACCCGGGCTCGCCGGAACTGGCGCGGCGCCTGACCCGTCCGCAGGACCGTGTGCTGCTTAATGAGAAACACCCGGAAGACGGCGTGTTGCTCAAGGACAACATGAAAGGCGACCGTCGCGTGGCGGTGCACCTGGGTGAAGGCTGGCATGTGCCGCGGGCGTTGCTGCCGGTGGCGGAAAAACGTGCGCTGATGCTGATCGATCCGCCCTTCGAACAGCTTGACGAAATGCAGCGCTGTGCCGCCTCGCTCAAGGAGGCGATTGGCCGGATGCGCCAGACGGTGGCGGCCATCTGGTACCCGGTGAAGGACCAGCGGATGTTACGCCGCTTCTACCAGGACCTGGCTGGCACGGGCGCGCCGAAGCTGTTGCGGGTGGAACTGTTGGTGCACCCGCTGGCGACGCCCAACAGCCTGAACGGTTCCGGCCTGGCGATTGCCAACCCGCCGTGGGGACTGGAAGAAGAGTTGCGTGAGCTGCTGCCGTGGCTGTCGAAAAAGCTCGGGCAGACCCAAGGTGGGTGGCAGATGGATTGGTTGATCGCTGAGAGCTGATGGTTTGATGGTGTCTGGAAGGGCGCCATCGGGAGCAAGCTCGCTCCCACACGGGTTCTGAGGTGTGCCCAGTATTTCTGTTCGCCCCGAACCCTGTGGGAGCGAGCTTGCTCGCGATGGCGGCGGCACATTCAACATCACCGCTCCAGACCCACCGCTATCGCGAGCAAGCTCGCTCCCACACACGGGTTCTGAGGTGTGCCCAGTATTTCTGTTCGCCCCGAACCCTGTGGGAGCGAGCTTGCTCGCGATGGCGGCGGCACATTCAGCATTACCGCTCCAGACCCACCGCTATCGCGAGCAGGCTCGCTCCCACATTGGCCCTGGTGTGCATGCAACCTTTGGGTATGCCGCTGGACCTGTGGGAGCGAGCCTGCTCGCGAAGCTTGTAGTCAGATCGGGCAGGTCACGCCGGTGCCGCCGATCCCGCAATAGCCTTCAGGGTTCTTCGCCAGGTACTGCTGGTGATAGGCCTCGGCGAAGTAGAACGTCGGCGCTTCTTCGATTTCGGTGGTGATGGTGCCTTTGCCGGCCTTGGTCAGCTCAGCCTGGAAGACTTGCTCGCTGTGTCTGGCCGCTGCCAGTTGAGCCGGGTTCGTGGCATAGATCACCGAACGGTACTGGGTGCCGATGTCGTTCCCCTGGCGCATGCCCTGGGTCGGGTTGTGCAGTTCCCAGAACATCTTCAGCAGCTCTTCGTAGCTGACTTTCGCTGGCTCGTAGACCACCAGGACCACTTCGCTGTGGCCGGTAAGGCCCGAGCAGACCTCTTCATACGTCGGGTTCGGCGTGAAACCGCCGGCGTAACCCACCGCGGTACTGACCACGCCTTCACGCTGCCAGAACTTGCGCTCTGCGCCCCAGAAGCAACCGAGGCCGAAGATCGCGAAGTCCACGTCCATGGCAAACGGGCCCAGCAGGGGCGCGTCGTGGACGAAGTGTTTTTCCGGCACGGTCATCGGGGTTTCACGGCCAGGCAGAGCTTGATCAGGAGTAGGAAGCACGTTTTTATTCACCAGGATTTCCGAGCGCAAGACCATGATCAGTCCTCTCAGTCAGATGGAGTTGAGCGAAATAGACCGTCAGTGTGCCTCAGAAAAGCCGCCGCAAGCTATACGCAGCTGTCAGACCAGAGGCCCGCGCGGGTAGCGCTTGAGCTTTTCGATCAGCTCCGCGCCAGGGATTGGCCGGTCGAACAGGTAGCCCTGGCCGACGTCGCAACGATGACGCCGCAGGAACTTCAGTTGCTGGGCGGTTTCGATGCCTTCGGCCACGACCTTGAGTTTCAGGTTGTGGGCCATGGCGATCACCGCCGAGGTGATTTCCATGTCGTCCTGGTTGTCGGGGATCTCATGGATGAAGCTGCGATCGATCTTGATGATGTCGATCGGGAATTTCTTCAGGTAGCTGAGGGACGAATAACCGGTGCCGAAGTCGTCCATGGCCAGGGTCAGGCCCAGGCGCTTGAGCTGGTCGAGCTGCAAGTGGGTGTCTTCGGTGGCTTCCAGCAGCAGGCCTTCGGTCAGCTCCAGTTCCAGCAGCCGCGCCGGCAGTTGTTCCTCCTTGAGGATGCTGGCGATGGAGGCGACCAGGTCCGGGTCGGAGAACTGCTTGGGTGACAAGTTGATCGCCACTTGCAGGTTACCCAGGCCGGCGGCGGTCAGCTGTTTGCTCATCCGGCAGGCCTGGCGGGCGATCCATTTGCCAATGGGGATGATCAGGCCGGTTTCTTCGGCCACGCTGATGAACTGGTCCGGGCGGATCATGCCCTTTTCCGGATGGTTCCAGCGCAGCAGCGCTTCCATGCCCAGCAGGCGGCCGCTGCGCAGGCACAGCTTGGGCTGGTAGAACACGTCCAGTTCGTTCTGGGTCAAGGCGCGTCGCAGGTTGTTTTCCACGAACAGCTTGTAGCTGGCCTCGGCATTCAGTGCTTCGGTGAACACTTGGACCTGGTGCTTGCCGTTGGCCTTGGCCTTGTGCAGGGCGAGGCCGGCGTTGCGCATCAGCGTCTGCGGGTCGCGACCGTGCAGCGGCGCGCAGGCGAGGCCCACGGAGCCGGTCACGCTGATCAACTGGTTGTCGACGAACATCGGTTTGTCGAGGGTCATCAGCAACTGGCTGGCGATCTGCTGCCCGGCCTCCAGATCGGTGTCGTCCAGCAGCACCGCGAATTCGTTACTGGCGAAGCGCGCCAGGCTGCCACTGGGGCTCAAGCTGTTGCGCAGGCGCCGGGCCAGGCTGATCAACAGTTTGTCGCCGGTCTGGTGGCCGAGACTGTCGTTGATGCGCTTGAAGTTGTCGATGTCCACCAGCAGCAGGCTGATGGGCGAGTCACTGTCCCGGGCGAAGCGTTCATCGAGGTTGCGGATGAACGCTGGGCGGTTGCCCAGGTTGGTCAGGTTGTCGGTGTAGGCCAGGCGCTCGATGCGCTGCTGGGCCAGCTTGGTCTGGGTGATGTCTTCGTAGATGCCGATATAGTGGGTCAACTCGCGGTTGTCGCCGTAGACCTTGGAAATCGACAACTGGCCCCAGTAGGGTTCCAGGTTCTTGCGACGGCTCTTGAACTCGCCCTGCCAGCTATTGCTCTGGGCCAGCGCCGAGGGCGCATCGAACAGCAGTTCGCTGAGGTTTTCCAGGGCCGGCAGTTCCGAGAGGCGCTGGCCGTGGACTTCCTCGGTGGTGTACTGGGTGATCGCGGTGAAGCTTGGGTTGACGTACTCCACCACGCCGTCGCAATTGACCAGCAGGAACGCGTTGGCGCTCTGCTCCACGGCCCGCTGGAACAGGTGCAGGGCGCTGGTGGCGGTGCGTCGGTTGTGGTTGTTGATGACTTGGGCGAACTGGTCCGCCAGCTCGCCGGCAAAGGCGATCTCATCCGACTGCCAGGCGCGGGTGGCGCCCACTTGTTCCAGGCACAGCACGCCCACCACTTGGCCGTCGATACGCACGCTGGCGTCGAGAATGGCGTTGACGTCGCGAGCGCGCAGGTTCCCGGCCATTTCCCGGGTACGCGGGTCGCGCATCGCATTGTGGGCGTCGATGGCGCGGCAGGTCTGCAGCGCCTCCATGTAGTCGGGAAACTCGTTGGCGTCGATCACCGCGGGCAGGAAATATTCCTGGGACGCGCGGTTATAGGCGGAAATCGGCACCAGCTTGCCATCGTCGAGGTTCCAGATACTGGCGCAATCGATCTGGTAGATGTCGCAGGCGCTGCGGGTGATGAGTTCGGCCGCTTCGAGCAGGGAATTGTTGGCGCTGTAGCGTTGGCGGGTCAGTAGCAGGATCAGGTCCTGTTGGGCACGTACGCGGTCCAGATGCTGGAGCTGCTCTTGCTGGGCGCGCTGGTTCAGTTCCAGGGCGATCTGCAGGCGCGAGTTCTGGGTTTCCAGGTCCAGGGCCGGCATGGAGGGTTCGCTTTGCAGCAAATTGTCCACTACCAGCAGGTAGCCGCGCAGCAGGTGGCGATTGTGCTGTTTATAGGCTTCGCCCGTTTCCAGCACGTTCATCGGTCCCTTGGCGGTGTGGAGCGTGTAGCGAATCTGGTAATGCGCGGCCTGGGCCAGTTGCTGCTGGATGGCGTCGTGCAGTTGATAGCGCGCTTCGGGTTCCATCAGGCTGGCGTAGGGCGAACTGACCAGCGAGCACAGCTCTACCGCCGGCAGGCCGAAGTGTCGCTCGCAATTGGGGTCGAGGAACAACAGCGCCCAGCTAGCTTCATTCAGCCGTTCGAAACGCAGCATACCGAGCCGCGCGGGCACCGGTAACTGCGTCACTACCTCGGCCGCCATACGGCTGGCGGCATCGGGTTGGCTTTTCATGGGGAAACTCGCTTCGAAAATGCTGATCGCGCCGGGCTGACGCCCTCGTTATTACGGATTGGCGCAAGGTTGCATCATTGCGGCACTGGCTGACAAGAGAGATGAAGGCCAAGTGCTATAAACCTTTTATCGGCCGACAACGGGATTTCTCCAGTCGCCAGCCGATCAGAGGGCATGGAAGTTCATCGCAGCGGGATATCGACTGCCTGCAAGGGCCTTGCGTCACGGTCGTGGAAGGTGACCTGGAGGCTCTGCGCCGTGACCTGCAGGCGGGCGAAGTTGTCTTGGCTCACTACTTCGCTGGTCAGTTCATAGCGGTACTCACCGCTGTCCGTGCGGGCCATGGGCCGGTGGAAAATAAAATCCGCGGCTTTTGCAAAAGGCAGCAGTTTGCTGTTGTAGAACGGCGAGGAAACGACGGTGTTGACCTCGAAATCAGGATCCTCGCTGTGCCGCAGCCGGCTGGTCATGGAACCGTGGACGTCACCCGAAATGAACACTACGTTTTTGATCCGCTGACGGCGGATGCTGTCCAGCAGTCGCAGCCGTTGTGCCGGAAACGCCTGCCAGGCATCGCCGTCATTGCGCTTGCTGTCTGGGAAAAACATCACACTGGTGACGACGAGCTTGACCCGGGCGGGGCTGTTGACGAGCCATTCAAGCAGGGCCTGTTCCTGTTCATGGTCGAGGATGCGCCGGTCGTCCGCCGACAGGTTGCGTTGCGTCCGGCTGTCGGTAACGAACCAATGGATATCCCCGTGGGCAAAGGTGTACCAGTAGCGGGTCAACGCCTTGTTCAATGTTCCGTCGCCCGACAGTTCATGGACGGGCCCGTGGCTGGCCTGGTAAAGCCGATAAGCGCTCATGGCATTGGCATACAGGAGGTCGTCCTGGGCGGTTCTCCTGGCGGGCCAGTTGTCTTCGATTTCATGGTCGTCGAGGATCATGTAGGTCGGGGTGCCAGCCATCAGCTTGCTGATCTGCGGCTGCGCAAATACCGTTCGGTATCTGAAGAGGATGTTTTTATAGGCTCGGTCCGGGCCGATGACATTCAAGTCATCGAGGTAAACCTGGTCGCCGGTCATCAATACCGCGCTGATCGGCGGGTCGGCTTGTTCGACGACGCGATTGATGCCGGCGAAGGTGCGATCCCCAAGGGCGGGTAGCAGCGGGGTGTTGGCGACGATCCGCAAGTAGCGACACGAGCCCACGATATAAGCCCGCGGCGCATCGGTTTTATCGGTCGGCGTGCGCAAGCAATAGGTGTTCCTGGGCCATTGCAAGGGCAGCTCCTGGATAGTTTCCACGGTATGGGTCGGGCTCAGGGGGCTGAACCAGCCGGCCTGGTATTCGTAGGCGGTGTCGGGTTGAAGGCCTTTCAACACGATGACATCGGACATGTCGCGGTAGGCCTTCAGTTGGACAAATTGCCCCATCGACCAGCTTGTATCCCCTCGGCGTCGGTGGCGGATGCCGGCAAATACCTGGCTGTTGCCATGATCGCCGCGCAGGAATATCCGGGCATGGTCCGTGGTCGTGTGCCCGACAATCGGGCCGACGGTAGGTTTGAACATATTCGAATCCATTCGAAGTTTTAGTGGGGCGCCCATCAAGGTGCCTTGGCGGTTCGATGCTAAAGCTCGGCGGGCGATAAATATCGATAGGGAAGGGGGCGCGGGGTGTGGGGAATGACTACAGGGGTCGTAGTCATTTAAAACTGGCGGGGTAGGAAAATTGCCGGGCTGTCTGACATACCGCTATCGCGAGCAAGCTCGCTCCCACAGGAGGGGCTCATCAGTTTCAGGTGCAGTGCGGCACCACAAGACCCTTGTGGGAGCGAGCTTGCTCGCGATGAGGCCGGCCCATCCAGCATCCCTGTACCTGGCTTGATTTCCAGGCAAAAAAAAGCCCCGCCAAACGGACGGGGTTGAGGTACGAGCGTGGCGCTCGGAAAACGGTGCTCCGAATGGCCCTCCCAAGGGAGGGCCGCCCGGTGTTACAGCAGGATGGTGCGGATGTCGCCCAGCAAGTCGCTCAGGCGCTTGGTGAAGCGTGCGGCGGCGGCGCCGTTGATCACACGGTGATCGTAGGACAGCGACAGTGGCAGCATCAGCTTCGGCTGGAAGGCTTTACCGTCCCAGACTGGCTGGATGGTGGCCTTGGAAACACCCAGGATCGCCACTTCCGGCGCGTTGACGATCGGCGTGAAGCCGGTGCCGCCAATGTGGCCGAGGCTGGAGATGGTGAAGCAGGCGCCCTGCATGTCGTCAGCGGTGAGCTTCTTGTTCCGGGCTTTTTCGGCCAGGGCAGCGGCTTCGCCAGCCAGTTGCAGCAGGCTCTTCTGGTCGACGTTGCGGATGACCGGTACCAGCAGGCCTTCCGGGGTGTCGACGGCAAAGCCGATGTGCACGTATTTCTTGCGGATCACAGCCTTGCCGCTTGGGGCCAGGGAGCTGTTGAAGTCCGGCAGTTCCTTGAGCAGGTGCGCGCAAGCCTTGAGCAGCAGTGGCAGCACGGTCAGCTTCACGCCGGCCTTTTCCGCCACGGCTTTCTGCGCGACGCGGAAAGCTTCCAGCTCGGTGATGTCGGCCTGGTCGAACTGCGTCACGTGGGGGATGTTCAGCCAACTGCGGTGCAGGCTCGACGCGCCGATCTGCATCAGGCGAGTCATGGCCACTTCTTCGGTTTCGCCGAAGCGGCTGAAGTCCACCGCCGGAATCGGCGGGATGCCCGCGCCGCCGGTGGCGCCTTCGGCCGGTGCGTTCTTGGCCTTTTGCATCATGGCCTTGACGTAGGCTTGCACGTCTTCCTTGAGCACGCGACCGTGAGGGCCGCTCGGGCCTACGGCGGACAGCTCGACACCGAATTCACGGGCCAGCTGACGCACTGCAGGGCCAGCATGCACCTTGGCACCGCTAGGCGCAGTGGCGACCGGAGCAGGGGCTGCTTCAGCCTTGGCCGCAGGCGCGGCGGCTGGTGCTGGAGCGGCCTCAGCCTTGGCGGCTGGCGCAGCGGCCGGGGCAGGCGCGGCAGGTGCCGAGGCGCCGGCTACTTTCAGCTTCAGGATCAGGTCACCGGTGCCGACTTCGTCGTCCAGCTTGACCTCGACGCTTTCCACCACGCCGGCGGCCGGCGATGGGATTTCCATGCTGGCCTTGTCGGATTCCAGGGTGATCAGCGACTGGTCGGCTTCGACGGTGTCGCCAGCCTTGACCAACACTTCGATGATCTTGGCCTTGCCCGACGAACCGATGTCCGGGACATGAATGTCCTGGACGCTGGCAGCGGCAGGCGCCGCAGCGGGCGCGGGAGCCGCTTCGGCAGCCGGCGCGGCGGCAGGCTTTTCAGCCGCTGCCGGGGCAGCCGCAGGGGCGGCCGCTTCAGGCGCCGCAGCGGCGCCCTCGACTTCCAGCTCCAGCAGTTCGTCGCCTTCCTTCAAGCGGTCGCCCAGCTTCACTTTCAGGCTCTTGATGACACCGGCCTTCGGCGCAGGCACTTCCATGCTGGCCTTGTCCGATTCAAGCGTCAGGATGCTCTGGTCGGCTTCGATACGGTCGCCGACCTTCACAAACAGTTCAATTACTTCACCTTCACCGCTGCCGATGTCAGGTACGCGAATGAGTTCGCTCACGAAAATTCTCCTCAGCAGTCCAGTGGGTTGCGTTTTTCCGGATCGATGCCGAACTTGGCGATGGCTTCGGCCACCACTTTAGGTTCGATATCGCCACGGTCAGCCAGGGCTTCCAGGGCTGCCAACACAACGAACTTACGGTCGACTTCGAAGAAGTGACGCAGCTTCTTGCGGCTGTCGCTACGGCCGAAACCGTCGGTGCCCAGCACTTTGAATTCCTTGGAAGGCACCCACTGGCGGATCTGCTCGGCGAACAGCTTCATGTAGTCGGTGGAGGCGATGACCGGACCTTTGCGACCGTTCAGGCACTCTTCGACGTAGCTCAGCTTTGGCTTCTGGCCAGGGTGCAGGCGGTTGCTGCGTTCTACGGCCAGGCCGTCGCGACGCAGTTCGTTGAAGCTGGTGACGCTCCAGACGTCGGCGCCGACGTTGAACTCTTCACGCAGGATCTTCGCCGCTTCACGCACTTCGCGCAGGATGGTGCCGGAGCCCATCAGCTGGACGTGATGCGCCGCTTCGCGGGTGTCTTCCTCGAGCAGGTACATGCCCTTGACGATGCCTGCCTCGACACCGGCCGGCATGGCTGGCTGCTGGTAGGACTCGTTCATCACGGTGATGTAGTAGAAGACGTCCTGTTGCTCTTCGGTCATCTTCTTCATGCCGTCCTGGATGATCACCGCCAGCTCGTAGCCGTAGGTCGGATCATAGGTGCGGCAGTTCGGGATGGTCCCGGCCAGCATGTGGCTGTGGCCGTCTTCGTGCTGCAGGCCTTCACCGTTGAGGGTGGTACGGCCGGCGGTGCCGCCGATCAGGAAGCCACGGGTACGGCTATCGCCAGCGGCCCAGGCCAGGTCACCGATACGCTGGAAGCCGAACATCGAGTAGAAGATGTAGAACGGCAGCATCGGCTGGTTGTGGCTGGAGTACGAAGTACCGGCGGCAATGAAGGAGCTCATGGCGCCCGCTTCGTTGATGCCTTCCTCGAGGATCTGGCCCTTCTTGTCTTCGCGGTAGAACATCACCTGGTCTTTATCGACTGGCTCGTAGAGCTGGCCGACGGACGAGTAGATGCCCAGCTGGCGGAACATGCCTTCCATACCGAAGGTACGGGCTTCGTCCGGGATGATCGGGACGATGCGCTGGCCGATTTCCTTGTCCTTGACCAATTGCGCGAGGATCCGCACGAAGGCCATGGTGGTGGAGATTTCACGGTCGCCCGAGCCGTCCAGGATCGCCTTGAGGGTTTCCAGTGGCGGGGTCGGGATGCTGAAGCTCTTGGCGCGACGCTGTGGCACGAAACCGCCCAGTGCGGCACGGCGCTCGGCCAGGTAACGGGCTTCGGCGCTGCCTTCTTCAGGCTTGAAGAACGGCAGGTTTTCCAGCTCGCTGTCCTTGACCGGAATGTCGAAGCGGTCGCGGAACAACTTCAGGCTGTCGACATCGACTTTCTTGGTGTTGTGCGCGGTGTTCTTCGCTTCGCCGGCACCGGTGCCATAACCCTTGATGGTCTTGGCCAGGATGACGGTCGGCTGTTCTTTGTGGTTGACCGCCTGGTGGTACGCCGCGTAGACCTTGTACGGGTCGTGGCCGCCACGGTTGAGCTTCCAGATCTCGTCGTCGGACAGGTCGGCGACCATGGCCTTGAGTTCAGGCGAGTTGAAGAAGTGCTCGCGGACGAACGCGCCGTCCTTGGCCTTGTAGTTCTGGTATTCGCCGTCGATGACTTCGTCCATGCGACGTTGCAGGATACCGTCGACGTCCTTGGCCAGCAGTGGGTCCCAGAAGCGGCCCCAGATGACTTTGTTGACGTTCCACTGGGCGCCACGGAACACGCCTTCGAGTTCCTGGATGATCTTGGCGTTGCCGCGAACCGGGCCGTCGAGGCGCTGCAGGTTGCAGTTGATGACAAAGATCAGGTTGTCCAGCTTCTCGCGGCCGGCCAGGGAGATCGCGCCCAGGGATTCCGGCTCGTCGCACTCGCCGTCGCCCATGAAGCACCAGACCTTCTGCTTGCCTGGCTGGATGAAGCCACGGGCTTCCAGGTACTTCATGAAGCGTGCCTGGTAGATCGCCTGGATCGGGCCCAGGCCCATGGAAACGGTCGGGAACTGCCAGAAGTCCGGCATCAGCCAAGGGTGCGGGTACGAGGACAGGCCATTGCCGTCCACTTCCTGGCGGAAGTTGTTCATCTGGTCTTCGGTAATGCGGCCTTCCATGAACGCACGGGCGTAGACGCCTGGCGATGCGTGACCCTGGAAGTAGATCAGGTCGCCGCCGTGTTCGTCGGTCGGGGCCTGGAAGAAGTAGTTGAAGCCGATGTCATACAGCGTCGCGCTGGAGGCGAAGCTGGAGATGTGACCGCCCAGGTCAGAATCTTTCAGGTTGGTACGCATGACCATGGCCAACGCGTTCCAGCGTACCAGCGAGCGAATGCGGCGTTCCATGAACAGGTCGCCAGGCATGCGTGCTTCGTGGGTAACGGGGATCGTGTTGCGGTACGGCGTGGTGATGGCGTAGGGCAGTTGCGAACCGCTGCGGGTCGCGAGTTCGCCCATACGGGTCATCAGATAATGAGCACGGTCTTCGCCTTCTTTGTCGAGAACCGATTCCAGGGCGTCCAGCCATTCCTGGGTTTCGACGGGATCGAGGTCTTGCATGGCTTGCTCCAGGGCGGAAAGGCTACCAGAATCGGTTGCCTGAGTTTGCGACTGGCCTTGTGGGCAGACGATATAAATTCTTGGATTGCCGAAGGTTGTTTCGGCGGCGTGTAGTTTTACTACAAATCGTCGGCCGTTTCAGCCTTTCGAATGTATAGACGAGTAGTAAAACTACACCTGAGCGGCTCGTGGCCCCTCGTTTCGTTGTGAGAATAATCGTTACTGTTGGTCTTTAGCCAACTCGAACAGGTAAAAACTTGATGCCGGCTGCCAATAAAATCAGATTTTCAGCTATTTATCATCTTTGTTCGACAGTCGATCAGGTAGTGTCTTTTGAAAAAACACTACATCCAGCCTTTCCCGCGCCGATCAAGGATAGACCATGAGCCTGCCCTCGCTTGTCGAAGTACCTGCGATTCTCCAGTCATTGGTCAGTCGTGCCGAGCAGTCGTTCCGTGCGGCGGTCGCCTGCCTCGACGACGATCATGGGCTGTCGGCCTGGACCCCGCAACGCTGGGAGGCGTTCAGCCGCATTGCCGCCGCCAGCGACTTTGTCATCGAGCAGAGTGTCCGTGACCCGGTGATGCTCCTGGAGCTGGTGCGCAGCGGTGAACTGGACCGTAGCCTGGCACCCGGCGAAATGTGTACGCAGATCGGCGCGGCCGTCCAGGCCGCCGAAACCGAAGACGAACTGGGCCGCGTCCTGCGTCGCCAACGTACCCGCCAGCAGGTACGGATCATCTGGCGCGACCTGACCCGCCAGGCCGATCTGGTCCAGACCTGTCGCGACCTCTCGGACATGGCCGACACCTGCATCGACCAGGCTTACCGATGGTTGTACCAGCGCCTCATCCAGCAGTTCGGCACGCCCACCGGACGACGCAGCGGCGAGCCGCAGCAGATGGTCATTCTCGGCATGGGCAAGCTGGGGGCGGTGGAGCTGAACCTGTCGTCGGACATCGACCTGATCTTCGCGTACCCCGAGGGCGGTGAAACCGTGGGCGTCAAGCGGCCGCTGGATAACCAGGAATTTTTCATCCGCGTCGGCCAGCGCCTGATCAAGGCCCTCGACCCGATGACCGTCGACGGTTTCGTGTTCCGCGTCGACATGCGCCTGCGCCCCTATGGCTCGGCCGGTGCGCTGGTGCTGAGCTTCAATGCCCTGGAGCAGTATTACCAGGACCAGGGCCGCGACTGGGAACGCTACGCCATGATCAAGGCGCGGGTGGTGGCCGGCGACCAGGTGGCCGGCGCGCAACTGCTCGACATGCTGCGTCCGTTCGTCTATCGCCGTTACCTGGATTTCTCCGCCATCGAAGCGCTGCGCACCATGAAGCAACTGATCCAGCAGGAGGTGCGGCGCAAAGGCATGGCCGACAACATTAAGCTGGGCTCGGGCGGCATTCGCGAGGTCGAGTTCATTGCCCAGGCGTTCCAGCTGATCCACGGTGGACGCGACTTGAGCTTGCAGCAGCGGCCGCTGCTCAAGGTGTTGAACACCCTGGAGGGCCAGGGTTACCTGCCGGCCAAGGTGATCGATGAGCTGCGCCAGGGCTACGAATTCCTGCGTTATACCGAGCATGCGATCCAGGCCATTGCCGATCGCCAGACCCAGATGCTGCCAGACAGCCCGCAGGATCAGGCGCGCATTGCGTCCATGCTGGGTTTTGCCGACTGGCCGGCCTTTCATGAGCAATTGATGTACTGGCGCGGGCGCGTGGCCTGGCATTTCGGCCAGGTCATCGCCGACCCGGATGAAGAAGAGGGCGGTGAAAGCGAAGTGGTGGTCGGCGGCGAATGGTTGCCGTTGTGGGAAGACAGCCAGAATGAAGAAGTGGCGTGCCGTCAGTTGGAAGAGGGCGGTTTCGTCGATGCGCCCAAAGCCCTCAAGGCCCTGGCCGTCCTGCGTGGCAGCCCGCAATTGCGCGCCATGCAGCGCTTGGGGCGCGAACGCCTGGATGCGTTCATTCCACGCCTGCTGGCCCAGGCTGTGGAGCATGCCGATCCGGACCTGGTGTTGGAGCGGGTGCTGCCCTTGGTAGAAGCTGTGGCCCGCCGTTCGGCCTATCTTGTGTTGTTGACAGAAAACCCCGGGGCCCTGCGGCGCTTGCTGACGCTGTGCGCAGCGAGCCCGTGGATTGCCGAGCAAATCACCCGTTTCCCGCTGCTGCTCGATGAATTGCTCAACGAGGGCCGGCTGTTCAAGCCGCCCCTGGCGCCGGAATTGGCGGCGGAGTTGCGTGAGCGCCTGACGCGCATTCCCGAGGATGATCTGGAGCAGCAAATGGAGGCGTTGCGGCATTTCAAGCTGGCGCACCGTCTGCGGGTGGCGGCGTCGGAAATCGCCGGCAGCCTGCCGTTGATGAAGGTCAGCGATTACCTGACCTGGCTGGCCGAGGCGATTCTCGAACAAGTGCTGGCCCTGGCCTGGCGCCAGACGGCCGCCAAGCACGGCGTGCCGTTGCGCACCGACGGCAGCCTGTGTGATCCGGGCTTCATTATTGTCGGTTATGGGAAAGTCGGCGGCCTGGAATTGGGGCATGGTTCTGACCTGGACCTGGTGTTCATCCACGATGGCGACCCGCAGGCGGAAACCGATGGCCCGAAACCCATCGACGGCGCGCAATTCTTCACCCGGCTTGGCCAGCGGATCATTCACCTGCTGACCGCCCAGACCAACTCCGGGCAGTTGTATGAAGTGGATATGCGCCTGCGACCGTCCGGGGCGTCGGGGTTGCTGGTCAGTTCCCTCGGGGCGTTTGCCCGCTACCAGGAGAACGAAGCCTGGACCTGGGAGCATCAGGCGCTGGTGCGAGCCCGTGTGCTGGTGGGCAGCCAGGACGTGGGCCAGGCGTTCGAAAAGGTCCGCGTCCAGGTGTTGGGACGCAAGCGTGACTTGCCGACGCTGCGCCAGGAAGTCAGTGAGATGCGCGCCAAGATGCGTGACAACCTTGGCAGCAAGACCACCGCCGCCGGGACCGCGCCGAATGCCTTCGAGGCCGCGGCACCCTTCGACCTCAAGCAGGATGCCGGAGGTATCGTCGATATTGAATTTATGGTGCAATACGCGGCCCTGGCGTGGTCCGAAGAGCATCCATCGCTGGTGCGCTACACCGATAACATCCGCATCCTGGACGGGTTGCAGGAAGTCGGGTTGATGCCGGCCGAAGACGCGACGCTGTTGCGCGAGGCCTACAAAGCCTACCGCTCCGCCGCTCACCGCCAAGCCTTGCAGAAAGATGCCGGGGTGATCGCAGGCGACCAGTTCGTGGATGAGCGCCGGCAGGTAGTGCGGATCTGGCGGGAGCTGGGACTGAGCTGAAGCTTTAAATGTGGGGGCGAGCTTGCTCGCGAAGGCGGAGTGTCAGGCGACATTGATGTTGGATGGGCTGGCCTCATCGCGAGCAAGCTCGCTCCCACAGTTGATTGGCGGTGCTGCACGGTGCTGGAAACGTATGCAGGCCCCCTGTGGGAGCGAGCTTGCTCGCGAAGGCGGAGTGTCAGGCGACAATGATGTTGGATGGGCTGGCCTCTTCGCGAGCAAGCTCGCTCCCACAATGGATTTGTGGTGTGGCACGGTATTGCGAGCCTATGCAAACCCCCTGTGGGAGCGAGCTTGCTCGCGAAGGCGGAGTGTCAGGCGACAATGATGTTGGATGGGCTGGCCTCTTCGCGAGCAGGCTCGCTCCCACAGTTGATTGGCGGTGTGTTGTAGATTAGGGCAACAGGCAACGACCTAAGCCACAGTGATTCTCGAGGCGGGGAGGCGTAGGCCTCCCCGTATCGTTTTTGGAAAGCACATGAATATTTTGATCGTTGGGCCCAGTTGGGTCGGTGACATGGTGATGGCGCAGACACTGTTCCAGTGTTTGAAACAGCGTCATCCGCAGTGCGAAATCGACGTCCTGGCCCCTGAATGGAGCCGGCCGATCCTGGAACGTATGCCCGAAGTGCGCAAGGCCTTGAGCTTCCCGCTCGGCCACGGCGCGCTGGAGCTGGCGACCCGTCGGCGCATCGGCAAATCCCTGGTCGGTCAGTACGACCAGGCGATCCTGTTGCCCAACTCGTTGAAGTCGGCGCTGGTGCCGTTCTTCGCCGGCATCCCCAAGCGCACCGGCTGGCGTGGCGAGTTTCGCTACGGCCTGCTCAACGACGTGCGCAAGCTGGACAAAGAACGTTATCCGTTGATGATCGAGCGCTTCATGGCCCTGGCCTACGAACCTGGCTCCGAGTTGCCCAAGCCGTATCCGCGGCCGAGCCTGCGGATCGACCCGGTGACCCGTGACGCGGCGCTGGCCAAGTTCGGCCTGAGCCTGGATCGTCCAGTGCTCGCCCTGTGTCCAGGTGCAGAGTTCGGCGAATCCAAGCGCTGGCCGGCGGAGCACTACGCCCAGGTGGCCGAGGCGAAAATTCGCGAAGGCTGGCAAGTCTGGCTGTTCGGTTCGAAAAAAGATCACCCGGTAGGCGAGGACATCCGCTCGCGGCTGATCCCGGGTCTTCGGGAAGAGTCGGTGAACCTCAGTGGCGACACCTCCCTGGCCGAGGCCATCGACCTGCTGTCCTGCGCCGACTCGGTGGTCTCCAACGACTCGGGCCTGATGCATGTGGCCGCGGCCCTGAATCGTCCATTGGTGGCGGTCTACGGTTCCACCTCGCCAGGCTTCACGCCGCCGTTGGCCGACCAGGTCGAGGTCGTGCGCCTGGGCATCGAGTGCAGCCCGTGTTTCGACCGCACCTGCCGTTTTGGTCATTACAACTGCCTGCGCCAGCTCATGCCGCCGTCGGTGAACGAGGCCCTGGAGCGTTTGCAGGGCACCCCCGTGGAGGTCCGGTAACTTGCGGGTATTGCTGATCAAGACCTCTTCGCTGGGGGATGTGGTCCACACGTTGCCGGCGCTGACCGACGCGGCGCGGGCGATTCCCGGCATCAAGTTCGACTGGGTGGTGGAAGAAGGCTTTGCCGAAATCCCCACCTGGCACCCGGCCGTGGGCAAGGTCATTCCCGTGGCGATCCGTCGCTGGCGCAAGAACCTTTGGCAAACCATCAAGAGTGGCGAATGGCGACGCTTCAAGCAGAACGTGCGCGCCGAACAGTACGACCTGGTGATCGATGCCCAAGGCCTGTTGAAAAGTGCCTGGCTGACCCGCTACGTCAAGGCGCCGGTGGCTGGCCTGGATAAGGATTCTGCGCGTGAGCCCCTCGCGGCGCGCTTCTATTCGCGTCGCCTGGCCGTGGCCCGTGGTCAACATGCGGTCGAGCGGGTGCGTCAATTGTTCGCCTTGGCGCTGGGCTATGACTTACCGAAAACCCAAGGCAGCTATGGCCTCGACATCGACCGATTGGTGGAATTGCCGCGTCCTTACCCTTATGTGGTGTTCCTGCATGGCACGACCTGGGAATCCAAGCATTGGCCCGAGCTTTACTGGCGCCAGCTCACCGAGCGCATGGCCCAGTTCGGCGTGGTCGTCAAACTGCCGTGGGGCAACCCTGCCGAGAAGGCCCGGGCCGAACGCATCGCCAACGGGCTGCGCAACGCCCTGGTACTGCCGAAGCTGAACCTCGGCGGCATGGGCAAGGTGCTTGCCGGGGCCCAGGCTTGCGTGGCCGTGGACACGGGCCTCGGCCATCTGGCCGCGGCCCTGGACGTGCCGACCATTTCCTTGCTCGGCCCGACCAATCCGGTGCTGACCGGCGCCTATGGCAGGGGCCAGATTCACCTCGCCAGTGATTTCCCTTGCGCGCCGTGCATGCAGAAACACTGCACTTATCCGCCAACCGCCGAGGATGCCCGGCGGTTTGACCTGAAACGCGAGCAGCCCCTGTGCTTCACGCGTCTGAACCCCGAGCGTGTTGCCAGCCACCTGAGCACGTTATTGGCTGAGGAGCCGCGCTGATGCAATTGGCTTTTGTCCTTTACAAGTATTTCCCCTTCGGTGGCCTGCAGCGTGACTTCATGCGCATCGCCCTGGAGTGCCAGCGACGCGGCCACCAGATCCGCGTCTACACGCTGATCTGGGAGGGTGACGTGCCGCCAGGCTTCGAGGTGCTGGTGGCGCCGGTCAAGGCGCTGTTCAATCATCGTCGCAACGAGAAGCTCACTGCGTGGATGGAGGCCGACCTGGCCAAGCGCCCGGTAGACCGGTTGATCGGCTTCAACAAAATGCCCGGCCTGGACGTGTACTACGCCGCCGACGGCTGCTTCGAAGACAAGGCGCAGAACCTGCGCAATTCGCTGTACCGGCGCTGGGGCCGCTACCGGCATTTCGCCGAGTATGAGCGGGCCGTGTTCGCCAAGGATGCCAAGACCGAAGTCCTGATGATCTCCGAAGTCCAGCAGCCGTTGTTCATCAAGCACTACGGCACGCCGCTGGAACGTTTTCACCTGCTGCCGCCGGGCATCGCCCAGGACCGTCGCCGGCCCGCCCACGCCGACGAGATTCGCGCCGCGTTCCGGGCCGAATTCGAGCTGGCCGACGACGACCTGCTGCTGGTGCAGATCGGCTCCGGGTTCAAGACCAAGGGCGTGGATCGCAGCCTCAAGGCCCTGGCCGCGTTGCCAGCCGAGCTGAGAAAACGCACCCGGCTGTTTGTAATTGGCCAGGACGACCCCAAAGTATTCCAACTGCAAAGCGCCGCGCTGGGTCTGGGCGACAACGTGCGATTCCTCAAGGGCCGCAGCGATATCCCGCGTTTCCTGCTGGGCGCCGACCTGTTGATCCACCCGGCGTACAACGAGAACACCGGCACCGTATTGCTCGAAGCACTGGTGGCGGGGTTGCCGGTGCTTGTCAGTGCGGTGTGTGGGTACGCCCATTACATCGCCGAGGCCGACAGTGGCCTGGTGCTGGATGAGCCGTTCGAACAAGCCCAGCTCACCGACTACCTGGGGCGCATGTTGAACGACGCCCAGGCACGGGCGGCCTGGAGCCGCAACGGTCTGGCCTTCGCCGAGACGGCCGACCTCTACAGCATGCCGCAGCACGCGGCGGATGTGATATTGGCGGAGCACGCGCAATGAAGTTGATGCTGGCCGAACCGTTCAAGAGCCTTTGGGCCGGGCGCGATGCGTTCGCCGAAGTCGAAGCGCTCAAGGGCGAGGTCTATCGCGAACTGGAGGCCCGGCGCACCTTGCGCACGGAGGTGGACGGTCGCGGTTTTTTCGTGAAGATCCACCGCGGAATCGGTTGGGGCGAGATCTTCAAGAACCTGTTCACCGCCAAGCTGCCGGTACTCGGCGCAGGGCAGGAGTGGAAGGCGATCCAGCGCTTGCAGGAAGCGGGTGTGCCGACCATGACGGCGGTCGCCTACGGCGAGAAGGGCAGCAACCCGGCGGACCAGCACTCGTTCATCGTCACCGAAGAGCTGGCACCGACCGTCAGCCTCGAAGACTTCAGCATCGACTGGGTCAAGCAACCGCCGCAGCCGACGCTCAAGCGTGCGCTGATCGCCGAAGTGGCGCGCATGACCGGCATGATGCACCGCGCCGGGGTCAACCATCGTGACTGCTACATCTGCCACTTCCTCCTGCACACCGACAAACCGGTGACACCTGGGGATTTCAAGCTCTCGGTGATCGACCTGCACCGCGCCCAGACCCGTCCTGCCATCACCACTCGCTGGCGCAACAAGGACCTGGCGGCGCTGTATTTTTCGGCACTGGACATCGGTCTGACCCGCCGCGACAAACTGCGTTTTCTCAAAGGCTATTTTCAACAGCCGCTGCGTCGAATCCTCGCCGAAGAGGCTTCGCTGCTGGCCTGGCTCGAAGGCAAGGCCAACAAACTGTATGCCCGCAAGCAGCGGTACGGGGACGCGCTCTGATGTCGGGTTGGAATCTGGAACCGGCATATGCCGAGTTGGCAGGGGATTTTGGCAGCCTCGAAGCGGTGTTCGCATTGCAAGGAGAGCGCTTGACCCGCGACCCGTTGTCCGAGGTGATCCGGGTACAGCGCAACGGCGTGAATTATTACGTCAAGCGCTACGTCGGGGCCGGCAAAGGCTTGCGGCGCTACCTGGGCAAGCCACGGGTCAAGTCCGAATGGCAGAACCTCAAGCGCTTCGCCAAATGGGGCATCCCCACCGCTGAAGTCGTGGGCTGGGGCTTGGAGCGAAACGGCGCGACCTATGCCCGTGGCGCGCTGATCACCCGCGAATTGCCGCATACCGAAGACCTCTCGGCCCTCGCCGAGCGCCACGATCCGAGGCTGGCGGACCGTGCCTGGGTCGATAGCGTCAGCCGGCAACTGGCCGGTTATACGCGAACGATGCACGACCACCGCTTCACTCACAATGATCTCAAGTGGCGCAACCTGCTCATCGACGACCGTTCGCAGCTGTTTCTGATCGACTGCCCGAACGGCGATTTCTGGCGCGGTTTCTGGCTCAAGTACCGTATTACCAAGGACTTGGCGTGCCTGGATAAAGTGGCCAAATACCATTTGTCGGCCACGCAGCGCCTGCGTTTTTACCTGCAATATCGCCAGCGCGACCGGCTCGATGCGTGCGACAAGAAGCGCATCCGCCACGTGGTGAGATTTTTCGAGGGGCGTGAATGACTGATTTTTTGGCCGCTGAAGATCGGGCGTTGTTGCAACGTCATGGCCTGGACAGCTTCGAGGCGTTGTGGGCGCGGCAACTGGAAGCGGTGGACGAACCCAACACCTCGGGCGATGGCTGGAGCAGCGTGTTCCGGCTGGAGCTGGAAGGGCAGGGTTATTACCTCAAGCGCCAGAGCAATTACCTGACCCGGACCTGGTCCCACCCGTTTGGCGAACCGAGCTTTTCCCGGGAGTTTCGCAATATCAGCCGTTATCGGCAGTTGCACATTCCCGCGCTGCAAGCGGTGTTCTACGGCCAGCGCAAAGTGAACGGCGAGGCGCGGGCGGTCCTGCTGACGCGTGCGCTGGACGGCTGGGATGACCTTGATTCACTGCTGCAGCGCTGGTCGACGCTGAGTGCCGGACAACGTACAGGCATCCTTCAAGCCTGTGGTCACTTGGCGCGTCGCCTGCACAATGCCCATCAAATGCATGGCTGTTTCTATCCCAAGCATATTTTCCTGCAAGCCATCGACGGCAGCTACCAGGCACAGCTGATTGACCTGGAGAAAACCCGGCCGCTGTTGTTCGGCCAACGTGACCGGGTCAAGGACCTCGAGCCGCTGTTGCGACGGGCAGGCGCCTGGAAGAGCGACGATGTGCGCCAATTGCTGTCTGTTTATCTGGAGCAGCCGCTCGACAGCGCTCTGGTCGACAGCTGGATGACCCGGCTGGCCGCCCGACGTAGCGACAAGGAGGCTCGTTGATGCTTTTGTCCGAACTGAAAAATGCCGGTCGCAATCCTGGCCTGCCCCTGAGCCTGGAGCTGGCGGACGCCGCCGGCCCGGCGCAGTTGCAGTTGTTGACGCTACTGCGGGTTTTGCCAGGGCAGCGCTACGTGGGCGCCGGCATATGGCGAGGCCGCCCGGTGTTGGCCAAGTTGCTGGTGGGCAGCAAGGCACCCCGACATTTCCAGCGTGAGCTTCAAGGCGTTCGCCTGCTGGCGGAGCAGGGGCTGACGACGCCGTTGCTACTGGCCGATGGCTTGAAGGAAGGCGAAGGTGGCTGGTTGCTGTTCGAGCTTCTGGAAGATGCCGAGAGTCTTGGTGACGCCTGGAAGCAGGTCGAACATCTGCCGATACTGGCGGATGAGCAAACGGCGGTGCTGGCCGAGGCCTTGGACGCGATTGCGCGGCTGCACAGCAAAGGCCTGTGGCAGGAAGACCTGCACCTGGACAATTTGTTGCGCCACGGCGGCAAGCTTTATCTTATCGATGGCGCTGGCATTCGCGTCGAAACCCCCGGCCAGCCATTGTCGCGGCAAAAAGTCTTGGAAAACCTGGGCGTATTCTTTGCCCAGCTTCCCAAATCCATCGAGCCGTTCACCGAAGAACTGCTGGTGCACTACCTGCTGGGCAACGCTGAACACGCGCTGCCCATGGAAGCGCTGCAAAAGCAGATCGACAAGGTCCACGCCTGGCGACTGAAGGACTTTCTTGAAAAAGTCGGGCGCGAGTGCAGCCTTTTCAGTGTGCAGCGCGGGCCGTTCGGGCTGCGGGCGATCCGCCGCGAAGAAGAGGCCGCGATGACGCCCGTGCTCGAGCAGGCCGATGCCTTGCTCGACCAAGGCCACCTGTACAAGACCGGCGGCGCGGCGAGTGTCGGAAAAGTGGTTGCGAACGGCCGCACACTGATCATCAAGCGCTACAACATCAAGGGGTTCGCCCATTGGCTCAAGCGCTTCTGGCGTCCGAGCCGTGCCTGGCATGCCTGGCGCGAAGGCCATCGCCTGGCCTTCCTCGGCATTGCCACGCCCAAGCCGCTGGCGCTGCTGGAAAAGCGTTTCCTGTGGCTGCGTCGTGGTGCCTATCTGGTCACCGAACACCTGCCTGGCCCGGACATCATCGAGCGCTTCGCCCCTTACGTGGAAAACGGCGAAGCCCCTGAGTCCGAATTGCTGGCACTGGATCGTTTGTTCGCCGACCTGATCCGCGAGCGCATCAGTCACGGTGATTTCAAAGGGCATAACCTGTTCTGGCAAGACGACCGCTGGGCGCTCATCGACCTCGACTCCATGTGCCAGCACCGTAGCCAGGCCAGCTTCGCCCCGGCCTACGCCCGGGATCGGGCGCGGTTCATGCGCAATTGGCCGCAGGGCAGTGCGTTGTATCGGGTGATCGATCAGCGGTTGCCGAAGGGCGTCGATAGCGCGCCATCTGTCTTGTAACCGGGCACCGTGGCGAGGGAGCTTGCTCCCGCTGGGCTGCGCCTGTAGGAGTTGTCGAGCGAAGCGAGGCTGCGATCTTTCCCCAGGCACTTGAGTCTCAAGCGAAAAATCAAAAGATCGCAGGCTTCGCCAGCTCCTACAGGGCCGAGCGGGAGCAAGCTCCCTCGCCACGGACCGCGTACACCTTAAGGCCGAGAAAGGGGCGGACTCGGGTTTGAAATGGACTGCCGCTATCGGCTATTGCGAGCAAGCTCGCTCCCACAGTTTTTTGTATCGTCTGCAAACATTGTGAGCATCCGCAAAACCATGTGGGAGCGAGCTTGCTCGCGCTAGCGGTGGTTCAGCTCCATAGAGGCCTACTTACCCCGCTCTTGCTTTGCTTTGCTTTGGATCTTGCGTCCTATTAGACACGTTGGCCCAGTGGCGCCTGGCCGCAGAACAGTGCGGTGTATCGGGTCATTGAGGGGGCGGTTGCCGAAAGCGGTTGAGCGTTCGGTCTGATGTGATGAGCGACCTGGCAAAAGGAGTTTTTCAACTGTTTTTTGCAGCCTGGGTAAGGAAGGTTGACTATGTGGGATTTTTTTTCATGGCTGTATTCCCGCTTCCTGAAAATATCGTCCAACGCAAAGCGTTGGACGTTAAAAGGCGAGGCTTTAATATATCTATTTTTTATACCGATATTCTCGTGTTATTCATAAAAATTTACGTTGAATTCGGTCGATTGGGAAAAGCCGCAAACAGGATCATGAATTGTTAGTTTAGTGAAAACGTTACGGCCACCTCCTTCGCCTGGATTTTTGGGTATAGGAGTGACCGTTATAATTGCATCCGAAAATGATGTGTATTGTAATCCCCCCGTTCCCTCTTTCCATTCATATCCAATTTGCCCGCTAGGAGTTCTCGACCCGCTGGCATTGTAAGTCGCAGATTCCGACATTTTTCCGCTGTCTGGACGCTGGATATCGATGTGGATAGGTTTTTGTGCCCCGTCTTCCATCTGGCCAGTGTTAGGGTTGTGTGTAGGATAGTAGCAAGTTTCATTAAGTGCGTGCGCACTCATGTTGAAGCATAGAAAGCTAACCGCCGCAGTCGTGAGCAATAACGTTCTCATGTTGTTTCTCTCCAAAGTTTTGCTGTTTAGTGCAAACATCCATAAATTCTGTTTGCAATGAGATGTTAGATGGCGTTGCTTCCATTGGGGCCTGTCAACTACGACAGTTTTTAATAATCAGTTGCGCTATTGATGTGATTTTTTAGGCTCTGTACGTAAAGAGATGTCGCAGACAACGCATGGAACAAGCCAGTGAGACCATGGCTGCGTGCTTTTCTCGAGCTTGTCGAGACGTGTGACGATGCGGTGGCTTTCTTTCAGCAACCGCTCATGCATTCGATAATGTTGCGCTGCCGGTATTTGGGTCGATCAAACGTAAGCGATCCATGACCTATATATTCAGCTGTCGTGAGCAGCCTACTGTGTTAGGTCAGACTTCTGGCGCTGCGAAGTGACAAGACGCCGGCGAGTTAGCGCAGCACTGTTCCGCAGCACAGCGGCTTAGTTTAGAGGGCAAAAAGAGCGCTTTATGATTTTTGGTGATGTGGTTGATAACAAAAAACAATAAAAAACTGTCAGTCTTGACAGTTTGATTTTTAATTGTTTTTTTTATCTTTGGGTGACTGTCAATATTGAATTGACAGGGTGAAGAATTTACTGAGGAAATTCATATGTCACAGGAGCAAGCACTTATATGCCGGCGAAATAGTGAGCAGGCTATAGCGGGCGTTTATCGAGACCTGATTATCACTTCGGCAGACTCAGGTTCAGGAAAGATGGAGGGGCGATTGGACTCCTTTAATCTCGCATCGAAATTGGGGGGCGGCGCGATACATGACGCTGGGTTCCATTACGATGTCCCTTCAGAAGGCTCAACCGTGTGGTTTACGGTTGATACTGCAAAGTTTATTTTGAAAGCAGACGATAGAACATTTAGCAGGTTGTATGGCGAGGTGACTTTTGAAGACGGATCGGTCGAGGCTTGCGCATTTAAGAAGCCTTTCCCATAAAGCTTTTCTCTTCGCTGTATTCTTGGAAGAGGGAGCCGTATGGCTCCCTTTTTAAGAGCTGTGCTTTTGCTGTATCGGACATCTTCGCGTTTTTTACGTTGTACGGTTTGCGCGGATCATCAACCACTCAGTACCAGCCTTACAAAGTAATGAAAAACTTCATGCGTGGAATGTGGGGGCTGCGGATGTGTGGCGTATGACCGTGAGATTGCCCACCGCCGATGGTTATGAAGCAATCCATGTCATGACTACTGGTCTCGGCCACCATGACTATGAATGCCCATAAATGGCTTTTTAAATAACATCATCGCAGCGAGCCGCCTATCCGGTGGGCAGGTTTTCCATTGGTCTATTGGCAACGCCTCGCAGGCCCCACTCACCGCTAGAGGCTTAAGGCCGCTTTTACGCTATAATCCCGCCCTTTAGCTGCCCCGCACCCCTGATGCGCGGCACATCCATTTTTTGCGGCGCTTGTCGCCCGTATGCAGACATAAGAGGCTAGACCCTGTGGCATTGACGATTCTTGGCCTGTCCGGCGCCCTTAGCCATGATCCTTCCGCAGCGCTTTACATTGACGGCAAGCTGATCGCGGCGGCCGAGGAAGAGCGCTTCGTACGCGATAAACATGCAAAGAACCGCATGCCCTACGAGTCGGCGAAGTTCTGCCTGGAGCAGGCCGGCATCAAGCCTTCCGACGTCGATGTGGTGGCGATCCCCTTCGCCCCCATCAGCCTGTTCGGCGAAGCGCGCTGGCACTACGCCAAGCGTTACTGGTACGCCCCGGACCGCGCCCTCGACGCGATCCTGATGGGCAACCGTCGCTACAAGCGTTATCGCCGCAAGATTGTCTGGTGCCTGGAACAACTGGGCTTCGATCCGAAAAAGATCAAGATCGAACCGGTCGAGCACCACTTGGCCCACGCTTCCAGCGCCTACCACTGCTCGGGTTTCCAGGAAAAAACCGCGATCCTGGGCATCGACGGCAAGGGTGAGTACGCCACGACCTTCTTCGGCTATGGCGAAAACGGCAAGATCCACAAGATCAAGGAATTCTTCGACCCGGACTCCCTGGGTGGCCTGTACGGCGCGATTACCGAGTTCCTCGGTTTTGAAATGCTCGATGGCGAATTCAAGGTCATGGGCATGGCGCCCTACGGCGATGCCAGCAAGTACGATTTCTCGCGCCTGGCCTCGTTCGAAAACGGCGAATTGGTGATCAACACCGACTACGCCAACGTAATCGGCCTGCGTCGTTATAAAGAGAAGGGCAAGGGCTTCTACTTCTCGCCGAAACTGATCGAGTGGCTCGGTCCGAAACGTGAAGGCGACATTGCCGACGAACCGTACATCCACTATGCGGCGAGCATGCAGGCGCTGTTCGAGAAGCTCGCACTGCAAATGATCGACCACTACCTGGGTGACGTGCTCAAGGAAACCGGCAAGCTGGCCTTCGCCGGTGGCTGTGCGCTGAACGTCAAGCTGAACCAGAAGATCATCGCCCGTGACGACGTCAAGGAGCTGTTCGTGCAACCGGCTTCCGGCGACGCCGGCACGGCAGTGGGGGCGGCGGCTTATGTGTCCCACGCCCGTGGCGTGCCGGTGGAGAAGATGGAACACGTCTACCTCGGCCCCGCCTACAGCAACGAAGATGTGATCGCCGCGTGCGCCCGTCATCCGAGCAAGCCTGAGTGGCGCAAAATCGACAACACCCCAGAGCGCATCGCCAAGATCATGGTCGACGGCAACCCCGTGGCCTGGTTCCAGGGCCGCATGGAGTTTGGCCCGCGTGCCTTGGGCGGTCGCTCGATCATCGGGTGCCCAAGCGCCAGTGGCGTGGCCGATCGCATCAACGAACAGATCAAGTTTCGCGAGCGCTGGAGGCCTTTCTGCCCGTCGATGCTCGACACCGTTGCGCCGCAGATGATCAAGGTCGACCACCCGGCCCCTTTCATGACCTTCACCTTCGAAGTGGCCGAGGAATGGAAAACCCGCGTGCCGGAAGTCGTCCATGAAGACGGCACCTCCCGGGCCCAGGTGCTCAAGCGCGAATACAACCCGCGCTACTACGACATGATGAAGGCCCTGGAAGTCCTGACTGGCAATGGCGTGTCGCTGAACACCTCGCTCAACCGTCGTGGCGAGCCGATGATCTGCTCGCCGACCGACGCGCTGAACATGTTCTTCGGTTCCGACCTGCAGTACCTGATCATGGAAGACATTCTGGTGGTCAAGGACGGTGTGGACGCTTATGACTGAAGTGCTGGTCAGTGTCATCATTCCGGCCTACAACTACGCCGAGACCTTGCCTCGCGCGGTGAATTCAGTCATTGCGCAGTTGAGCCAAGCCCAGGCTGAGTTGTTGGTGATCGACGATGGTTCCACCGATGCAACGCCCCAGGTCCTGGAGCAATTGCAGGCCGAACATGCCGGGGGCTTCCGAGCCTTGCGCAAGCCCAACGGCGGTCTGTCATCGGTCCGAAACCGCGGGATTGAGGAGGCTCGGGGGCAATACCTGATCTTCCTCGACGCCGATGATGAGATGGCACCCGGTGCCCTTGCCGCGGTGACCCAGCATATAACCAGTCATCCCGAGACTCGCCTGGTCATCGGCGGCCACTGGTCGGTGTTTGCGGACGGACGTCGTGTCGAGCATGAAGTAAAGCCACTACCGACCACACCGCGTGGGCGTGTTCGGGGTTATCTGCTGGACAAGACGGTGACGCTGTCCAACGGTGCCTGTGCAATGCATCGCGAAGTATTCGGGCCGGGCAACTACCCAGAGCATCTGCGCAACGTTGAAGATATCCCGGTGTTTGCCCAGGTGCTGGCGCGTTTTCCGTGCACCGTACTCCCAAAGCCGTTGGCGCTGATCCACAAGCATGGCGACAGCATGCGCCATGACCTCAGGCAGAGCCTGGCGGCGGGCGTGGGCATGGTGGACGAAGTGTTTTCCCCGGCACGCATGCCGCAGGAACTGCAGGACCTGCGCCAAGCCTTCATGGCCCAGCGATGCCTGTCGTTGTTCCGCGATTGCTACAGTGCCGGCGACTATGCCAATGCCAAGGTTTTTTATGCCCAGGCCATTCGTACCGATCTTCGGTCTATCACGCGCTGGTCCTACACGCGCAAGGCCATCCGGTTGTTGTTCAAGTGAGCGCCTCGAGGTCTGACGACAATAGGTTCCAGGCCGACGGAAGCTGGGCCCGAAAGGCGCGTGAACTGGACCGCTATCGCTGGAAAGTGCTGCGCGAGCGTCACGGTCGCCTTGGCAGCCTGTTGCGACTGGCTCGTGATGTGCTGGTGGATGTCGCGACTGGACTGCGCGCCAAGGCGCGCCTGAAGCGTTCGACAGGCGCGGCACCCTGCCAAGTGCTGCTGTTGCATTCGGCACCGAAGTCCATGGCACTGCAGCGCAAGAACGTGTTGATCGATGCCCTGCGCAAGCGCGGCCATCAACTGACGGAGGCCGCGCTGCGCGCTCCCGCCGACGCGTGCGCCCAGCGCATGCTCGTGGCGCCGCCACAGGTCGTACCCCTGCGTTACCTGGTCTATGCCGCCCATGCTCAATGGCTGGTGGAGACCTACCGACCCAAAGTATTGATCAACGAACGCAATGGCAGCCTCCACGCGCCGTTCCTGCGCCTGGCGTTGGCCGCGCGGGGTGCCCGGTTGCTGCACCTGGCCCATGCCACGACGTTGGAGTCATCCCGCCGGCTGGGCATGAACGACTACGATTATTACGGCGTCTTCGGGCGCAGTTCGCTGGAAGCCTTGCAAGAGCGTCGACTGCGGTTCGGTGAGTCGACAGTGGTGCTGGTCGGTTCCTACCTTGTCGATGAAAGCTATGACCTGCCCATCGCTGATCCCTGCATCAAGACATTGTTGGTCTTGGGGGTAGGGCCCGATCGAGAAAAAGAGTCCGGTTATGAGGATACCTATCGGCTGCTGCGCGATTGGGCCGGGCGCAATCCGCATTATCGCCTGCTGTTCAAGCGCCACCCGCGCAGCAAGGCGCAATTCTGGATCGACGCGGCGACGCGATTCGCCAACATTGAGCTGCTGGATATCGACTGCTCGCTGGCACAGGCACTTGCCCAGGCCAGCGTAGTCGTCAATATCATGTCCAATGCCGGCATCGAGGCGGGGCTGGCAGGCCGGCCGGTGATACATGTGAATGCTGGCAACGATGTGGATATTTTTTCCCACGCGTTGTTCTTCGGGCCGCAAGTGCGCGACGAGCAGGCTTTTTCCCAGCAGTTGCAGGCGCTAGAGCGCGATTATACGGATTGCGTGGTCAAGGCCCGCGGCTTCGCCGATTATCACTTGGTACACGGCTCCAAGGGGTTGGCAAAGACCGTCGAGCTGGTCGATGACTTGTTGCGCGACAGGGATCCCGCGCAGGACTTCGAATTATCCAGGCTGCCTGCCGCCGGCTGACTGGCGATTCAGGTACCGAGCGCGAGCCTCAGCTCCCGTTCGTTGCAGGTCTGCTGATGGCTGAGGTAGTGCTCCAGGAACCGATTGTCCCTGAGCAGCCATTCGCGATCCTGGCGGTAGCGCAACATGTGTTTGAAGTTGCGCAGGCGCAGCCCTTTGCGCAGCGGCTTGCCATAGACCCTCAGGTCGGCGACGTCGATCAGCCCCAGCGTGTCTTCAGGTGTCAGCACGACGTTGCCCAGGTGCGCGGAGCGAAAATAGATGCCCTTCTGGTGGAGGCCAGCCATGAACTCACCGAGTCGTGCCTGAAGGTCGGCAGGGGCATCCCCGTCCAGCAATTGACGAAGGGTGCGACCAGGCAGCGGGTCGTAATGGACCGCGTCACGCTCGATGGAGGGAATGCGAAAGACCTGGCGAACCCGCGGACACTCAATGCCGCGCTCGTGCAAGGCCTGGCAGTTGTCGGCAAAGCGCCTGGCATACGGCGACCATAGCGCGGAGGTCAGCAGACGCTTGCGCCGGAACAGCTTGAGTATCGAGCCATCGACCAGGCGCAGCACTTTATCCCCTTGGCGATCGGCTTCGAGGACATCGGCACCTTCGCGCAGGTCGAGGTAAACAGTAGGGTCGAGCGTTTGCATCAAGGCTCCAAGGCTTGGCCCGATGGGAGGGGCAGCCGGGTATGTTAGCGCAGTGTGCAGGCGGCAAAAACCGCTGTGGTATAGTCGCGTCAATTTTCACCGGGGCGTTCGCCTTGTTCACGGCTCGCCTGGCGCCGTCTTTCTGGATATTCCATGACGAAAACGCTGTTCATTTCCCTGGCCAAGCACCAGGGTCTTTATTTCAATCGCTTGCTCAACGAAACCGAGCTGCAAGGTAAAGTCGTTTCTCCTCAACACATGCCCTGGCCAAGGTCTCTGCGAATCTCCAGGATTGTTTCGCGCATCGATTGGCCGAGCCTGATCGAAGAGAAATGCGAGGAGCGTCGGGTCAAGAAAAAAAACAATGGCACGCTGTATCGCCTGTTGCTACGCCTCGAACTCCTGTGGATGGCGCTGCGCGCCCAGGCCTTGCTTGACCGGGAGCGCCCCGATGCGTTGGCGTTCTGGAACGGCGCCCATCGTTACTGCCGGTTGCTGGCGGCACTGGCGCCGGCCGGTTGCAAGACCTTCTTCTTCGAAAACGGCCTGTTGCCCGACACCACTACGGTGGATCCGCGCGGCGTGAACTACCTGAACGCGGTTCCGCGCGAGGCAAGTTTCTACCTCGATTACCCGCATCCAGTGCCGGAAAGCCAAGCTGCGCCGGTGCTGATTCCTCGTGCGCCACGCAGCGCCGGACCGGCCCCGATCATGCTGCCCGCGCAGTTCGTCTTCATTCCGTTCCAGGATGATCGCGACAGTCAGGTCCGCCTGTTTTCCCCCTGGATCAGGAACATGCGCGATATGTTTGCCTTAGGCGAGCGACTCGCCGAGGAGACGGGCATGACTGTGGTGTTCAAGGAGCACCCGTCCAGCCGCGAGAGCTACCCCGAGCTGCACGAGCGCACCCATGAACGCCTGCTCTTCGCCAACGGCAATGCCACGCAACAGTTGATCGAGGCCAGTCAGTTCGTGATCACGGTCAATTCGACCGTGGGGCTGGAAAGCCTGCTGCTGGGCAAGCCCGTGCTCACGCTTGGCCAAGCCTTTTTCAATATTGAAGGGCTGGTGATGCATGCCGAAAATGCCGACCAGGTCATGGCGCTGGCCCGTGGATTCCCGCAATGGCCGCTCGATGAGCGCTTGAGGCGCAACTTCCTTCATTATCTTTCCGAGAGCTACTGCATCAAGGGCAGCTGGAAAAATGCCGATCAGGCTCAATTGCAACGGGTCGCCGATCGGATTCTGAGCAGAACCTGAATGTTGAACAATATAAAAAGACTTATCGACCAGGATGTCCTGGTGGCATGGGCATCCATTGGCTTTCTGGTTCTTCTATGTGGTGCTTGGGTACTGCCGGAAAACAAGCTTTATCACCAGTTGTTGATTTTCCTGCTGTGGCTGCCTGCCTTGCTGGCGTTGTTCCGTCGGGATTTCCGGTTGTTGTTCAAGCAGCCCGAGTGCGTGTTCTACGCATTGTTCATGGCCTGGACATTGCTGGTGCTTTGGATCGAGGGAGGAGAGAACGTCCTTGGCAAGGTCAAGGTCACGATCTATGTGACACTGACGCTGTCTGGCATATTGCTGGCGGCACAGAACCGTGCATGGCGGTTCGAGTCGATGTTGCTGTATGCATCAATCGTGGGCGGTGTTTTTGCGTTGGCCTCTTGGGTCTATTTCTACCCGTTCAGCGCCCGGCCTTTCAGCGCGCGAGTACTTGCGATCGGTTTGTGGGACACCGCCATCCCTGCCGCGCATGCGGTGGGAGCCCTTGCGATCATCGGCACATTCATGTTGCAGACCAAACGTTTCAGCCCTTGGGTGATGATGCTTCTGATCATTCCTGCCTTGGGGTACGCGGTATTTTTGGGCTTCAACCAAACCCGTGGTGTATGGATCGGCCTGCTGGCCGGTCTGTTGATGGCGGGCGTGGCGCGACCGTCGCGACTGGCCGCAGCATTGATCGCTCCGGTGATTGCCGGGATCGCATTGATCGCCGTATTCGCGCCGGAAATCTTTCTGCAGCGTGGTGTGTCCTATCGTCCAGAGCTATGGGGCGCTGGCATTCGATTGATGTTGGAGCATTGGGCAACAGGGCTGGGTTTCCATGAATATCTCATTCCTGTCGCCGAAATCCGGCGACCATTCAAGCATCCCCATAACCTTTTCCTGGATACCGGTGTACGTCTCGGTGTGCCTGGCCTGATGTTGTATGGCTTGCTATGGCTGGCTGCGGGCTGGCGTGGTTGGATTTCGCGTGCGCAACCGCTGGGTCAGGTGCTGCTGATACTGTGGGTCTTCTCCGGCGTGTCATTACTGACAGATGGCATTGGCCTATGGCTCAAGCCCAACGCGGACTGGCTGATTACTTGGCTGCCCATTGCGCTGAGCATAGTATTGGCGGCTCGGGGTAACCCCGACATCAAGGTTTCCAATGGGAGTGTTCCTGCCTCCTGACCATGCGGCCGTGCCGTGAGGAGCCCTCCTGACGGCACTCCCACTCCTTCATCCTGGCTGGGCCAATGTTGCAATTGGTTCGCTGTTACAATCTGCAGCTTGTCTGTCTTTTCAAACGTGCGAGGCGCACCGAATGGCCAATTCCGACCAGCAATCGAGCATGAAGATTTACGTGCGATTGCTAAAGTACGTACTCCCGTATTGGGGCGCTTTCGCCGTCAGTATCGTTGGCTTCGTGTTGTTCGCATCCAGCCAGCCGATGCTGGCGGACATGCTCAAGCATTTTCTCGACGCACTGCAAAAGCCCAATGACACCCAGTTCATGGGGGTATCGCTGGTACTGGGGGTGCCGCTGCTGATCGTGCTGATCGCGGTCTACCAGGGTATCGGTTCTTTCCTGGGCAACTACTACCTGGCCAAGGTCGCCCGGGGTGTGGTCCATGACTTGCGTTGCGCGTTGTTCGACAACCTGCTGACCTTGCCCAACCGCTACTTCGACAACCACAACTCCGGTCACCTGATTTCCCGCATTACCTACAACGTGACCATGGTCACCGGCGCCGCCACCGATGCCATCAAGGTCGTCATCCGGGAGGGGTTGACCGTGGTGTTCCTGTTTGGCTACCTGCTCTACAGCAACTGGAAAATGACCCTGGTGTTGCTGGCGATCCTGCCGGTCATTGCCCTGCTGGTGAGCAGCGCGAGCAAGAAATTCCGCAAGCAAAGCAAGAAAATCCAAGTGGCGATGGGCGATGTGACCCATGTGGCGTCGGAAACCATCCAGGGTTACCGCGTGGTGCGCAGCTTCGGCGGCGAAAGTTATGAGATCGAACGGTTCCACAAGGCCAGTGCCGATAACATGAACCGCAGCCTGGGCATGACGCGCACCCAGTCGATCTACACGCCGATGCTGCAACTGGTGATCTACATCGGCATGGCCGTGTTGATGTACCTGGTGCTTTACCTGCGTGGCGATGCCTCGGCAGGTGAGCTGGTGGCCTATATCACCGCCGCCGGCTTGCTACCCAAGCCTATCCGCCAGTTGTCGGAAGTCAGCGCCACGATCCAGAAAGGGCTTGCCGCGGCGGAGAGCATTTTCGAGCAACTCGACGAAGAGCCTGAAGTCGATACGGGGACCCAGGAGATGGCCCGGGTCAATGGTCGGCTGGAAGTGCGCAACCTGAGCTTCCAGTACCCGGGCACGGAAAAACTCGTGCTCGACGATATCTCCTTTACCGCCGAAGAGGGCCAGATGATCGCCCTGGTAGGGCGCTCGGGCAGCGGCAAGTCGACCCTTGCCAACCTCATCCCGCGTTTCTATCACCACGACAAGGGGCAGATACTGCTCGATGGCGTGGATGTCGAGCAATACCGGCTGAACAACCTGCGTCGACACATTGCCTTGGTGAACCAGCAGGTCACGCTGTTCAACGACAGCGTGACGAACAACATTGCCTATGGCGATCTCGCCGGTGCACCGTTCGAAGATGTCCGCAGGGCGGCCGAAGATGCCTACGCCGCCGAGTTCATCGAGCAAATGCCGCAGGGCTACGACACGCTGGTGGGCGAGAACGGCGTGCTGCTTTCCGGGGGCCAGCGCCAGCGCCTGGCGATTGCCAGGGCGTTGCTCAAGAACGCTCCGCTGTTGATCCTCGATGAGGCGACATCGGCCCTGGACACGGAGTCCGAGCGCCACATCCAGGCCGCCCTGGACCAGGTGATGAAAGGACGCACCACGCTCGTCATTGCCCACCGGTTGTCGACGATCGAAAAAGCCGACCTGATCCTGCTGATGGACAAGGGGCGTATCGTCGAGCGTGGCACCCACGCCGAGCTGTTGGCGCTGAATGGCTTCTATGCACGCCTGCACGAAAAGGATTTCGTCGAGGGCGCCGACGAGCCGGCGAAGGAGTCCTTCGTTTGATCCTGAGTTACTGGCGGGCCTGGCGAGAAAGCGGGTGGACCCCGATAGACGCAGCGACTTATGCCCAAGCCTGGCATCAGTTCGGCGGCAGCGTGGCGACACACCCCGATGTGGTCGAGCGCCTGGCCGGGCTGGTGGGTATTCCGGTGCGCTACCTGGGATGGCTCGTCGATGGCCAACTGCACGCCGCCATGCCCACCTGGGGGCGGCATGTGGCGCTAGCCAAGGATGTGCTCAAGCGTGAGGGCAAGCGTGGCATGCTCGACCTGGGCAATTCCGAGGTCATCCTGCCCGTCAGCCAAGGCGCCCAGGTTCGCCTGCGGCACCGTGTGCGGTATGTGTCCGAACTCAATGCCCCGCACGTCACTGGCCTCGTCGAGCAACCGGAAGGCCTGGCGCTGGCGCGTGAGCCAGAGGACTACAGCAAGAAGTTCCGCTACAACCAGCGCCGCGAACAGCGGCTGCTGGAAGACGCGGGGGGCAGTATCCGGCCCATGCTCGAACTGACCCCCGGCGAACAGGCCGCAGTGTATGCCGACCTGTTCCAGCGTCGCTGGAATTTCGAAGTCCCGGGCAAGACGCATCTGGCCGAGGTGTTCAGCCTGATGCGCGAATTCATGACCGGGTCGCTGATTTATCTGAATGACGAACCGGTGGCGATCCAGATTCTGTATCGGGTCGAGGCGCCCGGCTGGTTCAGCCTGGAATACATCAATGGCGGGGTTGATCCGCAGAGCCGCGACTTCAGTCCGGGCAGCGTGCTCAGCTTCGTCAACACCCAGGCCGAGTGGGAACTCGCCCGGGCAGCGGGCAAGCCGCTGCGCTACTCGTTCGGCCGCGCCGATCGCGAATACAAGGATCGCTGGTGCAACCGGGTTCCGGTCTATCAGGTTTGAGGGAGCACACGCAGCCCATGAGAGAGAGAAGAGAACCGTGAGCGCACGCAAGCAGCAACTGCTCAAACGCCATCGTCAACGCAAGCGCCTGGTACTCGCTGGCGTGCTGCTGGCGGCGCTGGTGCTCGGCTTTACGGTTTCGTGGTGGTCGTTGCCGGTATTTCTCCTGCTGGTCTGGGTTGCCCACGAAGCCTGGTTCTCCGACCATCTGTTCTATGCCCCGGGGGACGATTATCGCTATGACTTCCCGCCAGATACGCCTCGGTTTCCCGTCAGTTTGATGGGGGGGAAGCTGCAACTCACGGGTGAATTCGATGCCGGGCAGACGCTGATCTTGCAGGTACGGGTAAAAAGCCATTGGCTGGGACGCTTCCTCGACCCCCAAGTCTGGATTGGAGATGATCGCCAGGATCTCGAACGGGGCGTTTTCGGCGAGCGTTTTCTCAACCTGTCCGGACAAGGTTCGGCACTCGCGGATGGCACCCTGGCATTGCGCGGACGTTTTTGCAGCGTTGCCCCGCAGGCTACGTTGCATGTGCTGAGCAATCCGGATTTCGGCCAGCAGCGCCTGCTCATCGTCGCGCCCCATGCCGATGACGCCGAACTGGCTGCATTCGGGCTGTACAGCCGTGCCAGCGATGTGGCTATCGTGACGCTGACCCAAGGGGAAATCGAAGCCGAGCGCTATCGCGACATGGGCCTGGACCCCGCCGAGGCCGCTCGTCTCAAGGGGCGCTTGCGCAGTTGGGACAGCCTGGCCGTGCCGTTATGGGGGGGCGTGGCGCAACAGCAATGCGTGCAGCTGGGTTATTACTGCCTGCAGTTGGAAGCCATGGCGAAGGCACCCGACCAAGGCTTCGGCTCGCGGGAGTCAGGCGAGAGCGATATCCGCCAGGTCCGCAGGTTCAATGCCTTGAGCCTGCCGGGTGACAGTGATGGCTTGCCGACGTGGCGCAACCTGGTGGCCGACCTGGCACGTCTGCTCGAACATCACCGGCCCGAGGTGTTGTTGACGCCGCATCCCGAGCTGGACCCGCACAGCGATCATGTCGCCAGCACCCGAGCGCTGATGGAGGCGATCGAGCTCAGTGCCTGGCGGCCGCGGACCTTGCTGCTCTATGCCAATCATCTGCACGACAACGACCGCTGGCCGATGGGGCCGGCAGGCCATGGCATTGCGCTGCCGCCGGCCATAGAACCCTTGCCGGCCGATGGGTTGTGGAGTCCGTCACTGGACGCTTCCACCCTTATGGACAAGGCCATGGCCCTGGGCATGCAACATGACTTGCAGGGGCGTCCTCCGTTCAAGCGGCGTTTGCGCCGCGCCATCCAGCGCCTGCTGGCCGGGCGCCGCTGGCCGCGCACCGGAGAAGACGAGTTCTTCCGCAAGGCGGTCCGGCGGCATGAGCTTTTCTGGGTTCGGCACTTGGACACCTCGTTGCAGGATGATCGCCAGGCCAGCCGCTCCTGATTCGTTGACGTGCCCGAGCCCGCCTGTGCTTTACTTTTGAGCAGCCGGTAGAGTTGGGAGATGCTTGATTCATGGAAAAGATGTCAAAGGTATCGACACATCAACAGAATTCGCCTCACGCCTCGACGGTTTCCCCCGAGGCCAGGGCCGCGATCAAACGTCAACAACCGCTATGCGTCTGGCTGACCGGGCTTTCCGGGGCGGGGAAGTCGACACTGGCCAATGCGCTGGAAGTGCGGCTGCACGAGCAGGGGCTTCACACCTGCCTGCTTGACGGTGACAACCTGCGCCGGGGTTTGTGCAGCGACCTGGGCATGACGCCTGAAGCGCGCAATGAGAATATCCGACGCATCGCCGAGGTGGCGCGGTTGATGGTCGACGCAGGGCTGATTGTCATCGTTGCGGCCATCTCACCCTTTCGATCCGACCGTGAGGCGGCGCGCCAGTTGTTTCCCGAGGGTAGCTTCCTGGAAATCTATGTCAGCACGTCCTTTGAGGTCTGTGCCCAGCGGGATCCAAAGGGGCTTTATCGGGAAGCGCGTGCCGGCCGCTTGAAGAATTTCACTGGCCTCGACAGCCCGTATGAAGCTCCCCTGGCCCCCGAGGGCAATATCGACACGGACGGCCTGGCGCTGAGCGAGGCCTGCGAGCGCTTGTGGGCATTGGTACGGCGTTGCCCCTGAAAGCGGCTATTGCATCCGGTTGCAGCCGTGCAAGAGCCTTCCTCAACCCTGTGCTAATATCGCGCCCCTGTTCATTTTGTATGTGGGATGCTCCATGAAGTTGTCCATGCCGCGATTCGATCAAGCCCCTGTATTGGTGGTCGGCGATGTCATGCTCGACCGCTACTGGCATGGCGGTACCTCACGGATTTCCCCTGAGGCGCCGGTACCGGTGGTCAAGGTCGAACACATCGAGGACCGCCCCGGTGGTGCCGCCAACGTGGCCTTGAACATCGCTGCCCTCGGCGCGCCGGCGTCCCTGGTGGGCGTGACCGGTGACGACGAGGCCGCCGACAGCCTGACCAACAGTCTCAAGGGGGCGGGCGTACGCGCGATATTCCAGCGCGTCGCGCACCAGCCGACCATCGTCAAGCTGCGGGTCATGAGCCGTCACCAGCAACTGCTGCGCATCGATTTCGAAGAACCGTTCGCCACCGATCCGTTGGCCCTCGGTGCCGAGGTCGACAAGCTGCTCGAAGGCGTCAAGGTCCTGGTGTTGTCGGACTACGGCAAAGGCGCGTTGAAAAACCACCAGTCGCTGATCCAGGCCGCCCGTGCCCGTGGCATCCCGGTCCTGGCCGATCCCAAGGGCAAGGATTTTTCCATCTACCGGGGCGCCAGCCTGATCACGCCGAACCTCAGCGAGTTCGAAACCATCGTTGGCGGTTGCGTCGATGAGCATGAGTTGGTGAGCAAAGGCGCGCAGTTGATGCAAGACCTCGACCTCGGTGCCTTGCTGGTGACCCGTGGCGAGCACGGCATGACCTTGCTGCGCCCCGATCACCCGGCGTTGCACCTGCCGGCCCGTGCCCGTGAAGTGTTCGACGTGACGGGCGCCGGCGACACGGTGATTTCCACCCTGGCCGCGGCGATCGCTGCCGGTGAGGAATTGCCCCACGCGGTGGCCTTGGCGAACCTGGCGGCAGGCATTGTCGTCGGCAAGCTTGGCACGGCCGCCATCAGCGCCCCCGAGCTGCGTCGCGCCATCCAGCGCGAGGAAGGCTCCGAGCGCGGCGTGCTGGGCCTGGAGCAGTTGCTGCTGGCGGTGGACGACGCCCGCGCCCATAACGAACGCATTGTCTTCACCAACGGTTGCTTCGACATCCTGCACGCCGGCCACGTGACCTACCTCGAGCAGGCCCGGGCCCAGGGCGATCGCCTGATCGTCGCGGTCAATGACGATGCCTCCGTCAGCCGTCTCAAAGGCCCCGGGCGTCCGATCAACAGCGTCGACCGGCGCATGGCGGTCCTGGCTGGCCTGGGCGCGGTGGACTGGGTGATCAGTTTCAGCGAGGGCACGCCGGAGAACCTGCTGCGCCAGGTCAAGCCGGATGTGCTGGTCAAGGGCGGTGACTACGGGATCGATCAGGTCGTGGGCGCGGACATCGTCACGGCCTACGGCGGTACCGTGAAAGTGTTGGGGCTGGTGGAAAACAGCTCGACGACGGCGATTGTGGAGAAGATCCGCAATAACTGATGTGTCAGGCAAGGCGCAGAACCTGTGGGAGCGAGCTTGCTCGCGATAGCGGTGTGTCAGCCAAATAGAGGCTGACTGATTGACCGCCATCGCGAGCAAGCTCGCTCCCACAAGGGCTCATCATCCAGCCAGGAAATGGCGATCAGGCCTAACGAGCCACCTTGCGCGGCACGATCTTCTTGAGCAACTGCCGGGCCTTGCCCTTGAGTCGGGTCAGGCCCGACTCCTTGCCCGGTGGCGTCAGCCCTTGCTGGCGCAGCCAATCCTTCCAGCGAATCCGCTCGTCGCGCACCAGCCAGCCGTCCTGCCGGGCGAAGCTTTCCGCCAGGTACAGGCCACGGGTGCTGGCCGGGTGCAGTTGATCCTTTTTCAAGGTGTACAGCTCGGGCAAGGGCTGCCCGTCCTGCAGGGGCATCAGGTACAGGTCCGGGCGCTTGCGGTCCAGGCGGGCCACCAGTTGGTCACCTTCCAAGCGTTCATCGACGTGAAACAGGCTCAGGGACTTGGCTTCCTTGGGCACATCCAGGCGCAAGTCATAAATCAATTGCAGCGATGCCGTCGGCAGGTGCACGTAGGCCCGTGGCCGCTCGATCAGTTGCAGGTTGGCGCTGCGCACCGGGCGGGCCGAGCCCGACAGCGGCGTCAGGCGAAACGGCAAGGCTTCGCGGTAATGCAGGGCCGTGGCGTAGGGGGCCGGCAGCCAGGTGTCGTTGAAGCGTCCACCCAGCCAGCCTTCAGGGGTTTCCAGCAGGCACTCTTCGGCAATTTCGCTGATGGCGGTGAGCAGCGGCAGGTTCAGTTCGTGGGCCGGGACATAGCCGGAAATCAGCTTGAGCACCACGTCGCCGCGATCCTGCCGACGCTGGCGCACCAGCACCCAATAATCGCGGTTCTGCCAATGCAGCGTCAGGCGTACCGAGACGCCCAGATTGGCCAGCTCCAGGGAAAAACGCTCGGCATCGGCCACCGCGACAGGGCGGCGGCGCTGCAAGGTCTGGGCGAAATTCAGCGGCATCCCGACACTCTGGTAAGTCAGGCCTTCGGGGGTCGCTTCGACGAACAGGGGCAGGGTCTTGAAGTTGCTTGGGTTCTTTCTGATGAGCGTACGCGGCATGTCGGCTCCTTCCTTCAGGCCGCGTAGGGCGGCGTCAGTGTTTACGCAGGACCGTGGCGACGGTCGCGACGTTGTGGGCGAGGTGCAGCGGATTGATGGTGCCGACAATAGCACTGGCGACCCCAGGATGCTCAAACAACAGTTCGAAACTGGCGCGAACCGGGTCTACCCCGGGGCTCAGGCAGACGTGGCCGCTGGCCAGGGCTTTTTTCACCAGGATCGCTTTGCCGTGTTTGCTGGCGTAGTCAATGACAGCCTTTTCGTTTCGTTCGTTCAGATTGTAGGTGACCATCGCGCAATCGCCTTGCTCCAAGGCTCTGAGGCCGCCGTCGACGGTCTTGCCGGAAAAACCGAAGCCGCCGATCTTGCCCTCGCGCTTGAGCGCCGCCAGCGTCGGGTAGACCTCGCTGTCGTTGAGGATCGCCAGGTCGTTGCCGTCGGAATGCACCAGGATCAGGTCGATATAGTCGGTTTCCAGGCGCTTGAGGCTGCGCTCCACCGAGAGTCGGGTATGGGCGGCGCTGAAGTCGTGGCGCGACTGGCCGTCACTGAATTCTTCGCCGACCTTGCTCACAATCACCCAGTCCTGGCGTTGGCCACGCAGCAGCGGGCCAAGGCGTTCTTCGCTGCGGCCGTAAGCCGGCGCGGTGTCGATCAGGTTGATGCCCAGGTCACGCGCCAGTTTGAGCAACATGCGCGCTTCGTTGTCATCGGGAATCTGAAACCCGTTGGGGTATTTGACGCCCTGGTCGCGGCCCAGCTTGACGGTGCCCAGGCCCAGGGGGGAAACCCGCGGGCCGTTATGGCCGAGGGGGCGGTAGAGGTCATGCAGGGTCGCTTGGATCATGGCAGCAGTTGCTCCCAGGCAGGCACGCCCATGGGCGGCTTCGGCAGGTCCGGCAGCGGGGCCGGGTGACTGGGTTGGATGCCATCGCGTTGCAGCGCGTTGAACACCCGATCGGCGAAGTCCGGGGCCAGGGCCAGTTTGGTCGGCCAGCCCACCAGCAGGCGTTCCTGCTCGGCGAGGAAGGCGTTATCCGGGCGGGTCAGGCCTGATTGCAGCGGTTCGGCGCGGTCAACCCGCAGCGTGGCCCATTGCGCGGTGCTGAGGTCGACCCAGGGCAACAGTTGGCCGAGTTCTTTCTGAGCTGCGGCGATCTGTGCCGCGGGCTCGCGGGCGACGGCATCACCTTCGGCAAGGTCGCCCCCCAGGTACCAGACCCATTGGCCATCGGCGGCGGGATGGGTAGTCACGGTGACGCGTGGCTTCGGTCCGCCGCCCAGGCAATGGGCGTAAAGCGGCTTGAGGCTCGGTCCCTTGACCAGGACCATGTGCAACGGCCGCGTCTGCATGGCCGGTTTGTTCAGGCCCAGGGCCTTGAGCAGGTCGGCGGTGCCCGCGCCCGCGCTGAGGATAATGCGTTGGGCACGGATCTCGCGGTCGTCGACCTTCAGCCCGACCAGCTCACCGGCTTCGCGCAGTGGCTCGATGCGCTGCCCGGCCAACAGGCTGTCGCCGGCCAGTTCCGCCAGGCGCGCGATCAGGCTGGGCACGTCGACCACCAGTTCGGCCAGGCGATAGACCTTGCCCTTGAAGCGCTTGTCTTGCAGGGCCGGCGGCAGTTGATCGCCCTTGACTTGGTCGACCCGTCCGCGCACGGCCTTGCTGGCGAAGAAACTGGTGAGGTTGCCGGCCAGGGTGCCCGGGGACCAGAGGTAATGGGCGTCGGACAGCATGCGTACGCCGGACAGGTCCAGTTCGCCTTCACCTTTCAGGGCTTCGCGCCAGCGGCGCGGCATGTCGGCGATGGCTTCCGAGGCCCCGGTCAAGGCGCCATGCAACGCGTACTTGGCGCCGCCATGGATGATGCCCTGGGATTTGACACTCTGCCCGCCGCCGAGGCTGGCGCTTTCCACCAGCACAGTCGAGAACCCCTGGCGACGCAGGCGGGCGTTCAGCCAGAGGCCGGCGACGCCTGCGCCGACAATCAGAATGTCGGTGGAAATAACGGATGGCATGAGCGACCTCAGTGTTCAAGACGAGGGCGCAGTATACAGACTCGCTGCGCAAGGCATTTGTTGGCGATCAACGTCGGCCACATGGGAGCAAAGCTTTTGTGGCGAGGGAGCTTGCTCCCGCTGGATCGCGCAGCGGTCCCAAGCTTTTTGGGGCTGCTGCGCAGCCCAGCGGGAGCAAGCTCCCGCGCCCCAAGTGCGTTCCAGCTCAATATCGGTGTGTTCCAACTCAATGGCAGTGTTTTCAGTGCCCAGCAGTCTTGGAAAAGAGTTGGATCACGACAACCCCAAGAACAATCAACGCCATCCCCAGCATCGCTGGCACGTCCAGCTTCTGCCCGTAGATGAACAGCGCCGCCACGCTGACCATGACGATTCCCAGTCCGGCCCAGACTGCATAAGCCACGCCCACCGGTACGGTGCGCACCACCAGCGTCAGCATCCAGAACGCAGTGCCGTAGCCAACGATGACCAGCAGCAAGGGCAGGGGTGTGCTCAGGCCCTTGATCGCTTTCATCGAAACGGTGGCGATCACTTCGGCGCAGATGGCAATGGCCAGGTAGTAGTAGGCGTTCATGGGCGATTCCTCTTTGACGGTTGCATCTTTCGATGGGGCCATTCTAGAGATCGTCCAGATGCGGTAAAGTCATTACCTATCTGTATTGGAGATAGGTTGAGCCATGAACGTGCAGTGGAACCTGGAGCAATTGCGGTTGTTTGCCGAAGTCGCCGAGAAGCGTTCGTTTTCCGCCGTGGCCCGGGACCAGCGCAAGGCGCAATCGGCCATCAGCAGCGCGATTGCCTTGTTGGAAGACGACTTGGGGGTGAGCCTGTTCGACCGCAGCAGCGGTCGCCAGCCTAAACTCACCGATGCGGGCGTGGCGCTGCTTGAGGAGGCCAGGGAAGTGCTGCGCCAGTGCGAGCGCCTCAATGGTCGCGCCCTGGCCTTGATGCGCGGGCAGGAAGCATCGCTGCGCCTGGCCCAGGACGAGGCCATGCCTTATCAGCCGGTCATCGACAGCCTGGCGGCCCTGGCCGAGCAATTCCCCACCCTCGAAGTGCAACTGGCCAGCGCCGCCCAGGGCGATGTGGCGCGCAAACTGGTGGAGCGGCGCGCCGACCTCGGCTTGCTGTTCTATCACGATCAGATCCCCGAAGCGCTGGAGCGCCGGGTGCTGGGCAGCGTCGAGATGGTCACGGTGTGTAGCCGGGGCCATCCTTTGGCGAACCACGCGTATGTGAGCTGCCGGGACATGGCCCGGCACCGCCAGTTACTGATGGCGACCCAATCGAGCGTCTATCCCGGTAGCGAGCAGGCCAGCCCGCAGGTGTGGCGGGCCGACAGTTTCTATGTGTTGGCCGAATGGCTGAGGAGTGGCCTGGGCTGGGCGTGGCTGCCACGGCATGTGGTGCAATACCCGGCGTACCTGGGCGATATGATCGAGCTCAACAGCGAATGGACCCCGCCGGCCCTGGTGGTGGAACTGGTCTGGCGCCGCGATGAACCCCTGGGCCCGGCCGCTCGTTGGCTGGCGGAACGTTTTGCCGTGCAGTTGCAGGCGATCGGCTGAAAAACCGATAAACTCCGCCGCCATGAACAGAACTCTCTATAGCGCATTGTTTTATCTGGGGCTGCCACTGGTAGCGATTCGGCTGTGGCTGCGGGCCCGCAAGGCGCCGGCTTATGCCCGGCGCATTGGCGAGCGGTTCTCCTGGGGGCTGCCGGCCATGGCCCCGGGGGGCATCTGGGTGCACGCGGTGTCGGTGGGCGAGAGCATTGCCGCCGCGCCGATGATCCGCGCCTTGCTGCAACGTTATCCACAGCTGCCAATCACCGTTACCTGCATGACGCCCACCGGATCGGAGCGAATCCGGGCGCTGTTCGCCAACGAGCCGCGTATCCAGCATTGCTATTTGCCTTACGACTTGCCGTGCGCCGCCAAGCGTTTTCTTGACCAGGTTCGGCCGAAACTGGCGGTGATAATGGAAACCGAGCTGTGGCCCAATCACATTCACCAATGCGCCCGGCGCGGCATTCCCGTGGCCCTGGCCAACGCGCGGCTGTCGGAGCGTTCGGCGCGGGGTTATGCCCGCTTTCCCAAGCTCACCCGGCCGATGCTCGCCGAGATGAGCCTGTTCGCCGTACAGACGGAAGCCGAAGCCGAGCGTTTTCGCCAATTGGGGGCTCGGGCGGAAACCGTCGAGGTCACCGGCTCGATCAAGTTCGACCTGACCATCGATCCGCAGTTGCTCGAAAGTGCCAGTGCCTTGCGCCGTGAGTGGCAGGCGGTGGACCGCCCGGTGTGGATCGCCGCCAGCACCCATGAGGGTGAGGACGAAGTAGTGCTGGCCGCCCATCGTCGGCTGCTCGACAGTTATCCCGATGCGTTGCTGATCCTGGTGCCCCGTCACCCCGAGCGCTTCGATTCAGTGCATCAACTGTGTGTAAGCGAGGGGCTGGTCACGGTGCGGCGCTCCGGTGGGCAACCGGTTACCGCCCAGGCTTCGGTGTTGCTTGGCGACACCATGGGCGAACTGCTGTTTCTCTATGCGTTGGCCGACAGCGCGTTTGTCGGTGGCAGCCTGGTGCCCAATGGCGGGCACAACCTGCTCGAACCGGCGGCCCTGGCGAAACCGGTGCTCAGTGGGCCGCACCTGTTCAACTTCCTCGAAATCGCCGCGCAACTGCGTGCCGCCGGTGCGCTGGCCGAAGTGGAGGATGCCGAGAGCCTGGCCCTGGCGGTCCAGCGCCTGTTCGAACTGCCCCGGGACGCCCAGCGCATGGCCGAGGCGGGGCTTGCGGTGATGCGCCGCAATCAGGGCGCGTTGCAGCGGTTGCTGGAGGGGTTAGGGCGGTTGCTCGGCTGAGCTGTTGTGGCGAGGGAGCTTGCTCCCGCTCGGCTGCGAAGCAGCCGCTAACCGGTCATCACGATTCTGACTGACAGAGCGCGGTGACTGGTTTTGGGCCTGCTTCGCAGGCCAGCGGGAGCAAGCTCCCTCGCCACAGGTAGGTCGCCCCACCACAGGAAGCCCTCGTTGCCAGTGAGGACGGTAGGTTATTGCGCTGGTCGCGAGCGCAACTGCTGTGCCGCCGCCTGTGCCAAGTCCGGCGGCAGGAAGTCCTTGTCCGGGTTGTAGTCGGGCTTGAGGTAGCGGGACAGGGCTTGCAGGTCCTCCGGACTCAACGTCCCGGCGGCCTGCTTGAGGCGCAGGTTGTCGAGGATGTAGTCATACCGGGCGTTGTTGTAGTCGCGCACCGAGGTGTACAGCTGGCGCTGGGCGTCCAGCACATCGACGATATTCCGAGTGCCCACCTGGTAGCCGATTTCCGTGGCGTCCACCGCGCTCTGGTTGGAGATGATCGATTGGCGCCGGGCCTGGACCTGTTCCACATCGGTGTTCACCGCGCGATGCAGGTTGCGGGTGTTTTCCACCACCTGGCGGCGCAGGGCTTCGCGTTGCTGCTCGGTCTGGGTGAGTTGCGAATAGGACTCGCGAACCTGGGAGCTGGTCAGCCCGCCGCTGTAGATCGGAATACTCAATTGCAGGCCGATGGTGCGTTGCTCCGCGTCGCCACCGTAGCGCTGGCCGGTGGGGCTCGGGTTGGTAAAGCCGAGGCCGTCGTTGTCACCTTTGCGGTACTGGGCGATTGCATCGAGGGTCGGCGCGTGGCCGGCCTTGCGCTGGCGCAAGGTGTCTTCGGCGGCGTCGACGGCGTAATTGCTGGCCAGCAGGTTGAGGTTCTGCTTGGCGGCAGTGTCTACCCAGGCCTTGGCGTCGTTGGGCGCCGGCGGCAGGATCGGCAGGGTGTGGACGACGCCCTGGATCGAGTTGTACTGGCGGTTGGTCAGGGTGATCAGCGCTTCGAAGGCATCTTCGACCTGGCGTTGCGCAATGATCCGGTTGGCCCGCGCGGTATCGTAGCTGGCCTGGGATTGCAGCACGTCGGTCTTGTCCGACAGGCCCACGTCGAAACGTTCGTTGGACTGGTCGAGCTGGCGCTTGAACGCGGCTTCCTCGGCCTTGGTCGAGGCCAGGTTGTCCTGGCTGCGCAGCACGTTGAAATAGGCTTCGGCACTTTGCAGGATCAGGTTCTGCTCGGTGGCAGATAGCTGCAGCGATGCCTGCTCATTGACCGATTTGGCCGCTTGCAGTTGGAACCAGCGGTCGGCGCGGAAAATCGGCTGGGACAGCGTGGCCTGGTAGACCGTGGAGCTGCGGGTGGCGGTCATCGCCGGTTGGTCGAGCTCGGTACGGGTGTTGTTCAAGTCGGCACCGGCCGAAAGGTTGGGCAGCAACCCGGCGCGGGCCTGGGGCACCACTTCCTTCTGGGCGCCATACTGGGCGCGGGCGGCGGCCAGGTCGGCGTTGTTGTCCACCGCTTCCTGGTACACGCTGACCAGGTCGGTCAGGGTGGATAAAGGCGCTTCGGCGGCCCAGGCCATTCCATTGGACGCACAAGACACGGCGAGGGCCAGTGAGAGTTTGCGCAGCATGAGGCGATCCCTACGTTCAAATTGAATGCGCATAACAGGCGCGCGGCGTAGCGAGTGTAGTTGCGCCTGGGCACGGCAACAATCCTGTATATGCGCCATTCATCACGCCTTTTGCCCTGGCGATGGCGTTCTGTCGTGGTTGTGTCTAGACTGGCCGGGTTCTTGTCGGGGTGCCTTGCTATGAGGCTGAGATCGAATAATTTCGGATCCCGTTGAACCTGATCAGGTTAGCGCCTGCGTAGGGAACAAGATTTCTCGTCACCCGGCGAGTCCTCTTGTGCTTCGTCCGGGATGTCGTTCGACCCTTGAACGCACTCGAGCAGCAAGCACAGCGTCCGCACTTCCGTGCAGGGACGCGTCCATTCGTTACAGGTTCGCTCCGACAAAAATCCACTGCCTGGATGTGTGTCTGGAGAGCCCGTGATGACGACAAAATCAAAAAACGCGACCAACCTCAGTGAATCGGCCCAGGTCGATCAGCAATCGGTTCAGCCCTTTACCCGCTCGCAAAAAATCTACGTCCAGGGCTGCCGCCCGGATATCCGCGTGCCCATGCGCGAAATCAGCCTCGACGTGACCCCCACCGACTTCGGCGGCGAAATCAACGCGCCGGTGGTGGTCTACGACACCTCGGGTCCGTACACCGACCCGAACGTGATCATCGACGTGCGCAAAGGCCTGGCCGACGTGCGCTCGCCGTGGATCGAAGCCCGTGGCGACACCGAGCGCCTGGCGGGCCTGAGCTCCAACTTCGGCCAGGAGCGCTTGGCCGACCCCGAGCTGACCAAGCTGCGCTTCGCCCACGTGAACAATCCGCGTCGCGCCAAGCCGGGTGCCAACGTCAGCCAGATGCACTACGCGCGCAAAGGCATCATCACCGCCGAGATGGAATACGTCGCCATCCGCGAAAACATGAAGCTTGAAGTCGCCCGCGCCGCTGGCCTGCTGGACCAGCAACACGCCGGCCACAGCTTCGGCGCCAGCGTGCCGAAAGTCATCACCGCGGAATTCGTGCGTGACGAAATCGCCCGGGGCCGCGCGATCATCCCGGCCAACATCAACCACACCGAACTGGAACCGATGATCATCGGCCGTAACTTCCTGGTGAAGATCAACGGCAACATCGGCAACAGCGCGCTGGGTTCGTCCATCGAAGAAGAAGTGGCGAAGCTGACCTGGGGTATCCGTTGGGGGTCGGACACGGTCATGGACCTGTCCACTGGCAAGCACATTCATGAAACCCGCGAGTGGATCATCCGTAACTCGCCCGTGCCGATCGGCACCGTGCCGATCTACCAGGCCCTGGAAAAAGTCGGCGGCGTGGCCGAAGACCTGACCTGGGAATTGTTCCGCGACACGCTGATCGAGCAGGCCGAGCAGGGCGTCGACTACTTCACCATCCACGCCGGCGTGTTGCTGCGTTATGTGCCGATGACCGCCAAGCGCGTCACCGGTATCGTCAGCCGTGGTGGTTCGATCATGGCCAAGTGGTGCCTGGCGCACCACAAGGAAAACTTCCTCTACACCCATTTCGAAGACATCTGCGAAATCATGAAGGCCTACGACGTCAGCTTCTCGCTGGGCGATGGCCTGCGTCCGGGTTCGATCGCCGACGCCAACGACGAAGCGCAGTTCGGCGAGCTGGAAACCCTCGGCGAGCTGACCAAGATCGCCTGGAAGCACGACGTGCAATGCATGATCGAAGGCCCGGGCCACGTGCCGATGCAGTTGATCAAAGAGAACATGGACAAGCAGCTCGAGTGCTGCGACGAGGCGCCGTTCTACACCCTCGGCCCGCTGACCACCGACATCGCGCCGGGCTACGACCACATCACCTCCGGCATCGGTGCGGCGATGATCGGCTGGTTCGGTTGCGCCATGCTTTGCTACGTCACGCCGAAGGAACACCTCGGCTTGCCGAACAAGGACGACGTCAAGACCGGGATCATCACCTACAAGATCGCCGCCCACGCCGCCGACCTTGCCAAGGGTCACCCGGGCGCGCAGATCCGCGACAATGCCTTGAGCAAGGCGCGTTTCGAGTTCCGTTGGGAAGACCAGTTCAACCTCGGCCTCGACCCGGACACCGCCCGCTCGTATCACGACGAAACCCTGCCGAAGGACTCGGCCAAGGTGGCGCATTTCTGCTCGATGTGCGGGCCGAAATTCTGCTCGATGAAAATCACCCAGGAAGTGCGCGAGTACGCGGCGAACCAGCGCATTGAAGCGGTGGATGTCGATGTCGCCCAGGGCTTGGCGGAGCAGGCCGAGCGGTTCAAGAAGGAAGGTAGTCAGCTTTACAAGAAAGTCTGACCTGGGCGGCACTCACCTGTGGCGAGGGAGCTTGCTCCCGCTGGCCTGCGAAGCGGGCCCAAAACCAGTCACCGCGTTCTGGCAATCAGAATTGTGGTGGCCGGTTTGGCGGCTGCTTCGCAGCCGAGCGGGAGCAAGCTCCCTCGCCACAAGGATGATCCGCGCCCCAAAACAATAATCTGCCCTGAGATATCTCTGTGAACATCCAACCCAGCCCCTACTCCCCCGACACCGCCGTGCCCCTGGACAAACGCGTCTTCGGCGCCCGCGATCTGTTTTCCCTGTGGTTCTCCCTCGGCATCGGCCTGATGGTCTTGCAGGTCGGTGCCTTGCTCGCGCCGGGCCTGGGCCTGAGCGGTTCGTTGCTGGCGATTTTCCTCGGCACGCTGGTGGGCGTCCTGCTGCTGGCGGCGGTCGGGGTGATCGGCAGCGACACTGGCCTGTCGGCCATGGCCGCGCTGAAGCTCAGCCTCGGCAGCAAGGGCGCGAGCGTGCCGGCGGTATTGAACCTGCTGCAGCTGATCGGCTGGGGCTCGTTCGAAATCATCGTCATGCGTGACGCCGCCAGCCTGCTCGGTGCCCGGGCTTTCAGCGAAGGCAGCCTGGGTTCGAACCCACTGCTGTGGACGCTGTTCTTCGGCGCCCTGGCCACTTTGCTCGCCGTGAGCGGGCCGCTGACCTTTGTGCGCAAGGTTCTGCGCAAGTGGGGCATCTGGTTGCTGCTGGCGGCTTGCATCTGGTTGACCTGGAACCTGTTCGCCAAGGCTGACCTGGCCGCGCTGTGGGTCCAGGCGGGCGATGGTTCGATGCCGTTGGCGGTGGGGTTCGATATCGCCATCGCGATGCCGCTGTCGTGGTTGCCGCTGATCGCCGACTACTCGCGTTTCGGCAAGCGCGCCAAAAACGTCTTCGGCGGTACGGCGGTGGGCTTCTTCATCGGCAATTTCTGGCTGATGAGCCTGGGCGTGGCCTACACCCTGGCGTTCGCGCCGAGCGGTGAAGTCAACGCGTTGCTGCTGGCCCTGGCGGGTGCTGGATTGGGTATTCCGCTGTTGCTGATTCTGCTGGACGAGTCGGAAAATGCCTTCGCCGACATCCACTCGGCGGCGGTATCGACAGGCATGTTGTCGGGGTTGAAGGTCGAGCACCTGGCCTTGGCGATTGGTGTCATCTGCACCTTGATCGCCTGCTTTGCACCGTTGGCGCAGTACCAGAACTTCCTGTTGCTGATCGGCTCGGTGTTCGCGCCGCTGTTCGGCGTGGTGTTGGTGGACCACTTCATCCTGCGCAAACGCAGCAGCCAAGTGGTGTCAGCCGCGTTGCGCTGGCCGGCCCTGTTGGCCTGGTTGGGTGGGGTGAGCACCTATCACCTGCTGGCCAATTTCTATCCGGACATCGGCGCAACCCTGCCGTCGCTGATCCTGGCAGGGTTGCTGCAACTGTTGCTGGGCCGGGCCTTCAGCTACGGCCGGGAAACAGCTCGGGCTTGAGGATGCCATTGAGGCGTGGATAGGCGATCTTCAATTCGATGTGGCCCAGGGCGTACGGCGCGATGGTGCTCACTTCGTACTTGAGGATCACCCCGCCGTAGGTCAGCGCGATGTGTGGGGTTTTCTGGAAGGACCACTGTTTCAGGAACTCGGGTTCCTGATCCAGCTTGGTGCTGATCAGCCAGCTGTTGTGAGCCACTTGCGCGGCTTTCCAGAAGGCTTCTTCCTGGCCCGGCAGCAGCATGTCCGACAGTGTCAGCACCTTGTGCTGCTGGCGCGAATAGTTGATGAAACCGCGCCCCGGCGTGCCGTGGGCACCGCCGGTGTCCAGGTAGCTGGACAGTTCGATGATCACCAGGCCGTCATGTTGCTCACGTACCTTGGCCTGCAAATAGCTGCTGTTGCCTGGCGCGGCGTTGCGCAGGAACTGCTCGCGATAGGCCGCCAGCGTCGGTGCCGCCGGGGTGTCCGGGGTGGTGCGGGTCATTTGCAGCAGGCGTTTTTCGATGATGCCGTCCAGGGCGGGTTCGGCCGGAAAGTGCAGGGTATCGATGTTCACCAACGGGCAGTCGGCACTGGCGCAACCTGGTTGCAGTTGTTCCGAAGCGTCGCGAGTGGTCTCCAGCGGCGCGCGATAGTTGGGTTGGAACAGGCTTTGGCAAGCGCCCAGGGTCAGGGCAATGGCGGCCACGGAGGCAGTTTTGAAAAGCGACATGGGCGTCCTTCATGAAACACGGAAAGGCAAAAAGTTACCCGCTTCGACTGTCAGCAAGGCAATCAGTTCGCCACTAAGCTCATTAGAGTGATTTTAAGCGCAGCCGTCCATCCCGATCACTGGCAGGGGGCTGCCCCAAAGGGTTCGAGCGCGTTAGGATGGCGCGAAGCCGAGGTTGGAACCTCGTATTGATCGACTGCACACGAGGATTGTCATGACCGATTTCGCCAACGCCACACCGAACGCCGTGGACATCGTCAAGCGGGAGACCTGCTTCAAGGGTTTCTATAAGCTCGACCGCCTCGTCTTGCGCCACGAGTTGTTTGCCGGTGGCATGAGCCGTGAGATCAACCGTGAATTGTTCGTGCGTCATGATGCGGTGTGTGTGCTGCCCTACGACCCGCAGCGCGATGAAGTGGTGTTGATCGAGCAGTTTCGCGTGGGGGCCATTGGCAAGACCACCAACCCCTGGCTGGTAGAGTTGGTGGCCGGGCTGATCGACAAGGATGAGCAACCGGAAGAGGTTGCTCATCGTGAAGCGCAGGAGGAAGCTGGGCTTGTCTTCGCTGCGCTCTGGCCGATGACCCAATACTTTCCATCGCCGGGCGGCAGCAATGAATTCGTACATTTGTACCTGGGGCGTTGCGACAGCACGGGGGCAGGCGGCCTGCATGGCCTTCTGGAGGAAGCCGAGGACATCCGGGTGAAGGTCTGGGCCTACGAAGATGCCTTGCAAGCCGTGCGCGACGGACGTATCTGCAACGCGGCCAGCATCATTGCCTTGCAATGGCTGGCCTTGAATCGCGATGAAGTGAGGGGGCTATGGTCCTGAACAAGCTGCGCGACCGCTATCGCGTCGATCTGGTGGGGTTGCAGGCCGCCTGCGAGGCCAACTACGCCCGCCTGATGCGCTTGTTGCCAGACATGCGCAACGACCCGCTGCCACGCCGCATCGCCGTCACTCATGGCGACCAGATGCTCGGCGTGCTGGCCCTGGAAGTGCTGCAGGCCTGCCCCTACACCACCACCTTGCAGGTGCGTCAGGAGCACAGCCTGCCCTGGCTGCCGGTGCCGCAACTGGAAGTGCAGGTCTATCACGACGCGCGCATGGCCGAAGTCGTCAGTGCCGAACATGCACGACGCTTTCGTGGCATCTATCCTTACCCCAATGCGTCAATGCACCAGCCGGATGAAAAAGCCCAGTTGAACCTGTTCCTGGGCGAGTGGCTGAGTCATTGCCTGGCGCTGGGCCACGAGTTCGAAGTCGTTCGGTAGTTGTGAACCGGTTCCGGTTCGCGGGTTTCCCCTTTCGATCGTCCCCCAGCATAATTGCCGCTTCATGCAACGGCGTGATTGCGCCTGGGAGAAAGCGATTTGCCGAGCGTATCCAGCTTGACCACGGCCGATGTGGCGTTGTTGGTCCAACTGTCTGACAGCCATTTGTTCGCCGAGGCCGAGGCCTCGTTGCTGGGCATGAATACCCGTGACAGCTTGCGGGCAGTCATTGATTTGGTGCTCAAGCAGCAGCCGAACATTGACCTGATGCTCGCCACCGGGGATTTGTCCCAGGACGGCACGCTGCAATCCTATGAGGCGTTTCGGCAACTGACTGCACGAATCGACGCGCCGGCGCGGTGGATTCCCGGCAACCATGATGAGCCGCAGGTGATGCTTGAGGCGGCGGTCAAGAGTACGTTGCTCGATCCGGTGGTGGACATTGGCAATTGGCGGGTGACGATGCTCGATTCGGCCGTGCCAGGTTCGGTGCCGGGTTTTTTGGCCGAGGAGCAGTTGATTCTGTTGGCCAATGCCTTGAGCGAGGCGCCGGAGCGGCATCATCTGGTGTGTCTGCATCATCACCCTGTTTCGATCGGGTGTGTGTGGATGGAGCCGATCGGGTTGCGTAATCCGGAGGCGCTGTTTGCGGTGTTGGATCGGTTTCCCCAGGTTAGGGCGGTGTTGTGGGGGCATGTGCATCAGGAGATAGACCGGGTGCGCGAGGGGGTTCGTTTGTTGGCTTCGCCTTCGACCTGTATTCAGTTTGAGCCGGGGAGTGAGGATTTTGCGGTGGGCTCGCAGGCGCCGGGGTATCGGTGGTTGCGGCTTTTGCCGGATGGGCGGTTGGAGACGGGGGTTGAGCGGGTGGTTGGATTTGCGTTTACCCCGGACTATGGCTCCAACGGTTACTGAGTTCGATCCTGTTTATTGTGGGAGCGAGCCTGCTCGCGAAGGCGGCCTGACAGTCGGCCTTGTTGACCGGGTACATATCCATTTCTGCGGTAACGGCAGCTGGCGGTTCCGCCCTTACGGCGGCTCACTTTTTTTCAAACGCCAAAAAAAGTAAGCAAAAAAGGCTTGCCCCACCACTCGGTGCCTCGCTAGGGCTCGGCATGCCCTCACTCCGGCATTGCTCCGTGGGCCGCCGCGAAGGGCCATCCATGGCCCAGCGCGGCTATCCCGGCATCCATGCCGGGATGCCCACTGCGCAATGCCTGCGTTCGGCCATCGTGGTTAACGGGGCCCCAAGATCAAAAGCCAAGCCGAGGCGGCCTTAAAGCCGACCTGGCTCTCTCGCTCGTACACCCGTCAGATCTGTGGGATCGGCAGTGGTCGCAAATTCATAGGTCACATTGACCCCATGTGGGAGCGAGCCTGCTCGCGAAGGCGGCGGCACATACAACCTGGATGCAAGCAGACCCACCGCTATCGCGAGCAAGCTCGGCTCCCACAGGGATCGGCGGTGGAGACTGATCTTATAAACGACCCAAAACCTGTGTGGGAGCGAGCTTGCTCGCGATGGCTGCCTGACAGCCGACCTGGATTGTGGGAATGGTCGGACAACCCTCCGGGCTGCAGCAGATTTTTCCGACGAGCCCTGGCGGTTGCCGGGTGGGAAGGGCTGTCGCTAGTCTTTTCCCGTCGCTGCAAATTCAGCGGTCGGGCCTGGAAACCCGATAAGTAAGGGTGCAACAGCGCGCCACATGAGATACTGCATCGCTTTTTTGCGTGTGCAGTTTTGCGTTATGGCGGCTGTGCGCGGGAGACTTTCGAGTCTGCCGGGTTTTGCTCCTTTACTCCGGTTTTCCAGCCCGCGCATAGCTGCCACCCTCTCGCCTGGAAACGGGAGATGGCGGTTCCACTACGTTAGAGGAGCTGCATCATGTTCAAAGCCACACCCAATCCCCCCGAAACCGATCCCCAAAAACTCGATGAAGCCGCCAAGCGCGCCATCGATCATTATCTCGACCCCAAGCCCGACCCCAAGAAGAAACAACCTTCAGGCCCATTGTTCTCTGTCTCGGAGAGCGCAGACACCGAAACCCTTCTAGCCAACCTCAGCGAAACCCTGGCCTCCGCCAACGCCATGCTCGGCGACCTAACCTTCGACCTGGAAGGCTCGCGTCGGCATTTTGCCCTGGGAGTCCAGCAGATGATCGAGATCAGTGAGTTGTTGGCGAACCGGGCGTTGGACATTGTTGCGCCGAGACAATGATGATTTTACGGCTGACAACGTAACCCGTGGCGAGGGAGCTTGCTCCCGCTGGCCTGCGAAGCAGGCCCTAGACCAGGCTCCGCGTTCTGTCAGTCAGATGGGGCATTGCAGGTTTGGGGCTACTGCGTAGCCCAGCGGGAGCAAGCTCCCTCGCCACAAAGCGGAGTGTCATTCAAAACACCCCAAACCACCTCGAACTCCCTGTAAACTCCGGCCTTTGCCCAACACCCAGGGAGTCGGCAATGTCGGGTTCGATCCTTTATATCCATGGCTTCAACAGCGCCCCAGCATCGACCAAAGCCTGCCAACTGGTCGAAGTGATGGCACGCCTTGGCCTCAGCGACCAGCTACAGGTGCCGGCCCTGCATCACCACCCCCGCCAGGCCATCGGTCAGCTGGAACAGGCGATTACAGAACTGGGGCGGCCGCTGCTGGTCGGCAGCTCGCTCGGCGGCTACTATGCGACTCACTTGGCCGAGCGCCACGGGCTCAAGGCCCTGTTGGTCAATCCTGCCGTGAGCCCGCATCGGATGTTCGACGGGTACCTGGGGACGCAGAAGAATTTATACACCGACGAAACCTGGGAATTGACCCACGACCACGTGACGGCCCTGGCCGAGCTGGAAGTGCCGGCGCCCCGGGATCCGCAGCGGTATCAAGTATGGTTGCAAACCGGTGACGAAACCCTGGATTATCGCCACGCCCAGCAGTATTACCGCGCCTGTGCCTTGCGCATCCAGGCCGGCGGCGACCACAGTTTCCAAGGGTTTGCCCAACAGTTACCGGCATTGTTGAGTTTTGCCGGCATTGGCGCCGATTTGTACCAGGCGATCGACTTCACGTCGCTGTGAACCATCGCCCCTTTTTCATTGAACACTGACGACGAGACCCCATGGCCACTCCCAGCGCTAGCTCTTATAACGCAGACGCCATCGAAGTCCTCTCGGGCCTCGACCCGGTGCGCAAGCGCCCCGGCATGTACACCGACACCAGTCGGCCGAACCACCTCGCCCAGGAAGTCATCGACAACAGTGTCGACGAAGCCTTGGCCGGGCATGCGAAATCGGTGCAGGTCATCCTGCACGCCGATCACTCGCTGGAAGTCAGCGATGACGGCCGCGGCATGCCGGTGGACATTCACCCTGAAGAAGGTGTGTCGGGCGTCGAGCTGATCCTCACCAAACTCCACGCCGGCGGCAAGTTTTCCAACAAGAACTACCAGTTCTCCGGCGGTCTGCACGGCGTGGGTATTTCCGTGGTCAACGCCTTGTCGACCCAGGTGCGGGTGCGGGTCAAGCGTGACGGCAATGAATACCAGATGACGTTCGCCGACGGCTACAAGGCCACCGAGCTGGAAGTGGTCGGCACCGTCGGCAAGCGCAACACCGGGACCAGCGTGTATTTCGCCCCGGATCCGAAGTATTTCGATTCGCCGAAGTTTTCCGTCAGCCGTCTCAAGCACGTGCTCAAGGCCAAGGCCGTGTTGTGCCCGGGGCTGCTGGTCAGTTTCGAGGACAAGGCCACCGGCGAAAAAGTCGAATGGCATTACGAAGACGGCCTGCGCTCTTATCTGGTGGATGCGGTCAGCGGTTTCGAGCGCCTGCCCGACGAGCCGTTCTGCGGCAGCCTGGCCGGTAACAAGGAAGCCGTGGACTGGGCGCTGTTGTGGCTGCCCGAAGGCGGCGAAAGCGTCCAGGAAAGCTACGTCAACCTGATCCCCACGGCCCAGGGCGGTACCCACGTCAACGGCTTGCGCCAGGGACTGCTCGACGCCATGCGCGAGTTCTGCGAGTTCCGCAACCTGCTGCCCCGTGGCGTGAAGCTGGCGCCGGAAGACGTCTGGGAGCGCATTGCCTTCGTCCTGTCGATGAAGATGCAGGAACCGCAATTCTCCGGCCAGACCAAAGAGCGCCTGTCGTCTCGCGAGGCGGCGGCGTTTGTTTCCGGCGTGGTCAAGGACGCGTTCAGCCTGTGGCTCAACGCCAACCCGGAAACCGGCCTGGCCCTGGCGGAGCTGGCGATCAACAATGCCGGTCGTCGTCTGAAAGCGAGCAAGAAAGTCGAGCGCAAGCGCATCACCCAGGGGCCGGCATTGCCGGGCAAGCTTGCCGATTGCGCCGGGCAGGACCCGATGCGTTCCGAGCTGTTCCTGGTGGAAGGTGACTCCGCCGGCGGCTCGGCCAAGCAGGCGCGGGATAAAGAGTTCCAGGCAATCCTGCCGCTGCGGGGCAAGATCCTCAATACCTGGGAAGTGGACGGCAGTGAAGTGCTGGCCAGCCAGGAAGTGCATAACATCGCCGTGGCCATTGGCGTCGATCCGGGCGCCGCGGACATGAGCCAGCTGCGCTACGGCAAGATCTGCATCCTCGCCGACGCCGACTCCGACGGCCTGCACATTGCCACGCTGCTTTGTGCCTTGTTCGTCCAGCATTTCCGCCCACTGGTGGACGCCGGCCACGTCTACGTGGCGATGCCGCCGCTGTACCGCATCGACCTGGGCAAGGAAATCTACTACGCCCTGGACGAAGCCGAGCGCGACGGCATCCTTGACCGCCTGGTGGCCGAGAAGAAACGAGGCAAGCCGCAGGTCACCCGATTCAAGGGCCTGGGTGAGATGAACCCGCCGCAGTTGCGCGAAACCACCATGGATCCAAATACCCGCCGCCTGGTGCAGTTGACCTTGGATGATTTTGAAGCGACGTCGGAAATGATGGACATGTTGCTGGCCAAGAAACGCGCCGGCGACCGCAAGTCCTGGCTTGAATCCAAAGGGGACCTGGCCGAGGTACTGGCCTGATGCGCAACGGTTTCGCCCTGGCGTTGTGGCTGTGGGCGGGGATGGTGGTCGCAGGGCCAGCGCCGGAATTGAAGCTGCTGTCCGAGCACGCCGTCGACGGCATGCGCGGTGGCAACCTGTCCGGGCTGGCGCTGTGCGGCGGCGAGATGTGGACCGTGTCCGATCGCGACGATGACCGGATCTATCGCCTCATGCCCTCCGAGGCGCCGGTCTGGCAGGCCGAGGCGGTTGGAATCGAGGTGCCGAAGGTGCCTGACAGCGGTTTGCCCTGGGGCTTGAGATCGCGAACCTGGGCGGCGTCGTTCCTGCGCGGTGGCGAGCTGGATTTCGAAGGCATCAGCTGTGACAGCGCCGGCAATCGTTATGTGGTCAGTGAATCCCATGCCGCCGTGCTGTACATACCGCCGACGGGGGCCGCATCCTGGCTGAAAATTGCCCCGACGATGATCCGCCAGGCCCGCGCCAGTGGCATGTTGCTGCATTTCAATGCGTTGTTCGAAGGCCTTGCGGTCAGCCCGGCCGGCGACCAGTTGTGGTTGGCGGCCGAGCGTGAGCGTCGCGGCCTGGTGCTGATCAAACGCCAGCAAACGGTGTGGGACTGCGACGGCAATTGTGTCTTGCTCAGCGAAGCGGGCCAGGAAATGCAGCCGGCGCAGTTCCCCAAGGCCAAGGCGGTTTCCCGGGATTTCGCCGACCTGTCATTGTTCAATGGCAAGCTGTTTACCTTGGAGCGCAACGCCTATCAGATCTGCCGGCGTGACCCGCAGACCGTCCAGGTGGAACGTTGCTGGTCGTTCGCCGCCGAGGCGTTGCAGGATAACCGTCGTTATCCCCAGCCTTATGGGCTGGCCGAAGCGCTGGTGGTGGACGCCGACGGAGCCTGGATCGGCCAGGACAACAACGACGGTACGCGGGCCGATGGCGAACAGCGGCCGATTGTCTGGCGCTTCGCCGCGCCTGACGGTGGCTGGAGTGCCTCGCCGTGAGCCAGCAACCACCGGGCAAGCGCGCCGGCCGGGTGCTGATGATCCTGGCCTGGTGCGCGGCGCTGTTTCTGGCGACACGGTTTTTTGCCCAGTGGGAGCAGCGGGAACTCAACCCCAATGCCCAGGTGCAGTCGCAAAAAGGCGAAGGTTTTATCGAGGTGAAGCTAGTCGGCAACCGGCAGGGGCATTTCGTCGCCAGCGGCCAGATCAACGGCCAGCCGGTGGACTTCATGCTCGACACCGGTGCCACCGACGTGGCGATTGCGTTGGAATTGGCCGAACGCCTCAAGCTGGAAAAAGGTTTCGGCGTGACCTTGAGCACCGCCAATGGTGTGAGCGAGGGCTACCGCACGCGCATCGACCGGCTGCAGTTGGGTGACATCGTGCTGCGCGATGTCCGTGCCCTGGTGGCGCCTGGCCTGGGTGGCACGCAGGTGCTGCTGGGCATGAGCGCCCTGAACAAACTTGAATTTACCCAGCGCGACGGCACCATGCTGTTGCGCCAGACAACGAACTGATGAGGCCCGCATGAGCGACATTCTTGCAGACAGCTTAGACGGCGTAGAACGCCGATCGCTGGCTGACTTCACCGAAAATGCCTACCTCAATTACTCCATGTACGTGATCATGGACCGCGCCTTGCCGCACATCGGCGACGGCTTGAAGCCGGTCCAGCGGCGGATCATCTATGCCATGAGTGAACTGGGGCTGGATGCGGATTCCAAGCACAAGAAATCGGCGCGTACCGTCGGTGACGTGCTCGGTAAGTTCCACCCCCACGGCGACTCGGCCTGCTACGAAGCCATGGTGCTGATGGCCCAGCCGTTTAGCTATCGCTACACGCTGGTGGACGGCCAGGGTAACTGGGGTGCGCCGGATGATCCCAAATCCTTCGCGGCCATGCGTTACACCGAGGCGCGGCTGTCGCGTTATTCCGAGGTGCTGCTCAGCGAACTGGGCCAGGGCACCGCGGACTGGGGGCCGAACTTCGACGGCACCCTCGACGAACCCCTGGTGTTGCCAGCACGTTTGCCGAATATCCTTCTCAATGGCACCACCGGCATCGCCGTGGGCATGGCCACCGACGTGCCGCCCCATAACCTGCGGGAGGTGGCCACGGCGTGCGTGCGTCTGCTGGACGAACCGAAAGCCACGGTGGAGCAGCTCTGCGAGCACATCCAGGGCCCGGACTATCCGACCGAAGCCGAAATCATCACCCCGCGCGCAGACCTGCTGAAAATCTACGAGACCGGTCGCGGTTCGGTGCGCATGCGCGCCGTGTACCACATCGAAGATGGCGACATCATTGTCACGGCGCTGCCGCATCAGGTGTCCGGGGCCAAGGTCTTGGAACAGATTGCCGCGATGATGCAGGCAAAACCGTCGAAAGCGCCGCAAGTGGCCGACTTGCGCGACGAATCCGACCACGAAAACCCGTGCCGCATCGTGATCATCCCGGTCAACAGCCGGGTCGACCACGACGCGCTGATGCAGCACCTGTTCGCCAGCACCGACTTGGAGTCCAGCTACCGGGTCAACATCAACATCATCGGCCTGGACGGCAAGCCGCAACTGAAGAACTTGCGGGCCTTGCTGGTGGAGTGGCTGGAGTTCCGGGTCAAGACCGTGCGCCGGCGCCTGCAATTTCGCCTGGACAAGGTCGAGCGCCGCCTGCACCTGTTGGACGGCTTGCTGATCGCCTACCTCAACCTGGATGAAGTGATCCACATCATCCGTACCGAGGAGCACCCCAAGGCCAGCCTGATCGAGCGTTTCGCCCTGAGCGAAATCCAGGCCGACTACATCCTCGACACCCGCCTGCGGCAGTTGGCGCGGTTGGAAGAGATGAAGCTGCGGGCCGAGCAGGATGAGTTGCTCAAGGAACAGGCCAAGCTGCAAGCCTTGCTGGGCAGCGAAGCCAAGCTCAAGAAGCTGGTGCGCACCGAACTGCTCAAGGACGCCGAGACCTACGGCGATGACCGTCGTTCGCCGATCGTCGAGCGCGCCGAAGCCAAGGCGCTGAGCGAACACGATCTGCTGCCGAACGAGAAAGTCACCGTCGTGCTGTCGGAAAAAGGCTGGGTGCGTTCGGCCAAGGGTCATGATATTGACGCGACGGGGCTTTCCTATAAGGCCGGGGACGGCTTCAAGGCCTTGGCGGCCGGGCGCTCCAACCAGTTTGCCGTGTTTGTCGACTCCACCGGACGCAGTTATTCGGTGCCGGCCCATACCCTGCCATCGGCTCGCGGCCAGGGCGAACCGCTGACCGGTCGTTTAACGCCGCCACCGGGTGCAACTTTTGAATGCGTGCTGATGCCTGATGATGATGGGCTCTACGTAATCGCATCGGACGCGGGTTACGGGTTCGTGGTCAAGGGAGAGGACCTGCAAGCCAAGAACAAGGCGGGCAAGGCGTTGTTGAGCCTGCCGAACAACGCCAAGGTGATTGCGCCGCGTCCGGTTGCCGATCGGGAGAGCAACTGGCTGGCGTCGGTCACCACCGAAGGCCGGTTGCTGGTGTTCAAGATCAGTGACCTGCCACAGCTGGGTAAAGGCAAGGGCAACAAGATTATTGGTATTTCCGGCGAACGGGTCGCCAGTCGTGAAGAGTTTGTCACGGATATTGCAGTGTTACCGGAGGGTGCGACGCTTGTGCTGCAGGCAGGCAAGCGCACGCTTTCGTTGAAAGCAGACGATCTTGAGCATTACAAGGGTGAACGTGGTCGTCGGGGCAATAAGCTTCCGAGAGGGTTTCAGCGGGTCGATGCGCTGCTCGTCGAAAACCTCAGTTAGGCGTACTAGAGGGCCCGGTCTGCGATTAAATGCCGCAGATCGTTGCTTTCGCGCTGGAGTCGGCGCGCATATTCACGGATGATAGGCCCTTTCAAGCGCCGGCGTGGCCGAGCGTTCTTCATAATGACCGAGTATTTTTTCACTGTGGCAAGCCTTGTGGCTGCCACCTGGACGGAACGATGACTGCTCTGCGCCTCCCTATTTTGTGGCTCGCCGGCCTGCTTGGCCTGGCGGGCTGCAGCATGAACCAGCCGGTGTCGCTGTACCAACTGGACAGCGGAACCCCGTCCCAGCCTGCGCAAAGCACAGGCATGGCCGTATTGCTCGGCCCGGTTCTGATCGCTGACTACCTGCAGCGTGAAACCTTGTTGCAACGTCAACCGGACGGCAGCCTGCAGGCCGCCACTGACGGTCGTTGGGCCGGCAGCCTTTCCTCTGACATCGATCAATTGCTGCTGCGCCAAGTCGCCGGGCATCTGGACAGCCAGCGCGTGGTGCTGGCACCTGCGACCCAGGGCTTCACCCCGGATGTACAAGTGCTGCTGTCGATTACTCGCCTGGACTCGGGCAAGGATCAGCCGGCAGTGCTCGATGCCCAATGGCGATTGATCGACCGTCGTGGCAAGGTGCGTGAGAACCGCATCGTACATCTGCAAGAGGTCCATGCCGGCACCACCGCGGCACAGGTCCAGGCCCAGGGCGTGCTTCTGCAACGCCTGGCCGAACAGCTGTCGGTGTCGCTCAAGCCCCTGGCCAACCAGCCGCCTGTCGCTGAAGCAGTGCCCCGTAAGTCCGCGCCTGCCCCGGCCAAACCGGTGGAAAAGGAAAAGGACAAGATCCCCATGGCCTTGCCAATTCGTACGGACATGGAAGTGTTCAGGTTCTGATGCCTGGACCGGATATACGACGAAGCCCGCAGTGATGCGGGCTTTGTTGTTTCTGTCGGATGGAATTCTCCAGTGGTTGTGCTGGCCTCATCGCGAGCAAGCTCGCTCCCACAGGGGTTCCTGCGAGCCACAGATCCCTTGTGGGAGCGAGCTTGCTCGCGATGGCGGCATTGAAAGCACAAAAAAGCCCGCAGGCAATCATTCGCCTGGGGCCCGGTGTGATTGGTCTTGGGGCTGCTGCGCAGCCCAGCGGGAGCAAGCTCCCTCGCCACGGGTTCAGTGCGGATCTGTAGCTTGCATAGACCCCTGTGGGAGCGAGCCTGCTCGCGATGGCGGCATTGAAGGCACAAAAAAGCCCGCAGACAATCCTCATCTGCGGGCTTCGTTATTTCAGGCAATCAGGCTCAGACCTGGCGCTCATGCATCCGCGCCAGCTGCCGCTCCAGCATCGACGGGTAAGGCTCCATCAAGCGCTCCACGCAGCACGCGCCTTCGGGGCTGGCGATGGGGCGGATGCGGGCGCGTTGGCGGATCAGGGCGTCGTCGTTGATCTTGCGCTCCACCAGCAGCAGGTTGCGGCTGTGTTGCGACAGTGCCAGGGCGTCCTGGGCGGTTTCGGTCAGCAGCAGGTCGATCTGGCTCAGGCCGAACAAGCCATCACCCAAAGTCAGGCCCAATTGCAGTTGCAGGGTAATGCCGCTGTCGGCGACTTCGATCTGCAATTGGTGACCCAAGGCACGCAGCAACTCACCGCAGCAAATGGCGTTGGTCAGGTAATCGTCGCCGCTGTCTTCGGTGTGGAACAGCATCAGCGTGCTGCCGTCGTTCAGGGTGTGCAATTCGCCCTGGTAGAGCGATGCGGCCTGGTCGAGGCAGTCGCGGTAGCGCTCGAGCAATTCCTTCAGGCGCGCCTGGGGCAGGCGGCGCAGTTGATCCTGGGCGCCCAACTGCACGGCCAATACGGCGCTGTGCTGGGGCCGGTCCGAGGCAACAGGCCTGGCGACCGGTCGAGGTGCTCCGTCGACGGATTCGTCACGCAGGTCGGCGAAGGCGTCATCGTCTTCCTCGTCTTCTACCGTGCGCACCACATGACGTGGCGCCGGTTTGGAGGCGGGCATCGGCTGGCTTTCGTCGAAGCCCGGATCGCGCAGGTTACGCACTTCGAAACCCGGCTCGGCCTCGTCGTCGTCCACGTAGTCAATGTCTTCAGGTTCCGGCACCGGCTCAGGTTCCGGCGCGAAGCTGGCGTGCAGTTGCCGGGCCAGGTCGCCGATTTCGTCCTGGCGCTGGGTGGCGGGCGTGTGTTCATCGATGTCCCGCAGCCAGACGCGCAGTTGCAACAGCGGCGTGGAGATGTGCCGCCCCAGGCGCAGGCTCAAGGCCAATGCCAGTGCCAGCAGGATCGCGCTGAGGATGCCCATGCTTTGCAGGCTGATGGTCATCGGTTGCTGGAACTGGTCCATGTCCAGGCTGATGCGCAGTTGCCCGGCGGTCACGTCCTGGAAGGTGATCTTGCTCTGGTACATGCCGCCGGACTCGCCCAGCAGGCCAGGCTTGGGCCGCTGCCCGGCCTCGGCGAGGATGCGGTTGTCCACGCTGTAGATGGCGGCGTGGGCCACCAGCTTGTTCTTGGTCAGGTTGTTGAGCAGCACGTTGAGGCTGAGGATGTCATTGGACACCAGCAGCTCGGTGGCGGACGTGGCGGTCTGGGTGGTCAGGCTTTCACCCAGGGCATCGGCCTGCTCGTGCATCGCCTGCTTGAATTGCAAACCCATCACGCAGGCATAGATGACCAGGGCCAGGGCGACCAGGATTACGTTATGGCTGGCAATGCGCAATGCAATCGGCACACGACGGTGACGCAGTGCACGGAAGATCAGCAGGAAGAAGTTGTCGGTTTTGACTGGCGTGGGCCGGTTCACTGAGCTCGGCTCTTTGTCCGTGAAATTGACGCGCAGTATAGCGACAGCCCCATGACCGGCAAAGCACTGGCGGTGCCCGATGGTCACTGAATGTGGGTAGAATGCGGTTTTTTTCCACCTGCGGGGGTGCGCCTTGCGCGAAATCGTCCTGATAAACATCACTGGCAGCGACCGTCCGGGTCTGACTGCGGCCATTACCGGCGTTCTGGCCCAGGGTGGTGTGAACATTCTCGACATCGGTCAGGCGGTGATCCATGACACGCTGTCGTTCGGCATCCTGGTGGAAATCCCGGACGCCGAACAAAGCAAGTCCGTGCTCAAGGACATCCTGTTCACCGCCTACAAGCTCGACCAGCAGGTGCGCTTCACCCCGGTGTCCGAGGACGATTACCAGCAGTGGGTGGCCGGCCAGGGCAAGAAGCGCCACATCGTGACCCTGTTGACCCGCAAGGTGACCGCCGAGCAATTGCAGCGTGTCAGCTCGATCACCGCCCAATATGGCCTGAACATCGACCACATCGACCGCCTGTCCGGGCGCATGCCCCTGGACACGCCGGCCGACAAGGGCAAGGGCTGCATCGAGTTTTCGGTGCGCGGCGAGCCCGCCGACCCCCAGGCGTTGCGTGCCGAGTTCCTCAGCGTGGCCCAGGAACTGAACGTCGACATCGCCTTCCAGGAAGACTCGCTGTTCCGCCGTAACCGCCGCCTGGCAGTGTTCGACATGGACTCGACGCTGATCGAAGCTGAAGTCATCGACGAACTGGCCAAGGCGGCCGGTGTAGGCGACAAGGTCTCGGCCATCACTGAGCGAGCCATGGCCGGCGAGCTGGATTTCCGCGCCAGCTTCAAGGAGCGCCTGGCCCTGCTGCAAGGCCTGGACGTCAGCGTGCTCGACTCCATCGGCGCTTCCCTGCGCCTGACCGAAGGCGCCGAGACCCTGTTCGCCGAACTCAAGCGCCTGGGCTACAAGACCGCCATCCTGTCCGGCGGCTTCACCTACTTTGCCAAGCAACTGCAGGCCAAGCTCGGCATCGACTACGTGTTTGCCAACGAATTGGAAGTGGTGGACGGCAAGGTGACCGGCGTGGCCGTCGAGCCGATCGTCGATGCCCAGCGCAAGGCGGACCTGCTGCGCGAACTGGCTGAAAAAGAAGGCCTGCGCCTGGAGCAGACCATCGCCGTGGGTGACGGCGCCAACGACTTGCCGATGCTGGCGATCGCGGGCCTGGGCGTGGCGTTCCGTGCCAAGCCGCTGGTCAAGCAGTCGGCCCGGCAAGCGATTTCCACCCTGGGGCTGGATGGGGTGTTGTACCTGCTGGGTTTCCGGGATCGGGACGGGCAGCTCTGACTTACACGCCGGTTTGGAGTGCATGCTTTTGTGGCGAGGGAGCTCGCTCCCGCTGGCCCGTGTAGGAGCTGCCGAAGGCTGCGATCTTTTGATCTTGATCTTGATCTTGATCTTCGCTTGAGACTCAATGGGTCTTGGAAAGATCGCAGCCTCGCTTCGCTCGGCAGCTCCTACAGCGACTTCCACAACGAATCGAAATTCCCTTCCTGATCGCCGCCATCCCCGGTTTCGGCCGAGTCTTCCGGGTGGTAGGAAAACTGATTGAAACTGTGCGTGCTGGTCACCCGTCGGTCCAGGCCGGCGCGGCGTTCCTGGCCATTGGTGTTGATCAATACCCGCTGGCCCTCCTGAAACGGCAGGCGTGGGGCGATCATGGTCGGGGGCAGGTCAATCGCACTGATCTCGGGAAGCAACAGCCCGCGCAGATAATGGCCGTGATCATTTTCGTCCCGCACCAGTTGCAGTCCGCACGGCTGGGCATGGGGGGCGACCAGTTCGATACCCATTTGCATGGCGCCGTTGCGCACCTGGCGGATCCAGCGCACCACGGCGACACTCCAGGCCTGGTCGCTGGCATCGCGGATGCCGATCATTTCCCCTGCTTGCAGTTGTTCCGGCACTTCCTTGGGCCAGCCTAGGCAGTAGCCGCCAGGGCTGTGGTTGATGATCGGCAGGTCGTAGGTGGGGAAGTGATGCTGGTTGTCGGAGTGACTGCCGTCGTCATCGCTCGGGTTGACCGGGTATTCGATTTCTTCGTAGGGCAGCAGGTCGTTTTCGCCTGTCGGGGCGGCGTCGAAAGCCTGGCTCCAGGTGTCGTTGGTCTTGCTTGGCGTGGCTTCGAAGCGGGCTTTGCGAGCAGTCGGGCTTTTCAGTATTTCGTTGAACGAGCGCTCACCGCCGAGGTAGTAGTGCAACGCACTCATGCCCACGCACAGCGTCAGCGTGCCATTGCCCTCGGTGCGCTGGAAGCTGCGCTCAGCCGCTTCGCCCCAGGCGGCCTGCAGATGATGCAATGTATCGGCACTCATGCCGCCAGGGACTGGCAGGGTGTTATCGGCAGGCTGTTCCAAATGAGTGGCGATCGCCCGCACCAGTGGCTGTGGATCGAAGCCCTGCAAGGTCGGCTGCTGTTCGGCGCGGAACTTGGAGCGATAGCGTGGCCCGACATCCAGCTCCGGAGCGACCGCGAACAGGCTGGTAGCGCTGGTGGCAGGGTCCAGCTTGACCCACTGGCTCCAAGATTCGAGCGTTTCGGTCAGTCGCCCGATCTGGCTCTGGCGCAGCTGATTGCTGCGTGATGCGCCCAGCAACAGCGCGACGACATAGGTTTGCTCGGCGTTCAATTGATGAACCTGGCTGGCCAGTTCGTCACTCACGCTCAGGTGCTGTAGCCGGTGCTGGCAGGCGATCCGGTACAACTGATGCAGATCGAGCCAAAGTCCCTCGGGCACAGGGCTGTAAAGTTGGCTGGCACGCAGCAGCGGGCCGTTGAGGGCATGCAGCGCCCGTTGCAACGCGGTGCTCAGCAGGCGGGCCCGATCCTTGGTGTATTTGGACGCGATACGCGCCACGATCTGTTTGTAGCCCATCGCCAGTTGGGTTTGCAGGGCCTGGCACAGGTTGACGATCTTGCGCGAGCGATCGTCCAGCACGATGGCCTGTTGCAGGAAGTGCCGCTCCAGGTGCTTGCAGACGTAGTACACCTCGGGCCGCAGCAGTTCGAGCAGTTGCAGGCGATTGTCGCTGGGGGTGAGCAGTTGGTTGAGTTCGCCAAGGGCCTGGTACAGCAGGCGGGCGGTCTCGCCGATGTTGGCCTTGGGCAGGTTGGCGATCCAGCGCTTGAGGTCCTTTGGCGTAGCATCGCAGAACGACAGGCGTGATTGTGTCGGGGTCAGGACGCGCAATAGCTGGAGAGGGCTGGTCTCATTCATGCCGTGGACAGGCTCCGGCGGGAAACGAAAAGGATGTATCCAACTCTAGCAGGTGTAGCCGAAAGATCATGCTACCGCGACCCCTGGTGTGACCTAGTCCTGCAGGCGGCCCATTGAAGCGGGATCGTATTCCTTCATTTCACCGACGCTCTTGGTGATGTACAGGTGGTTGGCCGGGACGCTCTTGTTGACGAAGGCGCCTGCGCCAATGATCACATTGTCACCCAGCTCCAAATGGTCAGCGATGATGCAGGCATGAGCATGTATCCGGACGCCGTCGCCAATGCGCAATACTGCGGTATCGCTTTGCCCCTTGATACCCAGCGTGCAGTTCTGCCAGATCTTGAAATTTTTTCCAATGATGGCGTGCGATGTGATGACGATTCCATTCGGATGGGCAATCCATAGGCCTTCCCCGACGGTGGCGCCCAGCATGATCTCTACATTGAACTGGCGGCTGATGCGTTCGTTGAGCAGCTTGCCACGCCGTCTCCAGAATTTGCTGTCCTGCTGGTGCATGGCGTATGCCAGGCGGAACCAGAAAAGGTAGCGGTACCTGTTGATGCGCTGACATTTTTGGTAAAGCCGTTTCCACCTGAACGGTTTATCGAGACCGCCGAGGATTTCGATATGCCAGTAGTGTTTGGCTGATCGGAAGATATCAAGAAGCATCGACGACCTCTTTGCCGCGAGGCGTGCCTGGTACGAACCTCTGGGACAGAATCATTCCTATAGGCAGCCAGAAAACGATCCAATAGACGCCAGGCCTGTTGAACACCGTGTGGTAGTCGAATAGAGCCGTTACAACCCCGAAGATAAGCAGGGGCAAGCCTACCGAACCGACGGGATGGTGCCACGTCTTCGTGTCGATCGCGCGCTTGAAAACATAAGCGATGGTCACCAACAACAGTACTGCACCTGTCACGCCGAATTCGTAAAAATACTGCAGGAAGAGATTATGGACTTGGTTGTAGCAACGCACTTCGGATATGCAGATATCAAAATTACTGCCCGCCCCGGCACCAAACAGCCAGAACTCGTCAATGCGGTCCAACCAGCCTGTCCAGATCACGTCGCGAAGGCTGAAGCCACGACTTTGCTGTGTGACAATGACGGGCCATAGCCATACCGACACGGCAAGGAATATTACGCCGGCCAGGCACAACCATTTCCTCGACCTCAAACTATGGTGAAGAAGAATGCTCGTAGCGATTGCCAAGCCATATCCAAGCCAGACGGCTCTTGAAAGCGTGCAGAACAGGTACAGCGAAAGGCCTAGCACACAGGCCATGAACAACGTTCTGACCCACGGCCCGAAGGTTTTGGTCATTAACAAGTGGAACCCGTAAATGCCGAAAAAGCCGTAATACAGCGCCGCAATGATGGGGTTCTTGAAGTTGGCATAGTTGCCATAGCCCAAGTTGTACAAACGTTTGCCGGAGAAAAAAATGTTCTGGTCCTGCTGGGTGAAGTGGATGATCAAACCGGCAATTGCAAATAAACCCGCGATCACAAAGGCAAGCGTCAGGCTTTTTTCAAGCAGTTCTTCTCGGGCCAGTATATGAATCGCGCTCAGGTACAACATTACGTACAACACGGTTTTGAATTGTCCGTAGGCGGAGGCTTCGGACCCGGGATTCAGCAGCGCTACCAGCAGCGAAAAGACCAGTACCAGCAGTACCGGCCAGTAGGGCTTTTGGACAATGTTTTGACGTAGGCGCGCATCGAGCACACATAAGAGCAACGCGGGTATAAAAAGACCCGCGTTGGATATCGTGGTGTAGGTGCTGCCGTCGGTAATGAACAGCAGTCCCGTCAGGTGCGCAATGAAGCCGATCATCAAGACAAGCAAGGTGAATCTGGAAAAAGCCGAACGTGTCATACCTATTCCAAGGGTAGTGAAAGGGGCCAGGACAAAACTCCAAGGCGTAAGTGTGGCAGCGTCGGCGAGGGTAGCGACTCATGTTGATTGCGCCGCAGGCTATCTCATCGAGCGTTGGGTAGTGCCAGTCCTTGACCCATCTGCACCGGCGAACCGGCCACCAGGTCTTCGGCCCATTTCACCTGGTCCGGACCGAACAGCACGATGGCGGTCGAACCCAGCTTGAAGCGCCCCAGTTCGGCACCTTTTTCCAGATGAATCGGCGCACGTGCGGCTTCGTCGTAACGGAAGGTTTTCAGCTCGCGCTTGGGCGGCGTCACCAGCCCGGCCCAGACGGTTTCGATGGAGGCCACGATCATCGCGCCCACCAGTACCACCGCCATCGGCCCACGTTCGGTGTCGAAAATGCACGCGACGCGCTCGTTACGGGCGAACAGCTCCGGCACGTTTTCGGCCGTGGTCTGGTTGACCGAGAAAATCCGCCCGGGGATGTAGACCATTTCCCGCAGGGTGCCCGCCAGTGGCATGTGCACGCGGTGGTAGTCCTTGGGGGACAGGTAGATGGTGGCGAAATCGCCACCCATGAACGGCGCTGCGTTGGCCGCGTCACCGCCCAGCAGTTCCAGCACGCTGAAGCTGTGGCCCTTGGCCTGGAATACCCGGCCGTGTTCGATCGGGCCGAGCTGGCTGACGGCACCGTCGGCGGGGCTGAGAATCGCGCCCGGGGTTTCGTCCAGCGGGCGGGCGCCGTCCTTCAGGGCACGGGTAAAGAAGGCGTTGAAGTGCTCGTAGGCCGTCAGGTCTTCCACCAAGGCCTGGGACATGTCCACTTGGTAGCGCTTGGCAAACCACGTGGTGAAGGCGTTCTTGAACCAGCGCACGCGGCATTCGGCAATGCAGCCGGCCAGCCGCGACAGCAGGTGGTGGGGCAGCAGGTATTGGGTGAGGATGAATAAACGGTTTTTCATTAACTGTCCTTAAGAACCTTCAAAGCTCGATGGGTGTATCGGGGTGGTTGCCCCATTCGCCCCAGGAACCGGCATAGCCTTTGACCCGTGGATAACCGAGCGCCTTGGCCACCAGGTAGGTGAAGCCAGAGCGGTGGTGAGTCTGGCAGTGGGTGATGATTTCTTTATCAGGGGTGATGCCCAATCGTTCGAGGATTTGCGGCATGTCTTTGCGGATGCGCAAGTTGCGCGCCTTGTCCATGCCGGCGGTCCATTCGAAATTGACCGCGCCGGGAATGTGTCCGCCCCGGGCCGCGACGACTTTCTCGCCGGAGTATTCCAGCGGGCCGCGAGCGTCCCAGATGGCCAGGTCGGCAGCGCCGAGACGGCTTTGCAGGTATTCACGGGTGGCGGTGGGAGCGTCGTGCAGCGTCAGGCTGATCGGACCTGCAACGGGTGCAGGAACGTCGATGGACACCGGCAGGCCTTCATCCAGCCACGACACCAAGCCGCCGTCGAGGTAGTGGTAGTTCCCGTGGCCGATCACGTCCAGCAGCCAGATAAACCGCCCGGCCCAGCCGCCGCCTTCATCGTCATAGACCACGTAGACCGCATCCGGGTGGTGCCCGAGTTCGCCGAACAGGGCTTCGAGGTCGGCTTTGGCCGGCAGCAGGCCCGGCGCTGGCGGTTGGCCGAGCTGGGTACGCTTGGGGTCGACGAAGCGTGCGCCAGGGACATGCCCGGTGCTGTAGCGGGCGGCGCTGGTCAGGTCCACCAGAATCAGTTCGCGGGCGTCGAGGCGCGGCAGCAGTTCGCTCGGCTCGATCACCAGCGGCAAGCCAGAGAAGTCAGGCATGTGAGGTCTCCAGGGGCGCAAAGGGAAAGGATTGTATCAAGTTCAGCGGCCGCGGTTGGTAAAGGTATGCAGGGCCCTTTCGATGCATTGCACGGTTTTGCCGAAAGCTTGCACCGTGACGTCCGAGAACGGTCCGCCGCCCTGGTCCACCGCCACCAGCATGATCACCCGGCCATTGCACGTCAGTGAGCGCAACAACAGGTGCTCGCCGCGGAACAGGCTGCGCATGCCCGGCGGTAATAGCGCCGAAAACTGCGCGTTGTTGTCCGGGTTCAGGCGAACCTGGGCCTGCTGGGCCAGCAATCGTTGCAAGATTTTGCTCTGGCTGATGGTAAAGCTCGTGGCCGCAGCTTCCTTGGGCAAACCGGCGGTCTGGTGAACGCGCACGCTGGTCTGGCTGCGGTCGGCCATCAGGATCATCACCCGGCGCATGCCGCAGGCCACCAGGGCGTCCCGTGCCGACGTGGTCAGGTGCATGGCGTTGAGGAAGGGGCTCGGCTCCACCAGCATGGCGGAACATTGCTTGCGCCACTGGCTCAGGTCCTGGGCGCTGGGCGGCGCGGCGGGCAGCAAGCCGGGGTGGATACGGCGGCTGCCCCAAGGCCAGATCAGCGCCACGGCCGGGTGCCAGAGGTCCGGCATGGCGTGATGACGTGCGCTGTTGGCGGCTTGTTGGTGCAACTGCTGCTGGATTTCATCCATCGACATTTGCAGATACAAACTGGCGAGGTATTGCCAGCGAGTGTTGTGAGGGCTGTCCCAGGCCTGCTGCGCCGCGAGGGCCAGGCCGTTGGCCAGCAACACGGTGTTGGCCGGCTGGTTGAGCCAGCGCCGCAGGGTTGGGTCGTCGTCCAGGCGATTCTGCTGGCGCAGCGGATGTTCGCTGTCCCGGGCGATGCGCAGGACTTTCACCAGTTCGCGGCGTTCGTTGAGCAACAGGCGATAACCTTGCGCCACCCAGATCGGCAAACGCCAGGTCTCCACCAGCGCCAGGCAGATCTCCAGCAGGCGGACGCCGAACAGTTCGCGCTCGACCTTGCGTGCGGACTCGCCTTTATGGACGACTCGCAATTCCCATTCCCCGAGCAACCGTGGGTGAGTCAGGGCCAACGGCCAGAGCGGCGACAGGAACAACAGGCTGCCCCAGTGGATGTCTTGCCACAGCCGCGCCAGGCGGCTGGCGAAAAAACCATTGGCCTGTTGCGTGGCGTGCTGGCTGATCAATTGCAGCTGGCGCAAGGCAACAGGGATTTCGTGCCCCGGCAATGAGGGCAGGCGGGCGAGCAACTCCTCGGTACGCTTGAGACCGAGGCGGTTGATGGCCACTTCGAGATTTTCCGCAGGCTCAGCGAGGCTGCCATGGGTGTGATGGTTGGCCTCGCGGATGACGCTCAGGGCCAGCGCGGGGCTGTCCTGCATCAGGTCGGCGATGTCGCGCAATGAGCGACGGCTGTCGGCGAGGGCCTTGCAGACCAGGTCGTGGCTGGCCTGGGGCACCGGCAGATGCACGCCGTTGAGCAGCTTCACCCAGCCGTCGAGGGTGGTCGGCCGGGGCGTTGGAACCTTGGTTTCGTTAGTCATGGCTGGACGTGATCATCGTATGAATTCTCTACGCCCGGAACGGGGCTAATTGGCTTTTCGCCAGAACAGCCTATAGTCTGGCGCAGTTTTGCCGATAAGTAGAAGAAGAGATTTTTCAGCTTCCGAATATGACCTTGAACCCGACTTAAGTAAGTACTTTCTATCTATGGCTAAAATTATCGGCATCATTGTCGTGTTCGCGAGCGTGCTCGGCGGATACGTGCTCTCCCACGGCAAGATCGCCGCCCTGATCCAACCCTTCGAGGTGTTGATCATCGGTGGTGCTGCCCTCGGCGCATTCTTGCAGGCCAACCCTGGCTATATGACGATGCACGTGCTCAAGAAATCCTTGAGCATGTTCGGCTCGCGTTTCAGCCACACCTTCTATCTGGAGGTGCTGGGGCTGATCTACGAAATCCTCAATAAAAGCCGCCGCGAAGGCATGATGGCGATTGAAGGCGACATCGAAGATGCCGCCGCCAGCCCGATTTTCGCCAAGTATCCGTCGGTGCTGAAGGATGAGCGCATGACGGCGTTCATCTGCGATTACCTGCGCATCATGTCGTCCGGCAACATGGCGCCCCATGAGCTCGAAGGCCTGTTCGACATGGAGCTGTACAGCCTCAAGGAAGACCTGGAGCACCCGTCCCACGCGGTCAACGGCATCGCCGACGGCATGCCGGGCTTCGGTATCGTCGCGGCGGTATTGGGGATCGTGGTGACCATGGCCTCCCTGGGCGAAGGCGACCAGGCGTCCATCGGCCTGCACGTGGGTGCGGCGCTGGTAGGTACCTTCTTCGGTATCTTGGCCGCCTATGGCTTCTTCGGCCCGCTGGCCCATTCCCTGGCCCATGATGCCAAGGAAGAACTCAACGTCTACGAAGCCATCAAGGCTTCCCTGGTGGCCTCGGCCTCGGGCATGCCGCCATCGCTGGCGGTGGAGTTCGGTCGCAAGGTCCTGTACCCAGCGCACCGTCCAAGCTTCGCCGAGCTGGAACAAGCGGTTCGCGGTCGCTAGTGCTTTGCTTTACAAATACGTTCCTTTTTTGGCGAGTGACTGTTGCTGCCAGACAAGGCGCCGCGACGAGTCATAGCCCGCTATGGCGAGGAGCGGCAACGCAGTATGGCAGCAGCAGGCACCGTCAAAATGGAACAGTATTTGTGAAGCAGAGCACTTAGGTCATGGAAAATAATCAACCGATTATTGTAAAGCGCATCAAGCGCATTGCCGGGGGGCATCACGGGGGCGCCTGGAAAATCGCCTTCGCCGACTTCGCCACGGCGATGATGGCGTTCTTCCTGGTGCTGTGGCTGCTGTCCACGGCAACCCCGGAACAGAAGATCGCCATCGCCGGTTACTTCAAGGACCCGGTCGGCTTTTCCGAAAGCGGTACGCCCTACATCATCGACCTGGGCGGCTCGCCGACCCTGGCGCCGGACACGACCCTCAATCCCGAGGTCAAGTCCCAGCCCCAGCCCGACAAGGTCACGGTGGATTCCGAGCAGGTCGAGGGCATGGCCGAGCAGGTCGAGCGCGAGCGTTTGGAGTTGCTGCTGCAGGAATTGCAGAACAAGGTCGAAGAGAACCCGGAACTGCAGAAGTTCAAGGACCAGATCCTGTTCGAAATCACCCCGAACGGCTTGCGCATCCAGATCATGGACGCCGAGAACCGGCCGATGTTCGATTCTGGCAGCGCACGTCTGAAACCTTATTTCGAAGATATCCTGCTGGCCATGGCCGACACCATCAAGGCGGTGCCGAACAAAATCAGCATCAGTGGCCATACCGATGCCAAGCCTTACATCGGTAAGGGTGACTACGGAAACTGGGAACTGTCCGCCAACCGCGCCAACGCGGCCCGTCGCGCCCTGGTGGCCGGCAGCTATCCGGACGAGCAGGTGGCACGGGTGGTCGGTTATGCCTCTTCGGCGCTGTTCGACCGCAAGGACCCGTTCAACCCGGTCAACCGGCGCATCGACATCGTGGTGTTGACCAAGAAGGCGCAGAAAGCCATCGAGGGCTCACAAACCGACGATCCGGCGCCCGATCCGGTTCCGGGCGAGGGTGCCCCGGGTGAAGTGCCAGCGCCACAGGCTACGCCAGGTGCAGCGGTCGATCCGAATGCGCTGCCGGCGGACCAGCAACCCATACCGGCCCATGAGCTGCGCGAGCGGCTGAACCTGTTCGATGACACCGTACCGAAACCGGCGGAGCCGCCGGCGCAGTGACCCACAAAAAAAGCCGACCTCGATGTCGGCTTTTTTGTGGGGCCACTGTTTACTTGAGGATTGCTTGCCTTTGTGGCGAGGGAGCTTGCTCCCGCTCGGCTGCGCAGCAGTCGCAAGACCGGACAACTCGGTCTGGCTGGAGACTGTTGGGGCCTGCTTCGCAGTCCAGCGGGAGCAAGCTCCCTCGCCACAAGAGTGATCGGCTTGATACGGCGTGCAGGTCAGTAGCTGCTTTCCGGCAGGCTGGCGATGATCGAGCGGTAGCTGTTCATCCGTTGCTGATGCACGCGACCTTCTTCCAGGGCCTTGAGCAGGGCGCAGCCGGGTTCGCGGTCGTGCTTGCAGTCGCGGAAGCGGCAGGTACCGATCAGCTCGTTGAACTCGATGAACCCGGCTTCGACATCGGCCCGGCTGACGTGGCCCAGGCCGAATTCGCGGATACCCGGCGAGTCGATCAGTTCACCGCCACCAGGGAAGTGGAACAGCCGCGCCGTGGTCGTGGTGTGGGTGCCTTGGCCGGACAGCTCGGACAACGGCCCGACGCGGGTCTCGACTTCTGGCAGTAGGCTGTTGACCAGCGAAGACTTGCCGACGCCGGACTGGCCGACGAACACACTGATGCGTCCGTCCAACTGCTGTTGCAATTGCTCCATGCCGTTACCGTGGTGGGCCGAGACTTCCAGCACCGGATAACCCAAGTCCCGGTAGACCGACAGCAGGGCGTTCAGCGCCGGGGCGTTGTGTTCGTCGATCAGGTCGAACTTGTTGAGCAGCAGCAACGGGCGGATGCCGGCGTGCTCGGCGGCCACCAGGTAACGGTCGATCAGGTTGGCGTGGGGCTCGGGCAATGGCGCGAACACGATAACGATCATGTCGACGTTGGCGGCCACGGGCTTGAGCTGGCCCCGGCTGTCCGGGCGGCACAGCTCGGTGTGGCGCGGCAGTTGCGCGACAATCACGCCGATGCCCTGGTTGCCGGCACGCCAGACCACCTGGTCGCCCGTCACCAGCGCCGGCAGGTTGGCGCGCAAGTGGCAGCGGAACACCTGGCCGGCCAGTTCGCCTTCCTGGGCCTCGACCTCGACCTGCACGCCGAAGTGGGCGATCACCAGGCCGGTCTGTTCAGGGCCCAGGTCGCCACCCTCCAGGGCTTCGACAGCACTGGATTCGCGTTTGGCGGCGCGGGCGGCGCGCTCACCCTGGATCTTTTCGATGCGCCAGTTTTGACGACGATTGAGTTGGCGTTTGGCCATGGGTGTTCCGTATGAAGAAATACAGCGAATAGGGTAAAACGGCGGCGAGTTTAGCACGCCCAAGGGGCTGCCTAGGCTAAACTGCGTGGCTACGCCGAGGAGCCTCCCTATGCAAAACCCGCAGAACCTGATCTGGATCGACCTGGAAATGACCGGTCTGAACCCTGACACTGACGTCATCATCGAAATGGCCACCATCGTCACCGACAGCGACCTCAACACCCTGGCCGAGGGCCCGGTGATCGCGATCCACCACAGCGACGAGATCCTGGCCGGCATGGACGAGTGGAACACCCGCCAGCACGGCGGCTCGGGCCTGACCCAGCGAGTGCGCGAGAGCAAGATCAGCATGGCCGAAGCCGAAGCCCAGACCCTCGCGTTCCTGGAACAGTGGGTGCCCAAGGGCAAGTCGCCGATCTGTGGCAACAGCATCTGCCAGGATCGTCGCTTCCTTTATACCCACATGAAGTCCCTGGAAAGCTACTTCCACTACCGCAACCTGGACGTTTCCACCCTCAAGGAACTGGCCGCCCGCTGGGCGCCAGAAGTGCGCGACAGCTTCCAGAAAGGCAGCACCCACCTGGCCCTGGATGACATCCGCGAGTCCATTGCCGAGTTGCAGCATTACCGCAAGCACTTCATCAAGTTCTAACCGGCACGCCAGCGGCTGGCGAGATTGCTTTTGTGGCGAGGGAGCTTGCTCCCGCTGGCCTGCGAAGCAGGCCCCAACAGTTCTCCAGGAAGATTCGATTGTCTGGTTTGCGACTGCTGCGCCCGAAGCGTCGGACCGGCCGAGCGGGAGCAAGCTCCCTCGCCACAGAGGGCAGTTTGGACTTGGGGGCATGGTGTTCAGGCAGAAGACGGGGGCGCGCCCTCTTTTGGTGCCAGCCCAAACTGGCTAGACTGCGCGCCTTCCCGTATGGACCGCCACCATGTTGCTGATGCTTTATCTGATCGCCATCACCGCTGAAGCCATGACCGGTGCCTTGTCTGCCGGACGGCGGGGCATGGACTGGTTTGGCGTGGTGCTGATCGCCTGTGTCACGGCGCTGGGTGGCGGCTCGGTGCGCGACGTGCTGCTCGGTCATTACCCGCTTACGTGGGTCAAGCATCCGGAATACCTGGTGCTGACCACCGCGGCGGCGATGTTGACGGTGTTTCTGGCGCGCTGGATGCGCCATCTGCGCTCATTGTTCCTGGTGCTCGACGCCGTGGGCCTGGTGGCGTTCACGCTGATCGGTTGCATGACGGCCCTGGAAATGGGCCATGGCATGCTGGTGGCGTCGGTCAGCGGAGTGATCACCGGGGTGTTCGGTGGCATTCTGCGGGACATTTTCTGCAACGATATTCCGCTGATCTTCCGCCGCGAACTCTACGCCAGCGTCTCGTTTGCCGCGGCGTGGTGTTATCTGCTGTGTGTCTTCCTGCAATTGCCGAACGAGCAGGCGATCCTCATCACCTTGTTTGGCGGTTTCCTGCTGCGGCTCCTGGCAATTCGCTTTCACTGGGAAATGCCGAAGTTCGTCTACAACGACGAAGTCTGACGCGCGGCATGTTGGCGTAACGCCCATTCCACATGCTCGCGCACCAGCTCCGACGGATAGTCACGCCGCGCCTCCAGCGCTTGCAGCACGGGAATCGTCGACGGCGCGTTGCCCAGGCCCACCGCCAGATTGCGCAGCCAGCGCTCGTAACCGGCACGGCGCAGCGGTGAACCTTCGGTGCTGCTGAGAAATGTGTCTTCGTCCCACAGGAACAACTCGGCCAGCCCGGCATTGTCCAGGTTGTGCCGCGGCTTGAAATCGCTTTCTCCCGACGGACGGGCGAAGCGGTTCCACGGGCAGACAATCTGGCAATCGTCGCAGCCGAACACCCGGTTGCCGATCAGTGGCCGCAGCTCTTCGGGAATGGCGCTTTTCAGCTCGATGGTCAGGTAGGAAATGCAGCGGCGGGCATCGAGCACGTAGGGCCCGACGAAGGCATTTGTCGGACAGATGTCCAGGCACGCGGTGCATTTTCCGCAGTGTTCGGTGCCGTGGGGCGGGTCGATGGGCAGCGGCAAGTCGACGAACAGCTCGCTCAGGAAGAAATAACTGCCGGCCTTGCGGTTCAATACCAGGGTGTTTTTACCGATCCAGCCCAGGCCGGCCTGTTCGGCGATGGCTTTTTCCAGCACCGGTGCGCTGTCGACGAAGGCGCGATAGCCAAAGGGGCCGATGACCGCCTGGATTTTTTCCGCCAATTGCTGCACGCGTTTACGGATCAATTTGTGGTAATCGCGGCCCAACGCATAACGCGAGACGTAGGCTTTTTCCGGTTGGCCGAGCATCTGCGCCATCTGGGTGTCGCCCGGCAGGTAGTCCATGCGCAGGGACACCACGCGCAATGTGCCCGGCACCAATTCCTCGGGGTGCGAGCGTTTGCTGCCATGGGCGCCCATGTAGTCCATTTCGCCGTGGTAGCCGGCCTCGAGCCAGCGTTGCAGGTGTTGCTCATGCTCGGCCAGGTCCAGGCCGCTGATGCCGACCTGCTGGAAACCCAGCTCGCGGCCCCATTCCTTGATGGATTGGGCGAGGGCGGGGAGGTCTGTGGGAATGGCAGGCATGAGGCGAGAGAAACCAGAGCTGAGATGCGTATAATTCTGCCAGACATCGGAGCCCGAAGACGCATGCCGCACACTAAAGATGATTTTCCCGACGCGCTGTACAGCGCCGCGCAGGTCCGGGCCCTCGACGCACAACTGATCGCCGCGGGTACTGCTGGCTTCGAATTGATGCAGCGCGCTGCCCGTGCCACCTGGCGCGCGATCGTCCGACGCTGGCCCGACGCCCATGAGCTGACCGTGCTGGCCGGCCATGGCAACAATGCCGGCGATGGTTACCTGGTCGCGACCCTGGCCCGGCGTGCCGGCTGGTCGGTGCGGGTGCTGACGGTGGGCGAGCCCCGGCGATTGCAGGGGGACGCTGCCAATGCCCACGCCGAGGCGGTGGCGGTGGGCGTGCCGATGGAACCGTGGTCGGATGAAGCCGAGTTGCGTGGCGTGCTGCTGGACGCGTTGCTTGGCACGGGCCTGAGTGGCGATGTACGTGAGCCGTATGTGCAGGCCATCGATACGATCAACGTCAGCGGCCTGCCGGTCGCGGCGGTGGATATCCCCTCGGGATTGTGTGCCGACACCGGCCGGGTGTTGGGTACGGCAGTGGCGGCCGACCTGACCGTGACCTTCATTGGCTTGAAGCTGGGGTTGTTCACGGGCGAAGCGGCGGACCGGGTGGGTGAGCTGGTATTCAATGACCTGCACGCCGATCCGGATATCATTGAAGCTGCACCGGCCAATGCCCGACTGTTCCTACCTCGGAATCTGCCGCATCTGACACCTCGCGCCGCCACGTCCCACAAAGGCAAGTTCGGTCACGTGCTGTTGATCGGCGGCGACCGGGGCTTTGGTGGCGCCATCCAGATGAGCGCCGAAAGCGCGCTGCGCTGCGGGGCGGGCATGATTTCGATGGCGACCCGCAGCGAGCATGTGTCCGCCGCGCTGACGCGTTTGCCGGAAGTCATGGTGCAGGGCACCCATTCGGCGAACCAATTGGTGGGCTTGCTCCAGCAGGCCAGCGTGGTGGTGGTCGGACCGGGCCTTGGCCAGGCCGCCTGGGGACGCAGCCTGCTGTCGGCGGCGGCCAATGCGCCACTGCCGCAAGTGTGGGATGCCGATGCGCTGAACCTGCTGAGCGCCGGCGATGTCCGTCTGCCTGAACATTGCGTGATCACCCCGCATCCGGGCGAGGCGGCGCGGCTGCTGGAGATGTCCACCGCCCAGGTGCAGGCCGATCGTCCGGCGGCGGCCCATGCCTTGAGCCAGAAATACACCGCCACGGTGATTCTCAAGGGAGCCGGCAGCCTGGTCGCCAGCCCGGATGGTCGCCTGGCAGTCTGCAGCCAGGGCCATCCGGCCATGGCCACCGCCGGCCTGGGGGATGTGCTGGCTGGCGTGGTCGGGGCCTTGCTGGCCCAGGGCATGGAAAGCTTCGAGGCCGCGTGCCTGGCGGTCTGGCTGCATGCCAACGCCGGTGCCAAGGTCGGTCGCTCGGGCCGGGGATTGGCGGCGACCGATCTGATCCCGGCCATTCGTCAGTTGTTGGAGGAGCATTCACCGTGTCTGAAGTAACCCTGTACGTGGCGGACGAACAAGCCATGACACAATTTGGCGCCCGCATCGCGCAGATCACTGCCGGCCACGGCCTGATTTTTCTCGAAGGCGACCTTGGCGCGGGGAAAACCACCTTGTCCCGTGGCATCATCCGTGGCCTCGGGCACGTCGGCTCGGTCAAGAGCCCCACGTTCACCCTGGTCGAGCCCTATGAGATCGGCGACATTCGCGCCTTCCATTTCGACCTGTATCGACTGGTGGATCCTGAGGAGCTGGAATTCCTTGGCATTCGCGATTATTTCGAAGATGACGCCTTGTGTCTGATCGAATGGCCCCAGAAGGGTGCAGGCTTTTTGCCAAAGCCCGACCTGACCATTACCATTGGCGCGCAGAACGGCGGGCGTTCGCTGAAACTGACGCCGCAAGGCGCCCGTGGTGAGTCGTGGTGTGCCGCTTTGGCATTGGAAAACTAATTGATGATGGGGTTTGGTATGCGCTTTCGCGCGGTGGTTGCTGTCGTAGGACTGTTGCTTACGGCACTGGCCGTCGATGCTGTGGCCGAGACAAAGGTCAACAGCGTTCGCCTCTGGCGGGCGCCGGACAACACACGGCTGGTGTTCGACCTGACGGGGCCGGTGCAGCACAGCGTATTCACCCTGACCGCCCCGGATCGCCTGGTGATCGACATCAACGGTGCCTCCCTGGGCGCGCCATTGAACGTCGCTACCGCCAATACGCCGATTACCGCGATGCGCTCGGCCCAGCGTACGCCCACCGACCTGCGGGTGGTCATCGACCTGAAAAAAGCCGTGACCCCGAAAAGCTTCACCCTGGCCCCCAATGCCCAGTACGGCAACCGGCTGGTGGTGGACCTGTTCGACAACCCGGCCGATGCCGACCCACCGCCACCGCCGCCGACCAAGGTTGCCACGGTGCCCGCGGTGCCGGTGACCCCGACGGAGCCTGCGCTCAAGCTGCCACCGGCCCCGGCCGGCAAGCGTGACATCATCGTGGTGATCGATGCCGGTCACGGCGGCGAGGACCCGGGGGCCTCGGGCTCGCGCGGGCAACGTGAAAAAGACGTGGTGCTGGCCATCGCCCGTGAATTGCAGCGCCAGGTCAACGGCATGAAAGGCTTCCGCGCCGAACTGACCCGCACCGGCGACTATTTCATTCCTTTGCGCGGTCGTACCGAGATCGCCCGCAAGAAGGGCGCCGACCTGTTCGTCTCCATTCACGCCGACGCCGCGCCTTCGAAAGCCGCGTTCGGGGCCTCGGTGTTTGCCCTGTCCGACCGTGGTGCCACGTCCGAGACCGCCCGTTGGCTGGCCGACAGCGAAAACCGTTCCGACCTGATCGGCGGTGCCGGCAACGTCAGCCTCGACGACAAGGACCGGATGCTTGCCGGTGTCTTGCTCGATTTGTCGATGACGGCCTCGTTGACCTCCAGCCTGAACGTCGGCCAGAAAGTCCTGAGCAACATCGGTCGTGTCACGCCGCTGCACAAGCAGCGCGTCGAACAGGCCGGGTTCATGGTGCTCAAGTCGCCGGACATCCCGTCGATCCTGGTGGAGACCGGCTTTATCTCCAATTCAAACGAGGCGTCCAAGTTGTCGTCCTCCAGCCACCAGCAGGCCCTGGCCCGATCCATCAGCAGCGGCGTGCGGCAGTTCTTCCAGCAGAACCCACCGCCGGGCACCTACATCGCCTGGCTGCGAGACTCCGGCAAGATCGCCCAGGGGCCACGGGACCACCGCGTCAACCCTGGCGAAACCCTGGCGATGATTGCCGTGCGCTACCAGGTGTCGCCCGCCACCTTGCGCAGCGCCAACAATCTCAAGAGCGATGAGCTCAAGATTGGCCAGACCCTGACCATTCCGGGCAACGAAGTGGCGGTCAAGCAATGAGTGACGAAGTGATCGGCAGCGCCGCCCGCATCGAACTGCTCAGCCCTCGGCTGGCGAACCAGATCGCCGCCGGGGAAGTGGTCGAGCGTCCGGCGTCGGTCATCAAGGAGTTGCTGGAAAACAGCCTCGACTCCGGGGCCAAGCGCATCGATGTGGATGTCGAGCAGGGTGGCGTCAAGCTGCTGCGGGTGCGCGATGACGGTGGGGGTATTTCCTCCGACGACCTGCCGCTGGCCCTGGCGCGTCACGCCACCAGCAAGATCCGTGACCTGGAAGACCTTGAGCGGGTCATGAGCCTGGGTTTCCGGGGTGAAGCGCTGGCGTCCATCAGTTCGGTGTCGCGCCTGACCCTCACCTCACGCACCCGCGACGCCGAGCAGGCCTGGCAGGTCGAGACCGAAGGCCGCGACATGGCCTCTCGCGTCCAGCCCGCGGCCCATCCGGTGGGTACCTCGGTGGAAGTGCGCGATTTGTTCTTCAACACCCCGGCACGGCGCAAGTTTCTCAAGGCCGAGAAAACTGAGTTCGATCACCTTCAAGAAGTCATCAAGCGCCTGGCCCTGGCGCGTTTTGACGTGGCGTTCCATTTGCGCCACAACGGCAAGACCATCCTCAGCCTGCACGAGGCCCGCGACGATGCCGCCCGAGCCCGGCGCGTGGGCGCGGTGTGCGGAGCGGGTTTCCTGGAACAGGCCTTGCCCATCGAGGTGGAGCGCAATGGCCTGCACCTGTGGGGTTGGGTCGGTTTGCCAACGTTCTCCCGCAGCCAGGCGGACTTGCAGTATTTCTACGTGAACGGCCGGGCGGTGCGCGACAAACTGGTGGCTCACGCGGTGCGCCAGGCCTATCGCGACGTGCTGTTCAATGGCCGGCATCCGACCTTCGTGCTGTTTTTTGAAGTCGATCCGGCGGTGGTGGACGTCAACGTGCACCCGACCAAGCATGAGGTGCGTTTCCGTGATGGGCGCATGGTCCACGATTTCCTCTACGGCACCTTGCACCGCGCCTTGGGCGACGTACGTCCGGAAGATCAACTGGCGGCGCCAGCTGCAGTGGCGGGCATGGTCCGGCCAACGGGGCTGGAGGCGGGCGAATTCGGGCCCCAGGGCGAAATGCGCCTGGCGGCCAACGCATTGCTGGAGCAACCCCAGCCTCAGCCGAGCTACAACACGGCCGGCAGCGGCGCTGGCAGCGGCTATCAGTATCAATACACCCCGCGCCCACAATCCAATGTGCCCGCAGCCGAGGCCCAGGCGGCCTATCGCGAGTTCTTCAAGCCCTTGCCGGAAGCCGGCGCGGCGGCGATGCCCGATGGCCAGGGCGATATTCCGCCGCTGGGCTACGCCCTGGCGCAACTCAAGGGCATCTATATCCTCTCGGAAAATGCCCAGGGCCTGGTCCTGGTGGACATGCACGCCGCCCATGAGCGGATCATGTACGAGCGCCTGAAAATTGCCATGGCCAGCGAAGGCCTGAGCGGCCAGCCGCTGTTGGTGCCCGAATCCCTGGCCGTCAGCCAGCGCGAAGCCGATTGCGCCGAAGAACATGTGGCCTGGTTCCAGCGCCTGGGCTTCGAATTGCAGCGCCTGGGCCCGGAAACCCTGGCGATCCGCCAGATCCCGGCGTTGTTGAAGCAGGCCGAGGCCAATCGCCTGGTCAGCGACGTACTGGCGGACTTGATGGAATACGGCACCAGCGACCGGATCCAGGCGCACCTGAACGAACTGCTCGGCACCATGGCCTGCCACGGCGCGATCCGCGCTAACCGGCGCCTGGCCCTGCCGGAAATGAACGGCCTGCTGCGGGACATGGAAAACACCGAACGCAGTGGTCAATGCAACCATGGCCGGCCGACCTGGACCCAATTGGGCCTGGACGACCTGGACAAACTGTTCCTGCGCGGTCGTTGATGAACCCGTTGCCACCCGCGATTTTCCTGATGGGCCCGACCGCTGCCGGCAAGACCGACCTGGCCATCGAGTTGACCAAGGTCCTGCCCTGCGAATTGATCAGCGTCGATTCGGCCTTGGTCTACCGGGGCATGGACATCGGCACCGCCAAGCCGTCGAAAGAACTGCTGGCCGAATTCCCCCACCGCCTGATCGACATCCTCGATCCGGCCGAGGCTTATTCGGCGGCCGATTTCCGCCGTGACGCGCTCCAGGCCATGGCCGAAATCACCGCGCGGGGCAAGATCCCCCTGCTGGTGGGCGGCACGATGCTGTATTACAAGGCCTTGGTCGAGGGGCTGGCGGACATGCCCGCCGCCGATCCCGAGGTGCGCGCGCAGATCGAAGAGGAAGCCGCGCGCCTGGGCTGGCAAGCCTTGCATGAGCAATTGGCGGTCATCGACCCGGAATCGGCAGCGCGTATTCACCCCAATGACCCGCAGCGACTGAGTCGAGCCTTGGAGGTTTATCGGGTCAGCGGCCAGAGCATGACAGCCCTGCGCCAGCGACAAACTGCGCAAAGTACTGAAGCAGCCGCTTCGGGACTGCAACAATTGCCCTATACTGTCGCGAATCTGGCCATCGCTCCGGCGAACCGGCAAGTGCTGCATCGGCGAATTGAACAAAGATTCACATTAATGTTGGAACAGGGGTTCATAGACGAGGTCGTAGCCCTGCGTGAGCGAAGTGACCTGCATGCCGGGTTGCCGTCTATACGTGCGGTAGGTTATCGACAAGTCTGGGATTACCTGGACGGCAAGCTGACGTCAGCCGAGATGCAGGAGCGTGGGATCATTGCCACGCGCCAATTGGCGAAACGCCAGTTCACCTGGCTGCGCAGCTGGACTGACCTGCATTGGCTCGACAGTCTCGATTGCGACAATCTGCCACGCGCCTTGAAATACCTCGGGACCATCTCCATATTGAGCTGAGTCCTTGCAATTGCCGTCTATCCTTGGGGGTGTGACGGCCCAAGCCATCTGATTCCGATTTTTATTATTGATCCTTAAAGGAGTGCGGCACATGTCAAAAGGGCATTCGCTACAAGACCCTTACTTGAACACTTTACGTAAAGAGAAAGTTGGGGTGTCCATCTATCTGGTCAACGGGATCAAACTGCAAGGCACGATCGAGTCTTTCGACCAGTTCGTCATCCTTCTGAAAAACACCGTCAGCCAGATGGTCTACAAGCACGCGATCTCGACAGTGGTGCCCGTTCGTCCAATTCGTCTGCCTAGCGCAACCGAATCCGAAGGCGGTGACGCTGAACCGGGTAACGCCTGATAGGAGCCTCCTTTGTTCTTTGAGCGCCACGGTGGTGGTGAACGAGCCATTCTCGTTCACTTGGATGGACAGGACCCTGAGGCGCGCGAAGATCCGCAGGAGTTTCAGGAATTGGCACTTTCGGCCGGCGCCGAGACCGTCGCGTTTTTCAACGTGCCGCGTCATCGGCCAACCGCCAAGTTCCTGATCGGCAGTGGCAAGGTCGAGGAGTTGCGCGACCTGGTCAAGGCCGAGCAGGTCGATCTGGTGATTTTCAATCACATCCTCACGCCCAGTCAGGAACGTAACCTCGAACGTGTCTTCGAGTGTCGCGTGATCGACCGCACGGGGTTGATCCTCGATATCTTCGCCCAGCGCGCCCGAACCCATGAAGGCAAGCTCCAGGTCGAACTGGCCCAGCTTGAGCACATGAGTACGCGGCTGGTTCGCGGCTGGACTCACCTTGAGCGGCAGAAAGGCGGTATCGGCCTGCGCGGCCCGGGTGAAACCCAGCTGGAAACCGACCGACGCCTGTTGCGGGTTCGCCTGCGCCAGATCAAGGGGCGGCTGGAAAAGGTCCGCAGCCAGCGCGAGCAGTCGCGCCGCGGTCGCAAGCGCGCGGATATCCCGACGGTTTCACTGGTGGGTTATACCAACGCCGGCAAATCGACCCTGTTCAACAATGTCACCCAATCCGACGTCTACGCCGCCGACCAGTTGTTCGCCACGCTCGACCCGACCCTGCGCCGGCTCGACCTAGACGACCTCGGGCCGATCGTGCTGGCCGACACCGTGGGCTTCATCCGTCACCTGCCGCACAAGCTGGTCGAGGCTTTCCGAGCTACGCTCGAAGAGTCGAGCAACTCCGACCTGCTGTTGCACGTGATCGATGCCGCCGAGCCGGACCGGATGCTGCAGATCGAGCAGGTGATGGTGGTGCTGGGCGAGATCGGAGCCCAGGACTTGCCGATCCTCGAGGTATACAACAAACTCGATTTGCTCGAAGGCGTGGAGCCGCAGATCCAGCGCGATGCCGATGGCAAGCCGCAACGGGTCTGGCTGTCGGCCCGTGATGGCACCGGCCTGGACCTGCTCAAGCAGGCCGTGGCCGAGCTGTTGGGCAACGATCTGTTTGTCGGCACCCTGAAGTTGCCGCAACGTTTCGCCCGGCTTCGTGCGCAGTTTTTCGAGCTGGGGGCCGTGCAAAAAGAAGAACACGACGAAGAAGGTGTCTGCCTGCTGGCTGTTCGCCTGCCTCGGTCGGAGCTCAACCGGCTGGTCAGTCGCGAAGGGCTGCAACCGATGGAATTCATCGAGCAACACACTTTGCAATAAAAGCCTGAGAAAGCGGTGTCAGGCATTCTGTAGCATTGGTCGGCGCGCCGTGGGTGCGTCTTTGCTTTATCAGATGGAGAGCGCTATGGCTTGGAATGAGCCGGGTGGCAACTCGAATAATCAGGATCCTTGGGGTGGCAAGCGTCGTAACAACGGCGACCGCAAGGGGCCGCCGGATCTCGACGAGGCCTTCCGAAAGCTGCAGGAAAGCCTGAACGGTTTGTTCGGTGGTGGTAAAAAACGCGGTGATGAGGGCGGTGGTCGCTCGGGCAAGGGCGGCGGTTTCGGCCTGCTCGGCATCGGCCTCGTCGTGCTGGCGGCTGTCTGGCTGTACAGCGCGGTCTATGTCGTGGACGAACAGGAGCAAGCCGTGGTGCTGCGCTTCGGCAAGTACTACGAGACGGTTGGCCCGGGCCTGAACATCTATTTCCCGCCGATCGACCAGAAGTACATGGAGAACGTCACGCGTGAGCGGGCGTACACCAAGCAGGGCCAGATGCTCACGGAAGACGAGAACATCGTCGAAGTGCCGCTGACCGTGCAATACAAGATCACCAACCTGCAGGACTTCGTGCTGAACGTCGACCAGCCGGAGATCAGCTTGCAGCACGCGACCGAAAGTGCCTTGCGCCATGTGGTGGGTTCCACCGCCATGGACCAGGTGCTGACCGAAGGTCGTGAGCTGATGGCGAGCGAAATCAAGGAGCGTCTGCAACGTTTCCTCGATACCTATCGCACCGGTATCACCGTCACCCAGGTCAACGTCCAGAGCGCAGCGGCACCGCGTGAGGTCCAGGAAGCCTTCGATGACGTGATCCGTGCCCGTGAAGACGAGCAACGTTCGCGCAACCAGGCCGAAACCTATGCCAACGGCGTCGTACCGGAAGCCCGTGGCCAGGCCCAGCGCATCATCGAGGATGCCAACGGTTACCGCGATGAAGTGGTCTCCCGTGCCAAGGGTGAGGCCGATCGCTTCACCAAGCTGGTGGCCGAATATCGCAAGGCCCCTGAAGTGACCCGCCAGCGTCTGTACCTGGACACCATGCAGGAAGTCTTCAGCAACACCAGCAAGGTCCTCGTGACCGGCAACAAGAACGGCCAGAGCAATCTGCTGTACCTGCCGCTGGACAAGATGGTCGAGAGCGGTCGAAACACCAGTACGCCACCGGCCAGTTCGACGGCGGCCAGCAATGAGGCCAGCACCCGTGCGGCGGCGGACCTGCAACAACAGCAAGCACGTACCAGGGAGAGTCGCTGATGAGCAATAAATCGCTGATCGCCCTTATTGTCGGTGTCGTCGTGGCGATCGCTGCCTGGAACTGCTTCTACATCGTGGCTCAGACCGAGCGCGCGGTGTTGCTGCAATTCGGTCGCGTGGTCCAGGCTGATGTCCAGCCGGGGCTGCATGTGAAGGTGCCGTACGTCAACAAGGTGCGCAAGTTCGACGCTCGCCTGATGACGCTGGATGCGCCGACGCAACGCTTCCTGACACTGGAAAAGAAAGCCGTGATGGTGGACGCCTACGCCAAGTGGCGTGTGAAGGATGCCGAGCGCTTCTACACCGCGACCTCGGGCCTCAAGCAGATCGCCGATGAGCGTCTGTCCCGTCGCCTGGAATCGGGCCTGCGTGACCAGTTCGGTAAGCGCACGTTGCATGAAGTGGTGTCCGGCGAGCGTGATGCGCTCATGGCCGATATCACTCGTTCGCTGAATGCGATGGCGGAAAAAGAGCTGGGTATCGAAGTGGTCGATGTCCGGGTCAAGGCTATCGACCTGCCGAAGGAAGTGAACCGCAGCGTGTTCGAGCGGATGAGCACCGAGCGTGAGCGTGAAGCTCGCGAGCACCGTGCCAAAGGTAACGAGCTGGCCGAAGGCATCCGTGCCGACGCCGATCGCCAACGACGCGTGCTGCTGGCCGAAGCCTATCGTGAATCGGAAGAAGTCCGTGGTGATGGTGATGCCCAGGCCGCTTCGATCTACGCCAAGGCTTATGGTCAGGATCAGGAGTTCTACGCGTTCTACCGTAGCCTGCGTGCCTACCGTGAAAGCTTCGCGAACAAGTCCGACGTCCTGGTCCTGGACCCAAGCAGCGACTTCTTCCACTACCTGGAAAAGTCCAAGCCTTGATGCGGCGTTGACCTGAGATACTCCGCCCGGCGGCTAAAACGTCGGGCGGGGTGATCCTTTGGGAAAACGTGTGTATGATGCGGCAGCCGGGAAATTCCCGGCTTTTTTGCGTCTGCACGTTCGATTGCGGTTTATAGGTGCAGGCGTCGGGTTGAACGACTCGACAGGTTTTTCGAGGAAAGTGCCGGGCGAGGCCGATGATGGGCCATTCGTCACGTCGCTCTTGCGCGTTTTTTGCCCAAGCTGCGCGCCTGGCGCAGGCATTTTCTGCTTCACTCAAGGCCAGTCCGAAAGCTGGCCGCCCGGACCATAGGGGAATGGCGTAATGGCAACGGTAGACCGCTGGCTGCTGCCAGATGGCATCGAAGAAGTACTGCCACCGGAAGCTGCGCGTATCGAAGTAGCGCGTCGGCAGGTGTTGGATCTGTTCCAGAGCTGGGGTTACGAGTTCGTCGTCACCCCGCATATCGAGTACCTGGAATCCCTGCTCACCGGCGCGGGCCAGGACCTGGACCTGCGCACCTTCAAGGTAATCGATCCGCAGTCGGGCCGGCAGATGGGCTTTCGTGCCGACATCACGCCGCAAGTGGCGCGCATCGACGCCCACACCCTGCGCCGCGAGGGCCCGAGCCGCCTGTGCTACGCCGGCAGCGTGCTACATGCCCAACCGCGCGCCTTGTCTTCTTCGCGCAGCCCGATCCAATTGGGCGCCGAGTTGTATGGCGATGCCAGCCCGAGCAGCGACGTGGAAGTCATCAGCCTGATGCTGGCCATGCTGCAACTGGCTGACGTGCCGGATGTCCACATGGACCTGGGGCATGTCGGCATCTATCGCGGCCTGGCCCGTGCGGCCGGTTTGTCCGGCGAAGTTGAACAACAGCTGTTCGATGCCCTGCAGCGCAAGGCCATCGACGAAGTCGTCAGCCTGACCGAGGGCCTGCCGGCCGATCTGTCGGGCATGCTGCGGGCGCTGGTGGACCTGTGCGGCGGGCGTGAAGTATTGGTCGCGGCCCGTGAACGCCTGGCCCATGCGCCGGCGCCGGTGTTGGCCGCGCTGGACGACTTGCTGGCGATTGCCGAGCGTCTGTCGGTGCGCTTCCCCGAGTTGCCGCTGTATTTCGACCTGGGCGAGTTGCGCGGTTATCACTACCACACCGGTGTCGTGTTTGCGGTATTCGTACCGGGCGTGGGTCAGTCCATCGCCCAGGGCGGCCGTTATGACGACATCGGCGCTGACTTCGGTCGTGCCCGTCCGGCGACCGGTTTCTCCACCGATTTGAAAACCCTGGTGACCCTGGGGCGTGCTGAAGTCGAGCTACCGTCTGGCGGTATCTGGATGCCTGACAGTACGGATGCGGCACTCTGGCAGGCGGTCTGCCAGTTGCGCAGTGAGGGTCAGCGCGTTGTCCAGGCTTTGCCAGGGCAACCTTTGGCCGCCGCCCGTGAAGCGGACTGCGACCGGCAATTGATTCAGCAGAACGGGCTTTGGCAAGTATTGCCGCTGGCTTCTTGAGTTTTCCCGCCGGCCGAAGCCGGCACCAAGTTTGCGCGAATGAGGACAAGTGTTATGGGTAAGAATGTCGTAGTCCTGGGCACCCAGTGGGGTGATGAGGGCAAAGGCAAGATCGTTGATCTGCTGACCGAACATGCTGCCGCCGTAGTGCGCTACCAGGGTGGCCACAACGCAGGTCACACCTTGGTGATCGACGGTGAAAAAACCGTCCTGCACCTGATTCCGTCGGGCGTGCTGCGCGAAGGTGTCCAGTGCCTGATCGGCAACGGTGTGGTGGTTGCGCCCGACGCCTTGCTGCGGGAAATCATCAAGCTGGAAGAAAAAGGCGTACCGGTGCGCGAGCGCTTGCGTATAAGCCCGTCCTGCCCGCTGATCCTGTCCTACCACGTTGCGCTGGACCAGGCCCGTGAAAAGGCCCGTGGCGAGCTGAAGATCGGCACCACCGGTCGCGGCATCGGCCCGGCCTACGAAGACAAGGTGGCCCGTCGTGGCCTGCGCATCGGTGACCTGTTCCACCGTGAGCGTTTCGCCGCCAAGCTGGGTGAGTTGCTGGACTACCACAACTTCGTCCTGGTCAATTACTACAAAGAGCCGGCCATCGACTTCCAGAAAACCCTGGATGAGTGCATGGAATACGCCGAGCTGCTCAAGCCGATGATGCTCGACGTCACCGCCGAGCTGCACGAGCTGCGTCGCGCCGGCAAGGACATCATGTTCGAAGGTGCCCAGGGTTCGCTGCTGGACATCGACCACGGTACCTACCCGTACGTCACCAGCTCCAACACCACTGCCGGCGGCATCGCCACCGGTTCGGGTTTCGGCCCGATGTACCTGGACTACATCCTGGGCATCACCAAGGCCTACACCACGCGTGTCGGTTCAGGTCCATTCCCGACTGAGCTGTTCGACGACGTCGGTGCCTTCCTGGCCAAGCGTGGCCACGAGTTCGGTGCCACCACCGGCCGTGCCCGTCGTTGCGGCTGGTTCGATGCCGTCATCCTGCGTCGTGCCATCGACGTCAACAGCATCTCGGGCCTGTGCCTGACCAAGCTGGACGTGCTGGACGGCCTGGAAACCATCAACATCTGCGTGGGCTACAAGAACCAGGACGGCGCTGTCATCGACGCCCCGACCGATGCCGACAGCTACATCGGCCTGGAGCCGGTGTACGAGCAGATGCCGGGCTGGACCGAATCGACCGTGGGCGCCAAGACCCTGGAAGAGCTGCCGGTGGCCGCGCGCAACTACATCAAGCGCGTCGAAGAGTTGGTCGGTGCGCCGATCGACATTATTTCGACGGGGCCGGACCGCAACGAAACCATCGTTCTGCGTCATCCGTTTGCCTGATAAGTCGTTGATGTAAAACACAAAGGGTCCTCATTAGGGCCCTTTGTCGTTTCTGCCTGCCGGGCGGCACGACACTTGCTATGCAACTCCATTAAGGCACCGCTTTTCCGAGTGCCATCAAATTAATGGCGTTTGGTAGAGGGATTTCACGTGTCGGCCGTTCTCTCACTGTTACAAAGCCGTTTATTGCGGCCTGTGTTCGTTACCCTGGGTATCGCCCTTTTGGTGCAGGTGCTGGTGGCCGTTGCGCTGACCCGAAGCACCGTCACGGCACTGGAAGCCGACCTCGGTGCGCGGCTGGGGGCGGACAGCCAGAAGCTCTCCACCGAGCTGGAGCAGGCCGGGCGCGAAGTCACGTCGAGCCTGGACAGCCTGTCCGCCAATACCCGCCAGCGACTGAACGCCGGGCTGTCCGCTCGCCTGAAGGACGAGCAGGCGCAGTTGCGTGGGACGTTGGAGAAGGACTTGAGGGATTCCGCCAATGATATGGCGCAACTCCTGGCGTCCGTTGCGCCGCGCGCCATGTGGGATAACGACGTGCCCACCCTCTCTGAGTTCGCCCGTCGGGCCCAGCGCAATCCCAACGTGCTGTTCGTCATTTATGACGACGCCAATGGTGAGCACTTGACCCGCTACCTGAACCGGGAAAACCCGATCAACAAGGCGCTGCTGGAGAAGGGCAAAGGCGAGCGGGCGTTGGACAAGGTGCTGGACGCGGCGAAGAACGATCCGTCTGTGTATTACCTGGAAGCCTCGATCAACCCCAACGGCGTAGAGATCGGCAAGGTCTTGATGGGGGTTTCCACGGCTTCCGTTGAAACCGACCTGAAGGCGTTGGACCAGCGCTTCTCGGCCTTGATCGCCAGCAGCGACCAATTGGTCGGCGACAGTCTCAAGGGCGCGGCGGCTGACAGCGCCACCGCCATGCGCGGTCGCTTGGAGTCGGCCCAGGCCACGGCCACGCAGATGCAAACCAATACCGCCTCCACTGTCCAGGAGGCCGCAGGCACTTTGCGCTGGCGCATCGGCCTGGGCTTGGCGCTGGTGGGCTTCGGCGTGCTGGCGCTGCTGGCTGTGGTGCTGGGGCGTCGAGTGGTCAATCGCTTGAAGCTGCTGATCGCCGCCATGAACGACCTGGCGGCGGGCGAGGGTGACCTGACCAAGCGTGTGCAAATCAACAGCAAGGACGAAATCGGCGACATGGCCTCGGCGGTCAATCGCTTTGTGGATAAGTTGCAGCCCATCGTGCGCGAGGCGGGCGATGTGGCCCAGCGTACCGGTGTGGAAATCGGCGCGATGACCTTGCGCAACTCCGGCGCCGACGCGGCGGCTGGGATGCAGCGCGATGAAGTGGCCGAGAGCCTGCGTGCGCTGTCGCAAATGGCTGACGAAGCTCAATCGGAAAGTCAGGCAATGCAGGCGGCGCTGCAACAAGTGGTGGAAATCCGTCAGGCCACCGATGAAAACACCCGGACTTCGGCCAAGGTGGGTGGCTTGATCGAGGCGCTGGCCGGCCAAGTGGACACCGGGGCGAAAGTGATCGAGCGGCTGGCGCAGCAGAGCGAACAGATTGAAGTGGTGCTGACGGTGATTCATGGCATTGCCGAGCAGACCAACTTGCTGGCCTTGAACGCAGCCATCGAGGCGGCGCGGGCCGGGGAAACCGGACGCGGCTTTGCGGTGGTAGCGGACGAGGTGCGGGCGTTGGCGAGCAAGACCCAGAGCTCGACGGGCGATATCCAGGCGCACATCGTGGCCTTGCAGCAAGGCGCTCGCGAGGCGGTGGCCGCCATTGGCCAGGCCGGGCGTCAGGCCAGCGAAGGTTTGTTGGTGTTGCGTGACAGCGCGCGGCTGCAGCAGTCGGTGCAGGCGTCCGTCGAGCAGGTGCATGCGGCCATCGGTTTGGCGACCCAGGCGGCGGCTCATCAGGCCCAGGGCGCGCAAGCGGTGCGTGGGCGGGTGGAGACGATCCATGCCCAGGCTGAAAAAGCGGCCCAGGCCGTGGTCGAGACCACCGCCAGCGGTAAGGTGCTGGACAGCCTGGCGGCGCAGTTGAAGGCGAGCCTGGGGCAGTTCAGGGCTTGATGGGCTGATCAGGCTGGCCCCTTCGCGAGCAAGCCCGCTCCCACAGTTGATGGTGTACTCATGAAGTACTCAATCTCCTGTGGGAGCGGGCTTGCTCGCGAAGGCGGCTTTAGTGGCTCGGATACATTCGAGTCGTCAGCCAATAATCTGGCAGCCCCAGAAACGCAAAAACCCGCTTTCGCGGGTTTCTGTGAGTTTCAAGATCATGATCTTGAAGCTTGAATTGGTGCCCAGAAGAAGACTCGAACTTCCACGACCTTGCGGTCACCAGCACCTGAAGCTGGCGTGTCTACCAATTTCACCATCTGGGCAGCATCTTCAGCGTTGCCGCTGTTGATGTCGCGCACTATACGGAGCGCGTTTTGATCTGTAAACCCCTGTTTTTGTTTTAGTAATTGCCAAGCGCAAATCCAAGGGGCAGAAATGCAAAAACCCGCTTTCGCGGGTCTTTGTTGAGCTTGCAAGTCATAGACCTGCTGCTCGAAATTGGTGCCCAGAAGAAGACTCGAACTTCCACGACCTTGCGGTCACCAGCACCTGAAGCTGGCGTGTCTACCAATTTCACCATCTGGGCAGTATCGGCAACGAGTGTACGTCGTCGATGGCGCGCACTATACGGAGCGTGTTTTTAACTGTAAACCCCTGGGGAGAAAAAAACCGCTAAATTTCACGAGCGGTGCTTCCCGGGGTGCCAAAGGGCTGGCCAAATGACGCTGGAAACGCTATCGAATGCTTGAAATTTCCCGTTTCATTAAGCCTATGCCAAACTAACCCGCATATAGACAAGGTGAAAACTCTCTAATGGCCGATTGGCAGTCCCTCGATCCCGAGGCCGCTCGTGAAGCGGAAAAATATGAAAACCCTATTCCTAGCCGTGAACTGATCCTGGCGCATCTCGCCGATCGGGGTTCGCCTGCTAGCCGCGAGCAGTTGGTCGAAGAGTTCGGTCTGACCACCGAGGACCAACTCGAAGCCCTGCGCCGCCGTCTGCGCGCCATGGAGCGCGACGCTCAACTGATCTACACCCGGCGCGGCACTTATGCGCCGGTGGACAAGCTCGACCTGATCCTCGGCCGCATCGCCGGTCACCGTGACGGCTTCGGCTTCCTGATCCCAGACGATGGCAGCGACGACCTGTTCATGAGCCCGGCGCAAATGCGCCTGGTGTTCGACGGTGACCGGGCCCTGGCCCGCGTGTCCGGCCTGGACCGCCGCGGTCGCCGTGAAGGCGTGATCGTCGAAGTGGTGTCCCGCGCCCATGAAAGTATCGTTGGCCGTTACTTCGAAGAAGGCGGCATCGGTTTCGTTGTGCCGGATAACCCGAAGGTCCAGCAGGAAGTGCTGATTACCCCGGGCCGTAATGGCGCCGCGAAGGTGGGTCAGTTCGTCGAGGTGAAAATCACCCACTGGCCCACTGCGCGCTTCCAGCCCCAGGGCGATATCGTTGAAGTGGTCGGCAACTACATGGCGCCGGGCATGGAGATCGACGTTGCGCTGCGCACCTACGACATTCCTCACGTCTGGCCCGACGCTGTGCTCAAGGAAGCCGCCAAGCTCAAGCCGGAAGTCGAAGAGAAAGATAAAGAAAAACGCATCGACTTGCGCCATCTGCCGTTCGTCACCATCGACGGCGAAGATGCCCGCGACTTCGACGATGCGGTGTACTGCGAAGCCAAGCCCGGCAAGCTGCGCCTGTTCTCCGGCGGCTGGAAGTTGTTCGTCGCGATTGCCGATGTGTCCAGCTACGTGAAGATCGGTTCGGCCCTGGATAACGAAGCCCAGGTGCGCGGCAACTCCGTGTATTTCCCTGAGCGCGTGATCCCGATGCTGCCTGAGCAGCTGTCCAACGGCCTGTGCTCGCTGAACCCGAAAGTCGACCGTTTGGCCATGGTGTGCGAGATGACCATCTCCAAAACCGGCGAAATGACCGACTACCAGTTCTACGAAGCGGTGATTCACTCCCAGGCGCGCCTGACCTACAACAAGGTCAGCACCATCCTGGAAACGCCGAAGACCAGTGAAGCCAAGGCCCTGCGTACCGAATACGCTGGCGTGGTACCGCACCTCAAGCAATTGTACGCGCTGTACAAGGTGTTGCTGGGTGCCCGTCACGTGCGTGGCGCGATCGATTTCGAGACCCAGGAAACCCGGATTGTCTTCGGTTCCGAGCGCAAGATCGCCGCGATCACCCCGACCACCCGTAACGATGCGCACAAGCTGATCGAAGAGTGCATGCTGGCGGCCAACGTAGCCACCGCCGAATTCCTCAAGAAGCATGAGATTCCGGCGTTGTACCGCGTGCACGACGGCCCGCCGCCGGAGCGCCTGGAAAAATTGCGCGCCTTCCTCGGCGAGCTCGGCCTGTCCCTGCACAAAGGCAAGGACGGCCCGACGCCGAAGGACTACCAGGCACTGCTGGCCAGCATCAAGGACCGTCCGGATTACCATGTGATCCAGACCGTGATGCTGCGCTCCCTGAGCCAGGCGGTGTACAGCGCCGACAACCAGGGCCACTTCGGTCTGAATTACGAGGCATACACCCACTTCACCTCGCCGATCCGCCGTTATCCGGACTTGCTCACGCACCGCGCGATCCGCAGCGTGATCCATTCCAAGCAGAACACCCCGCACGTCAAGCGCGCCGGTGCCATGACCATTCCGAAGGCACGGATCTATCCGTACGACGAAGCGGCCCTGGAACAGTTGGGCGAGCAGTGCTCCATGAGCGAACGCCGTGCCGACGAAGCGACCCGCGACGTGGTGAACTGGCTCAAGTGCGAGTTCATGAAAGATCGCGTGGGCGAGTCGTTCCCTGGCGTGATCACGGCTGTGACCGGCTTTGGTCTGTTCGTCGAACTGACCGATATCTATGTCGAGGGCCTGGTGCACGTCACCGCCTTGCCGGGTGATTACTACCACTTTGATCCTGTGCATCACCGCCTGGCGGGCGAGCGCACCGGTCGCAGCTTCCGCCTGGGCGACACCGTGGAAGTGCAGGTCATGCGCGTCGATCTCGATGAGCGCAAGATCGACTTCGGCATGTCCGACAAGCCGGCCGAAGCACCGACTGGCCGTAAAAAGCGCGGCAGCGAGACCGCCGCGCCTGCGACCAAAGGCAGAGGTAAAGGTGCTCCTGCAAAAACCGCAGAGCCTGAGCCAGCCAAGGCCGGTCGCCGTTCGTCTGCCAAGGACAAGGCTCCCGAAGCCTACCGCCCCAGCGACGCAGCGGCGAAAAACGCCGAGCTGCGCAAGAGTCGCGAGTTGAAGCAGCAGTTGCTCAACGAAGCCAAAAGCGGTGGTAAAGCGGCGTCTGGGGGAAAGTCCCACGGGGCGGAAAAGTCGTCGAGCAAGCCAAGCAAACACCGTAAAGGCCCGCCAAAAGCGGGCTCGGCCCCCGCGAAAAGCGGCGGGTCGCGCAAACCTAAGGCCAAGTCATGAGTCTGGAAAAAATCTACGGCGTGCACGCCGTAGAAGCCCTGCTGCGTCACCACCCCAAGCGTGTCAAGCAAGTGTGGTTGGCGGAAGGTCGCAGCGAGCCGCGTGTGCAAGCACTGGTCGAACTGGCTACCCAAAACAAGGTTGCCATCGGTCAGGCCGAGCGTCGTGAAATGGACGCGTGGGTCGAGGGCGTTCACCAGGGCGTGGTTGCGGACGTCAGTCCGAGCCAGGTCTGGGGCGAAGCCATGCTCGACGAGCTGCTCGACCGTACCGAAGGCGCGCCGCTGTTGCTGGTGCTGGACGGCGTGACCGATCCCCACAACCTCGGCGCCTGCCTGCGTTCGGCGGATGCCGCCGGAGCATTGGCGGTCATCGTGCCCAAGGACAAGTCGGCGACGTTGACGCCGGTGGTGCGTAAAGTCGCTTGCGGCGCGGCGGAAGTGATTCCGTTGGTGGCGGTGACCAACCTGGCGCGCACCCTGGAAAAACTCCAGCAGCGCGGCCTGTGGGTCGTCGGTACGGCGGGCGAGGCCGAGGTCAGCATCTATGACCAGGACCTGACGGGCCCGACGATCCTGATCATGGGCGCCGAAGGCAAGGGCATGCGCCGCCTGACCCGCGAGCATTGCGACTATCTGGTCAAGCTGCCGATGGCCGGCAGCGTCAGCAGCCTCAACGTCTCGGTGGCCACCGGCGTGTGCCTGTTCGAGGCGCTGCGCCAGCGTAGCGTCAAGGCTGCCGCCAAAAAGCCTTGATCCAGGCGTAAATCAATTGTGGGAGCGGGCTTGCTCGCGAAAGCGGAGTGTCATTCGGCAAATCTGTTGAATGTCGGACCGCTTTCGCGAGCAAGCCCGCTCCCCCCTTGTTTTGTGGTGAGGTGGAAATCAGCGGGTG
>NZ_JBIXJT010000011.1:0-100172 GCF_052871455.1 Pseudomonas sp. LARHCG127
TGGTCAGGAGAAACACGTAACTGGAGGCCAGTCGGGACGGTGTATCTGAACCCTGAAAGAGAGCTTACTGTGATCGCAAAAGTGGCATAACAAAACGGTGACGCGACAACTACCTTGAAAAACGCCGCCCACATGGGGTCTGCAGTACGCCTCAGAAACCCTGTGGGAGCGAGCTTGCTCGCGATGAGACCAGAACAGCCACCACAAAACCCAGGCTAGCCGCAAAAGCCCATTGGCCGTAGCATCGCCCTATTGTCTAGCTGAGGTCCCCCATGCTCATCCCCCACGACCAACTCGAAGTCGACACGCTCACTCGCCTGATCGAAGATTTCGTGACCCGCGACGGCACCGACAACGGTGACGACACGCCCCTGGAGACGCGGGTGCTACGGGTCCGGCAAGCCCTGACCAAAGGCCAGGCCTTGATTGTCTTCGACCCGGAAAGCGAACAGTGCCAACTGATGCTCAAGCACGACGTGCCCAAGCACCTATTCGACTGAACAGGCCTTGCGGGCGGCGTTAGCCTTTTTCCTCTGGATTTTTTCATAGATTTCGGAGCGATGGACATCGACGTGCCGTGGCGCTTCGACGCCAAAACGCACGGTGGTGCCACTGACCGACAGCACCCGGACGGAAATATCGTCACCGATGGAAATCAACTCGCCCACAGCACGGCTTAATACGAGCATGGTTCTTGTCCTTAAGAATGTCTGGACCCTGACCATGCCCGGCCTGCTTTCCGTTCTCAAGACACCGGCGAGAATTCAGTAAGGCCCTACAAGCAAAGCTCTCGCGACTGAAGGAAACGTCCTGCAAAAACCTGACGAACCGTAGGTTATTTCAGGAAGCCGAGAGCCGTGGGCCAAATAGAATCACGCTCGCCCCCAACACGCAGAGCGCCACGCCAATCCAGTCGGAACCCAGTGGCCGGACCCGCTCCACCACGGCCAGCCAGCCGATCGAGGCAATGATATAGATACCGCCATAGGCGGCGTAGGCGCGCCCGGCGTAGGTCGCTTCGATGCGGGTCAGCAACAGCGCGAACAAGGTCAGGCTGAGCAGCGCCGGGGCGATCCACCAGGCGCTCTTGCCCTGGCGCAGCCACATCCAAAAGGCGTAGCAACCGGCGATTTCAAACAGCGCGGCGAGAAAGAACCACAGGTAGTTGAGCATGCAGATGTCCATCAAGAGGGCCGAATGGCGCCATCCTGAGGACATCGCGCAGCCAGGTCAATTCAGGTTCTGGCGGGCCTTGGCGCGCATCTTGTCGGCCATGGCCGTCATTTCGTCGTAGAGCAACTGTGGGTTCTTCTGCTTGAGCGCCCAGGCCATGCGCCCCTGTTCATGGGGCAGGATCATGAACTGCCCTTGGGCCACTTGCTGGTAGACGTAGTCGGCAATGTCAGCGGCGCTGATCGGTGAGCTTTCCAGCAACTTGCCGACCTGGGCCTTCATGGCTGGGGTCGGCCCCCGGAAGGAGTCCAGCAGATTGGTCTGGAAAAACGACGGGCACACCACGTGGACACCGACTTCCTGCTGCGCCAACTCTACCAGCAGGCTCTCCGATAACGCCACGACGCCTGCCTTGGCCACGTTGTAGTTGCTCATGGCTGGCCCCTGCATCAAGGCCGCCATGGAGGCGATGTTGATGATCTTGCCGCGGCTCTTTTCCAGCAATGGCAGGAACGCCTTGCAGCCCTTGACGACGCCCATCAGGTTGATCGCGATCTGCCAGTCCCAATCTTCCAGGGACAGTTCACTGAAAAACCCACCCGAGGCAACGCCGGCGTTGTTGACGATGATATCGATACCGCCGAGCTTTTCTTCGCAAGCCTGGGCGAACGCCGTCAATTGGCTGTAGTCGCGCACATCGCAACGCTGGATGAAGCCTTCACCACCGGCAGCGCGCACCAATTTCAGAGTTTCCACCAGGCCCGGCTCGCTGACATCCGACAAGGCCAGGCGCCAGCCTTCACGAGCCCAGCGCAGCGCGATTTCGCGACCCAGGCCGGAGCCGGCCCCTGTGATCATCATGCGATTTTGCATAGCAAACAGCCTTGTTCCGGGAGAGATAGGCCGAGTGTAGCGAAGGCGCCTGCCGGACCCACGCTCCATCAGATTGCTGAATGGCGGGGGCAAACTGTAGGAGCTGGCGAAGCCTGCGATCTTTTGATCTTTCGCTTGGGATTCAAGTGTCTGGGGAAAGATCGCAGCCTCGTTTCACTCGACAGCTCCTACACAGCTCCTACCAGCGCCTACCGGCGCCTACAAAAACTTTGAATTTTTTACAGGACGTTACGGTCGGACTTATTAAGCCGCCCGGATTTAACACATGCGCGCTGGTAGTTGGAAGTTGCATCACTCCAGAACCAACCAATAAGGAAATCTACGATGGGCACAATACTTATCATTATTCTGATCCTCCTGCTGATCGGTGGTCTTCCGGTCTTCCCGCACTCCAGAAGTTGGGGCTACGGTCCGTCCGGTATCATCGGTGTAGTGTTGGTGGTGCTGTTGGTCCTGCTATTACTGGGCAAGATATAAACCACTAAGTAAGCGCAAAAAAAAGAGGCCTCTGCAGGCCTCTTTTTTTATGCTCGCCGTTTCTCAGTCCGGCTTACCGTCAATCACGCCGGCGGTGTTATCCAGCAGGCTCTTGGTCGCGGTTTGCAGGAACGATTCGAGCTTGAGCTTCATCTCAGCCGTCTCCGGTGCATCCGGGATGACCTCTGCATGTGGATTGGCGCCCAGTTGATAACGGAACAGTTTCGGTGCCATTGCCTTTTCCTCTGGCAACACCAGGATCTTGTCGTCGTGGATAAGTGCGGTGGTCTGATCGCTACCCGACGGTTTGATCACGCCAAAACCGGTGTCGCCTGGCGGCAGATTCAACAGGTCGCGGCCCCAGCACTGGTTGCGCACTTCTCCGCCGAGCCGGCCCATGATGGTCGGGACGATATCGACCTGGGTGCCAATGGTGTGGTTGCGCTGGCCGAATTTTTCCTGGACGCCCGGCCCGATCAGCAGCATCGGCACATTGAAGCGGCCCAGGTCCATCTCGGTGATCTGGCGCTCGTTGCCGAAGCCATGGTCACCGACCACGACGAACAGGGTTTCCTTGAAGTAAGGTTCCTTGCGGGCCTTCTCGAAGAACTGGCCCAGCGCCCAATCGGAGTAACGCATGGCGGTCAGATGTTCGTTCAGGCGGCCACGGTCAGTGACCGGCTCCACCGGCAACGGCGTCGGCAGCGCATAAGGCGTATGGTTGGACAGGGTCTGCAGCAACGCATAGAACGGCTTGCCGTTTTCCCGCGCCTTGAGTTCGATCAGGCCCCGGTCGAACATGTCCTGGTCGGACACGCCCCAGGTCGGGTCGGAGAACACTGGGTTCACGTAGTCGTTACGCCCGATGAACGTGGTCATGCCCTGGCTGCTGAAGAAACCCGACTGGTTGTCCCAGGCAAAATCGCCGTTGTAGACATACACGTCGTCGTAGTTGCGGGCGCTGAGCAGTTGCGGCAGACCAGACAGCTTGTGGCTGCCCTCCGGCGTCTGCATCAGGTATTCGAAACCCGGCAGGTTCGGGAAGCACGCCATGGTGGCGAACATGCCTTGGTGGGTGTGGGTGCCATTGGAGAAAAAACGGTCGAACAACAGGCCTTCCTTGGACAGTTTGTCCAGGTAAGGCGTGATGTTGCCCGGCGCGCCCAGGGCGCCCACCGAGTGACCGGCCATGCTCTCCATGAGAATCACGACCACGTTCTTGATCGGCAGGGTCTTGTCCGCTGGCGGCGTGTAGTCGCGGCGCACGGCGGCTGTCTCGGTGTCCACGAGCTTGTCGTCAGGCATCACCAGCATGTCGCGCACGGTCTGCTGTGCCAGCGGTTGCTCGAGTGTGGCCTTCCAGATGTTGTCACGATGTTCGGACAGCCGGCTCTTGGCCGCCGCCACCAGTGACAAAGTGCCATTGAGGCCCAACTGGTTGGCGAAGTTCGAATCAGTGGTGTAGACGTCGCCCCAACGCAGTGGCGGACCTTGGCGCAGGGTACCGCGCGCAGCGGCCACGGCCACCACCAGGCAAACCATGAACACCGCGACACGTCCGTACCACGGGGCGAGCTGACGCGTTCCGATGCTGCCGCCGCTGAACGGCCCACGCGGGCGGGTGGCATGGTCGGCGCCCTTGAAGGCCAGGCTCAGGATAAGGGTGCCGCCCACCCAGGCCAGCAGGTAACGCACTACCGGAAAACCGTACCAGAGCATGCTCATCACGGTTTTCGGGTCTTCCTTCACATACTGGAAGACCAGGCCGTTGAGGCGCTGGTGGAATTCACGGTAGAAGTCCATCTCCATCAAGCCGAGGAACAGCGCAACACTGGAGGTAATGGTCAGCCAGAAACGAAAGAAGCCACGGGCGGCCATGGCCCTTGCGCTGAACAATGCCAGCAGCAACGGGATGCTGAGGTAGACCACCAGGCGCAAGTCAAAGCGCAGGCCATTGAAAAACGCTTCAACGAAGGTCGAGGCCGGGGTGTCGAGGATCATCTCGCGGTTGTAGACCAGCAGCGCCACGCGCAGCAGGCTCAGCATGACCATCATCACCAGGGCGCAAAGCAACGTGTAGGCCAGGTGCGATTTGACGGTCGGTTGCAGCAGGCGATGCGTGGTGCGCTGCTGACTCAGGGCGTCCGGGATTGCCATGTCGTTTAAGGACCCTATTGGAGTTGGAGTGACAAAAAAAGAAACAACGGCGCGCCCTCTGTTGGCCAAAGCCTGGCCCCGGGGCTTGCGCGAGTGCGCAAATGTTGCACGAACGGCTATGGCATTGCCATTAAATAACCGGCGGCGATATGAGCGCGGGGGATTGTCCGCAAGATTTGGTGAAAATTTCGTGCAAAGAATATTCGGAAACACAAAAAGCCCGGCCTACCGCACGGTTGTGCCGAACGCCATTGTGGTGGAGGACTTGATTGTGGCGAGGGAGCTTGCTCCCGCTCGGCTGCGCAGCAGTCGTAAAACCTGGATAGCGAAATATGCCTGACAGACCGCGGTGGCTGGATTGGGGCTGCTTCGCAGCCCAGCGGGAGCAAGCTCCCTCGCCACAGGGTTGCCGATCACTTCCAGATCAGTGTGAAACGACCACTTTCAGTGGAACTTGCGCCCCAGCCCCGCCGGCACGCCTTCGATGGTGGTTTCTTCCCACGGGCCGTTCGGGCTGACGGAGCGGCTCCAACCGTTGTTCCAGCGGAAATAGGTGCGCTGGCGGTAGAACGTATTGGTCTGGTTATCCAGCACATAGACCCCCAGTTTGGCATCCCAATGGCTGTTGCCACCCGGTGGCGGGGCGAAACTGGCGGAGGTACGTGGCACCGGCTTGGCCGGTTTGTTCGGGATGACTGGCTTGCCAGGAGGCGTGGACGGGGCCGGCTTGGTGGTCGGGGTCGACGGTGGAATCGGTGGCAGTGGCGCCGAGGGCTCCGGCGGACGCTGGACCGCGCAAGCGCTCAGGCCCATGACGAGCGTGAGCAGGGTGATACGAGCGATGGCGGTCATGGTGCGAATTCCTGTTATTTATCCGGACTGTCGATGGTCAATTGTTGTTGCGCCGTGGTGCTGCTCGCCAGGGGCTGGCTGCGGCCGATCCACTCACCCGCGGTCGGCTGGCCGGCCCGGGAGACGCGCGCCATCAGTTGGACTTCGGGGAAGTTCGACAGTTTCAACTGGGGCATCATGGCGTCCGCATCGCCCAGTTCAACCGTGACCGGCAGATCGGCCACCGTCAGGCGCTTGACGGCCAGGGGTGCCGGCGGGCCGGAAACGGCGCGGGCAAAGATGAACACGCTGTCGCCCGGCTGCACCTTGGCCTTGAGCTCTGGCGCCAGGTCGACGCGAACCTTGAGCAATGCACCGGTCTTGGCCTGCGGGGCCTGGACGACTTTGCCGCCGCCGGCTTGCAGTTTCTCGGTGGCGCGGGTAATGCCGCCCTGTAGCGCCTCACGGGATTTGTCACCTTCCGGCAACTGCGCGAGCAGGCGCCCCCAGTAATCGATCGCCTCCTGATAGTGTTCGCCTTCGAATGCGGCGATACCCAACAGGCCGAGGCTGGTGACTTCCTTCGGATCGAGCTTGAGCGCTTCGTCAGTCAAGGCCTGGACCTTATCCGACCATTTCTTGCCATCGGCGAAATACTGCGCCTGGGCCCATTGGCCCAACAGTTCCGGTTGGCGACCGGCGACCGCCACGGTGCGCTCGAAGATCTTCGCCGCATCCGCGGGCCGATCCTGGGCCATGTAGGTACGCCCGAGGAAATACAGGCCTTCGGCCGAGTCCGGCTGCGCCGCCACTGCGCGTTCCAGGCGCTGGGTCATCTCTTCCATCGACTGCGGCGCCTGGGCGAATTCGCGGGTCAGCTCGACCTTGTCACTGGCACCGAAATGCAGGTACAGCGCCAGGCCCAGCACCGGCACCAATACGGCGGCGAGCAACGGCAACGGTTTGCCCAGCCGGGATTCGCGCGGCGCATCGGCGCCCTCGGTGTCGGCGAGCAGCTCCCGGGCGGCTTCGGCACGACCGGTGTCCAGTTGCGCGGCGTTGAGCACGCCCTCCTCCCGCTCGGCTTGCAGTTCGGCCACACGCTCCTGATACAGCGCCACGTTGAGGGCGGTGCGGTCCTCTTCGCGTTGAGCGCGACGACCACGCAGTACAGGGATCAACAGAAAACTCAGGGCAACCAGAAGAAGCAGACCTGCGGCGAGCCAGAAATCAATCATGCTTGGTTTTATCCAACAGTTGGTCGAGGCGCTGGCGCTCTTCGACAGAAAGCGTGTCCGGTGCGGCCGTGCGCTGGACCCGGCGCCGGCGCACGATGACTGCGATGATCACGAGACCACCGAGCAACAGCCCGGCGGGGCCGAACCAAAGCACCGCGGTCTTGGAGGACAGGGCGGGGTTGTAGCGCACGAACTCACCGTAGCGATCGACCATGAAGTCGATGATCTGCTGGTTGTCCTTGCCCTCGCCGAGCATGCGGAAGATTTCCTTGCGCAGGTCGGCGGCAATCGGGGCGTTGGAGTCGGCGATGTCCTGGTTCTGGCATTTGGGGCAGCGCAGTTCCTTGGTCAGCTCGCGAAACCGCTCGCGCTCGCCGTCGTTGGCGAATTCGTAGGTGTCGATGGCCGCCTGGGCCACACCGACCAGGCTCAACCCCAGGATGGCAGCGGCTAACCAGCGCTTCATGGCTTGGCCTCGTCCACCAGGGACTGGTATTTGGCGGCCAGTTTCTCGCGCCAGACCTGTTCGTCGATCACGCCGACGAACTTGTCGCGGATCACGCCCTTGGCATCGATGAAGAAGGTTTCCGGCGCGCCATAGACGCCCAGGTTCAGGCCCAGGGAGCCGTCTTCGTCACGAATGTCCAATTGGTACGGATTGTGAAACTCGGCCAGCCACTTCAGAGCGTCGGCATTGACGTCCTTGTAGTTGACGCCGTAGATCACCACGCCGTTCTGGGCCAGTTTGTTCAGCACCGGGTGCTCGACCCGGCAGGAAATGCACCAGGTGCCCCACACGTTGACCAGCGCCGGCTTGCCCAGCAGGTCGGCACGGGTCAGGGTCTTGTCGCCTTGCACCGAAGGCAGGGAAAACTCCGGGAATGGCTTGCCGATCATCGCCGAGGGCAACTCGCTCGGGTTCAGGTACAACCCCCGGTACAAAAACACCGCCATCAACAGGAACAGCGCCAGCGGCAACAGCATCAACCAACGTTTCATGCAGTGGCTCCCGTCACGCCCAGGGCTTCACGCACCCGGGTTCTCACCTTGACTCGATAACGCCGATCCAGCGCCGCCAGTACCCCGCCCAGGCCGGTGAGCAAACCACCGAACCAGATCCAGCGCACGAACGGCTTGACATGAACGCGCACCGCCCACGCGCCGTCGCCCAGGGACTCGCCCAGGGCCACGTAGAGATCGCGAGTGAACCCGGCATCGATCCCGGCTTCGGTCATGACCGAGTTCTGCACGGTGTAGAGGCGTTTTTCCGGGTGCAGCACGGTGATTTCCTGGCCGTTGCGAATGACCCGCACGGTGCCTTTGTCAGAGGTGAAGTTCGGTCCTTCGAAATGCTTGGCGCCTTCGAACACGAACTGATAACCCCCCAGGTCCATGGACTCCCCCGGCGCCAGGCGCAGGTCGCGCTCGGCACTGTTCTGGCTGGACAGCACCACACCCAAGGCACAGACGGCGATGCCCAGGTGGGCGATCTGCATGCCCCAATAACTGCGGGTCAGGGATGGCAGGCCTTTGATCAGGCCTTTGTGGCGGGTCTTGTCGAAGATGTCCCGGACGCCGGCCAGCAACACCCAGGCCGCCAGCACGAACGTCGCCAGCACCGCCCAGTTGAAATCGCCATAGGCCACGCCGGCCACCACGGCCAGGGCGGCCGTGCCCAGCAGCACCGGGGTCAACATGCCCAGTAGCCACTTGACCGGGGTGTCTTTCCAGCGCACCAGCACACCGATGGCCATCACCACCATCAGGATCGCCATCAGCGGGATGAACAACGCGTTGAAGTACGGCGGACCCACCGACAGCTTGGCGCCGGACAGTGCATCGAGCACCAGCGGGTACAACGTCCCCAACAGGATCATCGACGCCGCCACCACCAGCACCAGGTTGTTGCCCAGCAACAGGGTTTCCCGCGACCAGAGGTTGAAGCCGACCTGGCTCTTGACCACCGGGGCACGCAGGGCGAACAGCGTCAGCGAACCGCCAACGACGAACAGCAGGAACATCAGGATAAACACGCCACGTTCAGGGTCCGAGGCAAAGGCATGCACCGACGTCAGCACGCCGGAACGCACCAGGAACGTGCCCAACAGGCTCAACGAGAACGCCGCGATGGCCAGCAGCACGGTCCAGCTCTTGAACACACCGCGCTTTTCCGTGACGGCGAGGGAGTGAATCAGCGCGGTACCCACCAGCCAAGGCATGAAGGATGCGTTTTCCACCGGATCCCAGAACCACCAGCCGCCCCAGCCCAGTTCGTAGTAGGCCCACCAGGAGCCCAACGTGATACCGACACCGAGGAAGGCCCAGGCGACGATGGTCCACGGGCGCGACCAGCGTGCCCAGGCGGCATCGAGACGCCCGCCGAGCAACGCGGCGATGGCGAAGGCGAAGGCCACGGAAAAACCGACGTAGCCCATGTAGAGCATCGGCGGGTGAACGATCAGGCCGATGTCTTGCAGCAATGGATTGAGGTCGCGGCCATCCATCGGCATCTGCGGCAGGATGCGCTCGAACGGGTTGGACGTGACGATCAGGAACAGCAGGAAACCGGTGCTGATCATGCCCATGATCGCCAGTACGCGGGCGAGCATCACGCGTGGCAGTTGCCGGGAGAACACCGAGACGGCGAAGGTCCAGCCCGCGAGAATCAATGCCCACAACAACAGCGAACCTTCGTGGGCGCCCCACACCGCGCTGAACTTGTAATACCAGGGCAAGGCGCTGTTGGAGTTGCTGGCGACGTACTCCACGGAAAAGTCGTCAGCCATGAACGCATAGGTCAGGCAACCGAAGGCGAACAGCAGGAACGCGAACTGCCCCCATGCCGCCGGCTGTGCCAGGCTCATCCACAACCGGTCGCCACGCCAGGCACCGAGCAGGGGCACCACGGCCTGTACCAGGGAGAAACACAGGGCCAGGATCATCGCCAGGTGGCCCAACTCGGGAATAAAGATACCAGCCGTCATCGGTCAGCCCTCCTTCACAGGCGCGGGTGCCGACTGGCCGCTGTCTTTCAGGGCCTTGGTCACTTCCGGCGGCATGTATTTCTCATCGTGCTTGGCCAGCACTTCATCGGCGACCACTACGCCGTCAGCGTTGAGCTTGCCCAGGGCGACGATGCCCTGCCCTTCGCGGAACAGGTCCGGGAGAATGCCGCGATAGGTGATGGTCACGGTCTTGTTAAAATCGGTGACATTGAATTTCACGTCCAGCGAATCCCCGGAACGCACCAGCGAGCCCTGCTCCACCATGCCGCCGGCGCGGATGCGCGTGTCTTTCGGCGCTTCGCCATTAGCGATCTGGGTCGGGGTGTAGAACAGGTTGATGTTCTGCTGCAAGGCGCTGAGAGCCAGGCCGACCGCGGCACCGACACCCACCAGGATCGCCAGAATGATGACAAGACGTTTTTTGCGCAGCGGATTCACTGACCGTTCTCCCGGCGCAGACGACGCGCCTCTTGTTGCAGATACCGCTTGCGGGCCAGGATCGGCACCGCCACGTTGAGAGCCAGCACCACCAGGCAAATGCCATAGGCTGACCAGACATACAGGCCATGATGGCCCATGGCGAGGAAATCGCCGAATGACGCGAAACTCATCGAGCGGCCTCCAGGCTGTTCTGTACTTCGGCCTTCACCCAACTGGCCCGGGACTCGCGCTTGAGCACTTCCAGGCGCATGCGCAGCAACAACACCGCGCCAAAGAAACAGTAGAAGCCCAGTACCGTCAGCAGCAGCGGCAGCCACATTTCGATGGGCATCGCCGGTTTTTCGGTCAGGGTGAAGGTCGCGCCCTGGTGCAAGGTGTTCCACCACTCCACCGAATACTTGATGATCGGGATGTTGATCACGCCGACAATCGCCAGCACCGCGCAGGCCTTGGCCGCGCTGTCACGATTGCTGATGGCGTTGCCCAGCGCAATAAGACCGAAGTACAGGAACAGCAGGATCAGCATCGACGTCAGCCGCGCATCCCAGACCCACCACGAACCCCAGGTCGGCTTGCCCCAGATGGCCCCGGTGACCAGCGCCACGGCGGTCATCCAGGCGCCGATGGGGGCAGCGCATTGCAGGGCGACGTCGGCCAGTTTCATCTTCCACACCAGCCCGACCACACCGCACACCGCCAGCATCACATAGATGGACTGGGCCAGCAGGGCCGTGGGCACGTGGATATAAATGATGCGAAAGCTGTTGCCCTGCTGGTAGTCCGGCGGGGCGAAGGCCAGGCCCCACACCACGCCAGAACCCATCAATAGCAGCGCGAAGAGGCTCAACCAGGGGAGCAGTTTGCCGCTGATGCCGTAGAACCACTTGGGTGAGCCGAGCTTATGAAACCAGGTCCAGTTCATTGCTGTTTCCATCACGGTTGCGGTTCGTCATCACGAACCGCCGGGTCTGCCTTTACTTCCAGGGAAGTGGTCAATTTTTGACCAGGCCTCGTTATTATTCGCCGACGCTGATTTTCAGGCCAGCGGCTATTGCGAAGGGTGTCAGGGTTATTGCCAGGGCGGTCAGGCTCCCAAGCCACAGCAGATAACCGGTCGCGGGCATGCCTTGCAATGCGGCTTGCAAGGCACCGCTGCCCAGGATCAACACCGGGATATACAACGGCAGGATCAGCAGCGCCAACAACAGGCCGCCGCGCTTCAAACCCACCGTCAACGCCGCGCCCACCGCACCGAGCAAGCTCAGCACCGGAGTGCCCAGCAGCAGCGACACCAGCAGCACCGGCATGCACGCGGCGGGCAAGCCCAGCATCATCGCCAGCAGCGGCGAGAGCAGCACCAGTGCCAGCCCGGAAAAAACCCAGTGTGCCAGTACCTTGGCCAAAACCAGAAGGGCCAGGGGGTGCGACGAAAGGACCCACTGTTCCAGTGAGCCGTCTTCGAAATCACTGCGGAAAAGCCCGTCCAGCGAGAGCAGGACCGATAAAAGCGCGGCCACCCAGACCAGTCCTGGGGACAAGGTTTGCAACAATTGAGTCTCCGGACCGACCGCCAACGGGAAGAGCGCGATGACAATCGCGAAGAATACCAGCGGATTGGCCAATTCGGCCGGACGACGAAACAGCAGGCGCGCCTCGCGGGCAAGCAGCAGGCCAAACACACTCATACGGCCCAGTTCCCCAGATCGATATTGCGATAACCGGACGGCATCCGCGCCAGCGTGTGGTGGGTCGTCAACAGGACCATGCCGCCATTTTCGCAGTGCCGGGCCAGGTGTTCCTCGAGTTGCGCGACGCCCTGCTTGTCCAGGGCCGTGAACGGCTCGTCGAGAATCCACAGCGGCGGGCCGTCCAGGTACAACCGGGCCAAGGCCACTCGGCGCTGCTGGCCGGCGGACAGGGTGTGGCTCGGCACATCCTCGAAGCCGCGCAGCCCGACCGCCGCCAACGCTTGCCAGATCGCCTCGCGCTCGGCCGGCGTATGCAGTGCACAGAGCCAACTGAGGTTCTCTTCGGGGGTCAGCAAATCCTTGATGCCCGCGGCGTGGCCGATCCAGAGCAGGTTACGGGCCAGTTCGCTGCGCTGGCTGTGCAAGGGCTGGCCATTGAGCAACACTTGCCCTGCGGTGGGCTGCATCAACCCGGCGAGCAGGCGCAACAGACTGGTCTTGCCACTGCCGTTGGGGCCACTGATCTGCACCATGTCGCCAGGCGAGAGTCTCAATTCCAGATGTTCGAAAAGCAGCCGCAAGTCTCGCTCACAGGCGAGGCCAACGGTTTGCAGGAGAGGACTGGTCAAGGGATCGCGGGCCTTATACGGTGTTCAAGTCGGCGGTGCAGCGGCCGTTAAAGAGGTGCAGCATAGATGCTTTGACGGCCTGTTCCACAGAGCTGCGTCAAACAATTGCAAGGTTTTCGCCACTCCCTGAAAGACGGGCGGCATTATACATGCCCTGACCTACTCTCAAGAGAGCTTATTTCCCCAAGGTAAGACCGCAAATGACAGGCGACATGAACATCCTGCCGCTGCCCCAGGCCACGGCAACGACGCGTATGCCAACGGTGACGGGGGAGCTGCTCAAGTTGCTGGCGCCAGCCGAAGGGCTGATCGGGCCCGGCCAGACCGCCAAGGCCGAAGTGCTGTCGCTCAAGCAGGCGGACCAGACTTTTCAGCTACTGCTCAAGGTCACCCTGGAAAGCGGTCGACAGGCCACCGTGCAGGCCACCAGCACCCAGCCACTGCCCCAGGGCACCAGCCTGGCCGTGACCCAGCCGTCCGCCAGCAACCTGGCGATTGCCGTGCAACAGGCCGTTGCCTCCAGCGTTGCCACCTTGACGCGCATCGACACCGCGCAGATGCCGGTGGGCACGTTGCTGCAAGGCAAGGTGTTGACCAGCCAGGCGTTGCCCGCCTTACCCGGACAGCCGGTGGTCTACCGGTCGTTGGTGAGCCTGCTCAACACCGTCCAGGCTGGCAGCACCCTGGACATCGACAGTCCCCAACCGCTGCGCATCGGCACACTCTTGAGCGCCCAGGTGCAAGATGCCCAGACGCTGAAATTCGTACCCCTGAGCAACCGTCAGGAGCAACTGGCGGTGAGCCAGCAACTGGTCACCCAAGTCAGCCGCCAGGGCTCGCTGGACAGTCTGATCACTGCGCTGCAAAACCTTCCCGTCACTGACGACACAGAAACACAGCTGCGCGCGGCGGTGACTCGCTTGCTGGCAGGCCTGCCGGATGCCCAGCAACTGAGCACGCCCAAGGGCGTGGCCCAGGCCATGATCGCCAGCGGTGTGTTCCTGGAAAGCAAACTGCTCGCCGGACAGCCACCGAGCCTGGCGCCGGACATGAAGGGCGACCTGCTGAAACTGATTGCCCAGCTGACACCGGCCCTGCCCGCCTCGACCAACCTCGGCGCCATCATTGCCGCCAACACGCTGGCCCAGGCCCTGCCGAGTTTCGTACGCAGTGCCCTGGGGATGCTCGGCCAGGTCAGCGCCAAACCGTCGCCCACCAGTTTTCCGCTGCCCTCCCGGCAGTTGAAAGAGCAGGACGAAGAAGGCGACCTGGAACACCTGCTCCGCCTGGCCGCCGCGGCCGTGTCGCGCCTGCAAAGCCATCAGTTGTCGAGCCTTGAACAGACCGGCCTGACCGACGACGGCCGACTGATGAGTACTTGGCAGTTGGAGATCCCGATGCGCAACTTGCAGGACATCGTGCCATTGCAGGTCAAGTTCCAGCGCGAGGAAACCCCGCCCCGGGAACAACCCGACGAACGCCGGGAAGAACGCGAGCCGAAACAGCAGCTCTGGCGGGTGGAACTGGCGTTCGACGTGGAACCGCTCGGCCCCTTGCAGGTCCAGGCCCAGTTGCTCAGCGGCAGCCTGTCCAGCCAGTTATGGGCAGAACGGCCTTATACGGCGAGCCTGATCGAAAACAACTTGACCGCCTTGCGTGAACGCCTTGTGACCTGTGGCCTGAACGTCGGTGAGCTGGACTGCCACCTCGGTACCCCGCCCCAAGGCCCCAAGACTCGCCTGGAACAGCGTTGGGTGGACGAAAACGCATGACCACCCACACCGAACCCCGCCAGGCCATCGCCCTCAAGTACGACGGCCACCACGCCCCGACCCTCACCGCCAAGGGCGACGAGGCCCTGGCCGAGGAAATCCTGCGCATCGCCCGCGAAAGCGAAGTGCCGATCTATGAAAATGCCGAGCTAGTGAAGTTGCTGGCACGGATGGAGTTGGGGGACAGCATCCCGGAGGAACTGTACCGCACGATTGCCGAGATCATCGCGTTCGCCTGGAACCTCAAGGGCAAGTTTCCGCAAGGGTTTGACCCGCACGCGCCGAGTGTCGAGAAGGACGTGACCGACCGCGGCGACGATTACTGATCAAAGCGGCGGTATGATCAGTCGGTGAGCGCCAGAAAACCTGTGGGAGCGAGCTTGCTCGCGATGACGGAATCACACCCGACATTTCTATCGACTGCCACACCGCTATCGCGAGCAAGCTCGCTCCCACATTGGATCTGCGGCAGAACGCAGCATCGTGGCGAGGGAGCTTGCTCCCGCTCGGCTGCGCAGCAGTCGCAAAACCGGGCGATACGGTCTGCTGCGGGGGCCCGCTTCGCAGGCCAGCGGGAGCAAGCTCCCTCGCCACAAGCGCTGCGTGTGCTGGAATGATCAGGCGTGAGCAGCAGAAAAACCTGTGGGAGCGAGCTTGCTCGCGATGACGGAATCACACCCGACATTTCTATCGACTGCCACACCGCTATCGCGAGCAAGCTCGCTCCCCACATTTCGATCGGAGTAAAGCGATCAGCCGCCCTTGTGCAGCTTGCTCATCAACTCCGCCTCGGCCTGGGTCAGGCCGCAGGCTTGGGTCAGTTCGTCGACGCTGGCGCCCATGCCCACCAGGCGGGCGGCCTGGGCGAAGGACAGGCTGGAGGGGTCGCGCTGTTCCAACTGGGCGAGTTTGTCCGGCAACGGCGCGACCACGGCACGCAGCTCATGGAGCGCTTCGCCCATGCGCACGGTGCCGTTCTGGTAATCGTCGACGCGCTTGGCCAGGTCCTTGATGCGCTGGTCGCGCAGCGCATCGCCCTGGGCCTGCTGAGCGGCGATCTGCCGCTGGCCACGTATGTATGCCAAGAACATCGCCAGCGTGCCTGCCCAGAAAAGGAACAGGACAATGACAGCTACCTCAAGAATCAAATCAGATACTCTCCAGTTCCGACCACTCTTCTTCGCTCATCATCTTGTCCAGTTCAACCAGAATCAGCAACTCGTTGTTCTTGTTGCACACGCCCTGAATGAACTTGGCGGACTCTTCGTTACCCACGTTCGGCGCGGTTTCGATTTCCGACTGACGCAGGTAAACCACTTCGGCGACGCTGTCGACCATGATGCCAACCACTTGCTTGTCGGCTTCGATGATGACGATCCGGGTGTTGTCGCTGATCTCGGCGTTCATCAGGCCGAAGCGCTGACGGGTATCGATCACGGTGACCACGTTGCCGCGCAGGTTGATGATGCCCAGCACATAGCTCGGTGCACCCGGTACCGGGGCGATCTCGGTATAGCGCAGCACTTCCTGAACGCGCATCACGTTGATGCCGTAGGTTTCGTTATCGAGCTTGAAGGTCACCCATTGCAGAATCGGATCTTCAGAACCCTTTTGAGACGACGCCTTATCATTCATACCCTGACCCCTCGAAAAACCGCCTGTGGCGGCGTGTATTCTGTCCGGCGACGCTGCGCGCCACCGGTTGTCTTATTTCGGTTTCTGGACCGGCTTCTTGCTGCCGCCCAAGTGTTTTGCCCCGCCGCTGGCGATCAACTCCGCCAGTTCGGAAACGTCCAGCAAGGCGCACATGTGCTCGATCACCGTACCGGCCAGCCATGGCCGTTGCCCTCGATGGCTGCGCCACTTGATCTCGTTCGGGTCCAGGCGCAGCGAACGGCTGACCTGGTGCACCGCCAATCCCCACTCATAACCTTGCACCGAAATCACGTATTGCAAGCCCTGGCGAAAGTCGTCGCGATAACGGTCCGGCATCACCCAACGCGCCGTATCCAGCACCTTCAGGTTGCCGGCCTGGCTCGGCAGGATCCCGAGGAACCATTCCGGCTGGCCAAACAACGGCGTCAATTCCTGCCCGGCCAGGGAGTAGATCGACCCCAGGCAGACCAGCGGCACCGCCAGGGTCAACCCGGCCACATCGAACAGCAAACACTCGAACGGCTCGGCAGCCCAGGCCGGACGGTCGTCGCCCGGCACCGGTGGCGGCGGACTGCTCGGCGGCAAGTGGACTTCCACCACCGGCGTCACCAGGCTCTGCAGCAACGGGGCAACGGTCGAGACCGGCGCCAGGATCGGCGCTGGTGCTTGCATCACCGCCAGTTGAGGTTTGATGAGCGGTGTTTCGACCGCCGCAGCCACCACTGGTTTGCGTGCATCACGGGCCTGCTCTTCGAGCACGGCCGCTTGAAACTCATCCAGCACACCCTCGGCTTCGACGGGGTCGGGCAACGCCTCGATCACGCTTGGCGGCGGTGGTAGTTCTTCGGTCGCTTCCTGCAACAGCCCATCCAGATAGGACTGCAGGGCCATTTGCGGACGCGAGGTTGTCTTTATCGGGCGGCTCATGGGAACAGTGCGCCACTTGAAGAGGTTATCGGCATGAATGCCATGAGACTTGAGCTCGCAAAACTGTCAGACATCCGAGTAGGAGCTGCCGAAGGCTGCGATCCTTTGATCTTGATCTCCGGAATATCCATGCTCACTGAAAGATCGCAGGCTGCGCCAGCTCCTACAACGCCTGCTCCCGCATACAGAAATTTCAATCAGGCCACCTGCTGCGGAACAAGCTGTTGGGCCAGCAGGTGCTTGAGCAGCGCCCGGTAAGCCAGTACGCCACGGCTCTTGCCATCGAATTGCGAAGGGGTCACACCGGCACGGCTGGCATCGCGCAGGCGCGTATCAACGGGGATATAGCCTTGCCAGATGTCCTCCGGGTACATGTCCCGCAAGACACGCAGGGTGCCCAGGGACGCCTGGGTGCGACGGTCGAACAGGGTCGGCACGATGTTGAAGGCCAGCGTCTGCTTGCGCGAACGATTGACCATCGCCAGGGTATTGACCATGCGCTCCAGGCCCTTGACCGCCAAATGCTCGGTCTGCACCGGGATCACCAACTGCTGGCTGGCCGCCAGGGCATTGACCATCAGCAAACCCAGCAACGGCGGGCTGTCGATGATCGCGTAATCGAAATCCTGCCACAGCTGCGCCAGACTCTTGGCGATCACCAGGCCCAGGCCGCTCTGTCCGGGCGACTGTCGCTCCAGGGTGGCCAGGGCGGTGCTCGACGGCAACAGGGAAATCCGCTCGTCGCTGGTGGACAACAGCAACTGCCCCGGCAGGCCCTCGGGCACCACGCCCTTGTGCAGGAACAGGTCGTAGTTGCTGTGCTCCAGGCTGTCGGGATCGTAGCCGAAATAACTGGTCATCGAGCCGTGGGGGTCCAGATCGACGATGACCACGCGCTTGCCCGCCTCGGCCAGCAACCCGGCTAAAGCGATGGAAGATGTGGTCTTGCCCACACCACCTTTTTGATTGGCGACTGCCCAGACTCTCATTCGGATCGTTCCTCCCGGCCGAAACAGGCTCGACCGAGAAATAGCTCGGTTATAAAGCGGGTGACGGAGAATTGACGGCACTCTGTCTTCCCGGCGACTTGACCGGTGCCGGTGCAGTTTGTGTGCCAGCCCGCTTCAATGCCGCGTCCGGGGTTGCATTGGCCGTACCGGTACCGGTCAGGCTGCGACGCACATCGAGGTTGCGCGACACCACCAATATTACGCGACGGTTGCGCGCACGCCCCTCGGCGGTGGCGTTGTTGGCCACCGGCTGGAACTCGCCATACCCCACCGATGCCAAGCGCCCGGGATTGAGCCCCTGCATCGCCAGCATGCGCACGATGCTCGCCGAGCGGGCCGAGGACAGTTCCCAGTTAGTCGGATACTGCGCAGTACGGATCGGCTGGTCGTCGGTGAAGCCTTCGACGTGGATCGGGTTGTCGAACGGCTTGAGGATCGCCGCGACCTTATCGATGATGTTGAACGCCATGTCGCTGGGCATGGCGTCGCCGCTACCGAACAACAGGCTGGAATTGAGTTCGATCTCGACCCACAGCTCGTTGCCGCGCACGGTCATCTGGTTCGAGCTGATCAGGTCGCCGAACGCCGCGCTGATGTCGTCGGCGATGCTTTTCAACGGATCGCTACTGCCGGCGACACCGGCGTCGACCTGCTCGCTGTCCTTGACCAAGGGTTTGGCCGGCGTGGTGGTCTTGGGCCGCTCCTCGCCGATCGGAATGGGCTTGAGAGCCCGGTCGGAGTCAGTGAAGACCCCGATCAACGCCTCGGAAATGACTTTGTACTTGCCTTCGTTGACTGACGAAATCGAATACATGACCACGAAAAAAGCGAACAGCAGCGTGATGAAGTCGGCGTAGGAAACCAGCCAGCGTTCATGGTTGACGTGTTCTTCACGATGCCTGCGACGTGCCATGCTCCATATCCCCCATCAGTCCATGAAGCCCTGGAGCTTCAATTCAATGGAGCGCGGGTTCTCACCCTCGGCGATCGACAGGATCCCTTCCAGCAGCATTTCGCGATAGCGCGACTGGCGCAACGCGATGGACTTGAGCTTGGCCGCGATCGGCAACAACACCAGGTTGGCGCTCGCCACGCCGTAGATCGTCGCGACGAATGCCACGGCGATGCCGCTGCCCAGTTGCGACGGATCGGCCAGGTTGCCCATCACATGGATCAGGCCCATCACCGCACCGATGATGCCAATGGTCGGCGCGTAGCCGCCCATGCTTTCGAAGACCTTGGCCGCCTCGATGTCGCGGCTTTCCTGGGTGTAGAAATCCACCTCCAGGATGCTGCGGATGGCTTCCGGCTCGGCACCGTCCACCAACAATTGCAGGCCTTTGCGCGAGTAGCTGTCGGGTTCGGCATCGGCCACCCCTTCCAGGCCCAGCAAGCCTTCCTTGCGAGCGGTCAGGCTCCAGTTCACCACGCGGTCGATGCCACCGGCCAGGTCGACACGGGGCGGGAACAGAATCCAGATCAGCACCTGCATGGCGCGCTTGAAAGCACTCATCGGCGATTGCAACAGCGCCGCGCCAATGGTGCCGCCGATCACGATCAACGCCGCCGGACCGTTGGCCAGCGCGCCCAGATGACCGCCTTCCAGGTAATTGCCGCCAATGATGGCGACAAACGCCATGGTGATGCCAATCAGGCTGAGCACATCCATTAAATGCAGGCCTCGACCAGGTGTCGACCGATGTCGTCCAATCCGTATACCGCGTCGGCAAGATCAGCTTTCACGATCGCCATGGGCATGCCGTAGATCACGCAACTGGCTTCGTCCTGGGCCCAGATCGCACTGCCGCCCTGCTTGAGCAGGCGCGCGCCTTCGCGACCGTCGGCGCCCATGCCGGTCAGCACCACTGCCAAAACTTTGTCGCCGTAGGACTTGGCGGCGGAACCGAAAGTAATGTCCACGCAAGGCTTGTAGTTCAGACGCTCATCGCCCGGCAGGATTTTCACCGCGCCGCGGCCGTCGATCATCATCTGCTTGCCACCCGGTGCCAGCAACGCCAGGCCGGGGCGCAGGATGTCGCCATCCTCGGCTTCCTTGACGCTGATGTTGCACAGCTTGTCCAAGCGCTCGGCAAATGCCTTGGTGAACGCCGCCGGCATGTGCTGGATCAGCACGATGGGGGCCGGGAAGTTGGCGGGCAATTGAGTCAGGACCCGTTGCAGCGCCACCGGGCCGCCGGTGGACGTGCCGATCGCCACCAGTTTGTAGGCTTTGCGCTTGGGTGCCGGCGACGATGCACTGGCAGGCGCCGAACGCGTCGGCGCAGGTGCCGGGGCGCTACGCACCGGTGCAGGATTGAAGCTGCTCGAAGCCGTCGGCGCAGGCGCAGGCGCCGGGCTTGGCGCCGCAACCGGGGCGGGTGCCGGCGCGCTGTAGGCACTGACACGGCGATTGCTGCGGGAAATGCTGTGGACCTTCTCGCACAGCAACTGCCGGACCTTGTCCGGGTTGCGCGAAATGTCTTCGAAATTCTTCGGCAGGAAATCCACCGCGCCGGCGTCCAGCGCATCGAGGGTCACCCGGGCGCCTTCATGGGTCAGGGAGGAGAACATCAAGACCGGGGTCGGGCAGCGCTGCATGATATGCCGCACGGCCGTGATGCCGTCCATCATCGGCATCTCGTAGTCCATGGTGATCACGTCCGGCTTGAGTGCCAGCGCCTGATCGATCGCCTCTTTGCCGTTAGTCGCGGTACCGACGACCTGAATACTCGTGTCCGCTGAAAGAATTTCCGAGACGCGGCGACGGAAAAAACCCGAATCGTCCACCACCAGGACTTTAACTACCATAAACACTCCGTTAGACGAGACGCGGCCCTGGGCCACGCCCCTCCAGAATCAAATACGCCGGGCGGCGTAACGCTTGAGCATGCTTGGCACATCGAGAATCAACGCGATGCGGCCGTCGCCGGTGATGGTGGCGCCGGACATGCCCGGGGTGCCCTGGAGCATCTTGCCCAACGGCTTGATGACCACTTCTTCCTGGCCCACCAACTGGTCGACGACAAAGCCGATCCGCTGGGTGCCCACCGAAAGGATCACCACGTGGCCTTCGCCTTGCTCGACGTGAGCAGCGGAGCTGACCAGCCAGCGCTTGAGGTAGAACAGCGGCAGCGCCTTGTCCCGCACGATGACCACTTCCTGGCCGTCGACCACGTTGGTGCGCGACAGGTCGAGGTGGAAAATCTCGTTGACGTTGACCAATGGGAAGGCGAAGGCCTGGTTGCCCAGCATCACCATGAGCGTCGGCATGATCGCCAGGGTCAACGGGACCTTGATGACGATCTTCGAGCCCTGGCCCTTGGTCGAGTAGATATTGATCGAACCGTTGAGCTGGGAAATCTTGGTTTTCACCACGTCCATGCCCACGCCACGGCCCGACACGTCGGAGATCTCGGTCTTGGTCGAGAAGCCCGGGGCGAAGATCAGGTTGTAGCACTCGGTGTCGCTCAGGCGGTCGGCGGCGTCCTTGTCCATCACACCGCGTTTCACCGCGATGGCACGCAGCACGTTCGGGTCCATGCCCTTGCCGTCGTCGGAGATCGACAGCAGGATGTGGTCGCCCTCCTGCTCAGCGGCCAGGATCACCTTGCCGCCACGGACCTTGCCCGAGGCTTCGCGTTCTTCCGGCGACTCGATGCCGTGGTCGACCGCGTTGCGCACCAAGTGGACCAGCGGGTCGGCCAGGGCCTCGACAAGGTTCTTGTCGAGGTCGGTCTCTTCACCCACCAGTTCCAGGTTGATTTCTTTCTTGAGCTGGCGAGCCAGGTCGCGAACCAGGCGCGGGAAGCGCCCGAAAACTTTCTTGATCGGCTGCATCCGCGTCTTCATGACCGCGGTTTGCAGGTCCGCCGTGACCACGTCAAGGTTCGACACGGCCTTGGACATGGCTTCGTCCTGGCTGTTGAGGCCCAGGCGCACCAGGCGGTTACGCACCAGCACCAGCTCGCCGACCATGTTCATGATCTCGTCCAGGCGCGCGGTATCGACCCGAACGGTGGTCTCGGCTTCGCTGGCCGGTTTTTCCGCTGGCGGCGCAGCCGGCGCAGCACGGGCAGGCGCCGGGGCGGCGGCAGGATTGGCGGGCTCGGCCTTGGGCTCAGGTGCCTTGGCGGCGGGTTTAGGCGCGGCCTTGGCCGCTGGCGCAGCAGTGGCGGTGGTGCCGGCAGCAGGGGCAGCCGTGGCCTTCCCGACTTCTGTGAACTTGCCTTTGCCGTGCAGTTCGTCGAGCAGCGATTCGAATTCATGATCGCTGATCAGGTCGCTGCCAGCCGCGGCGGCAGCCGGCTTGGCTGGCGTCGGCGCGGAAGCGATGGCCGAATCCAGGGCGTCAACGGCAAAGGTGCCCTTGCCATGCAACTGGTCGAGCAAGGCTTCGAATTCGTCGTCGGTGATGTCCGAGCTGTCGCCCGCCGCTTTCGGGGCGGCCGGGGCTGCTGGCGGGACAACGGCATCTGGCGCGAACTGGCCCTTGCCGTGAAGCTGGTCGAGCAGCGACTCGAACTCGGCATCGGTGATTTCGTCGCTGCCAGCCCCATTGCTGGCCGGTGCAGCCGGCGCAACCTGAGCGGCCGGCGCTTCGGCCTGGGCCTTGACGGCACTCAGGGAGTCCAGCAACTGTTCAAATTCGTTATCGGTGATGTCGCCCGATTCCTCGGCGACCGGTTCTTCAACCACCGCCTCGGCAACCGGCGCGGCTTCGTCAGCCGATTGCGGCTCGGCCAGGCGTGCCAGCGCGGCGAGCAGCTCGGGGGTGGCTGGGGTAATCGGCGAGCGCTCACGCACTTCGCTGAACATGCTGTTGACCGCATCCAGCGCTTCGAGCACCACGTCCATCAATTCCGAATCAACGCGACGCTCACCCTTGCGCAGGATGTCGAACACGTTCTCGGCAATGTGACAGCACTCCACCAGCTCGTTGAGCTGGAGGAAGCCGGCGCCTCCTTTTACAGTGTGGAAACCGCGAAAAATTGCATTGAGCAGATCCGCATCATCAGGTCGGCTTTCCAGCTCGACCAGCTGTTCGGACAGTTGCTCTAGAATCTCGCCGGCCTCAACCAGGAAATCCTGAAGGATCTCTTCATCGGCGCCGAAGCTCATTAATGGCTGCTCCTAAAATAGGGCTAAATCAAAATCCAAGGCTGGACAGCAAATCGTCCACATCGTCCTGACCGGACATAACGTCTTCTCTTTTATCGGCATGAATTTGCGGACCTTCACCCTGAGAGAGATGTTTTTGTGGATCTTTTTCGGCAAGCATCGCTTCACGGTCGTGTTCGATGCCTGCAAAGCGGTCGACCTGGCTAGCCATCAGCACCAGTTTGAGCAGGTTGCTTTCCACTTCGGTGACCAGTTGGGTCACACGCTTGATCACCTGGCCGGTCAGGTCTTGATAGTCCTGGGCCAGCAGAATGTCGTTGAGGTTGCTGGCCACGGCGCGGTTTTCGCTGCTGCTGCGCGTCAGGAAACCGTCGACCCGACGGGCCAGCTCCCGAAATTCTTCAGCACCGACTTCGCGACGCATGAACCGGCCCCAGTCGGTGCTCAAGGCCTGGGCCTCTTCACTCAGGCCATTGACCAGCGGCGTAGCGCTTTCCACCAGGTCCATGGTGCGGTTGGCCGCCGCCTCGGTCAGCTTGACCACATAGCCCAGGCGCTCGGTGGCGTCGGTGATCTGCGAGACTTCCTCGGCCTGCGGCATGTGCGGGTCGATCTGGAAATTGACAATCGCGCTGTGCAGTTCACGCGTGAGCTTGCCCACTTCCTGATACAGACCACGGTCACGGGTCTGGTTGAGCTCATGGATCATTTGAACCGCATCGCCAAAGCGACCTTTTTCAAGGCTGTCGACCAGTTCGCGGGCATGTTTTTTCAGGGTCGATTCGAAATCGCCCATTGAAGATTCGTTGTCCATAGCTCCCCCGTGGCGCCGTTAACCGATGCGTTCGAAGATTTTTTCGATCTTCTCTTTCAACGCCTGGGCCGTGAAGGGCTTGACCACATAGCCGTTTACACCGGCCTGGGCCGCTTCGATGATCTGCTCGCGCTTGGCTTCGGCAGTCACCATCAGCACCGGGAGGTGCTTGAGTTTTTCGTCGGCGCGCACATGGCGCAGCAAGTCGATACCGGTCATGCCGGGCATGTTCCAGTCAGTCACCAGAAAGTCGATGCTCCCGCTGTTGAGGACCGGAATGGCTGTGACGCCATCATCCGCCTCGACCGTGTTGGTGAACCCAAGGTCACGCAACAGGTTTTTTATGATCCGCCGCATCGTTGAGAAGTCATCAACGATGAGGATTTTCATGTTCTTGTCCAATTCGACCTCCAAGCAGTCTTAAACGCGCCCAGCACCTGGACGCGCCATTTCAATCAATTCCGGCACAACACTCGACAACGGTCTGGAGCACAACGGATGGAAACTGACCCGGCAACGCCATGCCAGTCCCGCTCGCAGTGTCCCCACACTGCCTGTCAGCGCGCTCGCCACTCCCCCAAACGGCCCCGCAAGCGGGCCGCGCACTGGCTGTGTAACTGGCTGACCCGAGATTCGCTGACCCCCAGGACCTCACCGATTTCCTTGAGGTTCAGCTCTTCGTCGTAGTACAGCGCCAAGACCAGTCGCTCACGTTCCGGCAAATTGGCAATCGCATCCGCCAGCGCGCTCTGGAAACGTTCATCTTCCAGGTCACGTGACGGCTCCATGTGAGCACTCGCGTTATCCTCATGCAGCCCTTCGTGCTCGCCGTCCTGCAAGAGGTCGTCGAAGCTGAACAGGCGACTGCCCAAGGTATCGTTCAAAATCCCGTAATAATCATCGAGACTCAACTGGAGTTCGGCCGCAACCTCGTGATCTTTAGCGTCACGCCCAGTTTTAGCTTCGATTGCCCGAATCGCGTCACTGACCATGCGGGTATTGCGGTGCACCGAACGCGGCGCCCAATCGCCCTTGCGGACTTCATCGAGCATCGCCCCGCGAATGCGAATACCGGCATAGGTCTCGAAACTGGCGCCCTTGCTGGCGTCGTATTTGTTCGACACTTCAAGCAGGCCGATCATGCCGGCCTGGATCAAGTCCTCGACCTGGACACTGGCTGGCAACCGCGCCAGCAAGTGATAGGCGATACGCTTGACCAGTGGCGCATAACGCTCGATCAATTCGTATTGGGCGTCCCGTGCCGATTTTTTGTAGAGATGGTTGTAACCGCTGGCTGTCATAACACGGGCCCTGCTGTTTGTTGCACAAGACGCTCGACGAAAAACTCCAGATGCCCGCGGGGGTTGGCCGGCAGTGGCCAGGTATCGACCTTCTGGGCGATCGCCTTGAACGCCAGCGCGCATTTGGAACGTGGAAAGGCTTCATAAACGGCACGTTGCTTCTGGACGGCCTTGCGCACGCTTTCGTCGTAAGGCACTGCACCGACGTATTGTAGGGCGACGTCCAGGAAGCGATCGGTGACCTTCGTCAATTTGGCGAACAGGTTGCGTCCTTCCTGCGGGCTCTGGGCCATGTTGGCCAGGACGCGGAAGCGGTTCATGCCATAGTCGCGGTTAAGCAGTTTGATCAGGGCATAGGCGTCGGTGATGGACGTCGGTTCGTCGCAGACCACCAGCAGCACTTCCTGGGCGGCGCGCACGAAACTGACGACCGAGTCGCCGATGCCGGCCGCGGTGTCGATCACCAGCACATCGAGGTTGTCGCCGATGTCGCTGAACGCCTGGATCAGGCCCGCGTGCTGCGCCGGGGTCAGGTGAACCATGCTCTGGGTGCCGGAGGCAGCCGGCACGATGCGAATCCCGCCCGGCCCCTGCAACAGCACGTCGCGCAGTTCGCAACGGCCTTCGATCACGTCCGCCAGGGTGCGTTTGGGGGTAAGCCCCAACAACACGTCGACGTTCGCCAGGCCCAGGTCGGCGTCCAGCAGCATGACCCGTCGGCCAAGCTCTGCCAGAGCCAGGGACAAGTTCACTGACACGTTAGTCTTCCCGACGCCACCTTTGCCGCCGGTCACCGCGATCACCTGTACGGGATGCATGCTGCCCATGTTCGTTCTTTACCTTGTCTTCTTAGACGGAGGCCACATTACTGGCTGCGCGTTCGCATACGGAACAATGCATGGCAGACCATCGATGTAGGTACAAAAAATATTCATGATTACCTCAGCCGACCTGCTTGGTCGGGCTGTGGTAGATGTCAGCGAACATGTCAGCCATGGCTTCCTCGCTGGGTTCTTCCTGCATTTGCACACTTACGGCACGACTGACCAATTGATGACGGCGCGGCAGATGCAAATCATCCGGGATCCGCGGCCCATCGGTCAGGTAGGCCACCGGCAGTTCATGACCGATCGCCAGGCTCAACACCTCGCCCAGGCTTGCCGTTTCGTCCAGCTTAGTCAGGATGCAGCCGGCCAGCCCGCAGCGTTTGTAGCTGTGATATGCGGCGGTTAGAACCTGTTTTTGGCTGGTGGTTGCCAACACGAGATAATTTTTTGACTTGATACCGCGTCCGGCCAGGCTTTCGAGCTGCATGCGCAGGGCCGGATCGCTGGCTTGCAGGCCGGCGGTATCGATCAGCACGACGCGTTTGCGCAGCAGCGGCTCCAGCGCCTGGGCCAGGGATTGGCCCGGATCCACATGGGTCACCGACACATTGAGGATGCGGCCCAGGGTCTTGAGTTGTTCCTGGGCACCGATACGGAAACTGTCCATGCTTACCAGGGCGATGCTCTGGGCGCCGTACTTGAGTACATAACGGGCGGCGAGCTTGGCCAGGGTGGTGGTCTTGCCCATGCCGGCAGGACCGACCATGGCAATGACCCCGCCCTCTTCCAGCGGCTCGACTTCCGGCGTGGCAATCATGCGTGCCAGGTGCGCCAGCAACATGCGCCAGGCTTGGCGCGGCTCTTCGATACCATTGATCAGCGCCAGCAGGTCGCGGGACAACGGGCCGGACAGGCCGATGCGTTGCAGGCGACGCCACAGGTTGGCCTGGGCCGGACGGCTGCCTTGCAGCTGGTTCCAGGCCAGGGAGCCGAGCTGGACTTCCATCAGCTCGCGCAGGCTGTTGAGTTCGAAGCGCATCGAGTCCAGGGCGCGCGGGTCAAGCCCACGGGCTGGCGCGGCAGGTGCCGGCTCTGGACGACGCGGTTCGGCCTGGACCTGTTCCATCAGCGGTTCGGCGGCGGTCAACGGCAGGCCGGCGGTCAGCGGTTGACCGGCGAACAATTGACGATTGATGCCCGGCGCACCTTCGCCTTCGCTGCTGCGCAGGCTCAGTTCGGCCTGGGCGCTGGCGATGCGCGATTGAGTCTTGCGCAGCTCATCTTCAAGTTCCATGTTCGGAACCCGTGGCGCCAGCGCCGACAATTTGTAATCCAGGGCCGCCGTCAGCTCGACACCGCCGGCGATACGACGGTTGCCAATGATGGCTGCTTCAGCGCCCAGCTCGTCACGAACCAGTTTCATGGCCTGACGCATGTCTGCGGCGAAAAAACGCTTCACTTGCATAAACCACTACCTCAGCCGTTGGGCCCTACTGTCGCAACGATGGTCACTTGCTTGTTGTCCGGTATTTCCTGGTACGCCAGCACATGCAGCCCCGGGACCGCGAGGCGTCCGAATCGCGAGAGCATCGCGCGAATCGGACCGGCCACCAGCAGGATCACCGGTTGGCCTTGCATCTCTTGCCGCTGGGCTGCCTCGATCAGCGAACGCTGCAGCTTCTCGGCCATGCTTGGCTCCAGCAGAACACCCTCTTCCGAGCCTTGTCCTGCCTTCTGCAGACTATTGAGCAATATCTGTTCCAACCTTGGCTCCAAGGTGATAACAGGCAGCTCAGACTCAGTGCCTACAATGCTTTGGACGATTGCACGGGATACGCCGACCCGAACCGCGGCCACCAAGGCGGCGGTATCTTGACTCTTGGACGCGTTGTTGGCGATGGCTTCGGCAATACTGCGTATGTCGCGCACGGGCACTTGTTCGGCCAACAACGCTTGCAGCACCTTGAGCAACTGCGACAACGAAACCACGCCCGGCACCAACTCTTCAGCCAGCTTCGGCGAGCCTTTGGCCAGTACTTGCAGGAGTTGCTGGACTTCTTCGTGGCCAATCAACTCGCTGGAGTGCTTGTACAGAATCTGGTTCAAGTGGGTCGCCACCACGGTACTGGCGTCCACCACGGTGTAGCCGAGGGACTGGGCCTGGGCCCGCTGACTGATTTCGATCCACACCGCCTCCAGGCCAAAAGCCGGATCCTTGGCGGTGATGCCGTTGAGGCTGCCGTAGACCTGGCCAGGGTTGATCGCCAGCTCGCGGTCGGGGTAGATCTCGGCTTCGGCCAGGATCACGCCCATCAGTGTCAGACGATAGGCGCTCGGCGCCAGGTCGAGGTTGTCGCGGATGTGCACAGTGGGCATCAAGAAGCCCAGGTCCTGGGAGAGCTTCTTGCGCACCCCCTTGATCCGCGCCAGCAACTGACCACCCTGGTTGCGGTCGACCAAAGGAATCAGGCGATAACCGACTTCCAGGCCGATCATGTCGATGGGCGTCACGTCATCCCAGCCCAGTTCCTTGGTTTCCATGGCGCGGGCCGGCGACGGCAGCAGTTCCTGCTGGCGCTTGACCTCTTGCAGGGCCTGGACTTTCTGCACGTTCTGCTTCTTCCAGAACAGGTAGGCACCGCCAGCTGCCAGGGCCGCCATGCTCAGGAAGGAAAAATGCGGCATGCCAGGCACCAGGCCCATCACCGCCATCAGGCCGGCGGCAACAGCCAGGGCCTTGGGCGAGGCGAACATCTGCCGGTTGATCTGCTTGCCCATGTCCTCGGAGCCCGAAGCGCGGGTCACCATGATCGCGGCGGCTGTGGATAACAGCAGTGATGGCAATTGCGCCACCAAACCGTCACCGATGGTCAACAAGGCGTATACCTTGCCGGCATCGCCGAAGGTCATGCCATGCTGGAAGATGCCGACGGCCATGCCGCCGATCAGGTTGATGAACAGAATCAACAGGCCGGCGATGGCGTCACCGCGCACGAATTTACTGGCACCGTCCATGGAGCCGTAGAACTCGGCTTCCTGGGCCACTTCCAGGCGGCGCAGCTTGGCCTGGCTCTGGTCGATCAGGCCGGCGTTGAGGTCGGCGTCGATCGCCATCTGTTTGCCGGGCATCGCATCGAGGGTGAAACGCGCGCTTACCTCGGAAATCCGCCCGGCGCCCTTGGTCACCACGACGAAGTTGATGATCATCAGGATGGCGAAGACCACGATACCGACCACGTAGTTACCGCCGATCACCACTTCGCCAAAGGCCTGGATCACCTTACCGGCGGCGGCGTGGCCTTCTTGGCCATGAATCATCACCACCCGGGTGGACGCCACGTTCAGCGCCAGGCGCAACAGCGTGGCCACCAGCAGGATGGTCGGGAACACCGCGAAATCCAGCGGCCGCAGGGCGTAGACGCACACCAGCAGCACCACGATCGACAGGGCGATGTTGAACGTGAAGAACACGTCCAGCAGGAACGGCGGCACCGGCAGCATCATCATGGCGAGCATGACCAGCAGCAACAGCGGCACGCCCAGATTACCCCGGCTGAGGTCTACGACATTGCTGCGTGCAGAGCTGAGTAACTGAGAGCGATCCACCAATATTCCCCGTTCCTGTGAAGCAAACTTTTGACGCCCGGAGGGGGCGCAGGCGGGGTATTGCAAGAAGCCTTCCAACTTTTGCCGGAGGCGGGAATAGAGCGGCTGACGCACATTCAACTTTGTGGGAGCGAGCCTGCTCGCGATGGCGATTTGTCAGTCAATATCTGTATCGACTGGATCATTGCAATCGCGAGCAAGCTCGCTCCCACAGGGTCATGCTGTTCACCTAAGGCAAACGACGAACCTGTGGCGAGGGAGCTTGCTCCCGCTGGGTCGCGAAGCGGCCCCGAAACAAGTCGAATACGAAACATCAGACACACCTGTTATCGCGGTCGCTGCGCAACCGAGCGGGAGCAAGCTCCCTCGCCACGGGGCCTGGCGCTTTCCAGGCAAACCTAACAGTTCTGCTAGTTCCCCCTTTGCACCCCAACCCCGATAATCCAACGGAGCCTCACCCAAACGGAGCGTCGACCATGTCAGCCACGCACCTCTGCACTTACCGCTATGACCCTCTGGATCGCCTCACCTGCCACACCGTGATGACTCACGCGCCTGTCCAGCGGTTTTATTGCAAGTCTCGCCTGACGACAGAAATCGAAGGGGCCATCAGCCGGTCAATTGTCCAACATGGCGATCAATTGCTGGCCCAGAGCGAAACCCAAGGCAGCGCAAAGCAAGCGACATTGTTAGCGACCGATCAGCAACGCTCGGTATTGCATGCCGTTTCCTCCAATGAAAGGCAGTCCCATGCCTATTCGCCTTATGGCAATCGAACTATCGGCAACGGTTTTTTGAGCCTGCTCGGCTTCAATGGAGAACGACCGGACCCGGTGACCGGGCATTATTTGCTGGGGAATGGTTATCGGGCGTTCAATCCGGTTTTGATGCGGTTTAATAGTTCGGACAAATTGAGTCCGTTTGGCAAGGGCGGGATAAACTCTTATGCATATTGTTCAGGTGATCCAATAAACAGGAGCGACCCGAACGGAAGGATGGGGATCAGTTCTCTCTGGCGTTGGGTGAGCGCGGCTCTTTTTCCTGCTCGCCCGAGAATTCATTTAAGCGGGCCCGAGGTCGTATTTAATTTAAGGGGGCCCGAGATTGTAATCAATAAGTTCTCCCTCCCTCCAAAAGGTTATTATGTAGTTAAAACAACTATCCAACGTCCATGGCGGGCGACGGAGGGAATTGAAACAATACATAAAAAAACCATACTATCCACCCTCCCGCAAAGACTTGAAGAAGCGGCCTTTTCAATCCTTCCGAATACTTTCGATCCACGTAAATATACGCGCCTCTTCCAGAACAAGATTGACCATCTCTCCCGAGTCAATTTTTTTAATTACTTGCAGGATAGGAAAACAGTATCACGTCTTCAAAGCCCCGGAATGCCAGATACGGGCAAAATCAATCTTATAGGATCCCTAAGCGAAGCGAGCAAGGTACGAGGAATCAATATGTTTGCGCTGGAAAAGTGGAAGTATGAAATTAGACGTAGTGAATCTTATTATTCCCTCAGTGGCTTCCACAGCGATGGTAGATGGGAATCGGACTTTTTAGCGCCCCTCGGTCTTCGCCTCGGGTTCGAATAAGCCTCCACTGAAACCCCATCAAACATCCCGCCGCAAATCCGGCGGAATCGGCAAATCCTTGAGCGGTTCGGGACGCTTGCCCTTGCCGGCGCGGTGCTGGCGGATCTGGTAGACGTAGGCCAATACCTGCGCAACAGCCAAATACAGGCCCCCAGGGATTTCCTGGTCGAGTTCGGTGGAGTAGTAGATTGATCGCGCCAACGCCGGGGATTCGAGCAGCATCACCTCATTGGCCACGGCGATCTCACGGATCTTCAGTGCCAGGAAGTCACTGCCCTTGGCCAGCAACACGGGGGCGTTGCCTTTTTCGGGGTCGTACTTGAGGGCGACGGCGTAGTGGGTCGGGTTGGTGATGACCACATCGGCGTCGGGGATTGCCGCCATCATCCGCCGCTGGGAGACCTCGCGCTGCAACTGGCGGATCCGCTGCTTGACCTCCGGCTTGCCTTCCGCATCCTTGTGCTCGTCGCGCACTTCCTGCTTGGTCATCAACAGCTTTTGCTTGCTCTGATAGAGCTGGATCGGCACGTCGATGGCGGCAATCAGGATCAAGCCGCAGGCCATCCACAATGTGCTCCAGCCCACTAACTGCACACTGTGGATAATGGCCTGTTCCAGCGGTTCGTGAGCAATGCGCAGCAGATCGTCGATGTCGGCCTGCAACACCGTCAGCGCAACGAACAGAACCAGCAGGAACTTCCCGAATGCCTTGAGCAACTCCATCAGCGCCGTGGTGGAAAACATGCGCTTGAGGCCGGCGGCCGGGTTCATCCGGCTGAACTTGGGGGCCAGGCTACCGGCGGCGAACAGCCAGCCGCCCAGGGAAATCGGGCCGATCACCGCAGCCAGCAACAGGCAGATCAGGATCGGCTGCACCGCCAGGATCGCGATCTTGCCCGAGTGCAGCAGATGCTGGGCCATGGACCCCGGAGAGAGCAGTACTTCGCGAGGCAGGGAGAAATTCAGGCGCATGATTTCCAGCAGGTCCAAGGCCAACCCGCCGCCATAAATCAACAACCCACCCGCTCCTGCCAGCATCACCGCCAGCGTATTGAGTTCCTTGGAGCGGGCGATCTCGCCCTTTTCCCGGGACTCGCGCAGGCGCTTTTCCGTGGGGTCTTCTGTCTTGTCCTGACCACTCTCGCTCTCGGCCATGGTTCAGCGCGCCTGTGCCATGTCACGTAAAAGCTGCAAGGCCTGGGTGGCCAGCGGCTGATACTGGTTGAGGATATCCCCCAGACTGATCCAGAAGATCACCATGCCCAGCACCAGGGTCAGAGGGAAACCAATGGAGAAGATATTCAGTTGCGGCGCCGCGCGAGTCATTACGCCAAACGCGATGTTGACCACCAGCAACGCGGTGATCGCCGGCAATACCAGCACCATCGCGGCACCCATGACCCAGCCGAGCTTGCCAGCGATTTCCCAGAAGTGATTGATCAGGAACGCACTGCCCACCGGCATGGTGGTAAAGCTCTCGGTCAAGACCTCGAACACCACCAGATGCCCGTTCATGGCGAGGAACAACAGGGTCACCAGCATCGTCAGGAACTGGCCGATCACCGCGGTGTTGACGCCGTTGGTGGGGTCGATCATGGACGCGAAGGCCATGCCCATCTGGATCGAAATGATTTGCCCGGCCACCACAAAGGCCTGGAAGAACAGCTGCAGCGAGAACCCCATCAAGGCACCGATGAGAATCTGCTCGGCCACCAGCATCAGCGCGCTGAGGTCCAGGGCATTGACCGGCGGCATCGGTGGCAGCCCGGGCGCGATAACCACCGTGATCGCCAGGGCGAAGTACAAACGCACCCGAGCCGGCACCAGTGTCGTGCCGAAGATCGGCATGCTCATCAGCACCGCGGTGACGCGAAACAGCGGCAGGATGAACGATGCCACCCACGTGCTGATCTGGGTGTCCGTCAGCTCGAGCATCGACATGGGGTCAGCCGATCAACTGCGGAATACTGCCGTACAACTGCAGGATGTATTCCATGAAGGTTTGTACCATCCAGGGGCCGCCGACGATCAACGTCACCAGCATCACCAGCAGGCGCGGCAGGAAGCTCAAGGTCTGTTCGTTGATCTGGGTCGCGGCCTGGAACATCGCCACCAGCAAGCCCACCAGCAGGCTGGGGATCACCAGGATGGCAACCATCGAAGCCGTCAGCCAGAGCGCTTCACGAAACAGGTCTACCGCTACTTCAGGCGTCATATCGTCCTACCCGCACAAGAGGCCTAAACACCGCCGAAACTGCCCGCCAGGGTACCGATGATCAGCGCCCAGCCATCCACCAATACAAACAGCATGATCTTGAACGGCAGGGAAATGATCAGCGGCGAGAGCATCATCATACCCATGGCCATCAGTACGCTGGCGACCACCAGGTCGATGATCAGGAACGGGATGAAAATCATGAAACCGATCTGGAACGCGGTCTTCAGCTCGGACGTCACGAACGCCGGCACCAGGATGGTCAGCGGTGCCTGGTCGGCACTCGGGATGTCGGTGCGCTTGGACAGGCGCATGAACAATTCCAAGTCACTGCTGCGAGTCTGGGCCAGCATGAAGTCCTTGATCGGCACCTGGGCCTTGGCCACGGCATCCTGGGCGCTGAGCTGTTCCGCCAGGTAAGGCTGCAGCGCATCCCGGTTCACCCGGTCGAACACGGGCGCCATGATGAACATGGTCAGGAACAGCGCCATGCCGGTGAGGATCTGGTTCGAAGGGGTCTGTTGCAGGCCCAGGGCCTGGCGCAGGATCGAAAAGACAATGATGATCCGGGTGAAGCTGGTCATCAGCATGACGAACGCCGGAATGAAACTCAGCGCGGTCATGATCAGCAGGATCTGCAAGCTGACCGAATATTCCTGGGCCCCTTCGGCGTTGGTTCCCAGGGTGATCGCCGGGATCGACAGCGGGTCCGCGGCGAACGCCAACGGTGCGGCCAGCATCAGGGCCAATGCCAACAGAATGCGCAACGGCATTACTTTTTATCCTTCTGGTCTTTCCCCAGCAGCCCCATGAGGCGCTGGGCAAATTCGGGGCTGGCCGACTCGGTGGAGGGTACCTGTACCGGCTCCTTGAGGACGTGCAACGCAGTGATGGTGCCCGGGCTCAGGCCCAGCAGGATCTGCTCGTTGCCGACCTGCACCAGCACCAGCCGGTCGCGCGGCCCGAGCGCACGGGAACCGACGATGTCGATGACCTGGCCCTTGCCCGCAGGCCCCGCCTGTTGCACGCGCCGCAACAACCAGGCGAGAAAGAAGATCAAGCCCAGCACCAGCAGCAAGCCAAGCACCAGTTGCGCCAGTTGCCCGGCGATACCCGTGCCCGACGCTGGCGCAACGGCCGCCGTGGCAACCGGTTCGGCCGCCAGCACGCTCAAGGGCAGCATCGACGCTGCGGCGAGGAAACCTTTCACTCAGCGCAGCTTCTTGATGCGTTCGCTCGGGCTGATCACGTCCGTCAGGCGAATGCCGAACTTCTCGTTGACCACCACCACTTCGCCATGGGCGATCAAGGTGCCGTTGACCAGCACGTCAAGCGGCTCGCCGGCCAGGCGGTCCAGCTCGATCACCGAGCCCTGGTTGAGCTGCAGCAGGTTGCGGATGTTGATATCGGTGCTGCCCACTTCCATGGAGATGGACACCGGAATGTCGAGGATCACGTCCAGGTTCGGCCCGTCCAGCGTCACCTGTTCATTGCTCTTGGGCACGCTGCCAAACTCTTCCATCGGCAAGCGATTGGAGCCGTGGTTACCGCTATCGGCGGCCAGCAAGGCATCGATGTCAGCCTGCCCGGCATCGCCGGTTTCTTCCAGGGCCGCGGCCCATTCGTCGGCCAGCGCCTGGTCATCCTGGGTGTTCATATCGTTAGCCATCATTTGTCCTCGGCGGGCAAAAATCAGTTAGAAACGCAAACTTAAAAATTCGACACCGCTCAGCGGCGTTCGATCGGCTCGATCACCTGCAACGCCAGGTTGCCTTTGTGAGAGCCCATCTTGACCTTGAAGGCCGGTACGCCATTGGCGCGCATGATCATTTCGTCGGGCATTTCGACCGGAATGATGTCACCCGGCTGCATGTGCAAAATGTCCCGCAGGCGCAGTTGGCGCCGGGCGACCGTCGCGCCGATCGGCACATCGACGTCGAGCACGTCCTGGCGCAAGGCGTTGATCCAGCGTTCGTCCTGGTCGTCGAGGTCCGACTGGAAACCGGCGTCGAGCATCTCCCGCACCGGCTCGATCATCGAATACGGCATGGTCACGTGCAGGTCGCCGCCACCGCCATCGAGTTCGATGTGGAAGGTCGAGACCACGATGGCTTCGCTCGGCCCGACGATGTTGGCCATGGCCGGGTTCACTTCCGAGTTGATGTACTCGAAGTTCACTTCCATGATCGCCTGCCAGGCTTCCTTCAAATCGATGAAGGCCTGCTCCAGCACCATGCGCACCACTCGCAGCTCGGTCGGGGTGAATTCGCGACCTTCGATCTTGGCGTGACGACCGTCGCCGCCGAAGAAGTTGTCCACCAGCTTGAACACCAACTTGGCGTCGAGGATGAACAACGCAGTGCCGCGCAACGGCTTGATCTTCACCAGGTTGAGGCTGGTGGGCACGTACAGCGAATGCACGTACTCGCCGAACTTCATCACCTGCACGCCACCCACGGCCACATCGGCCGAGCGACGCAGCATGTTGAACATGCTGATGCGGGTGTATCGGGCGAAACGCTCGTTGATCATTTCCAGGGTCGGCATGCGTCCGCGAACGATGCGATCCTGGCTGGTCAGGTCGTAGCTTTTGACGCTGCCCGGTTCAGCAGCGTTTTCGGTCTGTACCAGACCGTCGTCGACACCATGCAACAGCGCATCGATTTCGTCCTGGGACAGCAGGTCCTGCACGGCCATGTCGGGTTCCTACTGCAATACGAAGTTAGTGAAGAGCAACTGTTCGATCACCACTTTGCCGAGCTCTTTCTGAGCCACTTCCTGCACGCTGGCCGTAGCTTTCTGGCGCAGCATTTCCTGGCCGACGGGGGTGGCCAGGGTGTCGAAACTCTGCCCGGAAAACAGCATCACCAGGTTGTTGCGAATCAGCGGCATGTGGACCCGAAGCGCTTCCAGGTCAGCCTGGTTGCGACCCTGCAAAGTGATGCTGACCTGCATGTAGCGTTGGCGACCGTTCACGGTGTAGTTGGCCACGAAGGCCGGCGCCATCGGCTCGAAAATCGCCGGCTGCTTGCCCACTGGCGCGACTTCGGCCGCTGCCGCCGCCGGCTTGCTTTGAGCGCTGTGCATGAAATACCAGGTTGCCCCCACGGACACGCCGATCGCCAGGAGCAAACCCACCACGATCATGATGATCAGCTTGAGTTTGCCTTTGGTTGCAGGGTCTTTTACAGCTGCTGCTTCGCTCTTCGCCATGCCAATAATCCGTCACTAATCGGGGTTTTCACTGTTGCACGGCAAGGCTGGAGCAAGTGTTATGCCAGAAGTGGCGGTACTCAGGATGACAGGGCAGATGCGATCTACAGAACCCATGAAAACCAATGTGGGAGCGAGCTTGCTCGCGATAGCGGCGGGCCAGCCCCTGCAAGGGTGACTGACCATCCGCTATCGCGAGCAAGCCCGCTCCCACAGGGGAAAACGTCATTGGATCAGGCGTAGTAGTCGACCGCGCTGGTGCCAATGACGCTGGTCGTGCCGGCGGCCACTTCAGCGATGCTGGCCGCAGTGGCTTCATCCCCGGCATCCATCGGTCCACCGGAAGAGGTCGAACGCCCCGCCCGGGCCTGCTGCTGGGCCTGCTGCTGGGCTTGCTGCTCCTGGTTCTGCGAACCACGGGATTGGTCCGACACGCTGACGTCGACCTGGCCCATGCCCTGCTGGGCAAAACTGTCCCGCAGGCGATGCATCTGGCCTTCGAGGGCTTCGCGAACGCCGGAGTGGGCGCTCATGAAGGTGACCTGGGTCTGCTGGTCCGGCACCATGCTCACCCGGATATCCAGGCGCCCGAGTTCGGCGGGCTGCAATTGGATGTCGGCCGCCTTGAGATTGACGCTGGAAAGGTACATCACCCGATTCACCACCTCTTCGGTCCAACCGCTCTGGTTCATCGCGATAGGTTGATTGACCGGCACCGCGTTGGCGGTTTTGGGCGTGGCGGCCTGGGTCAGTGCAGCCAGGCGGTTGGCGAAATCGTCTACGCGGGTGTCACTGGACGCGGCGCTCAAGTCCTTGAGACCCTCGCTGATCAAGCCGCCGAAGGCCTTGTCGCCACCCTGGCTGCCGGACTCGGTGCTGTTCTGGTCGGCTTGCACGCTGAGCATGCTGGCCATGCCGGCGGCGAAGGTCTGCGCCGAAGTCGGCTCGCCGTCGAGCGACGCCGGGGCAGCGCTCTTGGGCTGTGCCTGGCTGCTGGCGGAAACATGACCGCTCTGCTCCATCGCCAAGCGCAAGGCGGGCAATGCGTCGAGCGGATCGGCTTGTGGGTCGAAGGCTGGATCGACGACCGGAACCGCAGGTTGGGCCGGCGCGGCCAATGGGACAACCGGTGCCGCGACCGCAGTCGTTACCTGAGCCTCAGCCGGGACCACCACGGGGGCAGGTTCGGCCGGGGCTGTCGCGACTGGCACCGCCATGTCCGTCAGCGCGCCTGGGTCGAGGCTCGGATCGACCGGTGCCGCATCCGCCACCGGCGCTTGAGCCGCGTCGGCATCGTTATCGCTGGCCGCTTTGTCGTCGGTGCTAGCCGCTTTGTCCGCGGGCAAGGGTTTGCCGCTATCGGCAACCGTCGGTTCCGGGGCGGCAGGGGTTTCGTTGCCGGCGTCTTTTTTGACGGTGTTGTCAGCGGCCTTGTCGCGCGCCGGTTTCACCACGGGCTCAGGGGCCGCCGCTGCTTTGGCAGGCGCCTGCTTGGCGAAAACTTGAGCGAAGCTGGAGGCTCTATCCCCGAGGTCCGGGGCCGCTGCCGGTGAATTGACGGCGGCCTGGGGCTTGGCCTGGACGGAGGCCTGAAGCAATGAATTAGGGGTGACGGGCATAAAAAGGTCTCCGCTGCACTGGAATCATAGGTACAGTCGAGACTAGGCAATGCAAGGCACGGGCCAACGTTTTACCCGACCGTCAAATCTCAGCAGTGGAAACCTTCACGCTCTTCCCGGCACAGCTTGCGGACATGGGCAAATTCGCTGTCGATTTCGTTGACCAGGTTTTCGATGCCGCCCAAGGACGGCTGCTTGGCACGCTGTTCCAGCTCGCCGCACAACTCGGCCAGGCGAATGGCGCCCATGTTGCTGCTGCTGCCCTTGAAGCTGTGGGCGGTGGCGCTCAGTTTTTCAGCGTCCCGTGCTTCATGCAGCACGCGCAAGCGAGCCTCGGAGTCGTTGAGAAACGTATCCAGCAACTCCGGATACCCCTCCTCCATGACTTCCTTCAACGTGCTAAGCACGTCGCGGTCCAGATGAATCTCGTTCACTTGTTCGCTCCCTGATCAAGAATGGCCCCAATTATGCCAGAGCCTCCCAGAAAAACTCCACGCGCGCACTACGACCATCGTCTGACCAACTGGCCTGGTGGCTCAGTTGGCGAACCAGGCTCACGCCGCGTCCCGACAATCGATCACTGTCCACGGGCCGTGCCAGCACCCGGGCGACATCGAACCCTTCGCCACTGTCTTCGACTTCGATGGCCAGGCGACCGCCCTCGCCGTTTGGCGAAACGTGCAAGTGCACCCGCACGTAACCGTCGCTCAACTCATCCAGGCGTGTATTGCGCTCCCTGTAGTAGCGGGCGAAACCCGCTGCATCACGCTTGAGACTCGAATCGAGGCCCAGCACCCCGTGATCCAGGGCATTGGAGTAGAGCTCCGACATGACGCTGTAAAGGGCGCCGCTCTGCGCCCTGAGCCCATGCACCTCCAGCAGCAATTGCAACAGGTAGGGCATCGGGTTGAAGCGCTTGAGCGTCTGCGCACGGAACTCGAAGCTCACCGACCAATCCAGCGGGCTGGACTGGCCGCTATCGGAATAGACCGGTGGTGGCGGATTGAGTTGCGTCGGAGCGACCAGCCGCACCTCGACCATGCTGAAGTCGTCACGGGCCTCACCACGAAAATCCAGCAGCGCCTGCTGGATATCCTCGAAAAGACGGTCGGGCTCACGGTTGGCCGAAAATACCTGCTGCAACCGCTCCACGCCAAACGGCTGGTCGTCGCGATCACTGGTCTCGATGACACCATCGGACAGCAGGAACACCCGATCCCCCAGCGACATCGGATGCACTTCGGTGCGGTCATCGAACAACTGCGGGGTGAGCACGCCCAATGGCAGGTGTCGCGCCGGTAAGGGCGTGCGCACGCCGCTGAGGCTGTCATGCAGGTAACCATCGGGCATGCCGCCGTTCCAGATCTCCACCGTACAGCGCTGGAAGCTCAGGCATAACAGCGTCGCGCAGCAGAACATATCCACTGGCAGGATGCGTTTGAGCTTGGCATTCATCTCCCGCAGGATTTGCGCCAGCCCATAGCCCTTGGCCGTCATCCCGTAGAACACTTCCGCCAGGGGCATCGCGCCGACCGCCGCCGGCAGGCCATGCCCGGTGAAATCCCCCAACAGGATGTGCATGTCGCCGGCCGGGTTGAACGCGGCCAGCAGCAGGTCGCCGTTGAACAAGGCGTAGGGTGATTGCAAATAACGGATGTTCGGCGCGCTCAGGCAACCGGAGTGGGCGATCTTGTCGAACACGGCCTTGGCGACCCGTTGTTCGTTGAGCAGGTAATCATGGTGCCGGGCGATCTGGTCGCGCTGCTCCACCACCGTGGCCTGCAACCGGCGCAAGCGGTCCATGGCCTTGATCTTGGCCGTCAGGATCACTTGGTTGTAGGGTTTTGCCAGGAAATCGTCGCCGCCTGCTTCCAGGCAACGGGCCAGGGCTTCGCTCTCAGTCAGCGAGGTGAGGAAAATGATCGGGACCAACTGGTCCCCGGCCAACTGTTTGATTTTCTGCGCCGCTTCGAAGCCGTCCATCACCGGCATCATCGCATCCATCAGCACCAGGTGCGGACGCTGTTGCAGATAGACATCGACCGCTTCGGCGCCATCGGCCGCCGTGAGCACATGATGGCCCTGGCGGCGGACAATGGTCGACAGCAGCAGTCGATCAGCGGCGCTGTCTTCGGCAATCAGGACCGTCAGTGGCTCCGACGACGATTGCATGGCGATCAACTGATGTCGAACAGCTTGTCGAAATTGGAGATCGCGAGGATTTTCTTGACGTCGCTGCTGCTGTTGACGACGCGGATATCCGACTGGTCGCCACCGGCATGATCGCGCAACAGCAGGAGCATGCCCAAGGCGGAACTGTCGAGGTAAGTGGCTTCTTTCAAATCCACCACGATGGAGTCAGGTTTCTTGTGGAGCCGCTCATAGGACTCACGAAACTCCTGATGCCGCCCGAAATCGAATCGACCCTTGATCGAGATCGTCAGCTTATGCCCATCGGGGGATACTTCGGTAACGACTGACATGATCGGCTTCCTTGTCATGGACATACGTGTACAAGGTGTAGCATCTGGTAAAGGTCTGAGCAAGGTTTTGCCTCGTTCATCCGACAAAATCCTCGTTTCCCATCAGTAGGGATTCTGCCGCGGCAGGCGCTGGGACAATTCATCGAGCAGTTTCTGTTCGCGCTTGTCTTCCAGTTGCCGCGCCTCATCGATATAGCGCTGCACCAGTTTGCGCAGCCCTTCGACCCGGGCGAATGCTTCTTGCCAGCTCTGGCGGGCCTTCTCCAGGTTGTTCTGGTGCCAGACCAGGCTCTGGCGCTGCTGATCGATGGCAGTGCCCAGTTGCGCAAGAAATCCTTGGTAACCCAACAACCACTGCCCCGACACCCCATGGGCGCCACGGGCGATCCACTGCTCCTGGTATTCGAGTCGAAAATTTTCGAGGTCTGCCAGCTTGCTCTCGGCAACGGCCACTTGCCCCTGGAAATACGCCAGGCGCTGGACGGCGGTCTTCTCGGCCTTTTCCGCCATGTCCACCACGGGCGCCAGGCGTGCCGCACGACTTGTGGCCATGGTCGGTTATCCGCCAGCGACCGGAGCGAAAATCGTCTGCAGGTGCGCTTCGCTGGCACCCATGCCGATATTGTCGTTCAGGCTCTGGCGCAGATAAACGGCCATCGCCGGGTAAAGGCTGATGGCGGTGTCGGTCTCGCGGTCACCACCAGGTACATAGGCGCCGACGCTGATCAAATCGCGGCTTTGCTGGTAGCGCGACCAATATTGCTTGAACTGCTGGGCACGCCTCATATGCTCGGCACTGATCACCGACGGCATGACCCGACTGATGGACGCCTCGATGTCGATGGCCGGGTAGTGCCCTTCTTCGGCCAGGCGCCTGGACAGCACGATGTGGCCGTCGAGTACGCCCCGGGCCGAGTCGGCGATGGGGTCTTGCTGGTCGTCACCTTCGGACAGCACGGTATAGAACGCGGTGATGGAACCGCCGCCCTTTTCCGCATTGCCGGCGCGCTCGACCAGTTTCGGCAGCTTGGCGAACACCGAAGGCGGATAACCCTTGGTGGCCGGCGGCTCGCCGATGGCCAGGGCGATTTCCCGCTGGGCCTGGGCGAAACGAGTGAGCGAATCCATCAGCAACAGGACGTTCTTGCCCTTGTCGCGGAAATACTCGGCGATACGGGTGCAATACATCGCCGCCCGCATACGCATCAGCGGTGCATCGTCCGCAGGCGAAGCCACCACGACCGAACGCTTGAGCCCTTCCTCGCCGAGGATGTGCTCGATGAATTCCTTGACCTCACGGCCCCGCTCGCCGATCAGCCCTACTACGATAATGTCGGCTTCGGTGAAGCGGGTCATCATGCCCAGCAGCACACTCTTACCTACGCCGGTACCGGCAAACAGGCCCAGGCGCTGGCCGCGACCGACCGTCAATAAACCGTTGATGCAACGAATGCCCACGTCCAGCGGCACGCTGATGGGGTCACGCTTGAGGGGGTTGATCGTCGGGCCGTCCATCGGCACCCAGTCTTCGGCCTTCATGCCGCCCTTGCCGTCCAAGGCCCGTCCGGCCCCGTCCAGCACGCGTCCGAGCATGCTCATGCCCATGGGCAGGCGTCCGTTGTCGGCCAGGGGCACCACGCGCGCGCCGGGGGCGATGCCGGCGACACTGCCCACCGGCATCAAGAAAACCTTGCTGCCGGAAAAACCCATGACTTCGGCTTCGACCTGCACCGGATGGTAGCTGTCGTCGTTGATTACCATGCAGCGGCTGCCCATGGCGGCACGCAGGCCCTCGGCTTCGAGGGTCAAGCCAACCATGCGCAGCAAGCGACCCTCCAGGATCGGCTGGCCGGCCAGCTCACTGGCCTCGGCGTAGCTGCCCAGGCGCTTGCCGAAGCTGGTTCGCTCAAGGCGCATCGCGGCTGTCCAGTGCAGAAGTATCCAATTCAGGCACGTCCAATTCCTCCTCGACCGTCGCCACGTCACCTTGGAGTTCGTCCGGCAACTCCAGGCTCAGGTCGGCGGCGGCCGGGTGCAGGGCCTGTTCGTGTAGCTGGTCGAACAATTTGGCCATGATCTGGCTGATGCGTGTTTCAACCGTGGCGTCGATGCGGCTGTGTTCGGTTTCCACCCGACAACCGCCCGGCAGCAGCGTCGCATCCTCGACGATGCGCCAGGTTTCCTCATGGCGCTCGCGCAGGGCCTTGACCAGTTCGAAATCCTGGGGATTGATGTACAGCCGCACATTGCCCACGCCCAACGGCAACAGCTTGAGCGCTTCACGCATGACCTGTTCGATCTGGGTCGAATCGATGGCCAGTTCGCGCTGGATCACTTGTTTGGCGATGTGTTGCACCAAACCCACCAGGGATTTCTCGATCTGGGTGTCCTGCTCGGCAATGGGGTCGAACAGGTTGAGCATCAGCGATTCCAACGCACGAAGCTTGGCCGTCAACGCCACATCGGCTTCCTGGCGGACCTTGAGCGTGGTGCTGTGGAAGCCCTCCTTTTCGCCCACGGCGAAGCCTTCGTTATAGGCTTCCTGGCGAATGCTCTCGACTTCCTCGAGGGTCAGCGGCTGGACTTCTTCCAGCGGCACCTCCTCCATCTCCGGCAGTTCCTCCACGGGCTCCGGCTCAGGCTCGGGCACGTGGGGGTCGAAGCTGGGCAGCGACCAGACGTCGAAATTACTGACGTCTCGGCCGCGAATCAGGTCGCTGGGTGCTTCATCACTCTTGGCAGACATAACGACCTTAGATCATCTCTTCGCCGCCCTTGCCACCGAGAACGATTTCCCCGGCTTCGGCCATGCGGCGGGCGATGGTGAGGATTTCCTTCTGTGCGGTTTCCACGTCGCTGACGCGCACCGGGCCCTTGGCCTCGAGGTCGTCGCGCAACAGTTCGGCCGCCCGTTTGGACATGTTCTTGAAGATCTTTTCCTTGACGCCTTCGTCCGAACCCTTGAGGGCCAGCACCAGCACGTCGGACGACACTTCGCGCAACAGCGCCTGGATGCCACGGTCGTCGACATCGGACAGGTTGTTGAACACGAACATGAGGTCTTCGATCTGACCGGACAGGTCTTCGTCGACTTCGCGGATCGAGTCCATCAGCTGACCTTCGATCGAACTGTCGAGGAAGTTCATGATGTCCGCCGCGCGCTTGATGCCACCCAAGGTGGTGCGCGAGGCGTTGGAGTTGCCCGAGAACTGCTTCTCGAGAATCTGGTTCAATTCTTTCAGGGCCGCCGGCTGCACGGTGTTGAGCGACGACACCCGCAGGATGATGTCCAGGCGCACCTTGTGATCGAAGTTGCCGAGCACTTCACCTGCCTGGTCCGGGTCGAGGTAAGCCACCACGATCGCCTGGATCTGCGGGTGCTCGTAACGGATCACGTCGGCAACCGCCCGCGGCTCCATCCACTTGAGGCTGTCCAGGCCGCTGGTGTTGCCACCCAACAGGATCCGGTCGATGAGACCGTTGGCCTTGTCCTCGCCCAGTGCCTGGGTCAGCATCTTGCGCACGTAGTCATCGGAACCGACGCCCAGGCTGGTCTGATCGCCGACGATGTCGACGAACTCGCTCATCACCTGCTCGACCTGCTCACGGTGCACGTTGCCCATTTGCGCCATGGCCACGCCCACGCGCTGGACCTCTTTGGGCCCCATGTGACGCAGCACTTGGGCGGCGTCGGTCGAACCCAGGGACAGCAGCAGGATCGCGGCTTTGTCGACCCGGGACAATTTGGCAACAGCGGCTCGATTATCACTCATCTGCGTTAATCCACTCTTTCACGACCTGGGCCACACGACCCGGGTCTTCTGCCACCAGACTCTTGATGGCGTTCAACTGAGCGTCGTAGCCTTCGCTCGGGCTTGGCAGCAGGATGCTCTGCGGCCCGCCGAGGCTGACGCGATCGTTGGCCAATTCGCCATCCAGGCCGCCCATGCCTCCCAACTCGACATCGCCCAAGCCTGCCAACTGCTTGTTCTTGCCGCCACCGGTGATGTTGTTCAGCACCGGACGCAGTACACCGAAGACCAGTATCAGGATGAACAACACACCCAATACTTGCTTGACCACATCCCAGAACCAGGGTTGCGAATAAAACGGAATGTCGGCGATTTCTTCACCGCGCTCCAGGGAGAACGGCACGTTGATCACACTGACGCTGTCGCCACGGCTGGCGTCGAAACCAACCGCGTCCTGCACCAGGCGAGTAAAGCGCGCCAACTCGTCGGCGGTCCACGGCGCACGGCTGGTTTCGCCGTTGGCAGGGTTGACCTTGACCTGGTCGTCCACCACCACGGCGACCGACAGGCGATTCAAACGGCCCTGCTGCTGCTTGGTGTGGCTGATAGAACGGTCGAGCTCGAAGTTCTTGGTCGATTGCTGACGCTTGTCGGCCGGGTACGGCGCGAGCATCGGCTGGCCGGTGGCCGGATCCATGATTTGCTGGCCATTGGCATCGATCAGCGGCTGGCCTGGCTGCACCATGCCGGCGGCCGCCGTAGCACCACCGGTGGTTTGCGGCGCGCTGGCCGGCGACGGCGGCTGGTTGCTCAGGGCACCGGGCACGCCCTGCGGACCATTGCTGGCGGTACGCTGCTCGTTCACCGACTGCTCGCTGCGCAACGCCGGTTGATCCGGGTTGAACTGCTCGGAAGTCGATTCGACGGCGCTGAAATCCACATCCGCGGAGACTTCGGCCTTGTAGCGACCATTGCCCAGGATGGGTTGCAGAATGTTATGTACCCGCTGGGTGAACATGCCTTCCATGCGGCGGCTGTAGTCGTATTGCTTGCCGGCCATGGTCAGTTCGGAATTTTCCGCCTGGTCGGACAGCAGGTTGCCCTTCTGGTCGACCACAGTGATCTGCGACTTGCTCAGCTCGGGTACGCTGGTCGCCACCAGATTGATAATGGCAACGACCTGGCCTGGCTCAAGGGACCGGCCGGAATACAATTCGACCAATACCGAAGCACTCGGCTTGCGCTCATCGCGCACGAATACCGAGCTTTTCGGAATGGCCAGGTGCACACGTGCACCCTTGACGTTGTTCAGGCTGGAAATGGTCCGCGCCAGCTCACCTTCCAGGCCGCGACGATAACGGGTCGCTTCCATGAACTGGCTGGTGCCCAGGCCCTGGTCCTTGTCGAGGATTTCGAAACCGATGTTGCCATCGGTCGGCGTCACGCCAGCGGCGGCGAGCTTGAGGCGCGCACGCGCGACGTCGTCGGCCTTGACCAGCAAGGCGCCAGAGTTGGGTTCGACGGTGTAAGGAATGTCGGCAGAAGCCAGGGTCTCCATGACTTGCTTGGCATCCATGCCTTCCAGACTGCCGTACAACGGACGGTAGTCTGGCTGCTGGGACCACAACACCACGGCGAAACCAATCGCCACGCTGGCAGCCAGGCCGACCAACAGGCCGACCTGACGCAGCATGGTCATCTCGGAGAGATTTTCCAGGAAGGACAGACCGAACAACGGCGGTTTGCCGTCTACCGGAGTGGCCTTGGCTGGAACGTTATCAACGGCTGCTTCTGCCATGACTCAATAATTTCCTTAAACCGGCATCTGCATGATGTCTTGGTAGGCCTGAACCAGTTTGTTGCGAACCTGGGTCAGCGCCTGAAACGAGACAGTGGCTTTCTGCGAGGAGATCATTACGTCCGTCAGGTCGACGCCACTTTTGCCAATCTCGAAAGCACTGGCCAACTGGTTCGAAGCCTGCTGGGTATCGTTCACTTTATTGACGGCCTGACCGAGCATGTCGGAAAAGCTGCTGCCACCCACCTGGGGGACCGCGACCGATTTAGGCTGGGCCATGGCGTCCATTTGCATGGCCCGCATGTCCAGCATCAACCGATTAAATTCAATACCTTGGCTCATGGTCTACTCTCTCTGGCGGCCCGCGTTTTTTTGACACTTACTCAGCGGGTACGTAGGTATTAGCAACAAGGGTGCCAGCTCCATGGCGATAGAAAACAAATGCGCGCACAGCCCCCCTGTGGGAGCGAGCTTGCTCGCGATAACCCCATCACATCCGACCTCGACTTGACTGACCCACCGCTATCGCGAGCAAGCTCGCTCCCACAGGGATTGCTGGTGCTTATTCAACTGGCGAACAGATAGGCCTCGACATCCATGCCGGCGTCGCGCATTTGCGCCAGCTTGTAGCGCAGGGTGCGTGGGCTGATGCCCAGGCGTTCGGCCGCCTCTTTGCGACGACCGCGCTCGGCGCGCAGGGTATCGATGATCATCTGGAACTCGCGGCGCCGCAGGTCGTCTCCCAAAGCCCCCACCGAATCGCCCTCCCTATCCACCGACGGCGCAGTGGTTGCGGCGGGTACCGGTGCCAGGGTCGGCAATGGCGCACAGGCCACCGGCCCGGCCAGGCAGAAATCCTCCGGCTGGATCAAACCGCCCTGCTGCAGGATCAGGGCCCGCTGGATGGCGTTATCCAGCTCTCGGACATTGCCCGGCCACGGGTAGGCAACCAGACAAGCCCGGGCCTCGGCTGAAAGCCGGGCCGCCGCATGCTTCATTTTATTGACGTGTTTGTTCAACAGCCGCTCGGCCAGTGGCAGGATATCGGCGGTGCGCTCGCGCAACGGACGCCAGGCCAGCGGAAATACCGACAGGCGGTAATAGAGGTCTTCACGAAAACGCCCCGCCGCCACTTCGCCGGCCAGGTCGCGGTTGGTGGTCGCCACCACGCGGATGTCCAGGCTGATGGGCTTGCGGGCACCAACCCGTTCCACTTCCCGCTCCTGCAATACCCGCAACAGCTTGGCTTGCAGGCCCAAGGGCATTTCGGAAATTTCATCGAGCAGGATCGTGCCACCGTCGGCCTGCTCGAACTTGCCGGCCTGGGCGGCAATGGCGCCAGTGAACGAGCCTTTTTCGTGGCCGAACAGTGTCGCCTCGAGCATGTTGTCGGGAATCGCCGCGCAATTGATGGCGATAAACGGTTCCCCGGCACGCCGGGATTGTTGATGGATGTAGCGGGCCAGTACTTCCTTGCCCGTACCGGATTCGCCGGAAATCAGCACCGTCGAATCGCTGCGGGCCACCCGCGCGGCCAATTCCAGCAACTGCGCGCTAGCCGGTTCGATGGCCACCGGGCCTTCGCCCTCCACCGCAAGACTGCCCAAGGCATGACGTGCGACCAGGTCCAGCAGCGCCTTGGGCTCGAACGGCTTGACCAGGTAATCCGCTGCGCCCTGGCGCATGGCATCCACCGCTCGCTCGACGGCCCCGTGGGCCGTCATCAGCAAGACCGGCAGTTGCGGCTGACGGGCGCGCAACAGACCCAGCAACTGATGACCATCCATGCCCGGCATGTTGACGTCACTGACCACCAGGCTGAACGCTTCCCGGCCGACCGCCAACAGCGCTTCTTCCGCCGAACCGACGGCGGCGTAATCGTGCCCGGCCAGCACCAGCGTATCGGCCAGCGCCTCGCGCAGGGCCCGATCATCCTCAACCAGCAACACCTTGATCGCCATTGCGTTCATTCCACCCCCGGCGTGTTGGAAAACAGCGGCAAGCACACCGTCGCGCAGGTGCCACGGCCCAGCCGCGAGCGCAGCTGCAATTCTCCCTGGTGGGCACGGGCCACGGCCTTGACCACGGTCAGGCCCAGGCCAGTGCCGGTGGTCTTGGTGGTAAAGAATGGCTCGCCCAGGCGCGCCAGCACCGCCGGCTCTATACCACTACCGTTGTCGCTGACCGACAGGCGCAAGGTGTTGTCTCGTGTGTATAAGTGCACTTTCAGCCGGACGTCGCCGCCGCTGGCCTGGATCGCGTTTTCGATCAGGTTCAACACCGCTCCCACCAGCGTGTCGCGATTGCACAACACTTCGCCGGCATGGCTGTCGCACTGCCAGCGGATCGGCAATTGCTGCACATGGGTCAATGCCGCGGCTTGCAGCGATTGCAGCAAGGCCTTGGGGCTGACGCGGTCGGTCAACGGCAGCTCGCCGCGGGCGAACACCAGCATGTCGCGCACTTGGTGTTCCAGCTCGTGCAGGCGCTCTTTCAAGCGCCCAGCAAAGCGTTGCTGGGTTTCCACTGGCAATTGCTGCTCGGTCAGATGACTGGCGTAAAGCAGCGCGGCGGAAAGCGGGGTACGAATCTGGTGAGCCAGCGAGGCCACCATCCGCCCCAGGGAGGACAGGCGCTCATGGCGCGCCAATTGGTCTTGCAGGTGACGGGTTTCAGTCAAGTCGTTGAGCAACACCAATTGCCCAGGCTCGGCATCCAGCGAGCGCGTCGAGATGGACAGGCGGCGACCGTCCTTGAGGGACACCTCATGGCCGTCGTCTTCCCGGGGCGCAAAGCAGCGGGCGATAACGTGCCGCCACAGCTCGCCTTCCAACGGCAGGCCGAGCAATTCGCAGGCCGCCGGGTTGGCTTCGCGCACGAAACCGTGGGCATCGATGACGATGACGCCACCCGGCAACAGGTCGAGGAGATTCTGCAGCCGATTGGCCAGCCGTTCTTTTTCCGCCAGCTCCTGCATGCGCTGGGCGCTGACCACGGCCAACTCACCCTTGAGCTCGGTGACCCGGGCTTCGAGCAGGCTGTAGGAATCCGTCAGTTGGCTGGACATCTGGTTGAACAGCGAAAATGCCTGCTCAAGTCCAAGCCGGCTCGCCTGTTCGGCGGACGGCAGGTGTCCCGGCTCGGGGACAGGCGACATCTGGGCGGCTTGGGTCATCGTGCTCTCTCGCTTGGCTGACCGTCAGTTAAACGGAACGTTGCGAGGGATATAGCAATACCCGTGCCGAAAAAAAACCGCCTGAAAATCAGGCGGTTGGAAAACAGGCGTCAATCATCCGCCTGTTCATCTCCTTCGCGACGGCTCATGCCGTACTTGCGCATCTTCTCCACCAAGGTGGTACGGCGGATGCGCAGGCGTTCCGCCGCGCGGGCCACGATGCCGTTGGCATCGTCCAGGGCCTGCTGGATCAGCCCTTGTTCAAGGCCTCCCAGGTAATCCTTGAGGTCCAAGCCTTCGGGCGGCAACAAGGCATTGGCGGTGAAGTCCGGCGTGTGGCCGTTGATCGCCACCCGTTCTTCCAGGTCGCTGCGCAGGCTGTCGACCATTTGCTCGTCTTCATCGTCGACGTAGCGGAATTTCTTCGGCAGTTCGTTCACGCCGATCACCCCGTACGGGTGCATGATCGCCATGCGCTCCACCAGGTTGGCCAACTCACGAACGTTGCCCGGCCAGCCATGGCGGCACAGGGACATGATCGCCGCCGAGTTGAAGCGGATCGAACCGCGCTTTTCGTGCTCCATACGCGAGATCAGCTCGTTCATCAGCAACGGGATGTCTTCGACGCGCTCACGCAGTGGCGCCATCTCGATCGGGAAAACGTTGAGGCGGTAATAGAGATCTTCGCGGAAACTGCCGACCTCGATCATGCTTTCAAGGTTCTTGTGCGTGGCGGCAATGATGCGCACATCGACGCTCTGGGTCTTGTTGCTGCCCACGCGCTCGAAGGTGCGTTCCTGCAGGACGCGCAACAGCTTGACCTGCATCGGCAGCGGCATGTCGCCGATTTCGTCGAGAAACAGCGTGCCGCCGTTGGCCAGTTCGAAACGCCCGGCGCGGCTGGTGATTGCACCCGTGAATGCACCCTTCTCATGACCAAACAGTTCGCTCTCCAGCAACTCGGCCGGGATCGCGCCACAGTTGACCGGCACGAACGGCGCTTCGCGGCGCTTGGAGTGATAATGCAGGTTGCGCGCAACCACTTCCTTGCCGGTACCCGATTCGCCCAGGATCAGTACGCTGGCGTCGGTGTCGGCGACCTGCTGCATCATCTGGCGCACATGCTGGATCGCCCGGCTGGTGCCGACGAGGCTGCGGAACAGGTTGGGTTCGCGATGCCGGCCACGCTCGCGGGCCTGATCGTACATCTCGCGGTAAACCTGGGCGCGATGCAGCGAATCGAGCAGCTTGCTGTAGCTGGGCGGCATTTCGAGGGTGGAAAGTACCCGGCGACGCTGGTCCTCAGGCAAGTCAAGGGAAGAATTTTCGCCCATTAACAAAACCGGAAGGAACTCATCCCAGGTTGAGAGTGTCTTTAGCAAGCCCAAAAGCGTTGCGGGAGCATTTACGGTCCCGATAAGGACACAAATGACTTCACGACTGGACGACAATGAGCCGACGGCCTGCTGCCAGTCATGGCTTCCGCAGGGTAAATTTTCTTCGCCAAGAAAATTCAGGATCACCGCCAGGTCGCGGCGGCGGACGCTATCGTCATCGATCAGGAGAATTTTGGTTTCACGCCACATGCAATAGCAACTTCCCTAGTCAACCCAATGCCCAAAAATTAGGGGGCAAGCTAGACGCTTGCAGACTTGTTATGCCTGTAGACGCCTGAAATCTGTAAACAGTTACTAGTTAAGTCAAAAAACCGTGCACAGTCAAATTTATGGCGCAACGGATTCGGATTAACTGAGCATTAACCGAACAGATGGTAAACCTTTGCAGCGTTCTGTGCTTGATGGATCTGCTGCATCTCATCGACGATCGCCTGACGCTCTCCCGTCGCCGCCTCCAGCAATTGCCGATACACCCCCAGCAATTCCTCAAGATTGATCCGCAACGCCGCCTCGTCCACCTGAGGCTCACCCAGGACGTCTTCCATGCAGGAACGGCACGCCAGGTCCAATTGACCGATGGCCTCCCAGTTTCGCTCGGCCAAGGCATCGACCAAGGCGTCACGGGTTTTTTCGATTCGCTGCAGGACAAGACTCATGAGAGCACTCCTTAGAATTGCGGACCAGGTGCGGCAATGGCGTCCCAGCCTTCCTTGACCGTGCGAAGCAGATCGGCGACTTCGTCGAGGATCTTCGGATCGGCCTTGACGTTGGCTTCGGCCAGACGTTTCATCATGTAAGCGTAAAGAGCATCCAATTCAGCGACCGACTCGGCCTGGTTTTCCAGGTCCAGGCCTTCACGCAAACCACCGACAATGCCGATGGCCTTGCTGATCAGAATGCCTCTGCTTGCAATATCCTTGCGCTCCATCGCGCCCTTGGCCTGGGCAATACGGTCCAACCCGCCTTCCATGAGCATCTGCACAAGACGATGGGGACTGGCTTCGGAGGTTTGCGCCTGGGCGCCAATCTTCTGGTATTGGCGAAGGGCCAACATCGGATTCATGTTCTACCTCATCAAAAAACTTCGGTTCGTATAAACAGCGTATCGACGCTGCGCCAAAAAACTTTAGACCGAAAAGCCGAAAGCCCGGAGCGTTGTCAAAACGTTGCCGGGCTTTTTTTGCATCGCTGAAAAATCAGCTGTTTCTCTGTTGCGCCGTCATTGCCTCGAACATCGAAGTGATGTTGCTGGCAGTGGCCTTCAGCTTGCCGACCAGGGTGTCCATATCGTTGTACTTTTTAGTCAGCACAGCGGTCAGGGTCTCGACCCGACGATCCAGAGCCTCCTGATCGCTCTTCAGGCGGGTCTGGGTCCTGGTCAGCGTCGTGGTCCGCTGATCCAGGATACCACCCCTCTCGCTGAAGGGTTCGATCGCCTTGCCCATGCGTTCCAGCAGGCCGTTGGTGCCCGTGAACAACGTCTGGACTTCACCGCTGAGCTTTTTATCGCTCATCGCTGCGCTGAATTTGACGCCATCGAAGGTCAACGCACCCGTCTTTTGATCGGTGGTAACACCCAACTGGGCCAGCGACGTCAGCGCGTCGCCAGCGCCGGTTTCAGACAAGGGCGTTCGAATCGTCGCCAGCAGCGAGCGGGGCAACGCATCGCCGGTCAATTTTGCCGGCACCGTCAACTTCCCATCGGCATCGAGCGACGGCTTGGTCAGTGCGGTAATGCTATTGGCGACCGCGTTATAGGCATCGACAAATTTCTGGATCGAGGCCTTCAAGCCATCATTGTTCGGCGCCACGGTAACGGTTGAAGTGCCGCCGTCCGCTACTCCGAGCAGATTCAACGTCAGCCCGGAGATTGCCGTGCTGACTGTATTGCTCTTGCTGGTCAGCAGCATGCCATCGACTGTGAAGCTGGCATCTTTGGCCAGGGCACCGATGGCGCCCGCCGAAGAAGCCGTCAACGCAGTATTGTTGGCACCCACAACGTTCGTGCCATCGATCTCCAGCCCCGCAATACCACTCACCGAAATATCGGAGCCTGCGCCGGTCGTGGTCGAACCCAGCACCAGGCGCGAACCGAAGGAGTCGGTGATGATGTTCGCACTGACACCGGCCGCCTTGAGCGACGAGTCGGCGTTGATCGCGTCGCGAACCGATTGCAAGGTGGAGCCATCCGGCACATTGAGGTTGTAGTTGTTCCCCCCCTGCGAGATGGTCATCGTACCCGTGGGAATGGCACTGGTCGTACCACCCGCGAAGGCCGCCGAAGTGACCTTGGACGCAGTGGCCAGGTTGGTGACTTTGATGGCGTAAGTGCCATTCACCGCCGTGTTACTGGCGGTAGCCGTGAGAACGCCGGGAGCTGAAGATGTCGCAGCAAAACCCGAGAATTGCGGGGTCGTTGTGCTGGACAAGTCCTTCATGGCGGTATTGAAAGCTGCCAACAACGACTTCAGGGTACCCACCCCGGAGATACTGTTGGTAGTCGTCGTCGTCGCTCGGGTGATCTGACCTTGCTTGGCGGCCTTGTCGGAATCGACCAGCGCCTTGACGATAGCGCCGGTATCAAGGCCGGAGCCTAGACCCAAGCCAGGTAGAATTGGACTTGCCATGTGGGACTCCCTTCAGTATGTCGCCGGCCTTTTGGCCTTTACACGCCCAAAAGAACATAACAACAAAATTCGTGCCGATTGTCAGGCTTCGGCGCTGAACAACAAGCTGTTTGCATCATTCAAACTGTTGGCCAGTTTCAGGACTTCTTCGTTCGGAATCTGGCGAATCACTTCACCGGAACCACTGGCAATCACTTTGACCACTACTTTGCCTGAAGGCTCGTCAATAGAGAACTCCAGATTGCGCTTGACCGACTGGACGAACTTCTCGATTTCCTGAACGGCTTTCTTGAGTTTGTCCTGCTCGGCGGCAGCGTCTTTAGGTGCTTCCTTGACCGGGGTCACGGTAGCAACCTCGGCTCGAGGCTTCTCCACGGGCTTGTCGGCCACGGTAGGTGCCGGCTTCGCCGCTGGATAAGACAAGTTCAGCTTCACGCTCATATCCATGTCCATCACCTCTTGAACGGAAAAAGCGAGAGAGCACGCAAGCGCACTCCCCCGCTAAAACTCATCCGGCTATTACTGAAGCAGCTTCAGTACAGCGGATGGCAGTTGGTTGGCCTGGGCCAGAACCGAGGTAGACGCTTGCTGCAGAGTCTGCTGCTTGGTCAGTTGTGCAGTTTCAGCAGCGAAGTCGGTGTCTTGTACGCGACCCAGTGCAGCACTGGCGTTTTCGTTGATGTTCTGCAGGTTGGAAATGGTGCTGGCGAAACGGTTTTGTGCAGCACCGAGGTCGGCACGAGCACTGTTGATGGTGTCGATCGCACTGGTGATTGCGTCCATCGCCGATGCGAAGTTGGTTTCAGCAACAGCGCTGTCGGAACCAACGATGGTGATTGCCGAGTCAACACCCAGGGCTGCAGCGTCGAAGCTGGCGCTCAAAGTCAGGGAGATCTGGTTGTCAGCACCGGTGTTCGAACCGACCTGGAACGTCATGGTGCTGGCGGTACCGTCGAGCAGGTTCTTGCCGTTCAGGTTGGTGCTGTTGGCGATACGGGTCAGTTCGTCGCTCATCTGCGAGAACTCTTTGTTCAGAGCGATACGGTCATCTGCGCTGTTGCTATCGTTACGGGACTGGATGGCCAGTTCACGCATACGTTGCAGAATGTTGGTCTGCTCTTGCATCGCGCCTTCAGCGGTCTGCGCCATGGAGATACCGTCGTTGGCGTTTTTGATCGCCATGGTCTGACCGCGGATTTGCGAGGTCATACGGGTAGCGATCTGCAGGCCGGCGGCGTCGTCTTTGGCGCTGTTGATTTTCAGGCCGGAAGACAGGCGAGTCATCGAAGTGGAGAGAGCGTCGGAAGCACGGTTGAGGTTCTTCTGAACGTTCAGCGATGTGGTGTTGGTGTTTACTGTTAAAGCCATGACGAATTCCTCGTTGGTTGGGTACTGCGGCTTCCGGCCCTTGGCAACCGCCGGGGTGTGGCCTAGAGAACCTTCGTAATAGTTATCGTCGGATTAGGAACTTGCTTGAGGGCTTTTTTCAAAAAATTTGCTAGCAGACTGCCACCCCTTGCAAAACAAGGCTTTAGCGGCGAGTAAAAGCCCGAAAAATGGCGTCAAGAAAGCGCAGGAGAGAGGTGCGGGCAAAAAAATAGCGCCACAGGCCAGCCTGAAGCGCTATCGAGAAGAACGTGAATGGGTCAATCGCGATACAGAATCGCCGAGCCCCACGACAGGCCCACACCAAAACCACTGATTGCCACGCGCTTCCAGTCAGCATCCAGGACGTGCTTTTCCAGCAGCAGCGGAATGCTCGACGACACGGTATTGCCGGTCTCGACCATGTCCTTGATGAACTTCTCAGGCTCGCCCTCGAAACGCCGCGCCACGGCATCGACAATTGCCGCACTGCCCTGGTGGATGCAGAACGCATCGATGTCACTGGGTTGCAACGACGACTCGGCCAGCAGTTCGTGCAAATGAGCCGGTACTTTCAGCAAAGCGAAGTTGAACACCTGACGACCGTTCATGAAAAACACTCCGTCGCTGACCTTCAGGTGCGGCGCACCGGAACCGTCGGTGCCGAACTTGGCCTTGCCCAACTGCCAGCTGGCGTCTTCGGCCATCCAAGTGGCGGTGGCGGCATCGCCGAACAGCATGGTGGTGTTGCGGTCCTCAGGGTCGACGATTTTCGAATACGGATCGGCGGTGACCAGCAACCCGTTCTTCAGCCCTGCGGCCTCCATGAACCCTTTCAGGGCGTAGATGCCGTATACGTAGCCCGAGCAGCCCAGCGAGATATCGAACGCCGCCACATGGGTCGGCAGGCCGAGCTTGTCCTGCACGATGGCGGCCGTGTGCGGCAGCCCCTCTTCGTCACCGTTCTGAGTGACGACGATCAGCGCGTCGATGGATTCACGCGACAACTGCGGATTGTTGGCGAACAGTGCGTTCACTGCTTCGACACACAGGTCCGAGGTTTCCTGGTCAGCGTCTTTGCGCGGCAGGAACGCTGAACCAATCTTGCCGAGGATGAATTCTTCATCCTTCTCGAATTTGGCACCCTGAGCGTAGTTATCCACACCAGCGGTCGGCACATAACTCGCTATGCTTTTTATGCCAATCATCATGGCTTCCCGATCATGTACTGCGACTAGGTTCACCCCCAAAAGCTCAGGGGGCGCTTCAAAATGGTTGATTTCCAAGGGCGGACGCCTTGTCAGGCGAACGGACAGGCCTCCACTCCGGGGAATACAATACAGTGAAGATGCACTTTATGACCTATGCGTCACGCCGTTTTGTTCTGGAGGGGCATTTTTTCATGACAAACGAAGCCGTGTCATTTCCCACAAAGGGATTGGACACCGGAAAGAAATCTCGGGGATGGCAGCGTAATACGGGAACGAAGCCGGCAGGTTTTCACCTGCCGGCTTCGTCAATGAAAGCCCCGCAAGGCGATGAATGTTGTTCACTCAAGGCAATCGCCACAATGATCAGGCCAGTCTTGAGTGGACAGCATTACCGCAAGGCGACAGGTTAGTTCAGCAAGCCGGTCCAGGGTACGTTGCGCACCGGTCCCAGAGCGAAACCCGCGCCCTGCAACGCCAGGTTGCCGTTGTAGAACCGATCCTGGGCGAATGCCCCGGCCCACTTCTCACGCAGTGCCGTAAGCGCTTCAGGCGTACTCGCCAGCACACCGGGCTGGATCACCTGCACATGCGGCGTCCACACCGTCAAATAACCGGCCTGGTCAACTCTCAGGCAGAGGTCGACGTCACCCAGGGCATCGTCGAACAGTCCTGTATCAATGCCGTCAGCCGCTTCGAACAGTTGCTTGGAGATCATCAGGCAGGCGAAAGAAACCGCCGAACAGTTCTGCTCGACCACCAGCCTGTTCATGTAGCCCCTGGCGGTCTTCGGCTCGCCGATGAAGGCCGAGCCGACTTCGTCATTCAGACCCAGGATCAGGCCGGCCTGGGTGATGCGCCCATCACGTTCGACCAGCTTGGCGCCGACCACGCCCACTTCCGGACGCAACGCCTGATTGAGCAGCGATTCGATCCAGTTGACGTTGACCACTTCGCTGTCGGCTGCCAGTGTCACCAGATAGTCGCCCTTGGCCTCCTGGCTGGCAGCGTTGATCAAAGTCCCCGTCGCGACGCCCGCGTCGATATTCAATAACCGAACGCGACTGGCCTGGTGCCCCTGGCCATCGAGCCAGGTGCGCAGTACGGAATGGTTTTCCGTCCCGGTGGGGACCAGTACTTCGTAACGCTGATATCGGGTGCGCTGCAGTACGCTGAGCAGGCAACGTTGTAGCGTCGTCAGATCGCCAATACCGTGCAGGATGATCGACACCTGGGGGCGCTCGGCAAAGCGGTAGTCGATTTTGTGCGTGCCCGGCACAACTGCACTCACGTCAGCTTGATAACCACGAACCGCCAGGTGACGCAGCAAGGTCTTGCGCTCGTCGGCATTGTCTTCCACTGGCGCCGCCTGGCAAGTCAGCAGAGGCTCATCCAAGTGGGCAAGCCCCTCCAGGCCGTCCTGCTCGATCAAACGCAACAGCAGGTCGAACTCCAGCGCATTTTTGAACTCGCGCGAATAACCGCCGAGCTTTACCAACGTCTCGCGGCGTACCAGCCAATGACGGGCCATCAAGGCCGGGGCGTTTTGCAGCAAGTCAAGGTTGAACCCTGGCCGGAAGACATTGGCCAGCGTCCCGTCGGGCTGGCGCTGGAACTCGTCCATTGCCACGGCCTGGCACTGCGGTGCGGCCAGCAGTTCCACACTCGCGCGAAACAGGCCGCTGGGTGTCAATTCATCGCCGGCCTCGACCATGACCATCCAATCGCAATCGCTTTGACTGACAACCTGGTTGATTTTGTCGACGTAATTGCTTTCGTTGACTTTGACGAAATGCAGGACGCTTTGTGGCGTGGTCTCGCTCGGCAGGTCACCCGTGGTGAACACAACAATCTTGAACATCCGGCAATAGCCATTGATCACGCTGTCGAAGGTGGCCTGCATCTTGAAGATGTCGGCTTCCAGATCCAGGATCAAAATGCCAAACGTCGGCCCCCCGTTGCGAGCAGCCAGGTACTTCGACACTTTCTGGGCTTCACTGGCGCTCGGTTCACGCGCCTCGAGCCAGCGCAGCAATTGACCGGAGCGCGTGGCGTCGAACAACCTCGCGGTATTTTCAAATGCCGCTGCCTTGAGCCGTTGTTCCCAGGCCTGAATCATTTGCACGTAGCGCGTGTCACCCTTTGCCTGCATGACCTCATGCAGTTGCTTTACCAGATCCTGGTTGAAGGCATAGCTCAGGAAAGCCCTCGCCAGTTGTTGATCAAGCGGCTCGGCGCTGGTGTTGCGCTGGGGACGAGTCAGCTCCTTCTGCTTGAGCATGACGGCTTCGAGCTCCTTCAACTGCACCTGCCCGCTTGGCGCCGCATGAAGCAGGAATTCCAGCGCGGTGAGCACGTCAAAAAAAGACTGGTTATAGAACGGCAACTCAACGTATTGCGTCGGTTCGAAACGCCGAACCGGTTCGCCACGCCGCGAATCCCAGATCGACTCGAACAGTTTTCCGGGCTGCGGCACCGAACGCTCGTCCAGCTTCTTGACAATGGCCTTGGCCTGTTCCCGCGCCGTGGTGTCCGTGCCGAAGGCACTGGCCAAGGCCGTGGCAAAACGTTCCTGTTCAGCGACCGCACGCAAGTCCACGGAGCCAGGCGCCGTGGTGACCGAGCCCTGCGGCTTCGCCACGCGACTGCGCTCCTGCACACCATAGGGGACGTCCAGCAAGCGAACTCGTGCAGCGGCTACCAATCCATAGGAATGGCCGGCCTCCTGCAGCCGAGAATCAAAACCGCCGGGCAACGAAGCGTTGCTGTGCCGCAGGGTCTCGGTGCGGGTGACGGCATTCACCAGCGACGGGCAATCCTCGGCAAACATGGCCAGCCGGGCTTCGGCCGATAGGCCGGAATAATCCTCGCAGCCCTTGCGATCGAGCACGTAATAATCGACACGGTCGGCATGGGCCTCGAATGCCAGGCTGTAGCCTTGGCAGGCACCGTATTCTGCGTGTGCTTCGAGGAAACTCACCGCTTGTTCGAGCGCTTGGGGCAGCAGGAAACTCTCGGCATCGGCAATCGCCAGGTAAGGCGTGGCGACTCGCTCGACAGCCTGGCGAACCTTGTCGCCGAAACCAATGGCCGTGGGCGCATACAAATATTGCACTTCAGGGAACGCTGCCGGGATATCCGCAGCGATCTGGCTCGATGAGTCGATCACCAGCACCGCGAACGAACTGTCGCGGTAGTGGCGCAACGCCCGCCGCAGGGCAGTCGGCTGGTCATGAGCGAGCAGCACCAGGGTAAACCGTTCATTCAATGGCGCAGTCGATCCTGTTGGGGCATTGCTTTGCATATTCGTTCCTTAACGAGTGGGGGTCGCATCGGCGATACCGGGAGTTTCGCGGTTGAAACTCATCAATCCGGTAGCCAACCATTGGCCCAGTACTGCAGGTTATCGCCGCGCAAGATAAAGTCGCGCAGCACCACTTCACGTAATTCGTCGCCCATCCGGTAACTGGCAATCGGATCCGCCAGGTGCATGCGGATGGCCTCCAGCCATTCTTCGGTGCTGTTGGTGAGGACCCGGGTACAAGGCAGGTGCCCCCGGTAAGCCTCGGTATCCGAACAGATGACCGGATAGCCGCACGCACCGTATTCCAGCAGGCGAAGGTTGCTTTTGCAGTCGTTGAATATATGAAATTCCAGCGGCGCCAAGGCCAGGTCGAGATTCAGGCTGGCCAGCTTCGCCGGATAATCCGCCAGGCTCACGCCTGGGTGAAACTCATGGATATAGGGCTTGAGCAAATCCGGACACATGCCGAAGAAAACCCATTCGACTTCGTCGGCCAATTCCCGAACGACATCGACAATAAGCTCCAGGTCGCCACGGTGGCTGGTGCCGCCCCCCCAACCGATACGCGGCTTGCTGGAGGTTGCACGCCGGCTTCTGAGTTGGTTCCACAGGCTGGCAGCCAGCATGTTCGGCACCACGCGGATATCGTGGTGCATGCTCGACAAGACGTCCGCCAGCGGATGGGTGGACACCACGACCCGATCACACAGGGCGATCCCTCGGCGCAACATGTCATCAAGGTTGTCCGGCATGTTGCGGCGGTGTTCGTTTTTTTCCGGGACCCGGGAGATGTAGTCATCCAATTCATAGATGCGCATGGCGTTGGAGTAAGTCTTGACTTGAGTGATGTCCTTGAACTTACTCACGTTATAGCGACCCTGAAGGATGACCACATCCGGTGACTGGCGCTCGATGTCGATGATCGAGGGCGTATCGTAGGCCACACGCCCCACGACTCGACCCGCCGCTTCCAGTTCGAACAACGGTTGGCTGACCCGGTAATGCCCCACCGCCGAGGTATTGACCGCCATCCCGAGGATCGAAGGGACGTTGCGGGTGATCAACGGATTCCAGCCGGTGCGGGGTCCGGGCTCAAGACTGAAGCTTTTCCCGGTCAGGCTCAGGTTACGGTTGTAGGCAGGATCGTTGGCGATCTTGGGCAACCAGCGCTGATAGAATGCCTCTTGTTCGTGCTCCAGCCGCTGCTTCCACGCAGGATCAGCACTGGTTTCCACGCCGGACGCGGACGCCAGCACGACATCACTGTGAGGCGTGGTGACGATCAGGTAGCCGTTTTTACCGACCTGCTGGCAGAGCTCCAGCGAGTTGATCCGCTGTATCGTAATGCTCTGATCGAACCCGCCCACTTCCTTCAGAACCTGCTTGCGTATCAACAGGCAGTGATCACCGACGGCGCTCCAGTTCTGCACCGTCTGCAAGCGTTGCATGTAGCCGCCCGATGTCACCGATTCGTTGACGAAAGCCCTGCCCGCCAACCCACCCATTCCCATGATCACGCCGGAGTCGATGACTCGGCCTTGCAGGTTGAGTGTACGAGGGCCGACGATGCCGACCTCAGGACGTTGACCCTGATTGAGCAGTTCGTCCAGCCAGGCGGCCTCAAGCACGATGCAATTGGGGCTGAGCAACAACAGGTATTCGCCGCGGGCCTGTTGCGCGGCGAAGTTGCGGATCACCGCTTCGCTGGCACTTTCGGAATGCGCGAATATGCGCAACTTTTCACTGCCCAGCTCGGCCATTGCCCGCAGCCAATGCTGCAACTCGGCATCTTCACTGGCGTTATCGACAATGATGATTTCGTAGTGTGGATACGCAGTCGTACTGATCAGGCTGTTGACGCAACGCTCCAGCGCGCCCAGGCCATCCTTGACGCTGATGATGATCGACACCAGGGGGCGCTCGGCGAACAGGTATTCAATGCGCGGAATCAACGCCAGCAGCGGCCCAGGGTGCAGCTGGTGCGGCACGCCAATACGCTGTAGATGAGCGCCAATCAATTCGGCGTTTCGCTCGATGACTTTCGGCAACGACAGCCATTGGGCGAACGAAAACGTCGACTCGACCTGGACTTCCGGAATGTGGCCAATGACCTGCGGCCCATCCGTTTCCACCAGCCGCCAGATCAAGTCATGGGGTGCCAGCTCGCCCAGGCTCGGATCGAATCCACCCGAGGCCAGGAATCGGGCACGCTCGAAAGCCAGTGTCCGACCGACATAGGGATAACCGCGCATCAGGTCGAGATTGAAGTCGGGCTTGAAGATCGGCTCCACCGCCTTGTCATCCACCAGCGCACCTTCATCGCTGTAGAGGCAGGCAGCAGCCGGCGAGCTGACAATCCGATCGGCCATGATCAGCAGCGCTGACTCGGTCAAGCGATCGCCGGCTCGCAGCAGGTAGAACCAGTCGGCACCGTCCAGTTGAGGCAACAGCCCGTTGAGCTGCTGCGCCCAGTCCGCCTGCAGGCCAAGGCGCAGGACGTGATTGTCCACAGCCTGGCGACCATTGGACAACAGCAGCACCGATTCGCAGGCATAGGCTTGGGCAGCGATACTCTGCAGGGTAATGTCCAACGCATAAGGATCGTCCTGCTCGTCGATGATGACGGGAACGATCTTCGGTCGATAAGCCCAGCGGGCGATCTGCCGGGACAAGACTTGCTTGCGCGATGGACTGAAACGGCGACAGGCCAACCACTGCGGGTAGAGGTCTGCGTAGCTCTCGATGTCAGTGCCGACTTGCGAGTTGATGATGCCCTGCCGATTCGCAATGACCGCGTAGGCGTTGAGTTCTTCCCATTCGGGCGCCCCAGGCTCCCTGGGCTGCCCCAGTGGCTGGTAACGCACCCAGCCGCTGGCGGGCGCCGGATCGCCACTGCGCTGGGCGAGCATTTCCTTGAGCCAAGTCATCTCCACCGTGGCCGCCTCGAGCATCTTGGCCTGACGCGCCAGGCGATCCGGATGCAAGCGCTGGCCGCTTCCCTCGGCGAACAGTTGAACCAGGTGACCCCGGCGCAACAGGCAGATGAACAAGGCAAAATCGAGGACCGCCTCGAAGCCTTCGCCAGGCCGCGCCAGCGCCGGCAACAAGGCCTCGACATCGGCGCGGCGCATCAACGCGCCACTCAAACCGCCGAGAAGTTGACGGGCGCTCTTTTCAAAATACGCCAGCATGTCGGTACCGTTGAACAACGCATCGAACTGCGTGATGCCAGTGTTTTCAAGGCGGACCGGCAAGGCATAGTTATCGACATCGATTAGATGATGCCTGTTGATCACCAGCGATACGTGCGCATGCTCCTGCAGGATGGCCGCCTGTTGACTGACGCAGAACGCCAGCAACTGGTCGTCATCGCACAGAAACTTGATGAACTCGCCCCGGGACTCTTCCAGACAGCGCAACAGGTTCTGCTGGAACCCCAGCCGAGTCGGGTTGCGCAGGTAACGCACCTCAACCTTGGCGTTCGCGCCAAGCTCCTGGACAATCTGCTCGATGCCATCGGTGCGGCAATCGTCGCAGATGACAATCTCCAGGTTCTCGTAGGTCTGCTCGAGCGCGCTTAGCAAGGCGAGGCGGAAAAAGCGTGGGCGGTACGCGGGGATGGCAATGCTGACAAGAGGAGCTGATTTCACACGCATGGCTCTCAACCGGTGGGCGCCAACTCGGGCGAGAGCAGGACGTCCTGAATCGTATTAGGAACGGGTCAGGGACCGCTTATAGCGTCACGGTCCCGGCCCTGAATCACACTTTATTGAACAGGCCCAATTGAGCGATCTTGCTGAACGCCAACTGCGACGCTTGAAGCATAGTCTGCTGCAAAGTCAGGCGCGTCATCACTTCGGCCGGGTCGGAGTCACGTATCGCCGACTGGGTCTGCGAGTTGGCCAGGACAAAGCTTTGATTGGTATCGCTTTGGGTATCGAGCGACTGGCCGCGACCACCGACTGAACTCAGTGCACTGGTCAAGTGGTCGGTACCACTGGCCAGGTTACCGATCGCCGAAGCCAGTGACGCATTCAGTTTCTGGATGGCGATGTTGTCGCCATTGGCCGGCGTATTCAAAGCAGTGCGCAACTGGTTGACGGTGTCCAGGATGTTCTGCGTCTCGTGGGTATTGACCGCGATGCTGAACTGATCGTTGGCCGCCGGCGCGCCATTGAGTGTGAAACTCACACCCGATGCGGTGGCGACGTTGCCTGCAAGGGTACCGCTGGAGACGGGTTTGCTGTCCGCGGTCAGTGGCGCGGCGTACAGGTCGAAGTCCGTGGCACTGGTAAACTTCAGTACTGCCGAGCTCGTCGGGAAGCTGGCGTGGTAGGCCGCTGGATCGGTAATTGCGCTGCCCGTGATTTGGGTCGCGGTGGTGTTGCCAGGGCTGCGAGCCGGTGTGAACGAATCAGGTTTGGCGGCCAGGGTGAAGGTATGGCCGGGCAAGATCGTGCCGGCAACATCACCCGCATGAAGGTTGACGTTCAAGGTCAAGTCGACGCCGCGAAAGCTCACGGTCTGGCCGGCCTGGCTGTTGGGATCAATAGTCCCGCCCTTGCTGGCTTCGGCAGTCACATCGTTGCCGCCCGAGTCGGTGATTTTCAACTGGGTGCCGCTGACGAATTCCACCGTGTACGGCTCGCCACCGCGGAACTGGCTGTTGTAACTGACGCTGGACGAGACTTGGCCGTTGGTCAGCACTACGCGACCATCATCCACCGCAGGCGCGGTCATGGTGACTTGGGTGCGACTGGTGTTGACCGCTTGCTGGAACACTTCCCAGCCAGTGCTGTTGGTGGCCATCGACATGGTGTCGCCAATCGGCAGGTCCAGGGTGACCTGGTCGCCGTTGTAGCTGTAGGTGCCGTCATCGTTGCGGGTGAACGGTACGACATCGCCCTTGGAGCCGGCAAAGATGTATTTGCCGTTTTCATCCTTGGTGTTCATCAGGCTCAGCAGTTGATCTTCGATCGAGCCCAATTCCGAGGCGACCGCTTGACGGTCTGCGTCGGTGTAGGCGGCGTTGCCGGCACTCACGGCCAATTCCTTGGCGCGCTGCAGCACGTTGCCGATGCTGGTCATGACCGCTTCGGTGGTGCCCAGGGTGGCCTTGATGGTGGTGACGTTGGCTTCGTACTGGGACAGCATCGAAGCCTGGTTGCCCAATTGGAGCAGACGCGAAGCACCCACCGGATCATCCGCGGCGGTGTTCACGCGCACCAGGCTGCTGGCTTCCTCGCTGGTCTTGACCACCTTGGCGAAGTTTTTCTGGTAGTTCGCAGCCGTGCTTTCGTAGAACTGAGAAGTAGAAATGCGCATGGGCTACGGCTCCTTAAAGACTGTTGATCAATGTGCTGAAGATTTGTTGCGCCGCCTTGATGATCTGCGAAGACGCGGTGTAGTACTGCTGGAACTTGACCAGGTTGCCGGTTTCTTCATCCAGGTCCACACCCGACAATGAGTCGCGGGCGTTCTTGGCATTGTCCAGGATCGCACCGGTAGCGGCGCTGTCGAGCTTGCCCTGGGCGGCCTTGGCGCCGACGCCTTCCACCAGTTTGCCGTAGGCATCGTTCAGGGAAATGCCTTTGCTGGCGGAGTCGGTGTCGACGGTCTTGGCGGTCTGCAAGCCGGCCAGGATCGTACCGTTACGGTTGTCCAGGCTGCCGGGCTGGCTGAGGCTGATGTTGATACCTGAACCTTCGGACGGCGCCCCGGCGATGGACATGTCGAACGCGACGGTGCGCTGCACCGGCGGTACGGACGAATCCAGGATCGGGGCACCGGTGGCATCCTTGAGCGGAACGCTCAGGTTCAACGTGTTGCTCTGGCCGGGCTTGATGGTGCCGCTACTGATCAAGCCGCCCTGGGCATCGAGCAGCCGGTAGGCCTGGCTGGTGCCATCAGTCGAGGTCGCGCCGAACACCACTTTGACCGGCATGGAATTCTTGATGCCGTTCTGGATGATGCTGGTGGTGGCTTCGTCGTAGATGTCCAGCTTCGTCGTCATGGTCGGCTGGCCGGTGGCCGGAATCGTCAGCGTGCCACTGCCGCCTGGCGTGATGGCGGCGCCCAGCGGGGCGGCAATCGCCAGCCGCTTGGAGTCGGTCATCTCGGTCTTGATGCTGCCCGCCGCGTTGCGGGTCGGGGTGATCTTGAACGAATCGCCGGCGGCCGCAGTGCCATGGGCGAAGGTCAGCGAGAAGCCATCGACGACCGGCGCTGGCGTGGTCGTCGTGCTGAACGCGCCCAGCGAGGTGTTATCAGGCAGGCGCTGTACAGTGTAGTTGGTGCCGCTGGTGAAGGTGATCTTGTAGTCGTTGGTGGTCAGCTTGCCGGTGTCTTCGATGGACACGTTGAAGTTGCCGGAGCCTGCGCTGTTGCCCAGCGAGGCGACGCTGCGCTGGCTCATCTGCGCGGCGCTGTTGATGCTGCTGAACAGGTTGGAACCAAACGCACCGTTCTTGTCGATGCCCGAGGCCTGGATGCTGTTCATCTGGTCGGCGACGACCAGGGCCACGCGGCCCAGCTCGTTCATGGCCGGGTCGAGCACGGTGCTGCGGTAGCGCATCAGGCCACCGATCTCGCCACCGGTCATCACCTGGGTGAGGTCCATGACACTGGAGCCGCTGTTGAGCTGGATGCCGATGCGCCCCGGATCGTTCTTGTCCGGCACCGCTTCGAGTTTATTGGTGATGTTGCCCATCACCAGCGGCTGGCCGGAACCGAGGTAGATGTCCAGGCTGCTGCCGTTCTCGACGACTTGGGTGCCGGTGAAGGTCGACAGTTGACGAATGGTTTCGCTGCGCGCGTCGAGCAAATCGTTCGGCGCGCCTCCAGAATTGGAGACTTCGGCGATCTTCTTGTTCAGCTGGGCAACGGTGGTGGCCAGGCTGTTGATCTGGTCAACCATGTTCGACAGGTTGCCGTTGATGTTGTCGTTCTGCGCGGTCAGCTGGCTGGCAACCGAATTGAAACGGTTGCTCAAGGCCTGGGCATCGCTGAGCAGCAACTGGCGGGACGCATCGTCGCCCGGCTTGGCGTTGACGTTCTGCACCGAGGCGAAAAACTTGGTCAGCGCGCCGTTGAGGCCGGTGCCGCTGTCCGACAGCAGCGAGTCAAGCGGCGTGATCTGCCCCTGGTAGGCCGCCGCATCGCTGTTGAGCGAGGTGGTGGTCTTCAGTTGCGCTTCAAGATACGAGTTATACACCCGGCGCACATCGGCCAGGGTCGTGCCGGAACCGATGAACACGTTGCCGTACTGGTTCGACGCCTTGGTGGTCTGCACGGTCTGCTGACGCGAATACCCGGCGGTATCGACGTTGGCGATGTTGTTACCCGTGGTCACCAGTGCGGTCTGGCTTGCGGACAGACCCGACATCCCGATATTGAGCAAACTCATGGTTCAGACCTTATAAAGTCGTGGTGGCACCAGCCGATGCGTAGTTTTGGTAACTCGTCATCTGCCGGGCTATGTTCGAAATCTTGCTGGCGTAGTTCGGGTCGGTGGCGTAACCGGCCTTCTGCAACTCGCGTACAAACTGTTCCGGCTTATCGGCCGACTTCAGCACTTCTTGATAGCGGCTGTTGCTTTGCAGCAGATTGACCAAGTCATGGAAACTGTCGCGGTACGAGGCGTAGGAACGGAACTCGGCCGTCTCCTTGACCATCTCGCCATTGCGGAATTCGCTGGTGATCGCCCGCGCCGAATCGCCCTTCCAATTGGCGCTGGCCTTGATGCCGAACAGGTTGTGGCTGCTGCTGCCATCGGGCTGGCGCATGACCGATTTGCCCCAACCGGTTTCCAAGGCGGCCTGGGCCACCAGGTAACGTGGGTCGACACCGATGCGGTCGGCGGCTTCCTTGGCCATCGGCAGCATGGCATTGACGAATTCATCGGCATCGCGGAAGGCCTTGCGCGCTGGCGCCAGCGGTGGCTGGGCCACGGCGCGACCATAGACCTGCATGTCGCCTTTGGGCTCGGACGCCTTGAGCGCGGCCAGCCAGTCGCCATTGGCCAGTTCGCCGGTGGCCGGCTTGACCGCGGCGATGGCACGATCCGGCAGCAGGTTCTGCGCAGGGGCATCGGCATTGGCCGCTGCCGAAGGCACCAGCCCGGCGAGCAGGCGGTCAGCCAGTTTCGGTGGCAGGGCCAGGCGCCGCTGGTTGAGCAGTTCCATGTCGTTACGGTGGACGCCCTCGGCCCCTTGCGGCGCGCTCACGGCCCGCGAAGCCCACAACGGACGCTGGCCACTGGTACGCGACAACGGCCCATCGGTAGGCAGGGTCCCGGCCGCCACTGGCGTCGGCACTGGTGCCTTGGTGACATTGTCCTGCGCTTCTTGCTGCTTGGCAGCCGACAATGTCGCCGCCTCGCCGGACACCAACGGCTTGTTCTTCGACATCTGGCGCAACAGCACATCGGCCAGGCCGATACCACCGCCTTCGCGGGACATGGAAACGGCCAACTGCTGGTCGTACATTTCCTGGTATTGCTTGGCTTCCGGCGTGTTCATCGGATTGTCCTTGCCCAGGGCCTCGGTGGCCGAACGCATGGACTTGAGCATTTCGCCGAGGAACAGCGACTCGAATTCCTGCGCCACTTTGCGCAGGTTGCCTTCGCTGTTCTTGTCGCCGACCTTGAGCTGGTTCAGGCGATTCAGGTCCGAGTAGGACCCCGAATCCCCGCTGATCAAGGCGCCTTTGCGCATATCCACCATGACCGCTTTCCTTAAATCACGATCAGGTCGGCTTGCAACGCGCCGGCCTGCTTCAAGGCTTCAAGAATGGCCATCAAGTCGCCCGGCGCCGCGCCGACCTGGTTCACCGCCCGAACGATTTCATCCAGGGTCGTGCCCGGGCCGAACTTGAACATCGGCTTGGCTTCCTGTTCGGCATTGACCCGCGAACGCGGGACCACGGCGGTCTGGCCGTTGGACAATGGCCCCGGTTGGCTGACGATCGGGTCTTCGGTGATGGTCACGGTCAGGCTGCCGTGGGTCACGGCGGCCGGGGAAACCTTGACGTTCTGGCCGATCACGATGGTGCCGGTGCGCGAGTTGATGATGACTTTCGCCACCGCCTGGCCCGGATCGACTTCGAGGTTTTCCAGGATCGACAGGTAGTCGACGCGCTGGCTCGGATCCAGTGGTGCGGTGACGCGGATCGAACCACCGTCGATGGCCTGGGCCACGCCTGGGCCAAGCATGTCGTTGATCTTGTCGACGATGCGCTTGGCCGTGGTGAAGTCGGAACGGTTGAGGTTCAGTGTCAGGCTGTTGCCCTGGTTGAAACCGCTCGGCACCGCACGCTCCACCGACGCACCACCCGGGATGCGACCGGCCGACGGAACGTTGACGGTGATCTTCGAACCGTCGCGACCCTCGGCATCGAAACCGCCCACCACCAGGTTGCCCTGGGCGATGGCGTAGACGTTACCGTCGATCCCCTTGAGCGGCGTCAGCAACAAGGTGCCGCCACGCAGGCTCTTGGAGTTACCGATCGACGAAACGGTGATGTCCACCTGCTGGCCGGGCTTGGCGAACGCCGGCAGATCGGCACTGATCGACACCGCCGCGACGTTCTTCAACTGCACGTTGCCGGAGCCGGCCGGCACCTTGATGCCGAACTGCGACAGCATGTTGTTGAACGTCTGCAGGGTGAACGGGGTCTGGGTGGTCTGGTCACCGGTGCCGTTCAGGCCCACGACCAGGCCGTAGCCGATCAACTGGTTGGAACGCACGCCGGAAATGCTGGCGATGTCCTTCAGACGCTCGGCTTGAGCGGTGAAGGCTGCCGACATCACCAGGGCACCGATCAACAGCTGTTTAAGATTCAACTGGGCCACCTAGAAAGGGAACTTCGGGCTGAGGAAGAAACGGTCGAACCAACCTGGCTGACTCGCATCGGCAAAGGCACCAGTGCCCGAATAGGTGATGCGCGCATCGGCCACGCGGGTCGATGGGACAGTGTTGTCGGTGGAAATATCATCGGCGCGAACCATGCCGGCGATGCGCACCAGCTCATCACCCGTGTTGAGGGTCAGCCACTTCTCGCCGCGCACGGCGATGATGCCGTTGGGCAACACATCGGCGACGGTCACGGTGATCGAGCCGGTCAGGCTGTTGCTCTGGCCGGACTGGCTGTCGCCCTTGGTGGCACGGTCGGAACCGTAGCCGGCGTTGAGACTCAGGTCGCCGCCACCGATCGGGTTGTTGGTGGTCAGGCTGGAGCCGAACAGCGAGGTGAGGCCGACGCTGGTCTGGCTGGTCTTGTCGATCTGCGCGTTGGCGTTCTTGCTGGCCTGGGTCCGCTCGTTCAGGGTGATGGTGATGATGTCACCGACCCGGAAGGCCTTGCGGTCGCTATACAGGTTCTGCTCGAAGCCGGCCTGGTAGATCGAGCCATTGTTGGCGGCAGCCGGCAACGGCGTGCGCGGCAACACCGGAGCGTAGTACGGGTCATTGGGCCGTGGCGTTGGCGCAACACAGCCCGCGAGTGCGGTAATCCCACTCAGTGCCAGAACAGATACGAAGCGTTTCATGACCCTACCTCTTGGTGTTGCAGGCGACCCTGGGGCCGCCCTGTCTACGTAATGACGGACGACGCGGTTACAGATTCTGCGTAACGAACGAGAGCATCTGGTCGGCGGTGGAGATCACCTTGGAGTTCATCTCGTAGGCACGCTGGGTGGTGATCATGTTGACCATCTCCTCGACCGTGCTCACGTTGGAGGTTTCCAGGGTGTTCTGCAGCGTGGTACCGAAGCCGTTCAAGCCCGGGGTGCCGACTTGCGGGGCGCCGCTGGCAGCGGTTTCCAGGAACAGGTTGTTGCCCACCGCTTGCAGGCCGGCCGGGTTGATGAAGTCGGCGGTCTGCAGGTTGCCGATGACCTGGGCGGCCGGGTTGCCTGCCACGGTGATGGACACGGTGCCGTCACGGCCCACGGTGAAAGTCTGGGCATCGTTCGGGATGACGATGGCCGGTTCCAGGGCGAAACCGCTGGCGTTGACGATCTGGCCGTTGGAGTCGAGGTGGAAGGTACCGTCACGGGTGTAGGACGTGGTGCCGTCCGGCTGCAGGATCTGGAAGAAACCGCGACCGTCGATGGCCATGTCCAGCGGCTGCTCGGTGGTTTGCAGGCTGCCGGCGTTGAAGTTTTTCTGGGTGCCGACAATGCGCACACCGGTACCCACTTGCAGGCCCGACGGCAATTCGCTGTCCTGGGTCGATTGGGCGCCTGGCTGGCGTTTTACCTGGTAGAGCAAGTCCTGGAACTCGGCGCGATCACGTTTGAAACCCGTGGTCGAGACGTTCGCCAAGTTGTTGGAAATGGTAGAAAGGTTGGTGTCCTGGGCGGACAGACCTGTTTTGGCAACCCAAAGAGCCGGAAGCATTCGATTCTCCTCGTACGCCTGTTTTTCGGCGCGACGCTGTAATTAATAGTTAGATCTGCAAGACCCGAGCCATGGCTTCATCGCCTTCTTTGGCGGTGTTCATCATCTTGACGTGGAGCTCGAACTGCTTGGCCAGGGCCAGCACCGACGTCATTTCATCCACGGCATTGACGTTGCTCGCCTCCTGGAACCCGGAAACCAATTGCACGTTGCCGTCGATGGGCGCCGGCTGGCCGTCCTTGGTCCGGATCGAACCGTCCAGGCCCTTGGTCATGGTCCTGAGGTCCGGGTTGACCAGCTTGATGCGGTCCACTTCCGCCATCACCCGAGGGCCTTCGCCCATGGCACGGATGCTGATGGTGCCGTCCTGGCCGATTTCGATTTTCTGCTCGGGTGGCACGGCGATCGGACCGCCATTGCCCATCACCGGCATGCCATTGCCGGCCCGCAGCACGCCCAGGGCGTCGACATTGAGGCTGCCGGTGCGCACGTAGCTTTCACCGCCATCGGGGTTCTGCACGGCCATCCAGCCCGGCCCGCTGACCGCCACGTCCAGATCGCGACCGGTCTCGATCAGCGCACCCGGGGTGAAGTCGGTGGCAGGACGCTCGGAGAGGGCAAACGCCCGCGCCGGAAAGCTGTCGCCGAACACCGGCATCGAGCGCGCCTGCTCCAGGTCTTTCTGAAAACCATTGGTGGAGATGTTCGCCAGGTTGTTGGCATGGGCCCGCTGCGCCAGTGCGTTCTGGCTGGCGCCGGTCATTGCCACATAAAGGTACTTGTCCACTGTCGTTCCTCTGCATGCCGGACGTTTGCCGCCCACTGCTGTGTTGCACAGCCTTAAGCAATTTGCAGACCAACTTTTTTCTGGCGGGCCCAGGCCTGGAAAACAAAGGGCCTGGGGGATTCAGAGAGCACCGCTCAGTTGTGTCGAAGTCGAAAAACCGGCGGAGTTATGCCGCTAGGTGGCAAGCCGCCAATGCACCGCCGAGCACATCGACCACCCGGTCTTGCTGATCGTTCGTCAAACCGAGCCAGAGCGGCAATCGCAACAGACGCTCGGAATACCCGTCGGTTATTTCCATCGAGCCGTGCACACGCCCATACCGAATTCCGCCGGGCGACGAATGCAGCGGTACGTAGTGGAACACCGCGTAGATGGCGTGGCTCTTGAGTTTTTCAAGAACAACTTGGCGCGCGACACCAGGAGCCAGCAGCACGTAATACATGTGCGCATTGTGCTGGCAATTTTCAGGCACTATTGGACGACGCAACAATCCTTGCAGCTCAAGCTCTGCCAAAGCGCCATGGTAATGATCCCAGATTGCCAAGCGGCGATTGGTGATGGACTGAGCCTCTTCCAACTGGGCCCAGAGGAAGGCTGCCGTAATTTCTCCGGGCAGGAACGAAGAACCCACTTCTTGCCAGGTGTATTTGTCCACCTCGCCCCTGAAGAATCGACTGCGATCGGTGCCTTTTTCGCGGATGATCTCGGCGCGCAATGCCATTGCAGGGTTATTGGCCAGCAAAGCCCCGCCCTCCCCCGAAATCACGTTCTTGGTTTCGTGGAAACTGAACGCCCCAAGGTCGCCGAGGCTGCCCAACGCCCGCCCCTTGTAAGTCGACATCACCCCTTGCGCAGCGTCTTCGACCACCGCCAGACCATGCTTGTGCGCAATCGCCAGGATCGTGTCCATCTCGCAGGCAACGCCGGCATAGTGAACGGGCACGATAGCTTTGGTCCGCGACGTGATTGCCGCCTCGATCAGACGTTCGTCCAGGTTCAAGGTATCAGGCCGTACATCGACGAAAACCGGCACCGCGCCACGCAGCACAAAAGCGTTGGCCGTGGAGACGAAGGTGAACGAAGGCAGGATGACTTCATCGCCAGGCTGGATATCCAGCAGCAAGGCGGCCATTTCCAGCGCAGCGGTACAGGAGTGGGTGAGCAGTGCCTTGTTGCAGCCCGTGTGCGACTCCAGCCAGCGGTGGCATTGCTTGGTGAACGGACCATCACCGGCGAGCATGTTGCCGAATTTGGCCTGGGCAATGTAGTCCAGCTCCTTGCCGGTCATGTACGGGCGGTTGAAGAATATCGTTTCTTTGCTCATTGCGAACTTCCCTGGGCGGGCATGGTAGTGAGTAGCACACAGCAAAAAACCTCAAACCGCATTGATCCGCCCACCGATCTGACTGCCGATATCAAGGTTTTCGTAGAAATAAGGGGTAAAACCGGCGCTCTTCATGGCGAGCTGCGTTTCACCGATGTCGTATTCAACCCGGTGCAGGTTGAAGGCTTCGCCGTCCCAAGTGGCGAAAGCTGCCCGGGGATCACCGTCACGTGGCTGGCCGACTGAACCGGGATTGCAGTAGGCCTTGTCCTCGCCGCTCCACAGGTGCTGGACATGGGTATGACCCGATGCGAAATATTGGCCGGGCAACGGCGCAAAGTACGCCTGCGAGGGGCGCAGGTACTCGTCCAGCGGATCGTTCCAGCCACCGTGGACGATGCTCAGTCCATCCTCTGTGGAGCGCTCCGGGAGGGATCCCAACCAGGCCAGGTTCTGCGAGGTGATGATGCCCCGCTGATAGTCCAGGCAGGCATTGGCGCTATTGGAACGGGGGCAGCGCTCATTCCTGGCCAGGTACCAATCATGATTGCCCATCACGGAGAAGATGTTTCGCTCACGCAGGGCTTCGCAGCACTCATTGACTTGACTGTAATAACCGGCCGTATCACCCAGGCAGATAATCCGCGACACACCCAGCTCATCCAACTTGGCAAGCACTGTTCGAAGGGCGCTGTAATTGCCATGTACGTCAGAAATGATGCCGATCATAGACAATGAAATCCTCTATATAACGAACAGCGAAACCACTGCGAATGGTGGGCTGGGCCGGTGTCTTGCCATCGAGGTAAAAATCCAGGCACATGGCCGCCTCGTTGTAGCCGAATGCGCGACGCATTGAACTGGTCGAGGATATTCGCGGATTGATCTCCAGCAGGCTCCAGGAGCCATCGCTACCACGACGGAATTGCAAGTTGGTCGGCCCCACCGGCTTGAAGGCGCGGCACAACCTGGCAACTGTTTCATCCAGCGAATCATCCTGATACACCCAAGCCTTGGCGGTGGCCCCGTCCGACGCCAGCTTGCGCTGGAAGGCGATGATCGGCCCCGTGCCGCCGCGCCCATCGCCGAACGCCGCCACGGTGAATTCATCGGCCGCGCTGCCAATGATGGGTTGGGCCATGAGGTAGTCACCGAGCAGGGCCGCGTGAGGCGTAAAGTCGCGCTCCTCGCGAACCCAGACCAACCCTTTGGAGGCATAGCTTCGCCGCGGCTTGAGCAGGAACGGCAGGCCCAAGGCCGCCTTGAGCGCGTGGAAATCCCCCGTCAGCAGGCTGGGAATACGACTGGCATCCCCCAGCGCCACCAGCGCCTGGTCCATGGCCCATTTGTCCCTGGAAAGTTCGATCAATTGCGGGTTGTTGAGCGCAACCTGGCAATCAAATGTCGCCAACAACGCTCGGTTGTCCGACAGCCAATGGACATCCTGTTCGATCCCCGGGATCAACAGGTCAACCTCGTGCCTGGCCAGCGTATCGCCCAACCACTGGCTGTAGCACGCGTCAGCGGTCAAAGGAGCCTGCACGAATGCATCGCACCAACCGCGACCGACGGCATCGTCGTAGATATCGGTGCCGACCAGGCGAACAGAAGGGTCCGCCGCACGCAGCGACTTGAGCAGGCCGTAACCCATGATGGCGCCAACACCCGTCACCATGACGGTCTTCATGACAGGTTCTCCCGGTGCGCTCGCATCAGCTCAAAACCCCGGCGAATATCTATTCGCGGGGTGAAACCTATTTGTTCGTACAAGTCATGCCCACAGTCAAAGGAAGGCAGATCGGGAATATCGTTTTTTTCCGGCAGGAAGCGGACGTCCGACGGTTTGCCAAACGCCTCGAAGGCGGCCTGGGCAATTTCGGATAGACGGGGAGATTCGGGATGGCCGCAGTTATACAAGCCAGTGATGCCCTGTTCCGCCAGCCGCGCGCAGACCTCGGCAAGATCACTCAAGTGCAGGTAGTTGCGCCGGGGGTCGTTGCTGCCATAGAGCTCGACGGCCTGCCCCGCCTGCGCCTTGTCGGCGATGACGTATAACAGCGGTTGGTGAGTCCTGCACTGCTCCCCGCTGTCGTAGACCTGACTGATGCGCAGGACGCTCAACGCCATGCCCCGTTCCTGGCAATACAGGCTCGCCACTTCTTCGGCATGGCGCTTGGACAGCGAGTAGATGCCGAAGTAGGGATCCGTCGCCTGATGGCTGGCCCAACGCGACGACAGCAGAATGAAATGCCGCGCCCCGCATTGTTCGGCCAGGCGACAGGCAGCCAATGTACCGACACTGTTGACCCGTTCTGCGCGAATCAGATCATCTGGCTGGCCGCCGCCAAAATCGGCCGCTGCCAACACGACCACGTCGAAGCGCTCGTCGCAGGCGCTGGGTTGCGGGCTATTCAAGTCAAAGGCAACATCGGCGTCCCGACGTCCCGCCAATTTGACTGGGCCATAGCTCGACAACGCCCGGGCGACCGCCTTACCAATGACTGAAGTACTCCCTATGACCAGGCTTTTCATGACGGCGCGACTGTCGCTTCCAGCATCATTGCACAGCACAGTTCTGGATAATCGATGCCCACGGTACACATGGCCTGGATGATGTCCGGACTCAAGTTCAGCGTTTTCAATTGCCCGGTGGTAAAGGGTTTGAGAAATATGCCTTCTTTGCGCACCACCTGGAGCCCGGCGGTTTCAAGTTCCGCGGTCAGGGTCTGTAGCGAGTAGCTGCGTACATGACCCAGCTCAAGATCCGCGCCGCCCAGCGCCGCCATGTCGTCAAGCAGCCCGGCAGCATGACCGAATCGCCGATGCAGGGACTCGCCGTTGGGAACCGCCACGAAGCAACGACCACCAGGGGCCAGAAAACGCTTGAACCGTTGCAGTACGGTCTGTGGATCCTCGACATGCTCAAGAATAAAACCCATCACGATGAGATCGAAACGCTTGTCGGTGTCGAATGTCTCAAAATAACTTTCAACGATCTCGGCCGCATTATCCGGGTATCGAGCCTTGAACTGGGCAATCACCGATGCGGAACCATCGATGACCGTGTGCTCGCCAAAGAACTGCGAGAAGCGATGGGTGCTGAAGCCATGGCCAACACCAAGCTCCAGGAGGCTTTGCGCCTGGGTACAGAGCGCCATGATGCGCTGGGGATACCAGTTGAGCATGATGTTGTTGTCATACGCATAGCCAAAGCTGTCGCTATAGGCGGCGATGAAGGTATCGAGATCGTTGCTCATGTCACATGTTCTCCGCTGAGCGACCAAGGTCACATCATATTAGTAGGGATCAATCGGCCAACCATGCCCGCCGCCAGGCGTCCAGGCGCTCGCCTTCGAGCAGCCACTGCGCCCGCACCGTCGACTGCAAGGTGTCCCCCAGCGTCGCGGAAGCTTCACGGTCTTCCAGGTGCAAGCGAATCGTTCGGATCCAGTCTTGCGCCTCGTTATTCACCCGTGACAGCGGTAATACCTCACCGCCGACAAAACCCGGCACCCGGCTGCAAATGACCGGATGGCCGCACGCGGCATGCTGCAGGACACGCAGGTCACCGGAGCAGGCATTGCCCAGGGTTTCAGCCATGGGCACCAGAGCCAGATCCAGATTCAAGGCTGCCATGGCCCCCGCCAATTGCTGCTGCGCGACAGCTGGGTGCAGCTCCTTCAAATAAGGCTGCAGTGCCGCGGGGCAGTCGCCCAGCACCACCCAATCGACTTCGCCAGCGAACGCGGGCAATACCTCGGCCAGCAGATGAGTATCCTTGCCGCCCAGCCAGCCCAGGCGCGGCTTGGCCCCGATGCGTCGCTTGCTTTGCACACGACCCCAGGCGGCCGGCAGCAGGGTTTCCAGCACGCGGATGTCGTCATGTTGACCTTGCAACAGTTCGGCCAGCGTCGGCGTGGGGACCAGCACCCGATCAGCCTGCATCATCCCGAACCGCAGGCGCTCCAGCAGCTCATCGACACCGTAATCGCCCTTCAACTCCATCTGCGGCAAATAACCGTCCAGGTCGTAGACCGTGAACGCCTTGGAAAACGCTCTAAGGCGGCTCAGAGCCAGTAGCCCGGCGTCATCCAGAGGGCGCTGCAATACCACGGTGGTTGGCGCCAGGCGCGCAATTTCCACCGGCGACAGCAAACTCGAAATAGCTGCGCCTTCGACCTGCCCTGCTTCCAGCAAGGTGCTGAATGGCTGAACCAGACGCGAATAAGCCCCCGCCTGCTGTTCAGTGACACAGACCAACACCCTCGGCACACTGCCTTGCAGTGGATACCAGCACAGGTCGGTGTTTTCCCGGACAAATCCCTCGCCGACGCGCAGCGAAAAGTTGGAGTTGTAGGCAGGGTCGCGAGCCAATTGCGGCAACCAACGCGCGTAGAAGACATCTTCCTGCTCGCTAGTTGCCTGGGAATCTGACACAACGTCCATCAACAGACGTGCGTAAGGGGTCCAGACGTTCAGGTAACCCGCCTGCTGCAGCTTCAGGCACAGGTCGACATGGGTCCAGGGGGCCAGCAGTGGATCGGTATCGAAGCCATCGGCCTCAAGGAACAGCGCCCGACGCAGCATCAGGCATTCGCCGCCCACTGCGGAGCAGTTTTGCTCAAGCCCAGACCGGCCCATGCCCTCCGATACCTGGGCTGACAAGCCCTCAAAGGCCCGACCGACGACCCCGCCCAACCCCAACACGAGGCTCGCCTGGCGTATCCGGCCCTGGCTATCCTGCAACGTGCCGCCCACGGCACCGACTTCCGGGCGCTGGGCGTGATTGAGCAACGCGTGCAGCCAACCCGGCTCAAGCACAGCGGTTTGCGCGTCGAGCCAGAGCAGATATTCACCGCGTGCTTCCTGCGCCGCCGCATTGCACATCGCCGCGCGCGACTGCCCCGGCATGAAACGCAACACCTGGAAACGACCTTCGCCCATCTGCTCGACCAGCCCCAGCCACTCCAGCAATGCGGGTTCATCGTTGCCCGGCTCGATCAGCAAGACCTCGAAGTCCACGGCGTCTGTCCGCATCAGCAGGCTTTCCAGGCAACGCTGGAAATTGGTCAACTGTCCTTCGAGGTAAATCAGAATACTGACCGAGGCCAGTCGCTCGTGACCGTAGTCGATACGATAGCGACCCGGCTCCTTTTCAAGGGCAACCGCTCGCGCCTGACCATAGCCACGTCCGTGCAGGTGCGCGTCAATGACCGAGCGCTCATTAGCACATTCCGACTGCCGAACTTCGTTGGCGATCAGCAGGGGCTCGCTGACATGACCAATGCTCGCCATCCCTTGCTCGCCGATCAGGCGCAGTTGGTAGGCCAACTCGAAGGCGCCACCGCAGCCATTATCAAAACCGCTCAAGCGCTCCAGCGCCTCCCGACGGTACATCCAGTGACGGGAAAGACTGGTCGGAAACGCCAAGAGCAAATCCAGGTTCAGGTCAGGCCGCAACGAAAGATTCGCCACCCCTCCCACCCGCAGCGCCTCGTCGGCGTATACCGCCAGGCAACTGTCTGGCGCATCGAGCAGATTCAGGGCCGTCATCAGCAACCCCGCAGCAGTAAACTCCTCCCCCGCCTCGACCAGCAGGAGCCAGTCGGTCTGGGTGCCCTCGACCAGGCCATTGATCGCTGCCGCAGGTTGCTTCGGGTCACACGCCAACCATTGAACGTTGGCTCGCCCCGGGTCAGCGTCACCCATCACACATACATGGATGCGCTGGTACAACTGTCGATCCAGGCTGTCCAGGGTGTGCGCCAGCGCCAACGGATTGCCGTCGTCGCGGACCAGGACAGTGAAACTTGGCGCCGCCGCGCTAGCCAAGCGCTCATTGATCAAACGCAATGGTTGCGCCAGCGGGTAGCGTTGGCGCAACCAATCGAGCACACCCAGACGGTTGCCGACCGCCTCACGCGCGGCAGTCGCCTGGGTTTTTGCAATAAACACATCCAGCTGCTGCCAGAAAGCCGCCGTGCGCTCAACATAACGGGGCAAGGCGTCGCCGAGGCTTGCCCGGGCATGTTCCAACGGGTCCGGCTGGTCGAGCATGGCAAAACCGACGCTGCCGAAAAAACTGTTATCGAGCAGTGGCTGGTCGACGCCATGTCCTGGAATGAATATCACCGGACATCCGCACAGCACGGCCATGACGCAGGTCATCGACCACTCGTAGCTGTACATCACCTCGGCATTGCGCAGCAGCTCGGCCAGCTCAGGCAGGGCCAAGGGGTTGGCCATGCTCAGCAGGCGGACATCCGCTGGCAGTAGCGAGTAGTCGATCTGACCCAAGGGGTGACGGTTCTGGTAGAGATAGCTGCCCTTACGCACGGTGCCGGCGCCCACCGTCGAGAACATTTCGATATCGATCGCCGGCAGGCACAACAGGTCACCGTCAGGGTCGCCACGGTGCTCAGCGAGCCGGGCGGCGTAATAGAAAAACAAATCGGTGGGCGCGGCGTCCATGCTTTTCCCAGTGAGGAACCCCTCGAAATTCAGGAGAAAACGCGCCACGACCGGACAGTTGAGTGGATTGCCAGGGAATACCTCGGGATAAACCGCGATCGGCACCTTGCCCGCCGCCCTATGGCGCTGCTTGATCGCAGAACTGATCAAGGGCGTCTTGAGATCTGGATTGACCACTTCGGTGCTGCAGATGTAGGCCTCACGGCCACTGAGGTTGAGCATATGGCAGAGGTAGTGCAGCGAGACGACGCCCGACGAGGATTCACGGTAAGCAGGCGCCAGGATGTAGTAGGGATGCTCGGGTTTGGCATACATCAGCCGTAGACGCGCCAACGCCTGTTCGAGCGAATGAGCGTCCAGCTGCGCAAGGTTCGACATCGGGTGAAATCTCCAGAATCAAGTCAAAAAGGGTGTCACTGGCAAGGCCCGCTCAGACAGCCCCTTTCTCCAGAAAAGCCGATGCATCCGCGCCGGTATTGAACAACAGGTCGATGACGCTGAGCGCATGCTGGAACTCGCCGTATAGCTGCGGATACTCGGGATAGCCGGCATAGCTCATGTACGACACCGCGATCCCCTTGGCGGCGAACGCCGCTTCGTCGAGGTAGTGACTGGCCGCGGGTCCAGAAAGGTACTCGTTGGCCCCGAGGGCCTGGCAGAGATGGATCAGGCGTTCATTCTTGCCCTCTGCGCGCCCCAATTCTTCGGAACGGTGGAGCGGCGTATGGATGCCCAGCAGGGGGCATAAGCCGGCGATGAACAAGTGGTTGATGCGAGTCAGATCGGTGAGGTCGGCAGCCTGCTCGTAGAGCGCACGAATCGGCGCCTCCATCTGAGCGAAGCACGGTGCGCGCCGATAACTGCGCTCAATGGTCTTCCAGTGCGCAGCGGCCCAATCCGGGCTGGTCACCTGGACTTCGTTGATCAATTGTTCGAGACGGCCCTTGTTCTTGACCGGAATACTCAGCCAATGCTCACCCTGGGCGGTCTTGATCTTGTTGCGGTTGCGCCAGTCCCTCCGGGTGTACTGGACATCGTCAAACAGGACGAACGCATCGACGCTGCGGATCAGATCGAAATAGCCCTTCCAAGGGATGTAGTTCGACTGCACCACAGCTATTTTTTTTTGCATCCTGAGCCTCACGTACGCAGCCGAAACCGGGCCTCAGCCCTGTCAAAAAGTCGCCACCTACTCCGAATAAGCGGGGGGACAGCCACGATCTAGCAAATCCCATACCAGGGAAAAAACGCCCCCGCTAAGGCTCCGTCTTGCCCACTTCATACTCACGCAACTTATTGGCAATGGTCGTATGGGAAACCCCCAGCCGCTTGCCCAGTTGCCGGCTGCTGGGATGTTCGGAATACAAGCGCTCCAGTACCGCTTTCTCGAAACGCCCAACGATCTCGTCCAACCCACCCTCAAGGGAGAAATCGCCAAGGGGCTGGCGCACGCCGTAGTCCGGCAGGCGGATGTGCTCGGCTTTCACCTTTCCGCCATCGCACAGGGAAACCGCCTGGAACAGCACGTTTTCCAACTGCCGGACATTGCCCGGCCAATGGTAATGACTGAGGCGGTCCATGGCCGCCGGCGCCAGCTTGGGCAATGCACAGCCGATCTGGCGGCTGGCCTGGTCGAGGAAATGCTCCACCAGTGGCCCCAGGCCATCGAGGCATTCGCGCAGGGGTGGGATGTGTAGCGAAAGCACATTCAAGCGGTGGTACAAATCCTGACGGAATTCGCCTCGGGCGCAGAGTTCGGACAAATCGACCTGGGTGGCGCAGATCACCCTGACGTCCAGGTACACCTCTTCATCGCTGCCGACACGCCGGAAGCAACCGTCCTGCAGGAAGCGCAGCAATTTCACTTGCAGGCGCGGGCTCATTTCCCCAACCCCGTCGAGGAACAGCGTTCCTCCGGCGGTCAGTTCCAGCAGGCCGAGCTTGCCTTCGGCCCGGGCGCCTTCGAAGGCCCCCGGCCCGTAACCGAACAGCTCGGTCTCGGCCATGGACTCGGGCAGCCCGGCGCAGTTGAGTGCCATCAAGGGCGATTGGCCGCGCGGGCTGGCCAGGTGACAAGCCCGAGCCAGCAGCTCCTTGCCCGTGCCGGTTTCGCCCTCAATTAATAGCGGCGCGTCCAGCGGTGCCATGCGCCGGGCCTCACGGACCACCGCAGCCATTACCTTCGAGCTCTGGAAAATACTGTCGAAGCCGCGCAGCTCCTGCTTGCGCACGTTATAGATCCGCTCACCCACGCGGTCGGCCCGGTGCAGGGTCAGCACCGCACCGGCCATGGCTTCACTGTCGTCGTGTTCCGATTGCAGTGGCGCGATGTCGGCCAGGAACACGTCACCCTTGACCTTGACCCTCAGGCCGTTGATGCGCGACTGGTTGGCGCGCACCAGTTCCGGCAAGTCGAAATCCTCGGCGTAGCGTGACAAGGGAATCCCCGGCACCTCGTCGACCCGCACCCCGAGCAACTGCGCCGCCGCCCGGTTGGCCGCGACGATGGAACCTCCCATATCGATGGACAGCACTGGAAACTCCAGGGCGCCGAGCAAGGCGTTGAGCTCCATGTGCCGACGTTCGCTGGGCATCAGCCCTACACGCTTGACGCCAAACACCCCGGCGATGCCTTCGAATTTCGGACGCAACGCCTGGAACTGGATGTTGATCAGGTTCGGGCAGTGCAGGTAGATCGCATTGCCATGCTCGCCACCGACCTCGCCCCGGGCGACGTTGATGCCGTACTCCACCAACAGGTTGAGGATGTCCCGGAGGATGCCGATGCGATTCTGGCAATGGACTTTGATGCGCATGAAATGACCCAGGTGCATATGAGATAGAAAAACGCGCCATTCCAGCCCCTCTGTGGCGAGGGAGCTTGCTCCCGCTGGGCTGCGCAGCAGACCCAAAACAGGGGCCGCTTCGCGCCCCAGCGGGAGCAAGCACCCTCGTCACAAAAGTTTTTCGGCGTGGCAACGCAAATAATCGTCAAGATTATGTGACAGATGTAGGCCGTTTCCCACCTGAAAATCCCGGAAAGATCGTAGCGCCCGTCAATTCGTAACGAAAACTTTACGAATCGACCCGTCGTTCGCCCAATCCATCCTCGCCAAGCCGATGCACACACCGCTGCTTCGGGTTATCTCTAATGCATCGCTCGACATAACAACAAACGCATCTTCCCCCCTGAGGGAAAATCAGCAGGAGAGCAGCATGAAGCAGACGCAATACGTGGCTCGCGAGCCCGATGCGCAAGGTTTTATCCACTACACCGCTGAAGAACACGCGGTGTGGAACACGCTGATCACCCGCCAGCTCAAAGTCATCGAAGGCCGTGCGTGCCAGGAATACCTGGCCGGCATCGACAAGCTGGGCCTGCCCCACGACCGCATCCCGCAACTGGACGAAGTCAACAAAGTGCTGGGCGAGACCACGGGCTGGCAAGTCGCCCGCGTGCCGGCGCTGATCCCTTTCCAGACCTTCTTCGAATTGCTCGCCAGCAAGCAGTTTCCGGTAGCGACCTTCATTCGTACCCGTGAAGAACTGGATTACCTGCAAGAGCCGGACATTTTCCACGAGATCTTTGGCCACTGCCCGTTGCTGACCAACCCTTGGTTTGCCGAATTTACCCACACCTACGGCAAACTCGGCCTACAGGCTTCCAAGGAAGAACGCGTCTACCTGGCGCGCCTGTATTGGATGACCATCGAGTTCGGCCTGGTGCAGACCCCGCAGGGCCGGCGCATCTACGGCGGCGGCATCCTCTCGTCGCCCAAGGAAACCGTGTACTGCCTGTCCGACGAGCCCGAGCACCAAGCCTTCGATCCGTTGGAAGCCATGCGCACGCCGTATCGCATCGACATCCTGCAACCGGTGTATTTCGTGTTGCCCGAGCTCAAGCGTCTGTTCGACCTGGCCCACGAAGACATCATGGGCATGGTCAAGCGCGGTCGGGAACTGGGCCTGCACGCCCCGAAATTTCCGCCCAAAGCGGCGTGAACCGCGTCTTTTAATCCCAATTGAGTCTGTTGCACGACGCGGCTTTGCTTTAGCGTGGGTGCATCGACGTTTTCAACTATTCGATCCAGGAACACACCATGAACACTCTGAACCAAGCCCACTGCGAAGCCTGCCGCGCCGACGCCCCACAAGTCAGCGACGAAGAATTGCCGGTGTTGATCAAACAAATCCCGGACTGGAACATCGAAGTGCGCGACGGCGTCATGCAGCTGGAAAAAGTTTTCCTGTTCAAGAACTTCAAGCACGCCCTGGCATTTACCAACGCCGTTGGCGAAATCTCCGAGGCCGAAGGCCACCACCCAGGCCTGCTCACCGAGTGGGGCAAAGTCACCGTGACCTGGTGGAGCCACTCCATCAAGGGCCTGCACCGCAACGACTTCATCATGGCCGCTCGCACCGATGACGTGGCCAAGACCGCCGAGGGCCGCAAGTAATGCATTTCGACGCCATCGGCCGGGTACCCGGCGACCCGATCCTCGGCCTGATGGAGGCCTACGGGGCGGATAGCAACCCGAGCAAGTTCGACCTGGGCGTGGGCGTCTATAAGGATGCCCAAGGCCTGACGCCGATCCTTCAATCGGTGAAACAGGCCGAGCAGCGACTGGTGGATCGCCAGGTCACCAAGACCTACATCGGCGGCCATGGCGACGCCGCGTTCGGCCAGTTGATCAATGAGCTGGTGCTGGGCGCCGACTCGTCGCTGATCAGCGCAAAGCGCGCCGGCGCCACCCAGACACCCGGCGGCACCGGTGCCCTGCGCCTGAGCGCCGACTTCATCGCCCAGTGCCTGCCGGGCCGTGGTGTCTGGCTGAGCAACCCGACCTGGCCGATCCACGAGACCATTTTCGCCACGGCCGGGGTCAAGGTCAGTCATTACCCTTATGTGGGCGCCGATAACCGCTTGGATTTCGAGGCGATGCTGGCAACCCTGAACCAGGCACCCAAAGGCGATGTGGTCTTGCTGCATGCCTGCTGCCACAACCCCACCGGGTTCGACCTGTCCCATGGGCAATGGCAGCAGCTGCTGGAAGTGGTGCGCAGCCGCGACCTGCTGCCACTGATCGACTTCGCCTACCAGGGCTTCGGCGATGGCTTGGAACAGGACGCCTGGGCGGTCCGGCTATTTGCCCAAGCGTTACCCGAAGTGCTGATCACCAGCTCCTGTTCGAAGAACTTCGGCCTGTACCGCGACCGTACGGGTGCGTTGATCGTCTGCGCCCGGGACGGCGAAAAACTGATCGATATCCGCAGCCAATTGGCAAACATCGCCCGGAACCTGTGGTCGACGCCACCAGACCATGGCGCAGCCGTGGTGGCGACCATCCTCGGCAACCCGGAACTCAAAAGCCTGTGGGCCGATGAAGTCCAGGCCATGCGCCTGCGCATCGCGCAATTGCGCAGCGGTTTGCTGGAAGCTCTCGAACCCCATGGTCTGCGGGAGCGCTTCGCCCATATCGGCGTGCAACGCGGGATGTTTTCCTACACCGGCCTGACGCCGGAACAGGTCAAGCACCTGCGCGAACGCCACAGCGTCTACATGGTCGGCACCGGCCGGGCCAACGTGGCCGGTATCGATGCCACGCGCCTGGATGCGCTGGCGGTGGCGATTGCGGATGTTTGCAGGTAAGCAATAGTGGCTAGATACCTTTTGTGGCGAGGGGATTTATCCCCGCTGGGCTGCGCAGCGGCCCTTGAGGCCGACACCTCGGAGTGTCAGATCGCATCCATTCAAAAGCGTTGGGGCTGCTACGCAGCCCAGCGGGGATAAATCCCCTCGCCACAGAAATCCTCTTCACTACAGAAACCGCGCCACTCATTAGATTTACGGGCCCGTCCACTCCCGGACAAACTGCCCCACATCTTCCTGCGGTGCGGTACGCGCCTCTTTCTGCGGCGTGCCCAGGTAGAGGAAACCGATCACTTCTTCCCCATCTTCAAGGCCAAGCCCCCGGGCCACATGTGGCGAGTACGCCAGTTCGCCGGTGCGCCACACGCCGCCAATCCCCTGGGCATACGCGGCCAGCAGGATGCCATGGGCCGCGCAGCCGGCCGCCAGCAATTGCTCTGATTTCGGGATTTTGAAATGGTCCTGCAGACGGGCGATCACCACCACGACCAGGGGCGCGCGCAATGGGCCATTGAGGGCCTTTTCCACGACGGCTTCGGGCACCAGTGGGTCATTGAACTTTGCCGCTTCGGCCAGCAGTTCGCCCATGCGATGCCGCGCCTGCCCCTCCACCGTCAGGAAGCGCCATGGCCGCAACTGGCCGTGATCCGGTGCCCGCATGGCTGCGGCGAACATGAGCTCGCGCTGTTCCGGCGTGGGTGCCGGCTCCACCAGGCGCGGGACGGAAACACGGTTGAGCAAAGCGTCGAGAGCCTGCATCGGCCACCTCCTGAAAAAATGTCCAGCTATTCTAGTGGCTGTGCGGCGAGTCCGTTAGCGCAAATTCCGTGGCCAGGCAGCCAGGCGCCGCCGAGTGCCGGTTTACAGGACGCTGGCCGCAGGTAGAATGGCGCCCTTCCCTTTCAGCCTGAGCGGACTTCATGGCGTTGCCGACCCTGCGAATCATCGGTTTCATCATCGGCATCTTCCTGATCACCCTGGCGATCTTCATGGTCGTGCCCATGGTCACGCTGATGATCTTCGAGCGCACTGGCGACCTGCCGTCGTTCCTCTGGTCGAGCATGATCACGTTCCTCGCCGGCCTGGCGCTGGTGCTTCCAGGGCGCCCGGAACACATCCACCTGCGGCCGCGGGACATGTACCTGCTGACCGTCAGCAGCTGGCTGGTGGTGTGTATCTTCGCTGCGCTGCCGTTCCTGCTGACCCAGCACATCAGCTATACGGATTCGTTCTTCGAAAGCATGTCGGGCATCACCGCCACCGGCGCCACCGTCCTGAGCGGCCTGGACAATATGTCGCCGGGCATCCTGATGTGGCGCTCGCTGCTGCACTGGCTCGGCGGTATCGGCTTCATCGGCATGGCGGTGGCGATCCTGCCCCTGCTGCGCATCGGTGGCATGCGGCTGTTCCAGACCGAGTCATCGGACCGCTCGGAAAAAGTCATGCCCCGCTCCCACATGGTGGCGCGGTTGATCGTGGCGGCCTACGTGGGCATCACCATTCTTGGCACCCTGGCGCTCTGGTGGGCCGGGATGAGCCTGTTCGATGCCATCAACCATTCGATGTCGGCGATTTCCACCGGCGGCTTCTCCACCTCGGACCTGTCCCTGGCCAAGTGGACCCAGCCGGCGGTGCACTGGGTCGCCATCGTCATCATGATCCTCGGCAGCCTGCCGTTTGCCCTGTACGTCTCGATGTTGCGGGGCAATCGCCGGGCGTTGATCAAGGACCAGCAGGTCCAGGGGCTCATTGGCGTGCTGCTGGTGACCTGGCTGGTGCTCGGCACCTGGTATTGGGCGACCACCGACCTGCATTGGCTGGACGCCCTGCGGCACGTGGCGCTGAACGTGACGTCCATCGTTACCACCACCGGCTTCGCCCTGGGCGACTACAGCCTGTGGGGCAATTTCTCGCTGATGCTGTTCTTCTACCTGGGGTTCGTCGGCGGTTGCTCGGGTTCGACGGCCGGCGGGATCAAGATCTTTCGCTTCCAGGTCGCCTACATCCTGCTGCGGGCCAACCTTAATCAACTGATCCATCCCCGTGCGGTGATCAAGCAAAAATACAACGGTCATCGCCTCGACGAGGAAATCGTCCGCTCGATCCTGACGTTCTCGTTCTTCTTCGCCATCACGATCTGCGTGATCGCCCTGCTGCTGTCGCTGTTGGGCGTGGAATGGATGACGGCGTTGACCGGTGCGGCCAGTACCGTGTCCGGCGTCGGCCCGGGGCTGGGGGAAACCATCGGGCCGGCCGGCAACTTCGCACCGCTGCCGGACGCCGCCAAGTGGATTCTGTCGGGGGGCATGCTGCTGGGCCGGCTGGAGATCATCACCGTGTTCGTGCTGTGTATCCCGGCGTTCTGGCGTCACTGACCGGTTCAGGCTGGCTCGCCAATCGCGCCCGGTATTCGCCGGGCGTGGTGTCGAACCAGCGGCGAAAGGCCCGGAAAAAATTGCTCGGGTCGGCAAATCCCAACAGGTAGGCGATTTCCAGCAGCGTCATGCCCGGCTGTGCCAGGTACTGCTCGGCCAGCTCGCGGCGGGTGTCTTCGAGCAGGCTCTGGAAACTGGTGCCCTCTTCCTGCAAGCGCCGCTGCAAGGTGCGCTGGGACAGGTGCAGCGTCTGCGCCACCACGTCTCGCTTGGGTTCCCCCTGGGGCAACAACCGACACAAGACTTGTCGTGCCTTGTGGGTCACGCGGCTTTCCGAGAAACGCGCGAGGTATTCCCCGGCAAACCGATCGTGAAGCTGCGCCATGGCTTCATTGGCCGTCGGCAGCGGCGCCTCCATGTCGGCCCGTTCGAAGATCAGCGCGTCATAGGGAGCGCCGAACACCAACGGCGCGTGAAAAGCTCGGTGATAAGGCGCCGGGTCCGAGGGTTCGGCACCCTGGAACAGCACCTTCACCGGATGCAGGGTGCGCCCGGTCAACCAGCTGCACAGGGCCAGCGCACAGGCCAGGGACGCTTCGGCGCTTTGGCGGGTCGGGGGCAGATGGTCGCCATGAACGGTCAGGATCAGCCCATAACCGCCTTCCAACGGACGAAAACTCAAGTCGGCGCTTTCGGCGATGATCCGCTGGTACCGCACCAGCCGTTGGAAACCCTCCACCAGGGTGCGACTGGACATCAAGGCGTAGCCCGCCACATGGAACGAGGCCGGGCGCACCACCTTGCCCATGTTCAAACCGATGGCCGGGTTGCCCGACAACTCCACCGCCCGTTGCCAGAGCCGCGTCATCGAGTCCTGGGGGAACCGTGCATCCGGATCGTCCAGCGCATCGAAATCCAGCCCCAATTGATTGAACAGCGCCCGACAATCCAGGCCGTCCATTTCCAACGCCTTGACAATCCCCATCGCCCAGCTTGAAGAAGTGGTTCGTTCGCTCATGACGTTTTACTTGCATGACGAGCCGCAGGGTACGGCTGGATTTGCGAAGGATACTAAAGTGGCGCTGATTGTCACTGGCCGTTGTAATTGATAGCTCTAGACTTAAATATCAAAACAATAACCACAGAGTCAGCCGTCGTGGAAAACGCCAAACGATTCAATACCTTCGCTGAGTTCTACCCGTATTACCTCAGCGAACACAGCAACAGCACCTGCCGACGATTGCATTTCATCGGCACCTCCCTGGTCATCGTGATTTTCGTCATGGCCCTCGTCGCAAGTAGCGGGTGGCTGTGGCTCGCCCTGCCGGTGGCCGGCTACGGCTTCGCCTGGGTCGGGCACTTCTTCTTCGAAAAGAACCGTCCCGCCACCTTCCAGCATCCGCTCTACAGCCTATTCGGTGATTTCGTCATGTACCGCGACATGCTGCTGGGCAAGGTCGCGTTCTGATAAGGAGTGTCGATGAGCAACCACGCACGCTTCACCCACATGCAGGACGGCACTGCGCAAGATTGGGCGATCATCGCGGCCGACTTCAGCGCCTACGCCCGGCAATTGCCGGGCCGGATCCTGACTCACTTAAAACTGCTGGACGGCGATTTCGGCGGGTTCCCGGTGGATCGCCTGACCCACTCGCTGCAAACCGCCACCCGTGCCTACCGTGACGGGCGCGATGAAGAATACGTGGTCTGCGCCCTGCTCCACGACATCGGCGACACCCTCGGCACCTATAACCACCCGGACATCGCCGCGGCGATCCTCAAGCCCTTCGTCAGCGCCGAAAACTTGTGGATGGTGGAGAAGCACGGGATTTTCCAGGGCTATTACTTCTTCCATCACCTGGGCATGGACCGGCACCTGCGCGAGCAGTTTTTCGAACATCCGCAGTACCAGGCGACCATTGATTTCTGTGCGAAATACGACGCAGCGGCGTTCGATCCCGAGTACGACACACTGCCGTTGAGCTTCTTTGAGCCGATGCTGGAAAGGCTGTTTGCCGCGCCGAAGCAATCGATCTACAAGGCGGCGATGGCGGAGCAAGCCTGAATCCAACGGACGCAGGAAAACCCGTGGCGAGGGAGCTTGCTCCCGCTGGGCGCGAAGCGCCCCTCTTTTCCAGGGCTGCTGCGCAGCCAGCGGGAGCAAGCTCCCTCGCCACAAAAACACTATGTGGGCTTGCGAAACAGGCAGGCCGGCCTAGGCAGGCTCAGTCACTTTCAACTCAGCCTTGATCAACGCCTCCCGCGCCTGGGCGTCCGCCAACCGATACAACTCGATCGTTCCATCCCAATGCTCGATCAGCGCCGTGCAGGATTCGACCCAATCGCCACAGTTGAGGTATTCCACCTCGCCCACCATCCGCATCTCGGCATGGTGGATATGCCCGCAGACCACGCCATGCAATTCGCGCTTCACACACTCGTGGGCGATGGCTTCTTCGAAGTCGCTGATAAAGCTGACGGCCGTCTTCACCTTGTGCTTGAGGTACGCCGACAGCGACCAGTAACCGTAGCCATAACGGGCCCGCCAGTGGTTGAGCCAACGGTTCAGCGTGAGGGTGAATTCGTAGGCCGAGTCCCCGAGGAACGCCAGCCAACGGTGATAACGGGTGATGACATCGAACTGGTCGCCATGGATCACCAGCAGGTGCCGGCCATCGGCGGTGACGTGCACCGCTTCGTCCACCAACTGGATATTGCCCAGGATCAGCTTCGAATAGCGCCGCAGGAATTCGTCATGGTTGCCAGTGACGTAGATCACTTCGGTACCGCGCTTGCTCATGGTCAGCAAGCGGCGGATGACGTTGGTGTGGGCCTGGGGCCAATACATGCCACCGCGCAGCTTCCAGCCGTCGATGATGTCCCCCACCAGGTAGATCTTGTCGGCGTGGTAGCCCTTGAGAAACTGCGACAGGTGCTCGGCCTGGCAGTCCCGGGTGCCCAGGTGCACATCGGAGATCCACAGGGTGCGTACACGCTGCTTGCGGCTGGGTTTGGCGAGCTCGGCGCTGGTCATTGGGCAACCCTCTGATCGTTTTCGCCACTGTGCACCCCAGCGGTTAATGGCCTATGACAAACACAAGTCCATTGCATGACAGAGCCGGGCGTTGCCCCTCGGTGTATGCTGGCGGCCTGACACGGGAGACCGCGATGCGACCGATCCTCACGCTACGCCACTACAGCCACAACTTGATCGCCCACAGCCACGACCACGCGCAGCTGGTGTTCGGGTTGTCCGGCGCGCTGGACTTCGAGGTCGAAGGTCGTGGCAGCCAAGTGGTGCAACAAAGTTTCGTGGTGGTACCTGCCGGCGCCCATCATGGCTGTGGCAGCCCCCACGGCAGCCGCTGCCTGGTACTGGATGTGCCCAGTGACGACTGGGTCGGACAATGCCTGGGGGATCACGCCGACGCCAGCCGCCGCTTGCTCGACGACAGCGCTCGTCGGCCCCTGGACGCTGGGCAAAGCCAACTGGTCAGTTGGCTGGCGGGCAGCCCGGTGGACGATCCGGTGATCGCCCAGCAAGGCGCGGTGCTGCTCTTGGCGAGTCTCAATGGTGTTCACCAGGACACCCTCGGTGGCCGGCGCCTGCCCTACGCCGCGCTCAACGCCCACATCGACCAGAACGCGGCCTACCCGCTGCAAGTGGCGGACCTGGCGCGGGTCGCCGGCCTTTCCAGCGCCCGCCTGCATGCGCGTTTCATCGCCGAGTGCGGGCAAACCCCAATGGCGTACATCCGTAGCCGCCGCTTGCACCAGGCCGTGGCGTTGTTGCGGGAGTCGGACCTGCCCATCGGCGAGATCGCCCATCAGGTCGGCTACAGCTCCCAGAGTGCTTTCGCCGCGGCGGTGCTGCGGGAATTCGGCGCCACGCCGGGCACGCTGCGGCATCAGCGCTAGGTTCGCGCTAAAAATCGCTAGGATCGCGACAGACGCCACCCCCTCCCAAACGCTTAAATGCCTGTAGGAGCTGTGTAGGAGCTGCCGAGCGCAACGAGGCTGCGATCTTTTGATCTTTCGCTTGAGATTCATTTGATCTTTCGCTTGCGACTCAAGTGTCTGGGGAAAGATCGCAGCCTCGTTGCACTCGTCAGCTCCTACAGTCAGCTCCTACAGGGGATTGATGTTTGTCCGTCGGTTTTGGCTTATCTGTTGAAAGGATCGAAATGACACCTCGTACCGCCCTCGGCGCCCTGCACATTGGCGCACTCATGTTTGGCCTGACCGGTGTCTTTGGCAAACTCGCCGCGGCCTCGCCGGCGGTCATCGTGTTCGGCCGCGCCGTCTTCGCCGTGCTGGCCCTGGCGGTGTTTGCCCGGTTCGCCAGCCGCAGCCGCTGGCAGAAACTGCGGGCCCAGGATAGTCGGCGATTGCTGCTGGGCGGCCTGTTGCTGGCCGGGCACTGGGTGAGCTTCTTCATCGCGGTGAAAGTGGCCGGCGTGGCGATCGCCACGCTGGGGTTCGCCAGCTTCCCGGCCTTCACGGTATTGCTCGAGGGGCTGATCTTCCGCGAGCGGATTCGCGCCAATGAAATCTGGCTGGTGGTGTTGGTGAGCGTCGGCCTGGTGCTGGTCACGCCGAGCTTCGACCTGGCCAGCGGTGCCACCACCGGCTTGCTCTGGGCCGTGGCCTCGGGGCTGCTGTTCTCCCTGTTGTCATTGACCAACCGTGCCGGCTCCGCCCATGTGCCGCCGGTACAGGCCGCGCTGTGCCAGAACGTGGTGGTCGGGTTGTGCCTGCTGCCGGTGGCCGCGCCGCAATTGAGCGACGTTCGTCCCATCGACTGGTTGTGGATCGGCTTGCTCGGCGTGTTTTGCACCGGCCTGGCCCACAGCCTGTTCGTCGCCAGCCTGGCCGTGATCAAGGCCCGCACGGCGGCGGTGGTCTTCGCCATGGAGCCGGTCTACGGCATCGCCATGGCCTGGTGGCTGTTCGACGAGCGCCCGACGTTGCGCATGTTGCTGGGCGGCGTGGTGATCATCACGGCCATCGTGATCTCAAGCCAACTAGGCGGCCCGAAGAAACCGCGGGTGGAGACCCAAGCCGCGTCTCACTGAACCCGATCGTTGTGGCCCAGGTCCCGCTCCGGGTCGATCCGGTCGCGAACCCGCTGCTTGAGGACCTTGGCCTCGGGGAAACCGCCATCGGCCTTGCGCTCCCAGATCTGCGTACCGTCACAGCTGATGTGGAACACACCGCCGGTGCCTGGCACCAGGGACACTTTGCCCAGGTCGTCGCCAAAGGTGCTGAGCAGTTCCTGGGCCAGCCAGGCGGCGCGCAGCAACCATTGGCACTGGGTGCAATAGGTAATGACGACTTCCGGTTTGTGTTCGGTCATGGCGGGTGGACTCCTGGGTGCTAAGGCGTCGTTATAATACCCGCCTTCGATCGCCCGCCCCGAGATTGACGATGCGCCGCCTCCTGCCCCTCCTGCTTCTGCTGCTGTTGCCCCCTTTCGTCCAGGCTGTCGAAGCACCGCGGCCGAAAATCGGCCTGGTACTGTCCGGCGGCGCGGCGCGGGGACTGGCCCACATCGGTGTGCTCAAGGCCTTGGAAGAGCAAGGCATCAAGATCGATGCCATTGCCGGCACCAGCATGGGCGCGGTGATCGGCGGGTTGTACGCCTCGGGCTACAAGATCGACGAACTGGAAAAACTCGCCCTGGGCATCGACTGGCAACAGGCCTTGTCCGACGCGCCGCCGCGCAAGGACGTGCCGTTCCGGCGCAAACAGGATGACCGGGATTTTCTCGTGAAGCAGAAACTGAGCTTTCGTGACGACGGCAGCCTCGGCCTGCCCTTGGGGGTGATCCAGGGCCAGAACCTGGCCCTGCTGCTTGAAAGCCTGCTGGCCCATGCCAGCGATACGCGTGACTTCGACAAACTGCCGATCCCGTTTCGCGCCGTCGCCACTGACATCGCCACCGGCGAAAAGGTGGTGTTCGGCAAAGGCCACCTGCCCAAGGTCATTCGCGCCAGCATGTCGATCCCGGCGGTGTTCGCCCCGGTGGAACTGGACGGCCGGCTGCTGGTGGACGGTGGCATGGCCGATAACATCCCGTTGGATGTGGCCCGGGAAATGGGCGTGGACATGGCCATTGTGGTCGACATCGGCACGCCGCTGCGCACCCGCAAGCAACTGGTCACGGTGGTCGATGTGCTGAACCAATCGACCACCCTGATGACCCGGCGCAACTCTGAAGAGCAACTGGCGACCCTGAAAAAAGACGACGTACTGATCCAGCCGGCCCTGGCGAGCTTCGGCTCTACCGACTTCGGCCGTGCCCAGGAAATGATCGACGCCGGCTACCGCGCCACCCGCATACTCGACGCACGCCTGGCCCCTTTACGCCCGCCCGAGACACCCGACGCCGAACTCATGGCTGCGCGTACTCCCAGCGAGCGCACGCCGGTCATTACCGCCATTCGCGTGGAGAACGACTCGAAAGTCGGCGATGACGTGATCCGCTATTACATTCGCCAGCAGATTGGTGAGCCGCTGGACCTGGGTCGCCTGCAGACCGACATGGGTACGCTGTACGGTCTGGATTACTTCGAGCAGGTGCAATACCGCGTGGTTCACAAAGGCCAGGACCGTACGCTGGTAATCAGCGCCCGGGGCCGACGGACCGGCACCGATTATCTGCGGCTGGGGCTGAGCCTGTCGGACGACATGCGCGGCGACAGCGCTTTCAACCTGGGGGCCAGTTATCGGGTCAACGGCATCAATCGCCTGGGTGCCGAATGGCTGACCCGGGCGCAGATCGGCGACAAGCAGGAGTTGTACAGCGAGTTCTACCAGCCATTGGATGTCGGCTCGCGCTACTTCATCGCACCCTACGGGCAATTCGAATCGCGCAACGTGGAGTCCATCCTGGACAACGATCCGGTGGCCCAGTATCGCGTCGAGCGTTATGGCTTCGGGCTGAACGTGGGGCGCCAGATCGGCAACAGCGGTGAAATTCGCTTCGGTGTCGGCCAGGCCTGGGGCAAGGCCGATGTGCGCATCGGCGACCACGACCAGCCCAGCGAGAATTTCAACGAGGGTTTCTACGAGCTCAAGTATTCGTTCGACTCCCTGGACAGTGTGTATTTTCCCCATGAAGGGGAAGACATCGGCCTGAGCTGGCGCCAATACGAACCGGGGCTGGGCTCCGACCAACGTTACCGTCAATGGGAGTTCAAACTGGACAAGGCCCTGAGCAGCGGCCCGGACACCTTCATCCTGGGCGGGCGCTACGGCCGCACCCTGGACACCGCCGAGGTGGTGACGTCCAGCTTTGTGCTCGGTGGCGCGCGGCAATTGTCGGGCTTTCGCGAAGATGGAGTGTCCGGACAGAACATGAGCCTGATGCGTGCCGTGTATTACCGCCGCCTCACACCGCGGGCCTACCTGCCCTTGGACTTCCCGCTGTACATCGGTGGCTCGTTGGAGCGCGGCCGGGCCTGGAACAACGACAACGAATTCGACAGCGGCTACATCAATGCCGCGAGCATTTTCCTCGGTTTCGATACGCCGCTGGGGCCACTGAATTTCAGCTATGGGTTCAACGACGACGATGAACAGGCGGTTTACCTGAACCTGGGGCAGACGTTTTGAGGGGATAGATGCTTGCCTGGGTGGGATTGATCGCCTGACAGGCCGCTATCGCGAGCAAGCTCGCTCCCACACTGGATTCGGGATATACGTGAAATCCCTCTCCACCCAAGATCCCTGTGGGAGCGAGCTTGAACGCGAAGAGGCCGGTTGACTCGACATTCATTTACAACTTCAACGAATGCCCGCCAGCAGCACCCGGGCAGTCTCCTTGAGGGGTTCGTCGCCCTCTTCGAGCAACTCTTCAAGCAGGGTCACGGCGGTCTTCAGGTCGCCATCGTCGATGCAGTTCTGGGCCTGTTCCAGCTTGGCCGAATGTTCCGGGGGCTGGGGTTCGAGGGACAGGGTGTCCAGGGAAACAGGTTCGAGGGCCAGAGGCTCAAATTCCAGCGCCTGTTCTTCATCGGCAAAACCATCGAGGAAAGCATCGTCCAGCGACTCGGTTTCCAGGGGCGCTTCCCATTGCAGCTCCGGTTCGTCGAAACCTGAAAGCGACAACCCCTCGGTCGGGTCGTTAGCAAGGGGGACTACCGGTTTGTTTTCGGTGGAGGTGTCCTGATCATCGGCAAGGTCCCAACTGGTTTCCATGGACAGCGCATCCAGGTCCAGCTCGAACTCATCACGCGGCGCCTGTTCAGGCTCAGGTTCAACTTCAGGAGCCGGTGCCTGGGGTTCTGTCGGAGCCACTATCGGTGCGGTGATCGCGGCAACCTTGGGATAACGCCCACGAATGTCCTCCAGCGTCCCGGCATCGACCCCCTGTCCCAGCAAATGATTTTCCTGGGCCTGGAAACCGATGACATCGCCCTGCCTGCCCAGGACCTCCAGCAGTTTCAGGCCCAGGTCGGTGCGTTCAGGCTCCGCCAGCAACGCCGCGCGCAACAGCCCCGCAGCCTCGGTGAAACGGCCGTAGGTCAGGTAGATCCCGACGCCCTCCAGCACATCACCCAGGGGCGCATCGCCGTTATTGAACGTTGTCGCCGCCTCGGGGGGCTCCGTGTCGGGGATTGAGTCGAAGTTTTCGTCGCCCGCCTCCAGCATCGGCTCCGGGCGCTCTGCCATTGGCTCCAGCTCGGCCTGCTGCTGGCGCCGCCGAATGAACAGTAACAGCGCCAACATCCCCAACAGGGCTACCAACCCGACCACCCATGTCCAATTGATGCCCTCTGGCTCTGCAACCGGTTCGGTAACGGGGGATACGTCCGGGGCCGGCTCCGACGCAGGCTCCGCCGGTTGCGGTTGCGCCGACGCAACGGGGGCTGGAGCCGTCTCGGCCAGCCGGGCCTGCAATTCGCTGATCTGCTGGCGCTGCCCGGCGAGTTCCGCATCCTGGGCCTGGAGCCGCGCTTGCAGTTCCTCGATGGTCTTTTGTTGCTGCTGGTTTTGCAGCACGCTGGCGGCCAACTGCTCATCGGACGCGGCAGAAGCCTGGCCAGCGGTGGTTGCAGCCGATGTCGGCAGCACGGCCGAATCGGGCAACAACAGGCGTTGACCGATGGAGAGTCGGTCGCTGCCGGGATTCAAGGCCTGGATCCCTTGCACCAGTTCATTGACCGACGCGTTACTGCCGGCGTCATGCAGGCGCTGGGCAATGATCCAGGGGTTGTCTCCCTGCACGACCGTATAGCGCTTGCCCTGTACTGCCGGGGGCGGCTTGATGGCCGGGGTGGCCTGGCTCGGCGCAGGCTGCGCAGCCGTGGAAGGTTCGTCACGTTCCGGCACGATACCCGGTGAGCCCGGAGGGTCGAGCAGCACGGTGTATTCGCGCAGCAGGCGCCCATTGGGCTGATTAAGCTGCACCAGGAAATTAAGGAAAGGTTCCTCCACCGGTTTGCTGGAGGTCACTCGAATGAAGCTGCGCTCCCCGCGCAAAAACGGCGTAAAACGCAGATTATTGAGAAAAAACACCCGTTCCACGCCCGCACGACTGAAATCGTCCGGGCTCGCCAGGCTGGCCGACAGATCACCTTCACTGATCCCGGCCACGTCGACCAGGGCGATATCGGCACGCAACGGCTGGTTCAGGGCGGAATGGAGCGTGATCTCGCCAAGCCCCAGCGCTGACGCCAAGGCCGGAAACCCAAGGGCACCCACGACGATCGACACGTTGACCCAACTGCGCAACGTGGACTGCAAACTTTCAAGCATGGGCATCCCTTTCGATTACCAGAACCAACCTCGGCATAAACGCCCTCATTAGGAACGCTTACTACTGGTTATAGTTCGCTAACCGGCGAATCTCAAAAGTCTGACGCCAGGGATATACCTCAGGATTTTTCCAGATTGGCCAGGATCGTGCCATGGACCCGCATGCAGACGCGCATGTCGGCCTCGTCGACACCTTCGAACAGTTCCCGGCGCAATTGCGTGGCAATGGTTTCGATCTGTTCGATCAAGGGCAGGGCCGGTGCGCAGAGCACGATTTTCTTGGCCCGGCGGTCTTCTGCCACGGCCTGGCGCTGCACCAGCCCCTGGGTTTCCAGGCTGTCGAGCAAGCGGGCCAGGGTCGGGCCTTCGACCGCGACGCTCTGGGCCAATTCGCGCTGGGTCGGCGCCTGTTCGAAACGGGCCAAGTGCAGCAGCACCAGCCAGCGCGCCTGGGACAGGCCCAACCCGGCCAGGCGACGGTCCAGTTCGGCACGCCAGCCTCGGGACATCTGCGCCAACTGCATGCCAAAACGGTGTTGATCGGTTAACGGCATAAAAAACTCATCAGATCTGAAATAGAGAAAAACTAATTATTAGTCAGCTAAGCATGAGCTTTGGATTCAAGCAAGGCTGGCCTTGTACTGAATCGTTAAAGGAGCGCAACTCACTGATCAGACTTCAAATTCCGACTGCAATGCAGCCCTGACGCAGTACAGCACACCTTCAGGCACCCGTCCGACAAACAACGCGGCGACTTCGGACACTGGCGGCAACTCGCCTTCGCCATCCAGGAAAGCGTCCTGTACTTCGCCCATCAGCTCCTCGGGCAGATCCAGGGCCTGCTCCAGGGATAACTGCTGTTTGCCAATGGCCTCGGCCAGCATCGTGTAGACGTTTTTTTCCGAACATTGCAATTGCCCGGCGATCTGCACCGGGGTCATGCCGGCCCGAGCCAGGGTGATGAGCTCGTGGCGCACATCGGCCACCGCTTTCGGCGCTTCGGCTTCACCGCCCAGCACCTGGAGGAAGGCCTCGCCATAACGCTCCAGCTTGCGCGCCCCCACACCGCTGACCCGGGCCATTTCCGCCAGGGAAGTGGGCTGGCTGCGGAGCATTTCCAGCAGCGTGGAGTCGGGGAAGATGACGTACGGCGGTACGCCGTGTTCCTCGGCCAGCTTGCGCCGCAAGGCGCGCAAGGCTTCCCATTGCTCGCGCTCTTCGCCACGGACCAATTGGCTGGCCTGGCTCTTGCTGCTCTTGACTGCCGTTGCCGGCTTGAGGTCGCGGCGCAGTTCGAGGGTGACCTCGCCCTTGAGCAAGGGCCGGCAGGTTTCGGACAAACGCAAGCCGCCGTAGCCTTCCAGGTCGATGTCCGCCAGGCCACGGGCCACCAGTTGCCGGAACAATGAACGCCACTCGCCCTCGGTACGGGCCTTGCCCACGCCGAACACCGTCAGGTGCTGGTGGCCGAAGTTGCGGACCTTCTCGTTGTCCTTGCCCAGCAACACGTCCACCAGGTGCCCGACGCCATAACGCTGGCCGGTGCGGAAAATCGCCGACAAGGCCTGGCGGGCCGGTTCGGTGGCGTCCCAGGTTTCCACGCCATCGACACAATTGTCGCAGTGCCCGCACGGCTGGGGCATGTCTTCGTCGAAATAGGCCAGCAACGTCTGGCGACGGCAGCGGGTTTCCTCGCACAGCGAGAGCATGGCGTCGAGCTTGTGCTGCTCCAGGCGCTTGTGCCGCTCATCACCCTCGGAGTTCTGCAGCATCTGCTTGAGCATCACCACGTCTTGCAGGCCGTAGGCCATCCAGGCATCGGCTGGCAAGCCGTCACGGCCGGCGCGCCCGGTTTCCTGGTAATACGCCTCGAGGGACTTGGGCAGGTCCAGGTGCGCGACAAAACGCACGTTGGGCTTGTCGATGCCCATGCCGAACGCCACGGTGGCCACCATGATCAGGCCTTCCTCGTTGAGGAAGCGCTTCTGGTGGTAGGCCCGCAGGTCGTTGGGCAGGCCGGCGTGATACGGCAACGCCGGGAACCCTTGTTCACACAGGAACGCCGCCACTTCGTCGACCTTCTTGCGCGACAGGCAATAGACAATGCCGGCATCGCTGCGGCGCTCGGCGAGGAACGCCAGCAACTGCTTGCGCGGCTGCTCCTTGGGCACGATGCGGTAGAAAATATTCGGACGGTCGAAACTCGACAGGAACCGCTCGGCATCCTGCAAATGCAGGCGCTCGACGATTTCCTCGCGGGTGCGCTTGTCGGCGGTGGCGGTCAGGGCGATGCGCGGCACGTCGGGGAACAGTTCCGCCAGTTGCCCCAACTGCAGGTATTCACGCCGGAAGTCATGACCCCACTGGGACACGCAGTGGGCTTCATCGATGGCGAACAGGGCGATTTCCAGGCTCTGCAGGAACGCCAGCATGCGTGGCTGCACCAGGCGTTCCGGGGCCAGGTACAACATCTTCACTTCGCCGCGCTTGATCCGCGTCGCCAGGTCTCGCTGTTGCTCGGCGCTGAGGGTCGAGTTCAGCGACGCGGCGGCGACACCCAGTTCCTCGAGGGTCGCGACCTGGTCGTCCATCAGCGCGATCAGCGGCGAAACCACCACCGCCAGGCCGTTGCGCAGCAGCGCCGGTACCTGGAAGCACAAGGATTTGCCGCCGCCGGTGGGCATGAGCACCAAGGCATCGCCACCGCTGGCCACGCGCTCAATAATGGCACCCTGGCGGCCACGGAAACTGTCGTAGCCGAAGATGTCCTTGAGGACGCGTTGAGCCTGTTCGAGCATAGAAACTCCAAAAATCACCGAACCATCCCTGCAAGGCTGGTTCAGAATCACAAACGCTGCACCGGCAAATCGTAAGTGCGCGTTTCGAACCGGCGGGACGCCGCAGGGCATCGCAAAACGCGGCAGTATACCCGAGGCCTTCGTTGCAAAGGGGGCTGCTGACAAGAGGTGCTAGCGGCGAGTGTTGGACAACACCCAAACCTGTGGCGGGGGGGGGTTGTGGCGCGGGGGGGCGGGGGGGGCCGGGGTTTTTTGGGGGGGGGGCCCCCCCCCCGGGGCACGCGCCCCCGC
>NZ_JBIXJT010000011.1:100182-254452 GCF_052871455.1 Pseudomonas sp. LARHCG127
GGGGCGGCGGGGGGCGGGGGGGCGGCCTCGGCGGCGGTGTGTGGCGGCCCCCCCCCCCCCCCCCCCCCCCCCCCCCCCCCCCCCCCCCACAGGGGGTATGCGCCTGGACATTGGGGCAACCCAGCCCCCAATGAGAAGGCAAATCCACCACGCGGCTGGCCTGGGCGCTCAAGAAGGCCTAGAATTCCCGCATTGTTTATTCCCCAAGGTAGCCCGTAATGTCCTTCGCTGAGCAACTGACCCGCCTGCAAGTCTTCCTCGACGCCGATGAGCTGCACGACGAAGCGCTGGACTACGTGGCCGCTCATGGCTACTTGACCGCCCTGTCCATCTGCGCAGAAACAGTGCCGGAGCGTGAGTGGATCGACGCCTTGTTCGCCGAAGAGCCGCACTACAGCGACGAAGCCCAGCGCGCCGAAATCGAAGCCACGCTGATTGGCCTCAAGGCCCACATCGCCCGCCAACTGGCTTCCGATGAAGAATTCGAGCTGCCGTGCGAGCTGGACCTGGGCGATGACCCGGACGATTCGGAGCTGCGCGGCTGGTGCATCGGCTTCATGGAAGGCGTGTTCCTGCGCGAAGCCGCCTGGTTCGAAACCGCCGAAGAGGAAGTCAGCGAAATGCTGTTGCCGATCATGGTCGGTTCCGGCCTGTTCGACGAGCAACCGGAGTTTTCCGACATCGCCGCCGACGCGAACCTGATGGACGACATGATCGTCCAGATCCCCGAAGCCCTCACCGCCTTGTACCTGCTGTGCAACGCCCCGGACGAGAAACCGGCGATCCTCAAGCCTCGCCACCACTGAGTGACCGGGTGCCCTCGCCCGTCGGCAACCGCCCGCTGATCCTGCGTTACGCTCTACTGGCCATCGGCTGGTTGAGCGTGGTGCTGGGGGTCATCGGCATCTTTATTCCCGTCCTGCCCACTACTCCCTTCCTGCTGCTGGCCGCGGCCTGCTTCGCTCGCAGTTCACCGCGCTTCTACCAATGGCTGGTAGGGCATCCCCACCTGGGCCCGTGGATCCGCGACTACCTCAGCGGCAACGGCATCCCGCTCAAGGGCAAGGTCTATGCCATCGGGCTGATGTGGGCCAGCATCCTGTTGTCCTGCTACCTGGTGCCATTGCCATGGGCGCGGGGGTTCATGCTCACCAGTGCGGTGCTGGTGACGGTTTATATTCTCAGGCAAAAAACGCTGCGCAAGCCCTGAATATCTAACGTGGCGAGGGAGCTTGCTCCCGCTGGGTGGCGAAGCCGCCCCTCTCAGGATTATTCAATCTCCCAGGCATTGCGCGCCAGGCCTTTTGCGACTGCTGCGCAGCCGAGCGGGAGCAAGCTCCCTCGCCACAGGGGCCTGTGTGTCTTCAGGTAGCTGTGGGTCCCCCATTTGTCTTCACTGAAATAAACAAAACCCGCCACATCCAAACCGGACATGGCGGGTTTTGTCATTTCAGCTCAGCTCACCTCACACCGTATCCACCTTCAACGAGTGATCATTCAACATCCCATTGATGATGGTCGCCGTGTCCGCACCGCCGATGATTCCCCCCGCGCCCGGCGTGACGCCGTAGTGACTGGCCAGGTTGACGCCGGCCAGGTCGATGGTCTGGTTCGGCGTGGCGCCGGCAAGGGCGCTGATGTCGATGCTAGTGGTGACTGATGCACCGCTGCCGCTGACGGAGAAATGCAGGTAGTCATCCAGTGACGCCGCGCTGCCGTTCTCCCCTTGCAGCAGTTGGGACAGGTCGAGCTTGTCGACGCCGGGCGCGAAGTCGGTGATCACGTCGTGGCCGCTGTTGCCCGCCTGCCATTGGAAGGTATCGGCGCCACTGCCGCCGGTCAGGGTATTGTTCCCCTGGCCGCCGATCAGCAGGTCATCGCCGCCCGCGCCATTGAGCACGTCATGGCCCAACCCGCCGTCGATGCGATTGCTGGCACCGTCGCCGGTGAGGGTGTCGTTGAAGTTCGAGCCCACCAGGTTTTCGATGCCTGCCAACGTATCGGTGCCGGCGCCCAAGGTGTTCTGTGCCGCGAGCAGGCCCAGGTTCACCGTGACCGCCGAGGTGGCGTGGGCGTAGCTGGCGGTGTCATGACCGCTGCCGCCATCGAGCAGGTCATTGCCCGCGCCACTGTAAAGCACGTCATCGCCCGCCCCACCCTGCAAGGTGTTGTTGCCCGAACCGGCACTGAGGGTGTCATTGCCGCCCCCCGCATTGAGGACATCGTCGCCATTGCCGGCCAACAGCACATCGTCGCCACTGGTGCCCGTCAGGGTGTGGCCCGCCTGATAGCTGATGCCGACCGAGGCGCTGTCACTGCCGCCGTGGTTGTCGCTGGCGGTGTAGCTGCCGTGGAAATCCGCGGTCTTGTCCTGCGCCCCGGCATAATCGACAGTCAGAGTCAGTTGGTAGTTTTCCGCAGCGTTGGCGTTGCCGCCGCCGGGATTGGCGATGTTGGTGACGTGGATCTGATAGTTGCCATCCGCTGCCGCGGTGAAAGATGCGCCGTCGTTGATTGCGATGAACGGTCCGCCGTTGAGCGAATACTCCATCGCAATGCGACCGGCCGACAGGTTGTGGTCCAGGGTGAGGGTTTCGCCCTGCTTGAGGCTGATGTTGAGCCGGTCTTCGTCGTTGGCGTTGTTGTTGGAGACCATTCCCAGGGCACCGCTGACCACCAGCATCGCCGTCATGCTCGCGGTATTGGCAACGAAAGCACTGCGGTTGAGGTTGATCGACTGCACGTTGTTGCCGGTAAAGCTCGCCGTGCCGATGCTGCCGGTAAAGTCCGCGCCCTTGGCGAGCCAACCGGTATTGAAACTGGTGGGCGAAGCCGTGAGCGGATCGCCGTTGGCGTCGCTGTCGTTACCCAGCAGCAATTCACCCGGGATCACGATGTTGCCCGACAGCACGTTGGTGATGACGTTGTCATCGACAGCGATCGGCGGGCTGTTCGGAACGACTTTGATCACTAGGTTGGAGCTTGCCAGGTCACCGTCGTTATCGCTGACGGTGTAGCCGATATTCTCGGTGATCAAGGTATGGGTGACGGTCTGGGAGGTATAGCTGAACGCACCGGTATCCAGGTTGACCACCAGAGTGCCGTCGTGGTCGGTGGCGATGCTCAGTGTGTTGGTGGCGGTATTGAAGGAGCCGTGGTTGAGCCCGCCGCTAGCGGTCAATGCACCGTGACCACCGTTGGCCGCCGGGTCGTAGCTGTACGTGGTGCCATCGACCACCAGGCTTTTGACAAACCCGCCATCGGCACCGAACGAACCCCCTTCGCCCAGCAGGTTGCCGGTGACCGGCGCGCCTTGCACGGTGTCGGCGAGCACCGAGTTGAGCTGGTTCAGGTCAGTGACCACCACCGCGTTGGTGTTGGTGTGGGTGCTGCCGTCGTAGGCCAGCGGGTCGAGGTGGGCATTGCTGACGCCGCTGCCCAGGCCAATGGCGTAGTTCTTGATGCCGTTGGCGTCGAGGAAGGCTTTCCACGCGGCTTCATCCGCCGAGCCGATTTCGCCCAAGGTCGGCTTGCCGTCGGAGAAGAAATAGCCAACGTTCTGTGCGCCGGTCAGTTGGCCGGAAGTTGCGAACGCCGTCTGGGCCATCGCCACGGCCGCATCGTAATTGGTGTCACCGTGCGCCGTCAGCGCGGCGATCAGCGTCTTGGCCGTTGCCACGTCTACCCACACGGCGCTCTGGTCGGTAGCGCTGCCGCTGAAGGTCACGAGCTGGACTTTTACATCGCCCATGTCGTCGTATTTGTCGAGCAAGGCGCTGACCGCCTGCTTGGCCAGGTCCATCCGCGAGAGCCCCGACACGCCGGAGGGGTCTTTCATGCTGCCGGAGACGTCGAGCACGATCAGCAGGTTGGAATCGATCTCGGTCGCCGTGACCGAACGCTCGGACGCGACAGCCTTGGGCACGTCATCGACAATGCTGACCACCAGGCTGCCGGTGGTGCTGTTGCCCAGGGAGTCCGTGGCCTGGTAGGTGAAGCTTTCACTCAGGGCATTCGGACCATCGTTGGCGTGGGGCGTGGTCGTGGCTGGCGCCGTCAGGGTGTAGGTGTAGGAACCGTCCGGCTGAAGCGACAGTTGACCGTAGGCACCGGTGGCGTTGCCCACCAGGGTGAAGGTGACGGCGCCGGTGGCTCCGCTGATCGAACCGACCAAGCTGCCGCTGGCGGTTTCACCGATGGCACTCGGCTCGCTGCCGGTGACGGTGCCGGGGGCCAGGTCCTGACCGTCCTGGTTCAGGTCGAGGGCTTGTTCATAGACGGTGACGTCATGGTTGGTTTCCGCGACGAGGCAGCTGTTGTGTACATCAATGGTGACGGTCGTGGTGCTTTCATCGCCATCGGCGTCGCGCACGGTGTAGGTGAAAACATCGGTCGCGCCGGGTGCACCGACAGAGCCAGGGTTGCTGTGGTAGACCGCGTTGCCATTGGCGTCCAGGGTCAGGTAGCCATAGGTGCCGTTGATCTGGGTGTTGAGGCCGCCGATGGCAGGGTTCGAGGTGTCGTTGCCAGCGCGCACGCCGATGACTGCGCCGCCGTCGGCACCGAGTACGTCGTTGTCCAGCACGTTGCCATTGACCGTCCCGCCCTCCACCACCGAGGCAGCGTCGCAGTGAGCCTTGGGTACGTCGTCGACAATGTCGATGACGATGGTGCTGGTGACCGTGTTGCCCAACGAGTCCGTGGCCTGATAGGTGAAGCTTTCGCTCAATACGTTCGGGCCATCGTTGGCGTGGGGCGTGGTCGTGGCCGGCGCCGTCAGGGTGTAGGTGTAGGAGCCGTCGGGCTGTAGCGACAATTGACCGTAGGCACCGGTGGCGTTGCCCACCAGGGCGAAGGTCACTGCACCCACGGCGCCGCTGACCGAACCGACAAGGCTGCCGCTAGCGGTCTCGCTGGTGGCGCTCGGAGCGCTGCCGGTGACGGTGCCGGGGGCCAGGTCTTGGCCGTCCTGGTTCAGGTCGAGGGCTTTTTCGTAGACGCTGATTTCTTGATCCGGTATGGCGACGAGGCAGCTTTCGTGGACATCGATGGTGATGGTGGTGGTGCTTTCATCGCCATCGGCGTCGCGCACGGTGTAGGTGAAGACATCGGTCGCGCCCGGGGCGCTGACGGTGTTCGGATTGCTGTGGTAGACAGCGTTGCCGTTGGCGTCCAGGGTCAGGTAGCCGTAGGTGCCGTTGATTTGGGTGTTGAGGCCGCCGACGGCCGGGTTCGAGGTGTCGTTGCCGGCGCGCACACCGACCACCACGCCACCGTCCGCGCCTAGCACGTCGTTGTCCAGCACATTGCCGTTGACCGTGCCGCCCTCCAGCACCGAGGCAACATCGGCATGAGCCTTGGGCACATCGTCGACAATGTCGATGACGATGGTGCTGGTGACCGTGTTGCCCAACGAGTCCGTGGCCTGATAGGTGAAGCTTTCGCTCAATACGTTCGGGCCATCGTTGGCGTGGGGCGTGGTCGTGGCCGGCGCCGTCAGGGTGTAGGTGTAGGAGCCGTCGGGCTGTAGCGACAATTGACCGTAGGCACCGGTGGCGTTGCCCACCAGGGCGAAGGTCACTGCACCCACGGCGCCGCTGACCGAACCGACAAGGCTGCCGCTAGCGGTCTCGCTGGTGGCGCTCGGAGCGCTGCCGGTGACGGTGCCGGGGGCCAGGTCTTGGCCGTCCTGGTTCAGGTCGAGGGCTTTTTCGTAGACGCTGATTTCTTGATCCGGTATGGCGACGAGGCAGCTTTCGTGGACATCGATGGTGATGGTGGTGGTGCTTTCATCGCCATCGGCGTCGCGCACGGTGTAGGTGAAGACATCGGTCGCGCCCGGGGCGCTGACGGTGTTCGGATTGCTGTGGTAGACGGCGTTACCGTTGGCGTCCAGGGTCAGGTAGCCGTAGCTGCCGTTGATCTGGGTGTTCAAGCCGCCGATGGCCGGGGTCGAGGTATCGTTGCCGGCGCGCACGCCGATCACGGCACCACTGGCAGCCGGCCCGTCGGCACCACCTTCGTCATTATTCAGGACATTGCCACTGACCGTCCCGCCCTCATCCACCGAGGCGGAATCAGCATGAGCGGTCGGCAGGTCGTCAACGATGTTTACGTCCAGGTTGCCGTTGGCCGTGGTGCCGTTGTCATCGGTGACGACGACCGCGAATTGCTCGCTAACGCTGTTGGCACCGTTGGCGTTTGGATGGGCTTCATTGTCCAGAAGCGTGTAGCTGTAACTCACTACACCGGTAGCCGCGTTGAAACCGGTGATGGTCAGGGTATTGCCCAGCGCAGTCGTGATCGACTGTGGGAAACCGGCCGCTACGCCGCCCGTCACCACATTGATCCCGCCCACGCTCAGGGTCTGCACACCGTCCAACGCCGTCACGGTGAAGGTGCCGCTTTGGGTCAGGGCCGATGCATCCGGGCTGCTGCCATCGCTGAGGTTTTTCTCCTGCAACGACAGCTCGCCGCCTTCGGTGTCGAGGCCGGTGATGGTCACCGGGTCGTCGTTGTTGTGCACTTGCAAGACCAGGTTCGCGGTACTGGTGTCGCCGTCGGCGTCGGTCAGGGTGTAGGTGAAGGTTTCGCTGCCATTGCCGCCGCCGTGCAACCCCTTGAAGTCGGCGTCGGCGGTGTTGAGGGTGTAGGTGTAGGAACCGTCGGCGTTGAGCACCAGGGTGCCGTAGGTGCCGGTGAACGTGCCGGGGGTGATTGGAGCGGACGCCACAGGGTCCGCGCCCTGGGTGTCGTTGGTCAGCACGCTGCCGGTCAGGGTCAGGTTGGTTTCCGAGGCGGTACCGTTGCTGTCATCCACGGCTTTGGGCACGTCATCGACGATGTTCACATCGAGGTTGCCGTTGGCGGTGGTGCCGTTGTCATCGGTGGCCACAACCGCGAACTGCTCGCTAACGTTGTTGGCACCGTTGGCGTTTGGATGGGCTTCATTGTCCAGAAGGGTGTAGCTGTAACTCACTACACCGGTAGCCGCGTTGAAACCGGTGATGGTCAGGGTGTTGCCCAGCGCGGTGGTAATCGACTGTGGGAAACCAGCCGCTACACCGTTGGTGACGACGTTGATCCCGCCCACGCTCAGTGTCTGCACACCGTCCAACGCCGTCACGGTGAACGTGCCGCTTTGGGTCAGGGCCGATGCATCCGGGCTGCTGCCGTCGCTGAGGTTTTTCTCCTGCAATGACAGCTCGCCGCCTTCGGTGTCGAGGCCGATGATGATCACCGGGTCGTCGTTGTTGTGGACTTGCAGCACCAGGTTCGCGGTGCTGGTGTCGCCGTCGGCGTCGGTCAGGGTGTAGGTGAAGGTTTCGCTGCCATTGCCGCCGCCGTGCAAGCCTTTGAAATCGGCGTCGGCGGTATTGAGGGTGTAGGTGTAGGAACCGTCGGCGTTGAGCACCAGGGTGCCGTAGGTACCGGTGAACGTGCCGGGGGTGATTGGGCCGGACGCCACAGGGTCCGCGCCCTGGGTGTCGTTGGTCAGCACGCTGCCGGTCAGGGTCAGGTTGGTTTCCGAGGCGGTACCGTTGCTGTCGTCCACGGCTTTGGGCAGGTCATCGACGATGTTTACATCGAGGTTGCCGTTGGCGGTGGTGCCGTTGTCATCGGTGGCCACAACCGCGAATTGCTCGCTAACGCTGTTGCCGCCGTTGGCATTTGGATGGGCTTCATTGTCCAGAAGCGTGTAGCTGTAACTCACTACACCGGTAGCCGCGTTGAAGCCGGTGATGGTCAGGGTGTTGCCCAGCGCAGTCGTGATCGACTGTGGGAAACCGGCCGCTACGCCGCCCGTCACCACATTGATCCCGCCCACGCTCAGGGTCTGCACACCGTCCAACGCCGTCACGGTGAACGTGCCGCTTTGGGTCAGGGCCGATGCATCCGGGCTGCTGCCGTCGCTGAGATTTTTCTCCTGCAACGACAGCTCGCCGCCTTCGGTGTCGAGGCCGGTGATGGTCACCGGGTCGTCGTTGTTGTGCACTTGCAGTACCAGGTTCGCGGTACTGGTGTCGCCGTCGGCGTCGGTCAGGGTGTAGGTGAATGTCTCGGTGCCGCTGCCCCCGCCCTGCAACGCGACGAACTGCGGGTCGCTGGTGTTCAGGGTGTAGGTGTACGTGCCGTTGGGGTTGAGCACCAGGGTGCCGTAGGTGCCGGTGAACGTCCCGCCAATGATCGGTCCGCTGTCGGGGCCAGTGGGGATCCGGTCGGCACCCTGAAGGTCGTTGGGTAATACGTTGCCGGTGAGGCTGACCAGGGTTTCCGACGCCGTGTTAGCGTGGCTGTCGTCGATCGCCTGGGGCACGTCATCGGTGATGTTGACGTCCAGGGTGCCAGTGGCCGTGTCGCCGTCGGTGTCGACCGCCACCACTGGGAACTGCTCGGTAATGTTGTTGGCACCGCCGCCGGCAGGATGGGTTTCATTGTCCGTCAGTGTGTAGGTGTAGCTGACCACTCCCGTAGCCGGGTTATAACCGGTGATGGTCAACGTGTTGCCCAGCGCCGACGTGATGGTTTGGGGGAAGCCTGCGGGCACACCGCCGCTGATCACGTTGATGCCGCCGATGTTCAGGCTGTTCAGCCCGTCAGGCGCGGACACCGTGAACGTGCCATTTTGCACCAGCGCCCCCGGATTGCTGGCCGAACCATCGGCCAGATTGGCCTCGTTGGTGGTCAGTTCGCCGCCCTCGACAGTCACACCGTCGAGGGTCACGGGGTTGTCCGGGGTCTCAGGCACGACCGGTGGCACGGTCGCATCGTCGCCCGTGTTATCCGGGTCACCGGCCAGGCGCAGGTCTGGAAACTCAGGAATCCCGTTGAACCCGGCCGTCGGGAAACCAATCAACGGATCGACCTCCCCGCCCACCTCTTCCAGCAACACAAAACTGTGCCCGCCCCCTACGCCACCCGGGTTGCCCCCTTCGGGTCCGGCAGCCGTGGCTTCACCGGTCTGCGTCGGGTCGGCACCGGCGGCGATGGCTTGCTGCAGCTTTTGCACATCGGTCAGTTGCGCGTCACTCGGTGCCACCGTGTCGGGCGTGTCGACATGAGGCGCAGGGTTGGCGAGCAGCTGCGGGGTCAGGGTCAGGTTGCTTTCGCGGCCCAGGGTCAACGCCTGGCCGTTTTGCAATTGGACAGCCACGGCCCCTTCGGCACCGGTGACCAAGTGTTCGCCGGCATAAAGGCGATCGCCTTCGACCAGCGGCCGCCGCAGGCCACCAGCCGTTTCCGCGAAAACTTGCCCGACCACTTTGCTGACGATACCGATGAGCGCTGCCATGTGCATTTCCTCCGTTGCCGACCGCAATCGGCACCTGTTTGGGTGAAGAATCCGTCCTCAGATTGGCGATCTGCAAAGCTGGAAAATCTGCCAGCTTTCCTGAAGGCAGAACGTGCTGGCAATTCGCCTAAACGACAAAAAACCGTCACCTGTAACCGCCTCATCCATCGCCCTTTCGGCACTTCTTCACATCGCTTAAAAATCTGAATGGAACTTTATTGACGCCTAAAATCCGTCAGAACCCGCAGATTCAAAGGCTTTCGCTTTGAACAATGTGCCGGTTTTTTACAAGCACATAAGTTTTTTTCGGAATAAGAGTTATGAGAAATTCTTCTTAGGTTTTGCGCAGGATGTTCTTAGCTGTGTTGTTACAAGGTTGAAACGGTTTTGATCTTAAATACGTCAATAAATTGGCGACAACGAAGCACTACAGACCTCAGGAGATGCACCCCATGCGCGTTCTACCCCCCCTCTGCAGCGCGGTTTTGCTGGCCATGGCCTGCTCTTCTCAGGCGCAGGCCATGTCCTTGACCGAAGCGATCCAGAGCACCATCGCGACTCACCCGGAATTGGCACAACGGGTGGACAGCCGCCTGTCGGCCAATGAAGACGTCAAAGTCGCCCGGGGGGGCTTTTTCCCGTCGGTGGATCTCAATGCCGGTTATGGCCGTGGCTACAGCGACAACACCAACACCCGGGCGCAGGGCAACCACCACACCAATATCCTGACCTACACCCAATCGGAACTGCGCCTGCGGCAGATGATCTTCGACGGGTTCAACACCGCCAATGAAGTGCAGCGCACCCAGGGCGTGGTCAATTCCCGGGCCTATTACGCCCAGGGCACCGCCCAGGATCTGGCACTGCGCACCATCGAGGTCTACCTGGAAGTGCTCAAGCGTCGCGAACTGGTGACCTTGGCCAAGAACAACCTGCAGGCGCACCTGCGGGTCAACGACCAGATCGGCCTGCGCACCGAGCGAGGGGTGGGCAGTACGGCCGACTCCGACCAGTCCAACGCCCGTCGAGCCCTGGCGGAAAACAACTTCGACACCGCCCAGGTCGACCTGGCTGACGCCGAGGCGAACTTCTACAGCGTGGTCGGGCGCATGCCCGATGAACTGGAAGCACCGCCCTCGACCAAAGGCGAGCTTCCCGCCGACCTGCGCGAAGCCCAGCAAAGCATGGTGGATAACAACCCGTACCTGAAATCGGCCCAGGCCGACATCCAGTCAGCCGAAAGCCAATATGAAGTGGCAAAGTCGCCGTTCTATCCGCGCTTTGACGCCGAGGCGGCAGTGGGCGCCAACAACAACATCGGTGGCGAAGAAGGCCACGACAACAACTGGCGGCTGGGCGTGGTGATGAACTACAACCTGTTCCGCGGCGGCAGCGACAAGGCGCGGCTGGCGTCCAACGCCCACCAGATCAACCAGGCCATGGACATCCGCAACAACGCCCTGCGCCAGCTCAACGAAGACACGCGCCTGGCCTGGAACGCCATGCTCAACGCCCGCAAGCAGACCCCGACCGCCCGCGAATACGCCGACACCACCGCCCGTGTGCGCGCCGCCTACCAGGATCAGTTCGGCCTCGGCCAGCGCACCCTGCTCGACCTGCTCGACAGCGAAAACGAGTTGTACAACGCCAACCGTCGCTACACCGAAGTGCGCTACACCGAGGAATACTCGATGTACCGGGTGCTGGCGAACATGGGCCTGTTGTTGCAAAAACAACGGATCGTGCTGCCGGCCGATGCGGTCGCGCAGACCGAAGTCAAGAACCAGGCACGGTTGCCGGAACTGAAGTAATCCAGTGGGAGCGATCAATGTGACCAGCATGGAACCCGCAACCCCCGGCGCCGATCCGCGCCTGAACTTCGATGATCCCTTGCTGGACGGCCTGTTGATCCTCTGCAAACTCCATGGCGCGACGGCCAGTCGCGCCAGCCTCAGCGCCGGGCTTCCTATGGCGCACCAACGCTTGAGCCTGGACCTGCTGCCCCGCGCAGCGGCCCGGGCGGGCTTGCAGGCGCGACTGTTGCGTCGTGAGCTGGCGGACATCTCAGCCCTGAACCTGCCGGTGATGCTGATCCTGGCGGGGGGCCGCTGCGCCGTATTGCGGCGCTGGGGCGAGGATGGCAAGGCGCTGATCCTCCCCAGCGAAGCCGATGGCGGTGAACAATGGGTCAGCCGCGAGGAACTGACCACCGATTACAGCGGCCAGGCGCTATTCGCCCGGCCGCGCCATGAACTCGAAGACTTGCGCGCCCCGCTGGTGCCGCGGGTCGAGGCGTGGTTTCGCGACACCCTGAAACTGTCGCGCTGGCTGTACAGCGACGCGATCCTGGCGAGTTTCCTGATCAACCTGCTGGGCCTCATGGTGCCGCTGTTCGTGATGCAGACCTACGACCGCGTGGTGCCGAACCAGGCCACGTCGACCTTATGGGTGCTGGCCGTGGGGCTGCTGATCGGCACCGGTTTCGAACTGGTGCTGCGGGTGGTGCGCGCCCATCTGCTGGACACCGCCGGCAAGAAAACCGACGTGATTCTCTCCGCGACCCTGTTCGAACGCATCACTGGCATGGCGATGAAGGCCAAACCGGTGACCATCGGCGGCTTCGCCCAGAGCATCCACGACTTCCAGGGCCTGCGGGAATTCCTCACGGCGGTGACGCTCACCAGCCTGATCGACCTGCCGTTCGCCCTGCTGATGCTGGTGGTGATCGGCCTGCTGGGCGGCTGGCTGGTGGTGATTCCCGTGATCGCATTTCCGATCACCATTGTCTTCGCCATGATCATCCAGGCACGCCTGCGCGACACCGTGCAAAAAAGCCTGGCCCTCGGCGCCCAGCGCCAGGCCCTGCTGATCGAAACCCTCGGCGGCCTGGAAACCCTCAAGGCTTGCAGCGCCGAAAGCGAGCGCCAGCACCAATGGGAAAGCACCCACGGCGCCCTCACCCGCCTGGACAGCCATGCGCGCAACCTCTCGGCACTGGCGACCAACGGCACCTTGTTCCTGCAACAACTGGCGGGCATGGCGACCATCGTCGCCGGGGTCTACAGCATCATTGCCGGCAATCTCAGCGTCGGCGCGCTGGTGGCGACCTACATGCTCGGCAGCCGCGTACTGGCCCCGCTCGGGCAGATCGCCGGGTTGATCACCCGCTACCAGCAAGCCCAGCTCACCATGCGCAGCACCGATGCCCTGATGGCCTTGCCCCAGGAGCGTGACGCCAAGCAGCGGCCTCTTGAGCGCACCCAATTGCAGGGCGCGCTGGACGTCAGCGGTGTGACGTTCCACTACAACGGCCAGAGCGCCCCGGCACTGGCCAATATCAGTTTCAGCCTCAAGCCCGGCGAACGGGTCGGGATCATCGGCCGCAGTGGCTCAGGCAAGAGCACCCTGGCGCGCCTGGTGATGGGTTTCTATGCACCGGAGGAAGGCCAGTTGCTGCTCGACGGCCTGGACTTGCGGCAACTGGACGTCGCCGACCTGCGCCAACAGATCGGCTACGTCGCCCATGACCTGCCGCTGCTGGCCGGCAGCCTGCGGGACAACCTTACCCTCGGCGCGCGCTACGTCAGCGACGCGCGCATGCTGGAAGTGGCGGAACTGACCGGTGTCACCGAACTGGCGCGCCAGCATCCCCAAGGTTTCGACCGCCCGGTGGGCGAGCGCGGACAACTGCTGTCCGGCGGCCAGCGCCAGGCTGTGCTGCTGGCCCGGGCTTTGTTGCTCGACCCGCCGATCCTGCTGCTGGACGAACCCACCAGCGCCATGGACAACAGCAGCGAAGACGTCTTGCGGCAGAAGCTTCACACCCACGTACAAGGCAAGACCGTGCTGCTGGTCACCCACCGTACCTCGATGCTGAGCCTGGTGGACCGCTTGGTGGTGCTGGATAACGGCCGGATCGTGGCGGACGGGCCGAAGGACGCGGTGATCGATGCGCTGCGCAAGGGACGGGTGGGCTCCGCGGCGGTATAGCTGCCAACACAACCACTGTGGCGAGGGAGCTTGCTCCCGCTGGGCTGCGAAGCAGCCCCAAGGCGATTCACCCGGTTGTGTCAGGCGGACCGCGCCGGCAGGTTTTACGACGGCTTCGCCGCCGAGCGGGAGCAAGCTCCCTCGCCACAAAAAGCAGCACCCAGCTCTTTTCACTTAACCAACGGGTACCGCCCCATGTCCGCTCAAACACCGGATTCAGCCGCCCGAAGCTACTTCGGCAGTTTCAGCAAAAGCGCCGAAAGCGAGTTCATGCCGGAAACCGCCGGCGCCACGCTGCAGGATTCGCCCCGTCGCTCACGGGTCACCGTGTGGCTGGCCGCCGGGTTGATCGTCACCGGGTTGGTCTGGGCGAAGTTTGCGGTCTTGCAGGAAGTCACCACCGGCGAAGGCAAGGCGATTCCGTCGAGCAAGATCCAGGTGATCCAGAACCTGGAGGGCGGCATCGTCACCGAGATTTTCGTGCGCGAAGGCCAGATGGTGAACAAGGGCGACACCCTGCTGCGCCTCGACGATACGCGGTTCCTGTCGAACAAGGGCGAGAGCGAGGCTGATCGCTATGCCCTGACGGCTCAGGTCGAGCGCCTGTCGGCCGAAGCTGAAGGGCGGCCCTTCGCGCTCTCGGCAGAGGTCACCGCCAAGGCCCCGCAAGTGGCCGAGGACGAACGCTCGCTGTATGAACAACGCCAGCGACGCTTGGCCAGCGAACAACGGACCCTGACCGAACAGCTGCGGCAGAAGACCCAGGAACTGGCGGAGTTTCGTTCCAAGCAAGGCCAGTTCAGCTCCGCCCTGGCCTTGCTGCAAGAAGAAATGAATATGTCCGCGCCGCTGGTGCGCACCGGGGCGGTATCGCCGGTGGAGATCCTGCGACTCAAGCGCAGCGCGGTGGAAATCCGCGGCTCGCTCAACGCCACCACCCTGGCCATTCCCCGGGCCGAATCGGCGATCAATGAGATCAAGAGCAAGATCGACGAATCGGAACAGACTTTCCGTTCCGAGGCGGCCAAGGACCTCAACGAGAAACGTACCGAACTGTCGAAGATCACCGCCTCAAGCATCGCCATCGACGACCGCGTGACCCGCACCACCGTGGTCTCGCCGGTGCATGGGGTGATCAAGCAATTGAAGGTCAATACCATCGGCGGCGTGGTGCAGCCGGGCAACGACATGGTGGAAATCGTGCCCCTGGAAGACAACTTGCTGATCGAAGCCAAGGTCCGCCCCCAGGACGTGGCGTTCCTGCACCCAGGCCAGAAAGCCATGGTCAAGTTCAGCGCCTACGACTACACGATCTATGGCGGGCTCAGCGCCAAGCTCGAACTGATCGGTGCCGACACCATCACCGACGACAAGGGCAACAGCTTCTATTTGATCCAGGTGCGGACCGATAAAAACCACTTGGGCGGCGATGCCAAGCCGTTACTGATCATTCCGGGGATGGTGGCGACGGTGGACATCATCACTGGGGAGAAAAGTGTCCTGGATTACTTGCTCAAGCCGGTCTTGAAGGCGCGGACCGAGGCGATGCGTGAGCGATAGGCCTTGAGCTGAGACTTTCTTTGATTGCTCTACCGCTATCGCGAGCAGGCTCGCTCCCACATTGGTTCTGTGGTGTTAGCAGATTTTGCATGCACTGGAGATCAACTGTGGGAGCGAGCCTGCTCGCGATGAGGCCAGCACAGTCACGACTTATTTCTCAGCATGATTACGCCGAAACGTCTCCTCCCCCATCGCCGCAATCTGACCCTCGATCAACGCCTCGAACGGCCGCAGCAACGGCTCGAAGCTCACCGGCGCCTCAAGCACTTGCAACGCCTGGACAATCGCCTCCACCGTCGACAACGCCCCCGGCCCCGGTGCCTTGCGCAAACGATAACGAGACACCCCGCCCTCGGCCAATGTCACCCTCGGCAGCGCCGCCAACAGCGGGTTGAGGTGCAGCAGCTTGCGCGCCTTGCGCCAAGTGCCGTCGGGCACGACCAGTAGCAACGGCTCATCGGAGGGCGCATAGGCTTGCAGCGGCTGTGCATCGTCAGCCGGAAACAACAACCGCGCCTGATAACCCGGTTGATTGAGCAACCTGGGCAAATCCTCGAACACCTCGCCCACGATCAGTTCAGCGTTATTAAGCCCCAACGCCGCCAAGCGGGCAGTGTTCAAGGCGTGGTTCACTTCGCTGGGATGCTGCAACAGCAAGACCCGGGTGCGGCTGTCGAGGTTGGGGATCAACGGGCACAGGCAATGGCTTTGCGGTCGTTGGCAGCGCGGGCATTGGATTCTGGACATGATCAGGCCTGGTTCAGTTGAGCTTTGAGCAAATCACGGAAGGTCTGGATCAGCGGCTCGCGGCTGCGGCCACGGCGCACGATCATCGAAAACGGCGCCTGGTAACCGAAGGTCGCCGGCAACAGCACGCGCAAGTCGCCCTTGTCGACCCAAGCCTGGGCATAGTGCTCAGGCAAATAACCGACGTAGGCACCGGACAACACCAGGATCAACTGCGCTTCCATGCTCTCGACCGTCGCCGCACTGTGCTTGAAGCCATGGCGAGCCAGCTCGGCCTGGCTCCAGTAGCCGCGCCCGACCATGCGCTGCTGGGTGATGACCTGTTCGGGGATGCGCCGCTCGTTGAACAGCGGGTGGCGATTGCTGCAATACAACCAGTGCTGCTCGCGGTACAACGGCATGTAGACCAACCCGCTCATGCGCGTGGAAAACGCACCGATGGCCAGGTCCAGGCGGTTGTCCTGCACACCGAGTTGCAGCTCGTAAGGGCTGAGGACCGACAGGTGCAAATGCACCGCCGGATGCTCCTGGCTGTAGGCACCGATGGCTTCGGCGAACGGCAAGGCCGTGTCGCTCACTGTCGAGTCGATCACCCCCAGGTTCAGCGTGCCGCGCAGTTCCCCCTTGAGCGCGGCGGCGTACTGTTCGAAGCCTTCGAGCTCGCCCAGCAGGCGCAGGGTTTCCTGATGGAACAACTCGCCCTTGCTGGTCAGGCTGAACCCGCCCCGGCCGCGATGACAGAGCACCAGGCCCAGGGCCGATTCCAGTTGGCTCATATAAGTGCTGATGGCCGAGGTGGAGAGGTTGAGCTCGTGCTGGGCATTGGCGAACCCCTGGTGCCGGACCACGCTGACGAAAATGCGCAGCAGTTTCAGGTCGGGTAGAGCATTGGCCATGGGGGTGTCTCCGGATCACACATAGACAGTACTTGTCGCGCTTTTGTGGCGAGGGAGCTTGCTCCCGCTCGGCTGCGAAGCAGTCGTAAACCTACCCACGCGATGTACCTGATACACCGAGGGGAATGGTTTTGGGGCTGCTTCGCAGCCCAGCGGGAGCAAGCTCCCTCGCCACCGGGGTAATCGTCTGCCCCAGGATTGCGCTGCTGCGGAGTCTATCGCCCCACCCGCCATTAGTTTAGAAAAATCTGAACTAAGTATTTGCCGCCAGGGATTCTTCACGGCAAACACTTTTCGCAGAATCGGCCCCTGATAAATAAAACAACGATGAGGCCCTACCCGTGGACAAGATTCTTCACCAACCACTGGGCGGCAACGAAATGCCGCGCTTCGGCGGCATCGCCACCATGATGCGACTCCCCCACCTTCCCACCGCTGCCGGCCTGGACGCTGCTTTCGTCGGCGTGCCGCTGGACATCGGCACCTCCCTGCGCGCCGGCACCCGTTTCGGGCCGCGGGAGATTCGCGCCGAATCCGTGATGATCCGCCCCTACAACATGGCCACCGGCGCCGCACCGTTCGACTCGCTGTCAGTGGCGGACATCGGTGACGTGGCGATCAACACCTTCAACCTGCTGGACGCGGTGCGGATCATCGAAGAGTCGTACCACAAGATCCTCGAACACAACGTCATCCCCCTGACCCTGGGCGGCGACCACACCATCACCCTGCCGATACTGCGAGCCATCCACAAGAAACACGGCAAGGTCGGCCTGGTGCACATCGACGCCCATGCCGATGTGAACGACCACATGTTCGGCGAGAAAATCGCCCACGGCACCACCTTCCGCCGCGCCGTGGAAGAAGGCCTGCTCGATTGCGACCGCGTGGTGCAGATCGGCCTGCGGGCCCAGGGCTACACGGCCGATGATTTCAACTGGAGCCGCCACCAGGGCTTTCGCGTGGTCCAGGCCGAAGAGTGCTGGCACAAATCCCTGGCGCCGTTGATGGCCGAAGTGCGTGAAAAAGTCGGCGGCGGCCCGGTGTACCTGAGCTTCGACATCGACGGCATCGACCCGGCCTGGGCGCCCGGCACCGGCACCCCGGAAATCGGTGGCCTGACCACCATCCAGGCGATCGAAATCATCCGTGGCTGCCAGGGCCTCGACCTGGTCGGTTGCGATCTGGTAGAAGTCTCGCCGCCGTACGACACCACCGGCAACACCTCGCTGCTGGGCGCCAACCTGCTGTACGAGATGCTCTGCGTACTGCCTGGCGTGGTTCATCGCTGAGGCGCCGCCATGAACCATCGAGACCAGGTTCTCAAGACCGCCGCCGAGCTGGTGTCGGCCTTCGCCCGCAACGATCGCGAGGCTTATTTCAGTGCGTTCAGCACCGATGCGAGCTTCGTGTTCCACACCCTCGAACAGCCCCTGCTGTCACGCGATGCCTACCAGGCGTTGTGGGATCGCTGGCGGTCCGAGGATGGCTTCGAGGTGCTGAGCTGCACCTCGAGCAACGCCTTCGTCAGCCTGCAAGGGGACGTGGCGATTTTCATCCATGACGTGGCCACCGAGCTGCGCATGCAAGGGGAGCTTCACATTAGCCAGGAGCGCGAAACCATTGTGTTTCGCCAAGAACAACAAGGCCTATGGCTGGCCTGTCATGAACATTTGTCCGCAATGCCGGAAGGGCTGCCACCCCCTTAGCCACAGGCGACATTCACAACCGATGAATGCGCCTCGATGATCGGAGCAGATCATGAATAACAATAACGATAAAAGCCTTACGCAGATTGAAACCAACGGGGTCGAACAGATCCCGGACCACGAACGCACCGCCGGCCCGGGCGACCTGTTTCGCCTGATCTTCGGCGGCGCCAATACCTTTGCCACCGCCGTGCTCGGCAGTTTTCCGGTGCTGTTCGGCCTGTCGTTCCAGGCCGGGGTCTGGGCGATTGTGCTGGGCGTGTTGGTGGGTTCGATCATTCTCGCGCCGATGGGCCTGTTCGGTCCGCTCAACGGCACCAACAACGCGGTGTCATCCGGTGCGCACTTCGGCGTGCACGGGCGAATCGTCGGCTCGTTCCTCTCGTTGCTGACCGCCATCGCGTTTTTCTCACTGTCGGTGTGGAGTTCGGGCGATGCATTGATCGGCGGCGCCAAGCGGCTGATCGGCGTGCCGGAAACCGACTTGAGCCTGGGCCTGGCGTACGGCCTGTTCGCCCTGCTGGTGTTGACCGTGTGCATCTACGGCTTCCGCTTCATGCTGTGGGTCAACCGCATCGCCGTGTGGGCCGCCAGCCTGCTGTTCCTGCTGGGCATTTTCGCCTTCGCACCGACCTTTGACAGCCAGTTCGCCGGCACGGTCAGCCTTGGCCAGCCGGGCTTCTACGCCGCCTTCATCGGCGCGGCGCTGGTGGCCATGAGCAACCCGATTTCCTTCGGTGCGTTCCTCGGTGACTGGTCGCGCTATATCCCGCGCAACACGCCCAAGCGCCGCATCATGCTGGCAGTGATCGCGGCGCAACTGGCGACCTTGATCCCGTTCCTGTTCGGCCTCGCCACCGCCACCATCGTGGCGATCAAGGCGCCGGACTACATCGCGGCCAACAACTACGTGGGCGGGCTGCTGGCGGTGTCGCCGGGGTGGTTCTTCCTGCCGGTGTGCCTGATCGCGGTGATCGGCGGCATGTCCACCGGCACCACGTCGCTGTATGGCACCGGGCTGGACATGTCCAGTGTGTTTCCACGGCTGCTGTCGCGGGTCAAGGCGACGCTGCTGATCGGCGTGCTGTCGATTGCCTTCATCTTCATCGGGCGCTTCGCGGCGAATCTGGTGCAGAGCGTGTCGACCTTCGCGGTGCTAATCATCACCTGCACCACGCCGTGGATGGTGATCATGATCATCGGCCTGCTGGTGCGCCGCAGCTTCTATTGCCCGGACGATCTGCAAGTCTTCACCCGCGGCGAAACCGGCGGGCGCTACTGGTTCAGCCACGGCTGGAACTGGCGCGGCCTGGGGGCGTGGATCCCCAGCGCGCTGGTGGGGTTGTGCTTCGTCAACCTGCCGGGGCAGTTCGTCGGGCCGCTGGGGGAACTGGCCGGCGGGATCGACATCAGCCTGCCGGTGACCCTGGGCCTGGCCTCGGTGGTGTACCTGGCGTTGTTGGGGCTGTTTCCAGAGCCGGCGGCGGTGTATGGGCCGCAGGATCCGCGGAGCACTGATCCGCTCCCCCCGTCAGAACTGCGGCAGACCGCCTGACTGACCAATTCCCGTGGCGAGGGAGCTTGCTCCCGCTGGGTTGCGCAGCGACCCCCAGATTTTCCGACTTGAAAAGCGGCGACTGCTGCGCAGTCGAGCGGGAGCAAGCTCCCTCGCCACAAAAGCTCGTTCGCCAGGGACAGCAGCACTTCGTCCCGTACATAAAAAAGACAATCGGAGACACGCCATCATGGCTTTGGATTTAATCGTCGTTCTCATCTACGCCGCCGGCATGATCGCCCTCGGCTGGTATGGCATGCGCCGCGCCAAGACCCGTGACGACTACCTGGTCGCCGGGCGCAACCTCGGTCCAGGCTTCTACTTGGGCACCATGGCCGCCACCGTGCTGGGCGGCGCATCGACCATCGGCACCGTGCGCCTGGGCTACGTCCATGGCATTTCCGGATTCTGGCTGTGCGGCGCCATCGGCCTGGGCATCGTCGGCCTGAGCCTGTTCCTGGCCAAGCCGTTGCTCAAACTGAAGATCTACACCGTGACCCAAGTGCTGGAACGCCGCTACAACCCGGCCGCGCGCCAGGCCAGTGCGCTGATCATGCTGGTGTATGCGCTGATGATCGGCGCCACCTCGACCATCGCCATCGGCACCGTGATGCAGGTGCTGTTCGGCCTGCCGTTCTGGATGTCGATCCTCGTAGGCGGTGGTGTGGTGGTGCTGTATTCCACCATTGGCGGCATGTGGTCGCTGACCCTCACGGATATCGTGCAATTCCTGATCATGACCATTGGCCTGGTGTTCCTGCTGATGCCAATGTCCATCGGCGATGCCGGCGGCTGGGACGCGATGGTGGCGGCCTTGCCGGCCAGCTACTTCGATTTCACCGCGATTGGCTGGGACACCATCCTCACCTACTTCCTGATCTACTTTTTCGGCATCTTCATCGGCCAGGACATCTGGCAGCGGGTGTTCACCGCCCGCAGCGAAGGCGTGGCCAAAGTGGCCGGCACCGCCGCCGGCCTGTACTGCGTGCTGTACGGCCTGGCTGGGGCGTTGATCGGCATGGCGGCAAAGGTATTGCTGCCGGATCTGGAAAACGTCAACAACGCCTTCGCCAGCGTGGTGCAGACCAGCCTGCCCAATGGCATTCGTGGATTGGTGATCGCCGCGGCCCTGGCGGCCTTGATGTCCACCGCCGCGGCGGGCCTGCTCGCCGCGTCCACCACGGTGGTCCAGGATCTGCTGCCCCGCCTGCGTCATGGCCGTGAGAGTGGCAGCGGCGACGTCCACGAAAACCGCATCGCCACCCTGCTGATGGGGGCGGTGGTCCTGGTGATCGCCCTGGTGGTCAGCGACGTCATCAGCGCCCTCACCCTGGCCTACAACCTGTTGGTGGGCGGCATGCTGATTCCGCTGATCGGCGCCATCTACTGGAAACGCGCCACCACCGCTGGCGCGATCACCAGCATGTCGCTGGGCTTCTTGACCGCGCTGTTCTTCATGTTCAAGGATGGCCTGGATGCGAACACGCCGATCTACTACAGCCTGAGCGTGGCGCTGGTGAGTTTCGTGCTGGTGAGCTTGCTGTCGCCCAGGTCGAACGTGGTGGCCAAGGCGGTTTGATCGACCACTGAATCAAGCCGAACACATTTGTGGCGAGGGGATTTATCCCCGCTGGGCTGCGAAGCAGTCCAGTTTAAGCGTTTCCTATCCTTCAGAAGATACTCATGACCTGTTTGCGACTGCTGCGCAGTCGAGCGGGGATAAATCCCCTCGCCACAGGGGTTTGTCTTCGCCAATAAAAAGATCGCAGTTCCGGGCCATCTCGATCGAGATGGTCCGGAACTGCGATCTCTGCAAATTCCTGGTGGGTTTAACGGCGGCGCGGCTGGCGGCGGCGTTGCTCGTCATCGGTGCGGATCGGTACCGGTTGCATCGGCGGCTCGATCAGGCCAAGCGCGACACCCAAGTCGTGAAGCCAGTTCTGGATTTTCTCTTTCATCGTGGTGCCCCCTCAGGGTGGTGCGAGCGGCAGATTTCTGTGGCCCCTTCGCACTGATAATAGTCCGATGTGCTACGCAATGCTCGTCTCAGTTTGCAATGATCTGTTACTGAATTGATCCAAATCCACCTCCCGGAGTTCAAGCCGATTGCGCCGTGATCATTGGCGCTCGCGGCCACGCCTGTTGTTGCAATTCAATCCAGGCATTCAAGTTGGCCCCGACCATGCCTTTACGCCACATCAGCCAAGTGGTGGCGCTGGCAAACGGCTCGGCCAGCGGATGCACCGTCACCCGCTCGCGGCCCGGCAGGCTGGCCAACATCGACTCGGACATCAACGCCACGCCGGATCCGGCGATCACACACGCCAGCATCCCCTGGTAAGACTCAATTTCCATCGCCCGGCCCATGGTCGCGTGATCATGGGCAAACCAGGCTTCCAAGCGCATCCGGTACGAGCAGCCACGGCGGAACGTGAACACCGCGCGGCCCTGCACATCCAGCGCACTGCGCACCGGCGGGTGATCGGCCTCGGTGATCAGCACCAACCGTTCGTCGCACAACGGCACGCCATCCAGCCCCGCCAACTCCAACGGACCGTCCACCAACGCCGCATCGAGCCGATTGGTGAGCAGGCCTTCAAACAGTTCACCACTGGGCCCCGACTGCACTTGCAGGTTCACCGCTGGATACGTCCGGTGATACGCCGCCAGCAGGTCCGGCAAATGCGTCGCCGCCGTGCTGTACATCGTGCCCAGCAGGAAATCCCCGGCCGGCTGTCCGCCCTGCACCGCTGCGTGGGCTTCGTCGTGCAAGGCGAAGAGCTTGGTTGCATAGTCCAGCAGGACTTTTCCTGCCGGTGACAACTGCAAGCGCTGACGCTCTCTTAGGAAAAGGTCTACGCCCAACTGCTCTTCGAGCTGCTTAAGCCGGGTCGACAGATTCGAGGGCACCCGGTGCAAGCGCTCCGCAGCCCGGGTGATCGAACCTTCCTCGGCCACGGCCTGGAAAATCCTTAACTGGCTGAACTCCACGACCTTCTCCAAAAAAGAACAAGTTACTCACTATTATTCATTTTTAATGAAAGTCAATCAGTCCTAGCCTGACGGTCATTCGCCCCGACACCCGGAGAACGACCATGTCACCTCTAATTCGCCTGCTTGGCAGTTTCATCGCGCTGATGATGGCCATGGGCATCGGCCGCTTCGCCCTCACACCGCAGTTACCTCATTTGATCGGCGAAGGTCAGGTCGACTTGACCGCCGCCGGTCTGATTGCCGCCGCCAACTACCTGGGTTATTTCCTCGGTGCCCTGGACGCCATGTTCGCCCGGCGCCCGGAACAGGTGCGGCGGCGGTTGCTCGGCGGCCTGTGGCTGTGCGTGCTGCTGACCCTGGCGTCGTTCTGGGCCTGGGGCTTCTGGCCGCACCTGGCATTGCGCTTCGGCACCGGCGTAGCGAGCGCCTGGGTGATGGTGATGATTACCGCCCTGAGCCAACCCTTGGCAGCGGCGACGGGACGGCCGCGGCTCGGCGCCCTGGTGTTTGCCGGTCCTGGATTGGGGATTTTCCTGACAGGTTTGTTGGCGTTGGGCTCGAACCTGCTGGGCCAGACTTCCGCAACCCTGTGGCTGGCGTACGCCGGCGTGGCGCTGGCGATGTTGCTGGTGATTCTGCCGATCCTGCCGCAACCCGCCGCAACCGCGACCGTTGCCGCGCCAGTCACCTCCTCGCCGAATCGTGGCATCGCTCGACTGGGCGTGGTGTATGCCTTGTACGGCGTGGGCTACATCATTCCGGCCACGTTCCTGTCACAAATGGCCTCGGCGCAGTTCCACGGACAATGGCTGGCGGACCTGTTCTGGCCCTGCTTCGGCCTGGCCGCCGCCATCGGCGTGTTGCTGGTCAGCTTGCGGCGGCCGAACCCGAACAGCACCGGTCGCTGGCTGATCGGTACGCTCTGGCTGCAAGCCGCTGGGGTGTTTGCCTGCCTGCTGGGCAGTGGGCCGGGGCTGGCGCTGGGGGTGATCCTGTGTGGTGCGCCATTCCTGGCCTGCATGCAGCTGGTGATGCTGCGCTCCCGGGAACTGGCCCCCCACGCCACCCAGCGCAACGCCGGCCTGCTGACCGCCTGCTTTGCCGTGGGTCAGCTCAGCGGGCCGTTGCTGGCAGCGCTGAGCAGCCATTTCAGCGGCGGCCTGCAACCGGCGCTGATCATTGCCGGCAGCGGCCTGCTGTTGGCTGGCGGCCTGTTGCTGCGGCCCGCCAGCCGGGGCGCGGTGGGCCCATGCGCCCAGACCGCCCTGCGTTGATCAGGCCTGGCCGGCCGGGCTGAACGCTTTGCTCGATTGCGCGGTCGGCTCTCGTAGGGCCAGGGCGAAATACAACACCCCGCCGAGGAAGCAACCGGTGAACCAGGCGAAGTTGGCCATCGGTTGCAGCAGCGGCGTGAAGGTGATTGCCACACCCATCAAGGTCGCCGGGATCAGCGCCTTGACCGCAGTCCAGTTGATACCGCCGCTGTAGTAATAGCGTCCGCTCGGCCCGTCATTGAACAGCGCATCGACGTCGATCTGCTGTTTTTTGATCAGGTAGTAATCCACCAGCAGAATCCCGAACAGCGGGCCGATGAAGGCGGCCAGCACGTCCAGGGTGTAGTGGATCACTTCAGGGTTGTTGAACAGGTTCCACGGCGTGATGAAAATCGACGCCACCGCCGCGATCATGCCACCGGCGCGCCAACTGATCTTGCTCGGCGCGACGTTGGCAAAGTCGAACGCCGGGGACACAAAGTTGGCGACAATGTTGATGCCGATGGTGGCGGTCACGAAGGCAAAGGCCCCCAGCAGGACGGCCACGTCGTTGTCGATGCGCGCCACGGTGGCAATCGGGTCGTGGAGCATTTCACCGAACACCGGCAAGGTCCCGGAAACAATCACCACGGTGACCAGGGAGAACGCCAGGAAATTCACCGGCAGCCCCCAGAAATTGCCCCGGCGCACGTCAGACATGCTCCGGCAGTAACGGCTGAAATCGCCGAAATTCAGCGTCGGGCCGGAAAAGTACGACACCACCAGGGCCGTCGCCACAATCACCTGGCCGAACGCTTGCCAGCCAGACAACGACTTTTCCGCCAGGGTGAAGCTGATATTGCTCCAACCGGCCTTCCACACGATCCAGCCGGCCAACAGGAACATCACCGCATACACCACCGGTCCGGCCCAATCGATGAAACGCCGGATCGACTCCATGCCGGTCCAGAACACCAGCGCCTGGACGAACCACAAGCTGAGGAAACCGAACCAGCCCAGGTAGGACAAACCGGCAAAATGCGGCGTCGCGTAGACTTCCATCGAAGGAAAAAACCGCAGCACCACGATGATCAGCGCGCTGGACGCCAGGTACGTCTGAATCCCGTACCAGGCTACGGCGATCAGCCCGCGGATCACCGCCGGAATATTCGCCCCGAACACGCCGAACGCCAACCTGCAAATGACGGGGTAAGGCACTGCCGCCTGCTGGCTCGGCTTGGCGACCAGATTGGCGATCAACTGCACGATGCAGATCCCGCCGAGCAACGCGATCAGCACTTGCCAACTCGCCAGGCCCAAGGCGAACAGGCTGGCAGCGAACACATAGCCGCCGACGCTGTGCACATCACTCATCCAGAACGCGAAGATGTTGTACCAATTCCATTTCTGCGGCAGCGGGCCCAGGTCCTGGTTATAGAGGCGGGGGCTGTAGCCGTTGGGCAATTGCTCGGACATTGCGGGGCTCCTTTTGAGTACCGCCGTGCCCCCGTATCGACCTGCTCACCATACTGCGCACGGGAGCCGGCATGGTTTGTATACGGGTTGCTACGCAGAATGCGTGCCATAGGCGTGGAATATGAGACAAACCGGGGTGTGTAGCGGGGGCTAAAGCCAGGCAAGCGCAGGCATGCGCCCACGAACAGGGCGTGGATGCATGCTAAAGGTGCAGGAGTTTGTATACAGAGATGAGCACCCGTGGCGAGGGAGCTTGCTCCCGCTGGGCTGCGAAGCAGCCCCAAAAGCGGTTGTATCACCACAGCATGTCAGGAAGAACGCCGGGGCCCGCTGCGCAGGCCAGCGGGAGCAAGCTCCCTCGCCACAAGGTCACAAGCCACTGGATCATTGATCACAAGGTTCACAAGCCAAGGATTCTGCGTTCGATCAGCTCAATTCAATGCGATCCGCATGAATGACAATCTGCCCATTCTTGTACAGCGCACCAATGGCCTTCTTGAAGTTGCCCTTGCTCACGCCGAACAGGCTGCTGATCAGCGCCGGGTCGCTCTTGTCGCTGACCGCCAGGGTGCCGTTGTTCTCACGCAACTTGGCGAGGATCTTGGCGTTGAGGCTGGTGGCGGCCTCCTGGCCAACGGGCTGCAGGCTCAGGCTGATCTTGCCGTCCGGACGGATTTCCTTGATGAAGCCCTTTTCCTGTTTGCCGGCGCGCATGAACTTGAAGATTTCATTCTTATGGATCAGGCCCCAGTGCTTGTTATTGATGATCGCCTTGAACCCCATGTCGGTGGCTTCGGCGACCAGCAAATCCACTTCCTGGCCCGGCGTGTAGTTGGCCGGGGTCTTGTCCAGATAACGATCCAGGCGCGCCGTGGCGGTGATGCGGCGGGTGTGCTTGTCGAGGTAGACGTGCACCACGCAGTATTCGCCGGCGGTCATCTGGCGCTTTTCTTCGGAATACGGCAGCAACAGGTCCTTGGGCAGGCCCCAGTCCAGGAACACGCCGATGCTGTTGATCTCAACCACTTTCAGGCTGGCGAATTCACCGACCTGGACCTTGGGTTTTTCTGTGGTAGCGATCAGTTTGTCGTCGCTGTCCAGATAAATGAAAACATTGAGCCAATCTTCATCTTCGCTGGGAATATCCTTGGGAATATATCGATTGGGCAGCAGGATTTCGCCGTCCGCACCGCCGTCCAGATATAAACCGAAGTTAGTGTGTTTAACCACTTGCAAACTGTTGTAGCGCCCGACTAAAGCCATTTCCAATACCCTCATTGCGTGGGCGGCATTCTACCCGGTTTTGCGGTGCGATTCGTGGCCGCCGGCACGGTTTGCCGACAAGGCCCGGCACAACCTTTGATTTTCCTGGGTTTTCATCCCGGGCACGGCCATTCGTCAGGCGAGCGGCGGTGCGTACCGCTTGCCATCGGCACATTATTTTTCGCACGGTTGTTATTTAAAACAGGGGCTTAGGGCAATAATTGACGGATAACCGCGCATTATTCCCGTCACGCCGACGAAAATTCAGAAGGATATTTGCCAAGCAATTGTCAAGTATTTCCTGTACGATGCCTGGCCCAATTAATTATCTACAGGTTAATGGCCGTCATGCGCGTAAAAGCATCCAACAGCAAAGCAAAGCCAGCTCCAGCCGTTGAAACCAGCGAGTCGATCAACGACCAGATCGCTGCGTTCCTCAAGTCCGGCGGCGAGATCCAGCAAATTGCCAAAGGCGTCAGCGGCCAGACATTCGGCCCGTCCAAGCAGATCAGCCTGGGCAAGAAGTAACCTGCGCGTCACCTGGTCCCAAAGCGCTTTGAGCTTCGAAGCGCTTGGACTGGAACCCTTCCCGCCCCACTCATTTTCCTATGAATCGACGAACGGCCTTCGCTGCCGAGTATTCGCCGGTATGCTTGCACCTCTCTAGCCCAAGCGTTTCAGCCTAGTTACCGATCCTGCTTCTCGCTTTTCATGGAGTGAAGCATGCGCGCCCCTATCGTTCTGCTGATGATCAGCCTGCTGACCTGTTCCCTCGCCCAAGGGCAGGTGTTCCAGCGCGAACTCGGCGACTTCGACCTCAAACTCGGCACCACTCCCAGCCGCAGCATGGCCCAGGGCCTGGTCACGCCGTCGAGCACCGGTTCGTTCCATGGTGGCCTTGACCTGAGCCACGACAGCGGCTGGTACGTCGGCCAGTGGTCACCCAGCGCCGGCCTATCCGCCGATCTTGAAGTCGATTCCTACATGGGTTTTAAACAACCCTTCGACCAGACCCTGGGCTACGAAGTCGGCCTGATCCACTACAGCTACCCCACCGTCGATACCCTCGACAGCCAGGAGTTCTACGGCGGCCTGACTGTGCTGGGCAGCCGCTTCGGCGCGGCCCTGAGCAACGATCCGGACAAGCAGAACAGCACACTGTTTGCCGACCTGGGCGGCAATGTGCCGTTCGGCATTGGCATCAGCGCCAAATACACCACCCACCAACTCAATACGCCGGTCTCGGTCGAGAACGGTTCTGTAGGCAGTTTCAGCGACTGGTCATTGAAAATTTCCCGCCCCTGGATGGGCATCGACCTGGACCTGATCTACAGCGACTCAAGCCTCAGCGGCAGCAGCTGCTCGGCGTACTCCGGCCACAACAGCGAATGCAACAGCCTGCTGACCCTCAAGATGGCCCACCCTTTTTACTAAGCGTTACGCATTAATCAGCTGAACTGCTGCGCGCCTGCCATGCTCAAACAAAGCACTTACGCATTCGCAAGGACTCGCTCATGTCGCGCTGGTTAACACGCACCGCCATGTTCATCGCCATGCTCTTCGTGCTCACCGCTTGCAGCCGCGTCGGGCTGGCGTACCGCAACCTCGACCTGATCATCCCCTGGACCCTCAACGACTACCTGGACATCAAAGGCGAGCAAAAAGACTGGTTCAACGAACGCCTCAAGGACCACCTGACCTGGCACTGCACCACCCAGTTGCCCGGCTACCTCGACTGGCTGGATCGCCTCAAGACCATGGTGCAGACCAACCAGGTCACCGACGAAGCGCTACAACAGCGCACCCGGGAAGCCAAGGCCGCCATCGCCGAAACCGCCCGGGCAATCACCCCCTCGGCCATCGAACTGCTGCAAGGCCTGAGCGACGACCAAGTTGCCGACATGGACGCTGCCTTCGTCAAGGACCAGCGTAAACGCCAGCAGCAATACCTCAAGCCGACGCTGCAGGAGCAGATCCAGCAACGCAGCGAACGCATGGTCAAACGCCTGGACGACTGGCTCGGCCCGCTCAACGACGCCCAGCGCCAACGGGTGATGGCCTGGTCCACTGCCCTCGGCGACCAGAACCAGCAATGGATCGCCAACCGCGCCCACTGGCAAAACCAGTTCAGCGAAGCCGTGGCCCAACGCCACAGCCCGGACTTCCCCAAACGCATCGAGCAGTTACTCGTCGACCGCGAAAGCCTCTGGACTCCCGCCTACCGCGAGGCCTTCAGCAAAACCGAAGCGCAGGCCCGCAGCCTGCTGGTGGACCTCATGGCCGAAAGCACCCCGCCCCAGCGCGAACAGCTGTTGAAGAAAATCGACGGGGTGAAGAAAGATTTCACTGATTTGAAGTGCCTGAAGGCAGCACGCTCTTAAAACCACTGAGATCCTGTGGGAGACCCAATGTGGGAGCGAGCTTGCTCGCGATGGCGGCAGAACAGGCAACACATCTGCTGGATGTCAGACCGCTATCGCGAGCAAGCTCGCTCCCACAGGGTTCAGTGCCAACCTGTCAGGCAATCTGCGCCTTCGAAGCCAAATCATCAAAGGTAAACTCATCCAGCGCGTCTTCCTGCTCATCCAACACCTCGCGTGGATGATCATTGCCCGGAATGCTGCTGTCGATCAGGCTCAACAACCGCGAGCCACGCGGCGTCAGCACAAAATTCTCGCCGTTGCCGCCCTCTTCCTCCGGCCGCGGCTCGATATAGCCACGCTCCAGCAGTAACTTTTCATACTCCCCGGCGACCGCTTTCAGATGATCGAGGTTCTCGATTTCCTCGCCTTCAGCCGCTTTTGCCGCCGCGTACTGCTCCGCATAGGGCCGAGGGGTAAAACTGTGGCCAGCGCCGTTCTGCACTTCGTGCAACAACCGTTCGATCAAGTCCCAGTTATAAGTCGTCATCCTGGTCCATCCTCTAAAGAGTGAGATGCCTACCTAGGTTGTGACCGAGGCGCCACGCCACCGTTCAGCCGGGTTGGCGGACGGCCCATCCCGCCAGCCGACCAACGGCCTGTCGAATTTACCCCAGGCCAAACGACCAATGAGTGAAGCGCCGACTTGAGCAACTGCCTACAGGAGAAATCACCATGAACGTAGAGAATCATCCAGTCGTCTCGCGGGAAGAATGGCTCGCCGCCCGTCGCCAGCACCTGGCCCACGAAAAAGCCTTCACCCGCGAACGGGACAAACTCAGCGCCGAACGCCGCACCCTGCCCTGGGTCAAAATCGACAAACCCTACCGCTTCCAAGGCCCCCACGGCGAACTAAGCCTGGCCGACCTGTTCGGCGGCCGCAGCCAACTGATCATCTACCACTTCATGTTCGGCCCCGGCTGGGCAGAAGGCTGCCAGGGCTGCTCCTTCCTCTCCGACCACATCGACGGCGCCAACCAACACCTGGCCCACCACGACGTGGCCGTGGTCGCCGTCTCCCGCGCCCCCTTCGGCGAATTCCAACCGTTCAAGCGCCGCATGGGCTGGGCCTTCGATTGGGTCTCGTCAGAAGGCTGCGACTTCAACTACGACTTCGGCGTTAGCTTCAAAGCCGAAGATACAGCCGCTGGAAAAACCACCTACAACTACGAACAAACCGACACCACCGAAGGCGAACTCCCCGGCCTGAGCGTCTTCTATCGCAACGAAGCCGGCGACATCTTCCACACCTACTCCACGTACGCCCGCGGCCTCGACATCCTGGTCGGCACCTACAACTACCTCGACCTGACGCCCAAGGGCCGCAATGAAGACGAAATCATGGACTGGGTGCGGCATCACGATAAATACGAAGAGGCCAGGCCTCACGGCTGCTGCCACGGCTGATGCGCCAACCCGCCCAGTCGAGCGCGATCCCTGTGGCTAGAGAGCTTGCGCCCGCTCGACTGAGCAGTAGTCGCCCGTTTTGCCTTAACCACAGCGTTGCGCGATAGGTTTGATGTAATCGGGAGAGCTGCGAGCGCAGGTAACAGAGTTAATGACAACGAGCGACTTCTCAGTCGCCCGCTTCATAGCATTAATTTGCTCATCGCCGCTGGCCCTGCTGGGCTTGCATGTATTGGCGAAGAAGCTGATTGATGCGTGTCTGATAGCCCGCGCCCTGCCCCTTGAACCACTCAACCACATCGGCATCAAGGCGAATAGTCACCGCCTGCTTTACCGGCACACGCAGCTCGGCGCGACGGAAGAAGTCCTCATCCAATTCGGGGATATCGCTGGTATCGATGTCCGCGTCATCCAACTTGGCCAAGCGCTCCCAGTCAGTTTTCGATGGTTTCGACATAACGTATGGCCTCCTGCTTAGTGGCTTTTCGGGCGGAGATGATGCGGATCACATCGTCCCGCCGTTCGGTGTACACGACCACGCCAATCAACGTTTTGATCACTCCGATAGTGATCCAACGCTCTTCGCCGTAGGCCATTCGGTCATCGTGGAAAACCAGCATCGGATGCTGGAAAATGCCCGGCACGTCGTTGAAGTCGATGCCGTGCTTAAGAATGTTGGCCCGGTTCTTGGCTTCGTCCCATTCAAATAGCATGGGACCTTCTGTACTTACTTACGTACATACACACTACTCTCCTCTGCAGAAATACACAGCCCCGGTAGCTCGATGAGATGACCACCGGATCACCAGCGACATTGGAAACAGCTCAGAAGACGCAACCGTATTCGACGCATGACGCCCCTTTCCCGATGATTACTGTCGTAACCGTCCATCTGAAATCAGACGCATCCTGTAAAAAAGTACGAAAGGTCCTCCACAGAGGTGGAAATCTCCTGCGAAATGGACAGAGATGATGGCAAACAGCTCGTAGGAAACGGGGGGCTGACTTCGCATCACGGTGAATACGAAAGAGGAAAGCCCCACGGTTGCTGATACGGCTAAGCACAATCCATAAGTCGATCATCGCTCCCGTGGCGAGGGAGCTTGCTCCCGCTCGACTGCGCAGCAGTCGCCCGCTTTAAGCCGACAAATGCCAGGCCAAACGTCCTACATGAAGCTCGGAAAGCGGTGTCTTGTGGCATTGGAGGGGGTCAGCCTATAGTCCCCTGTCGCCCCAAAAGGCGACCGGGTTTGGCGACCCGATCTACAGAGAGACTCATCAACTTTCGAGGCTCTGCTTATGACCCGATACATGCCCATCACCGGAATCGACTGCACCCCAGCCACCCTGCTCATCGACACCGAAGCCCCACTCGACGTCCTCTTCGAAACCGCCGATTACCGCATCCGCACCGTGACCCAACTGCTGGAAAACATCGCGTTCCGTTCGGATATCAGCTCCGATACGGTGGTGCTTTCGGACTTTTGCAAGATGCTGACGATAGCGTTGCGTGATGGCTGTGATGTGATGGATGTGATTGGGAGGCGGTTGCGGGCGCAAGCTGCTGAGTAACGAAAACGGGCGATCTTTGGGTCGCCCATTTCACTTTCTAATTAGTGGAATAACGAGGCACTTGCTTGCTCCTAAAGTAAGCGCTCCATAAACCACTTTACGAACGTGCTTGATCACACGGATCTGCATCGGCACGATTTCAAGCTGCTCGCTGACTTCCTCGCCAATGACGTGTTTGCGGCAGCCGCAAGCACACGTCAGTTCATGCTCGGGAAGTTCGTGGATGACTTCGATACGTGGCAGGTCGGCAGGCAGCGGCTTGCGTTTGCCGCGACGCTTGGCCGACGCGACAACCTCTTCTTCAACGTCTTCGTCGACAGGCTCGGCGATGCTTTCCGCCTCGTTGAAAAGAGCTAGCTGAGGCGCTTCCAGATCGGCCGTCTGCTCGGACTTACGTCCGAACAGGCGCTGGCGCAGCAGCGCGTTTTCTTCTTCAAGATGAACGCTGCGGCCTTGTTAGACTCGCGCTCAAGATCAAAACCGTCGAGCATCCAGTTGAGCGCCTGGACGGTCAGGACAATTGCCAAAACCGCCAGAGCGCACTTATTTTGTTGTTGCGCGTAAGCGGATGGCCAAAAAGAAATCTGAATGTTCTGCGTATTGTCTGCATAATAATTTACAAGGTGGTCTTGTACCAGTCGATGGTTAACTCAATACCTTTTTGAATATCAACGCGGGGCGTCCAGCCCAGGCGCAGATGGATTTCTTCTATATCGACCATACGGCGGCGGATGTAATCAATATCGCGCTCGGGAATGCGCACAACCTGATACGGATGCTCATGGCGCAATCAGCTCTGTTGGCCGACTGTCTGCCTCGCGAGCTGAGCTTCAAACATAGCCTTCAGCTGTGCCTTGCGTTGAGGCAGTACGGGGTTCAGGAGCAAGAAGATCAGATGCTGAATCTGCTTGAGCTGATTGCCCTGAAACGTGTTGGCAGGCGTCCTGGCAGGATTGAGCCGCGCGCGATAAAACGAAGACTCAAGCCTTACCCCATGCTGATGAAAACACGTCGATCAGCCAGGGCTGAGGTCAGGAAGAATGGTCACCCGAAGAAGGTTAAGTAAGTGCCATTCAAATCTGTCCCTTTTTTCCTTTTTTCAATCCTGTCCCTTTTTTCAATCCTTAGAAGGCGTCGCATGCCCCTAAGGGATCCTTTATTCATTAACATTTTTAAGAGACTCTATTAAACCAAGAGATTCTTTTAACAGCTCGGCATCGCTAGTTATCTGGATGGCTTTATATAATACCCCGACAATTTGGTGGACCAAATATGAGTTCTCCTTAAAAAAACTCACATCCAAGCTCGCAATAGCAGAAATAAGCTCACCATCATAGCGCTCGCCCGCCAAAACATCATTATTTAGCAACTCTACAGCCACAGGTAATATTTCACAAACAAACAAGCTCTGTCTTAACGAACGACAGATGTCTCCCACCCCTAATTTAGCCAGAGGAGTATCACGCACTGAGAGGTACCACTCTGTTAGCGCGGATGGGTTTTCCTCTGACAACCAACCAACAGATTCCTTTCTTTCCAGCTCACGAAAGTTCATATACCCACACCATTTAAAGCCGACTCAATACGACGAATAGTTTCTAAAGCCCTTTGACGTGCGGCTTGTGCAGCCGGATCATTCACACCTTTCAAAGTATCTGCATGATTCCGTAGCCCCCGCAGTATATCGTTCATTTCTTTCAAGTGATCCCAATAACCACCACCTGGCTTCGGAACAGGATCTCCAGCCATGTCCTTCAAGGTACCGATAATGTCGCTTTCCTTCAAATTAACGAGAATGTTATCAATCTTATTTATCGCTCTTTGCTGCCCCTGGCTCAATTTAAGTACGATGTGCCCGGTTCCGTCTGAAACTCCTCCCTTGCCTGCAACCGACAGTACCCTTTCGCCCCCCTTTATGCCAAGAGATTGGACACCACCCAGCACGGCATCAATCAAGAACTCGGAAGCCACAACATAAGGTTCGCCGTTCAGAATACTATCGGCATCCGATTTGGCCTCCTCATGCACCCCCCTCATGAATTCTGAGGTCCGGTCGGTAAGCTTAGCCGCCAAATCAATCGCCGCCTGCTCCTTCAGCTTCTCAGCTTCCTCTCCAAACACCTGATCAATCACCGCATTCGCTGCCACGCTGACAGTGAGTTTCAAGGGTCCCATGATCGCTTGGATAGACAGCGAAATAGCCTGCATCTCCTCTACTGGAAGTTTGCCGGCAACCTTCAACGCTTCTACGAGTGGATTGAGCATGGCCTCGCCCATATTGCGCGGAAGGGTATCAATTCCTATCTCCTCGAGATCCATCGCACCCGGTTTCGAATCAGACGGCGTGTTAACAGAGCCATTTTTCTCATCGTTTAGAACGTGGAGCTGTCCATCGTAGGAAGCCGCTAGAGCAGCAAAATCACCTAGTGCTTTCAGCACATTCTCATCGAGTGCCCCGAGCGTTTTGGGGTCAACACCCGCACGAACGAGGTTCTTGGTAATCGCAAGGGCACGCTCCTCGTCAAATGCCTTACGAACGTTTGCCGGTATATCACCGCTATCTACATGTTGAGCCTGGATATCGTTCCATGTGTCGGTAACCGTTGTTAAGACCTGCTTGAGCTGCTCCTTCTGAGTCTTGGGAAAGTTGACGACGTGCTCGGTCCAGCTTTCAACGGTAGCAATCGGGTGCAATACCGCATCAATAGACGTATTACTCACATACAATTCCGTGCGATGTTCATCATCCCGAGTCACTTCGTACGCCTTGCTCACATCCCGATTGAGCCCCGCAGTGGAGTCCGTACCCGTGACATTGTCGTCACGCACAACAATCTCACCCGCCCCCACCGTGGCACGAAGAATCTGCTCACGATCCTTGTTGTAGTTATAACCCTCGAGCGCCCAGCTATTTTTCTCCTTTCCTTCCATGCCCTTGTTGGGTTTGTCGGCTTGCGCTCCACCACCAGTGTTGTAGCTACCGCTGACGTTCAGGTAGTAACCGTGCTCATTGTCTTTGCCGGTGATATCGCGGAAACCCAACGTATCGGTATCGAGCTTCAAGTTGCCATTATCAGCAGCCACTACCGCCCCATCCAGCTGCGTATGGTCCTGCGTACTGATGTCGACTTTGTTCTTGCCGCTAATGACTGTCTGGTTCTCGACCCAATTGGTTTTGCCATTGGTCTGGCCGTAACCCACCGAGCCGCTGACGGTTACACCGTAACTTACGGCGACCGTAAGGCTCGCATCGAACTCTTTACCCTCGGCTTTGCCTGTATTCGGCACCGAGGTTACGGTGAGGTTACGACCCACATCACCGATCACCTCATCCCCGCGTAACGTGGCACCAGCAACGGTAGTGTCACGCCCGCTCTCAAAGTTCAGCTGGTTGCCGGCGTAGAGGTACGCCTCTTGCTGCTGGATCCCTTCTCGCTCCAGATTTCCAAGGCCGACATTAACGCTGCCATACACACCAACACCGTCTTGTCCCAGTATGAGGCCGCCTTCAGCTCCCCAACTGCGGCGACTGCTTTCACTGCTAGAGGCGTTTTGCGCCGACAGGACCTTCAGGTCGTTGCCAGCCTTGAGCTTGATATCCCGCTCGGCATTCGCCTCGGTGCCGATCAGGGTCAGGTCGTTTTTGGCGTTCAGGTTGATGTCATTACCGGCGTTGAGCTGTGTCGCCGTGGAGGTGCCCTGTGTCGACTCGTCTTTGCCGCCGGCGTTGCTCACCCCGACACCCAATTTGAAACCGCCGGTGGTCCCGCCCTTCACACCGCCTTTGCTTTGGGTTTGACGGCTATCCGTGCTTTCAGCCCCGTGAGCTACATCGAGCGTGATGTTGCGTCCACTGACGTTGATGTCATGTCCGGCGTCGAACCGACTGCCAGCTACATTCACGTCGTTACCGGCCTCAAGGCTGATATCGTTACCGGCCGAAAGACTTGAAGGGCGATTAGTCAGTGATGTTTGGGTCTGACTCTCGCTCGTACTTGAACCGCCAATGTGCCCGTCAAATTTGGGTCCGCTAAAAAACTGATCCAGCGCATCGACAGTTTTCAACACGCTCGACGTTTTGCTGACACCGTCTTCACCCTTACCCGAATCGCCCAAGGTATCCATGGTCTTGCCGAAGTTGTAAGCAACGGTGGTCGTGGTGCCGTTACGCTTTACACTTTCGGTGGTGGTGACCTGATTACGCTCGTTGACGGCAAGGATGTTGATGTCATGAGCCGCTTTCAACTTGATGTCGTTATCGGCCTGGAGGTCAGAACCCAATTGATTGATGTTGTGTCCGGCATCAATCCGTACATCATGCCCTGCTTCGACAAGACTACCTGCCGCCGTATTGCCGTTAGCATCACGCCCTTTCTTGATCGTTTCATTGCCCACGAACGTGGTGAAGCCGTTGCTATCGACATCCTGCTTGATGCCGTAGCTTTTATCGGTTTTCCAGCTATTGCTCCTGTGTTGATTGGTACCGGCGAGTATGTTCACGTCACGGCCGGCATCAAGCGTCGCATTCCGATCAGCGCTGACGCCACTGCCGACGATGTTGATATCCCGGGCAGCGTCCAGTATTGCATCGTTCCCCGCCGTGATCTGACTGCCGACGCTGGTGTTGCTGACCACTTCGCGGCCTTTTTTATGGGATGCACTCAGGGTAATGTCGGCCCCTGCCCCCGGCGTGCCAGCAAATAGGCCGACCGTGTCCTTGAAAGACAGGCCCACCTTTTTCTTATATTCCTCGACCCGACTGTAAGCTAGATCATCCGCAGCGGTGAGACTGATGTCGCCAGTCTTATCGACCAAGCCAGCGTGCAGCTCTGCATTATTTTTCGCTGTGATTTCACTTGCTTGCATACCAATGTTATGGCCAGCAATGACCACCACATCGTTATCAGCGCTCAATTCGCTACCCACTTGAGTCACATGAGTCTGCAACTGACTTTTGCCGCTTTTGGACAGGCCGAACAAACCGGTTTTAGTCTTTTTGCTGTAGGCCCCGCTTTCTTCAGTACCGGAAACTACCGCCACGTCTTCGGTGGCGCCAACGACCAGATCATTGCCGGCCTTCAGCTCGCTACCGATAACCGTGACATTTCGCCCGCCATTCAGACTGACATTGCCATCTCCGTCGACGGATGTGTTAACGGTCAGATCCCGTCCCGCCTCGATGACCGAGGCGACATTGGTACTGCTGTAACTTTGTTTCTCCGTTGTTTTGCTCCGACCGAACGAACCTTTTTTCTTCTTGTAGTAGTAAGAAGAACTTTCATCTTGTGCGGAGGCAATGATGACGTCTTGATCAGCGTCGAGACTGATGTCTTCTTCGGCCTTGATTCGGCTGGCGATAACGCCCAAGTCATTGCCCGCGTAGAGCGCAATATCGCGGCCAGCATTGAGCGAGGAAGCTTGCTGTGTGACGCTGTGTTTTTCCTCCTTGCGTCTTTTGCTGCGGGAAACAAAATCGCTCATATCGGCGGCCGACGTGATAAGGAAATCGAAGTCCGCGCCCATCTCAATATCGCGTTTGGCATCCAGCCGACTGGCAATGGCTGTCACATCACGCTCTGCGCTAATCGAGAGATCCCGTCCAGATGTAACTTCCGCGCCATGCTGCTTGATGGTCTGGTTGAGGAAGTTGTTGCCTCGCGAAACCGTACTGCGGTCCTGAATGGATGTGATATTCACGTCACGACCGGCAGTGAACTCCAGATCACGTCCGCTTTGAATAACACCCCCAATGTTGTTGATGTCTCGACCGGTATCGATTTGCAGGTCATTCGCTGCCTCGATTCTGGAAGCGTTATCAAGATAATCGCGATGAGTTGAGTTGTTGCCGAACCGGGTATCGATACCCGTCACATCACGTTGATTGATCACATCCCCGTGGGTGGTGGTCAGGCTCACGTAACGACCGGCAATGATGCCGCCCGATTTGTTGACAAGGTTGTTACCGGCCAGAAGATCAAGTCGACCGCCCGCTTCGATCAGCCCAGCGTTGGTGAGATCGCTGCCCGCTTTAGCGGAAAGTTTATCAGTGGCACGCAATGTACCCGCGTTAGCTAGAGCCTGCCCTGCGATCAGATTGACGTCACCGCCTTGGATCAACGCACCATTAGGTGCCAGACGATTATTCGCCTGGGCCATATACAGCACCGGCACCAGCACCTTTTCGCCGTTCACTTCGTGCTCTTCAAGCCAGACGATGTCGTGGGTCAGGGCGGCGACTTGTTGGGCGGTGAGGGTGACGCCTACCGACAAGTTGAGGGCGTCCTTGCTGGCGATGGCGTTGTTCATCAGGTACGTGAACATCGCCTCGTCGGAGGTCTGGCCGTCGATGAAGCGTTGGCCGGTACGGGCGACGACGGCCTGTTGGATGAGTCGTTGTTCGAACAGGCCGTCACCCAACCGCTTGGCGCTGGTGTCCGCGTCGTAGCCGAGTTTCGTCAGCAGATAATCCGAGCTGGTGAATGACTTGAGGTTGGTAAGGACCGGGTTGGTTTCGATCAGGTATTTTTGCGGTTTGGAAGCCACGGTTGTGCTGGGTAGCCCCGTGACCCGCGCCACCGTTTGACCGGTGACAGGCACTGGCGCGCTTACCGAGGCGTCGGTTGGGCGACTGACGCCAATTGGCGGCGTGCCCGAAGTGTCCAGCGCAATGTCGGCGCCACGGGTGATGGTGCCATCGAGGCTATGCCCTGGCAGTTGCGGCTTGCCTGTGGATGAGTCCGTTGGGGCGGTGACCTGAATGGCGGACGCGCCGGCGGTGACGCCGCCGCTGTCACGATTCAACAACTGCACCTGTCGTTCGGCGGCGGAAACCTGGGTGACATCGGCGATCTCGATGTCGCGCACATTGGCGATCGGCGCGGCGGTGGATCGATTCGATGCGCTCACGCTGGCGCCGCCGATTGTCCAGTTCTGCGACACGACGGGGGTCTGGGAGGCTGACGCGTCGCTGGCGCCCTGCCCACTCAGCCGGAACAGGCCGTTTTGCCCGGTGGGGAGGCTGAAGCCGGGGAGCGTCAGGGGGTTTATTTGTTGTTGGGCCAAGTCCGGTGGAAGTTGGCTGTTCAGGGTCACGACCGTGGTTTTGCCTGATCCTGCGGCGGCGGTTGTGGTGTTGCGGGACGACGTTGTTATGCCGGTGGAGAATGGGCGCTCCACACCGTTGGTGATTTTGTTTGTTGCGGTAATGGAGACGTTGCCGCCGGCTTGAATGATGGCAGGGGCAAAATTGTCGGATGCGGTGGAAGTAAAAACCTCCTGTTTGAATGGATTGAGGTTTTTTATAAAGTCAGGTAGCTCCGCACGATTGCCCGCGGCAAACTCAGACTGTCCAAATATAATTGCCGACGATGTATTCCAACCCGCCGCGAGCAAAAACACCACCGGACCGATAACCTGGTAAGTTTCTTTATCCGGATTCTTGGAGCCAGTACGCAGAACCTCAGAATAAACTGGGGATTCAGTACCTGCTGCGTTCCAGAAACGCAGATCCTCCTTGTAGCCCGCGTCGTTACGTATATTGTAATTTACAACCTCCCTCATCCTCTCCAAAGAAAGATCATCGTCAAAATACTGGTAGCTCGTGTAGTCTCCCAGAGCTGTACCTGAGTTTTCAAACTCACTTACTGCAACATCGATATCACCTCCAGCACTAACAAGTGAATTTGAATTCAAGAAAGAGAAACCCTTAACGGTCAGATTTTTTCCTGCACTCAACGAAGCCGCTTTAGCCGTCGCATCTCCAGAAACTTTAACTCGATATTGCTGTAGATAAACCAAATATAAAGAAGGTTGCCGATCTGTCCAATAACGTGGAATCGAATCACAGCTATAGCAGCGAACCCCCACCGCCGACGAATACAACTCCGCCTCAGTCTTAAAATCCCCCCGCTTATTGATAATCGAATCCGCATTAATGGAAAAATCCCGCCCACTTTCCATGGTGCCCGAATCATTCTCCATCAACGCCGACCGCCCCCCCAGGTCATTGCGCGCTACATCAATGTCCTCTAGGGCATAAACATCCGACTTACGGTTGGTAAAACTCCCCACCCGCAGCTTCATGTCCCCACCGCTGAACAAGAACCCACCTTGATCGTTCAGCAAGGTCGAAGCCGTCAGTTTCAATCCATCCGCACCAGCAACCGTCCCATAGTTATTAATGGTGCTCGCAGTGATATTCAGCGCACTCGCCGATGTCAGCCGCCCGTAGTTGTTCAGGCTGCCGAGGCCACCGCGCCCACCGATCGTCGTGGTCCCGCCACCGGTAATACTGGCCACGCTACTCAAGTCGATCGCAGCGGCGTCTACCGTCATGTCGCCCAGGCTGGTGACCCGGCCATTGCCGCTATACCGCCCGGTCAACTGCAAGCCCAAGCCACCATCACTGGCGATCAACCCATTGTTGACCCAATTCCCACCCTTGCCTTCCAGTTGCGTCGAAGCCAGCAGTTGCCCCGTCTCGGTCTGGGTGAAGTTGTTGACGTCGACCGTCAGGCGTCCGGCCTGGATGGCGCTGGTGTTGGTCCAGGTGTCGGCTTTGAGCGTCAGGCCGCCACGGGTGACGATGTCGCCGCCGGCGCCAGTGACGTTGGCCAGGGAGATATCGAAGGTGCCGTCGCCCAGATGCAGCAATTGGCCGCCGCTGTTGAGGAAGCTGTTGGCGGACAGGGTCAGGTGAGTGTTGGCGCTTTCCAGCTTGCCGCTGCGGTTGTCGAAGAGGCTGCCGATCTGGAAGTCGGTTTTGCCCGCGCCCCCAAGGGCTCGCAGTTGGCCGGTCTGGTTATCGACGCTCGTAGCGCTGACCACCAAGGTGCTGTCGCTTTCCAGAATGCCGCCACGGTTGGTCAGGGCACCGTCCAGATCCAAATGGATGGCGTTGCCGGCTATCTGCCCGGCGGTGTTGTCCACTCTGGCACCGGTGCCGGCGACCTTGATCAGCCCAGAGGCATAAAGACCGCCGTTGCGGTTGTTGAAGCTGGCGGTGTCGATGATGACATCGCCAGCCTGCGCGGCGATCCGACCACCGTTGTTGTTCAGCCCGGCCAAGGCGCGCAGGTCCAAGCCTTGGCCTTGGATCACGCCCCCCTTGTTGTTCACATCGAAGCCGTTGCGCAGCACGCCCACGGTTCTCGCCTCAAGGGCGCCCTTGAGGCTGGCGAGGGTGCCACCACGGTTGTCGATATTCGCCGCGGTCACGTTGACATCGCCGGTTTGGGCGATGAGCTTGCCGCCCTGGTTATCCAGATTGCCGGCCAGTTCAAGCTTGAGGCCAGTCTGGCCTTGCATCTCACCCTGGCCGTTGGCAAGGCTCGCGGCATCGAGTGCAACATCGGCCGTCTGGCTGTAGATCAGGCCGTTGTTATGGTTCTGCACGGCTCCGGAGGCAGTGATCTCCAGCGCATTTTTCGCGGCGACGGTGCCGGTATTGCTGTTGTCCAGGCCATCGGAGGACAAGGTCAACGAACCTTGGCTGGCGATCTGGCCGCCCTGGTTGCTGATCTGTGTGGCGCGTTCGACTCGCAATGGGCCAACACTGGCGACTTTGCCATTGGTGTTGCTCAGCGCACCCAGCAGGTCCAGGGTCACGGCAGCGTTACCGACTAGTCTGCCGCCGCTGTTGTCCAAGGTGGTGCCGGTGAATTTCAAGGCCTTTTGCGCGTTGACGGTACCGCCAGCGTTGCCCAGGGTCATGGCGTTCATGACCAGGAGGGCGCCGCTGTCGATCAGGCCGCCTTGGGCGTTGTTGAGCAAACCGCCAGTGACCGTCAGGGTCTGGTCGCCGCCGCTGGAAAGAATCCCGCCGCTGCTGTTGTCCAGGCTGGCGGCGCTGACGGTGAGTTTTTGCTGACCGACCAGTGCACCGGCGCCGCTGTTGAGCAGTGCCCCGCTAAGGGTGACGCCGACGTCGCCATTGCGGCTGGAGAGCGTGCCGTTGTTGCGGTTGTCGAGGCTGGTACCCCTGACGTCCAGCCCCTGCCAGCCAGAGATCAGGCCGTTCTGGTTGATCAGGCTGGTGGCGTTGAGGCTAAGCAGGTTGCTGCTGATCAGCTTGCCGCCCGTGTTATCGAGCGTACGTCCGGCCAGGGTGAAGCTTTGGCTGCTGGACACTTCACCGCCCTGGTTATTCAGGTCGCGCAGGCCGTTGAGGGTCAGCGGACCTTTGGCGGTGATCAGGCCATTGCGATTGTTCAGGTCATGGCCGCCCAGGTTCAGCGTCATGGCCTGTTCGCCCATCAGGCGACCGCCGTTTTGCGTCAGCGCCGCCAGGGTCAGGTTCATGTCGCCCTTGGCCGACACTTCGCCGCCGTTGCTGGAGTCCAGGGAATCGGCGCTAAGGGTGAGGTCGCCTTGGGCATTGATCAGACCATTGGCGCTGTTGTTCAGGGCCATGGCATTGAGGACCAAAGCACCGCCCGCCAGCACACTGCCGCCCTGGTTGTTCAGGTCACCGCTGTTGAGCGTGAGCAATTGCGCGGCGCTGATCAGGCCTTGGGCTTGGTTATCCAGTTGCTGATCAACCGTCAGGACGAGATTGCCACGGCTGGTGAGCGTGCCGCTGTTGTTGTTCAGGCTTTGAGCGTGGGCATCGACGCTGGCCGCGCCGATCATGCCTTTGACGTTGTTCAGCGCCTGGGCGATGCGCAGGGTCAGGCCCTGGTTGCTGAGCAGCCGGCCGCCATCGTTGCTGAGGTTTTTAGCCGTCAGGGTGAGGGCCAGGGCACTGGAGATTTCACCGCCCTGGTTGTTCACACCGTTGAGGTTTTTCAGCAGCAACGCCCCGGGAGCATTGATCAAGCCGCTCTGGTTATTGAGCTGGCCGTTGTTCATGTCCAGGCTCAGCGAGGTGTTGCTGAACAGTTGGCCGCCCTGTTGATCAAGGCCGGAAACCGATGCGGTCAACGCGCCTTGGCTGCCGATGCGACCGCCCTCCTGGTTGGTGACCTGGGCGGCCGTGAGGTTCAGCGTGCTGCCACTGTTGAGCCGCCCCTGCTGGCTGTTGTCGAACGCGCCGGTGGTGACGTTTACCGCGCCTTTACCGCTGATGTTGCCCTGCTGACGATTGTCCAGTGCTGCGCTGGTGAGCAGCAACGCGCCGTCGGTGACCAGTTCGCCGCCCTGGTTGTCGAGACGCCCCAGGCTGTGCACGGTCAGGTCCGCCGCACTGGACAGACTGCCGCCGGTGTTGGTCAGGTTGGCGGCGCTGACATGCAGCGTGCCTTCGCTGCTGAGTTGGCCTTGGGTGTTGAGCAGATCGCGGCTCAGGTTGATGCGCTGGTTCTGCTGGCTGATCAGGTAGCCGCCGCTGTTGTCCAGCGCGCCGCCCTCCAGGTCCATCCCGGCCTTGGCGCTGAGCAGGCCTTTGGTGCGGTTGAGCAATTTATCCACGGTCAGTTTCAGCGCTTGCCCGGCGAATACCTGGCCGCCGTCGCTGTTGTCGAGGTTCTGGCTGACCAGCGTGACATCGGCGCTGCCGGACAACTCACCGCCACGGTTATCAAGATCGTCGACATTGAGATCCAGCGCTTTTGTCGCGCCGATCAAACCGGCCTGTCGGTTGTCGAGACTGGCGGCCTTCAGTGTCAGGGCGTCGGTGCTGATCAGTGTGCCCTGACGGTTATCCAACGTGCTGACAGTGGCGTTGAATCCGGTCTTGCCGGCGATGCTGCCGGCACGGTTATCCAGGCGATCAGCGACCAGCAACAACGCACCGTCGGCCAGCAACGAGCCACGCTGGTTGTCGAACACGGTATCGACATTCAAGTCGAGGCGGCCACGACTGCTGACCAGGCCATCGCTGTTGTCCAGGCTGGCGCTGCGGCTGTCCAGGGACGCTGCCCAGATGACGCCGCGGGCGTTGTTGAGCACCTGGGCGGTTCTGAGCATCAGGCCTTGGCTGCTCAGCAATTTACCGCCGCTGTTATTGAGGTTTTGCGTGGTCAGGGTGAAGGCTTGCTGGCTGGAGATTTCCCCGTCCTGGTTATTGACGTCCTTGAGGTTGCTCAGCAGCAACGCATCCGAGGCGTTAATCAGGCCGCCCTGGTTGTTCAACTGACCGTGGTTCAGGTCCAGGCTCAGGCGGGTGTTGCTGAACAGTTCGCCTTGCTGCTGATCCAGCCCGGTGACTGACGCGGTCAGGGCTTGGCTGCTGGCAATACGGCCTGAGGCATTGTTTACCTGCGTGGCGTTGAGCGTGAGCGTAGTGCCCGAGGTCAGGCGCCCGCCCTGGCTGTTGTCGAGGGCACCGGTGGTGACTTGGGTCGCGGCTTTGCCCGAGATCAGGCCCTTTTGGCTGTTGTCCAGGCTGACGCTTTCGAGGGTCAGCGCGGCGTCGGTGCTGATGGCCCCGCCCTGGTTGATCAACCCGCCACCACTGACAATCGACAACACGCCGGCGCTGCTCAGGCTGCCGGCGGTGTTATCGAGGCGGCCCACGTCGACGCTCAATTCCCCTTCGCTGCTGATCAGCCCTTTGTTGTTCAACAGTGCGTTATCGAGGGTGATCACCAGGCCGTTGAGGCTGTCGAGCACGCCTTCGCTATTGTCCAGCGTGGTGCCGCTGAGGGTCATTTGGCCTTGGGCGTGGATGAGTCCTTTGCTCTGGTTGATCAGCTCAGCGACCTTCAACTCCAGATCAGTGCCGGCGATGAGTTTGCCGCCCTCGCTGTTGTCCAGTCGCTGGCCGCCCGCCTTCATGCCAAGCCCCGCGGACAGCTCGCCCGCGCGGTTATCGATCTGCCCGACCTGCAAATCCAGCGCTTTTGTGGTGCCGATCAAACCACCGTTGCGGTTATCGAGAATCTTGCCGGTCAGGCTCAAATTGCCTTGGGCTACCAGCGCACCGCCCTGTTGCTGCAGGGTATCGATAATGGCGGTGAGGTCGGTTTGGCTGGAGATACGACCGAGGCCGTTCTGCACCTCAGCGGCCTTCAAGGTCAGCACACCAACACTGGTCAGCAGCCCGGCGCTATTGTCCAGACGCGAGCCTTCGAAAGTGACGCTGCTCTTGCCCGCGATGACGCCGTTATCACGGTTATCCAGTTGATCGACCGTCAGTTGCAGCGCCTTGTCGGCCCGGATGCTCCCGCCACGGTTGTCGACCGAGTCGCTGCGCAAGGTCAGCAAGTCGTTGCCGGCCAGGCGACCACTGCGGTTATCGAGGCTGCCGGTTTGCAGGTCGATCGCGCCTTTGGCAAGCACTTGGCCTTGGTCCTGATTGTCCAGCAGGCCGCTGATGCGCGCGGTCAGGCTGCCGTCGCTGATCAATTGGCCGCCGTTGCTGTTGTCCAGGCTGGCCGCCTTGATGTCCACGGCCTTACCCGAACCGAGTACGCCGTTGCGGTTGTCCAGCGCGCCGCCAAGATCAATGCTCAAGGCGCTGTCGCCCAGTACCTGGCCGTTGCGGTTATCCAAGGCCATCGCGTTGAGCCGGGTCAGGCCCGCGCTGGAGATTTCGCCATCGAGGTTGGTCAACGTGCCGTCGACGTTTACCGTCAGGTCTGCATCGCTGCCCAGGCTGCCGCCGCTGTTGTCCAGGCTGGCTGCACGCGCTTCAAGGCCGTTGGCTGAGATCAGGCCTTTGGCGTTATTCAACGCCTGGGCAATGACCAGATTGAGACGCTGCTGGCTGACGATCGAACCGGCGCGATTGTCCAGGCTCGTGGCATTCAGGCTGAACGCCTTGTCGCTGGAGATCTCGCCATCGCGGTTGTTCACCGCCGCCAGGTTTTTCAACAACAGGCTGCCCGGGGTGTTGATCAGCCCGCCCTGGTTATTCAACTGCCCATGGTTGAGGTCGAGGGATAGGCGGGTGTTGCTGAACAATTGGCCGTTCTGTTGATCGAGGCCGGTGACACTGGCATCCAGGGCTTTGGCACTGGCGATGCGGCCGCTGGCGTTATTCACTTGGCCAGCCTTCAATAGCAGCGTGTCACTGCTGATCACGTTGCCGCCGACGTTGCTCAGGGCTCCCATGCTGTCGAGGCTCAACGCACCGATGCTGGAAATCTGGCCACCGTCGTTATTTATCTCGGCGGCTTTGAGGCTGGCGGTGGTGTCGCTTTTCACACTGCCCTGGGCGTTGAGCAGTGCCCCGTCCAGGTTTAGATTCAGGCCTTGCTGGGCATAAAGCGATCCCTGGCGGTTGTCCAGTCGTTGCGCGTCGATCGCCAAGGCTGCGCGAGTGGAGATCAATCCCTTGGTCTGGTTGGTCAAGCGTTCGAGGGTCAGGCGCAGGTCGCCATAGGCAATCAGCTTGCCGCTATCGCTGTTGTCCAGTTCGGTGCCGACCAGGGCCAGGACGCCCTGGCTCGACACTTCGCCGCCACGGTTATCCAGCGTGCCGACGTTGAGGCTGCCCGCCTGGGCGGCAGTGACGATGCCACCCTGGCGGTTATCCAGACTCGCCGCGTTGAGGGTCAACAGGCCAGCCGATGACAATAACCCGGCCTGATTGAGCAACTGTGCCGAAATACTGGCGGTGAGCGCTCCGTCGCTGAGCAATCGACCCGCCGTATTGTCCATTGACGCCGCCGTCAACTGAGCGCGTTTGCTGGCGGAGAGCCGCCCGTTCCGGTTGTTCACTTGGCCGCTGGCGTTGATGTCAAGCATCTGCCCCGCCGCCACCAGACCTGCCACGTTATCCAGCGAGGCGACGCGCAACGTGATGTTGCTCAGGCTGTTGAGTTCGCCGCTGCTGTTGTTCAACTGCCCGACGTTGGCTGTCAGGTTGCCGTTGCTGCTGACCACGCCTTGGGCGTTGAGCAACTTATCGGCAGTGATGTTCAGCGCGGTGCCGCTCAGCACCCTGCCCTTGTTTTGGTTGTCCAGGCTCCCGGCTTTGACCGTGGCCGTTTGGCCGGCACTCAAGGTCCCGCCTTGGTTGCCCAGGGTCTGCCCAACATTGGCCGTGAGGTTCCGACTGGCAACGATGCTCTTGCCGTCGTTACTCAGGCTCTGCGCCGTAAGGTTTACATCTCCCGTCGCATTGCGCGTAGCGTCGGCATTGACCCCGGCTTCGATGATGCCGTTGTTGGTCAACTGCCCACCCGCATTCAGCGTGATGCTGTTCCGCGCCGCGAGGCTTTGCTGGTTGCTCAAGTTGCCTTGTGTCTGGGCGTTCAGCGTAGTGCCGGCATAGACCGCACCCCGAGCATCGAGGCTGGCAGCCTTGACGTTGACGGCGCCGCTGGCCGAGGTCTCGGCCAGGCTCAGGCGACCGTTGGCGTCGAGCTGGATATCGCCGCCGCTGGCGATCAGTTTGCCGTCCAGCTTCACGCCGACGCCCGTCTCGGTGCCCACCAGCTTGATCGCACCGGCGTACATGCCCCCCAAGGCCGAGGAGTCGATGGCCAGTTGCGGTTTGACGCTGCCGTCATCGGCGCGGGCTGTGGCGTCGAGGGTATTAGCGTTGACGTCGTTGCGTCCGGCCACAATCGTCAGGTTCTTGGCCTGGATTTCGGCGTTGATCTTGGCGCTGCGGGTGATGATTTCGAAGCGATCAACGTTGTTGGCGTTAAGGCCCGCTCCTTCGATGGCGACGCTGCCCTGGTCCACCTGATAACGATCCAGCCGACCGCTTTCCACCACCGGTTTACCGGTACTCAAGGTCACTTTCGGGCTGTTGATAAAACCGCAACCATTGCAGGTGATGCCATAGGGGTTGGCGACGATGACATGGGCCGACTGTCCCGCCACTTCGGTGTAGCCACGCAACTGGCTGGGGTTGCCGCCGTTGACCTCGTTGAGAATGGTCGTGGCGGCCGTACCGTTGAGGTTCGGGTTGCCGAGGATGATCCCGCCCAGTTGCGTGGACTGCGTGCGGGCGGTGGCGTTGTTGAGGATCACGCCGTTGCTGCCGACGTTGTAATCGCTGAACTGGTTGTGAGACAGGCCGCTGCCGTTGGGCTTGGCGATGTTGACGATGGGCACGCCGTTGCCCGCCCGATCCAGGCCGGTGCCCGGCGCACTGACGATGATGCCGTCGGCCTGGGCCCACATCGGTTGCCAGAACATGACATTGGCCAACAGGAACGCCAGGCCGCGCTTGGGCATGCCCCAGAATTGCTCGCGCGATTGCAGGGTCGCGGAGGGTTGGCGGGCCAGGAAGGCGTGTTGACGGTCGTCCATGTTCAGGTCTCGTTGCAGCGGAATTAGAGGAGTACATCCACGCGGAAGTAGATCGGCGCTTCGCGCTCGGTCAGGGCATCCGGACGTTCCAGGGAATGGGCGAAGGTGACGCTGGCGTTCAGGTGCTCACCGCGGGCAAACAGCTCCAGTGAGTTGCTCGACATGCGTCCGTGCTGGTCGCCGTTGTAGCGACTGCCTCGAATCACACCCTGGTCATAACCGAGGCTGGTGCCGTATTCGCCGAACACCGGGCGCAGCCATTCCAACGTCACCGGGCGACTCCAGCGCAAGTCGTTGCGCCAGTAACCGCCGCTGTCGCCGGACAGCGACTGGTCCTTGTAGCCACGAATCGACGATTGCCCACCCAGGCTCATGCGCTGTGGGCTGAACAACACGTCTTCGCTGCGCTGGCCGGTCATCAGGCTGCTGAAGCTGAAGGACTCGCCCCACACCTGGAACGGTTGCAGGTAGCTGGCGGTGGCAGTGTATTTGCGGTAGCGGGCATCGGCCTGGCCGGGACCCGGATCGTTGTCGTCCTGGGCATCGAAGGCGCCGATCCCCTCTTGCATGCCCAAGTCGAGGTTGACGAAAGCATTGCCAACCCGCCGGCCATGGTTGATGCCGAACTGCGCTTCGCTGAGCCGATTACTGCTCACCGCCAGCTTGCTGTCTTCGATGAAGTTGTTGGTGCGCAGGTACGCCAGGCCCGTATTGAGGGAGGTCTTGCTCAGGGCGTCGCGGTGGATCACCCGCTCGACCCGCACCTGGTGGTTCTGGCTGTCGCCGGTCTGCTTGAAGTTGAAACCGTTGGCCGGGATCTGCGAGCGGTATTCGCTCTGGCTGTAGCTATAACTGACGTTCCACCAACCCCAGGGCAGGTTGTAATAGAGCATGGCGTTGCGGGAGGTATGCTGGTGGTCGGTCATCGCGTCATGACCACCGCGCAACATCAACTGATCGGCCAGGCCCAGCGGGCTGTCCCATTCGAAACTGCTGCCCCACTGCTGCTCGCCGGTGCTGCGCTGGCCATCGTTGCTGCGCGACAGGCCGGCGCGCCAAGGCTTTTTCGGTTCATTGGTGACCCGCACTTCACTGCCACCGACGTTCTGCCCTGGCGTCAATTCCATTTTTGCCTGGTTCGACGGCAGGCGATTGAGCTGATCGACCATCTGCTCGATCTCCCGCAGGTTGACCAACTCGCCGGTCGCACCGGGAAAAGCCATCGCCAACTCACGGTCCGATAGCTGGCTGGTCTCGGCCCCCTTGAGGCCTTCGAGCCGCCCTTCCACCACCAACACGCTCAGATGCCCGCCGGACAGATCCTGCTGCGGCAGATAGGCGCGGCTGGTGACCAAGCCCTTTTCGATGTAATGGTCAGTGATGACTTTGAGCAGTTCGTTAAGCTGCGGAACACCCAGGCATTGGCCGATGTAGGGCTTGAGCAATTGCGCGCGCTCGCCAACGGAAAGGCTGTCGGCGCCCTTGAGTTCGATGGTCTTGATGGGGAAGCAACGGGTATCGGCAGGTGCGCTCGGCTGGGCCGGCTTCGCCTCCTGGCCGGGCAGGTCCTTCAGGTCCTCCAGGCGACGGCGCTGCTCTTCGAGCAAACGATTCTGGCGCTCACGGATCAGGTCCGTGTCGCCAGGCGTGGGGGCGGCGTGAGCCAGGGTGAGTGGAGAAAGGCACAGCAAAGCCACGCACAACCTCGCCCAAAAGGCGGGTGAGGACATGTTCGATCCCTCGAGTGGAAAGTGACATCAAAATAGTGGCGCGATATTAATGAGCCATCATTTTGACGTCAACTAAATGGGTTTGGCTTTGAGGCTATTCCTAGAACCATTCATCTGAAATCAGAGGGTTCCGGTATGGGAGTACGAAAGGTCCCGGGCAGGATTGGAAATCGCCTACAAAACGAACAGGCAGCGTGGCAGGCGGGTTTCGCCCATAAAAAAACCGGACCTAAAGTCCGGTTTTTTTATCGAAAACGTGTTGCTTCTGCTTCAGGCAGCAGAGTGGTCCCCGTTTGCGACCTTCCCTGCTCGAGGTGTTTGGCCGCTATTTGCCAATACTCTCCACCACATCCTTATTCTGAAAACCCAAAGAGTATTTCAAGGCCCGCGCATTCATGGTTTTAGGATCCGGCAAGCCTACGGTTTCGGGGTTCGAAAAGCCGGTGGGGCGAGCGGAGCTACCGATATTGATGGCATCGAACAGGAAGCTGAAACCTTGCTTCAATTGGCTCTGGGCAATGCCGTGACACCCCATGCAACCGCCCATGGTCAGGGTGCTTTTCGTGCTGTGATCATAATCGGGCACCCTGATGTTCAGGAAGTCGCGAGTATTGGTCAGGACGCTGTCCTCTGGAATGGGAAATGAGTTGCTACCGCGAAACAGCTGGATCCCCGGCTGGCTGCTCTCGACCATGATATTGGCCAGGTAGTAATCCGGGTCTGTTTGCTCGCTCGACGGGATAGCCTGCACCCCTTTAAGTTTGTAATGCTTCCAGACCGAATTGGTGAATTCGCTGCTCCCGTTCATCAGCGCTTTGACCTGATCGTTGACCGCAGCAACTTCGTTAAAGACGGTTTGCGGTTGCACTACGGCAATCGGACCGGCCTGCCCCTCAGGGATCCCCTTGGTGCCGGAATAGATTTGCGGATTAACGCTCGATTTTACGAAATCCTCTCTGGGCAGGGTAACCGTATGGGTTGTGTTGCCATCAGAGAAGGTCGCGACCGGTGGATTAGGCGCTACTGCTGAGGAGGAGGGATAGTCAATCTTGTTGTAGTTGGCGATGTAGTAGAGACCTGTCGGTTTGCCGTCACTTGTCAGGGCATCTTCGTGCTCGAACGTGGCGAAGATGAAGGTCGGGTAGTTGGGCGTCTTATGGATAATGTGCAAGGCGACCAAAGCGTAGTCTTCATTGTATGCAATCGGCTTAGCATCGGTGCCCCGATAGGTCACTACAGTTGCCGTGTGGTAGCGCGATTGATTCGGTACTGGAATGTCTGCCAGCTTGCGCCATGCCGCCTTGACCTCCACCGCGCCATCGGGCAGAACGATATTGGTCTTGGGATAGCTGGTCAGGCCCTTTGCATACTCGTAAATGACAGGATTCGCTTTGGCCTCGAACAGGATCTGACTGTCATTTGAAGGGGCATAGTCGCCCCTTGCATCTGTTGTCGTCGCCGCATTTGGAGGATTCACCGGAAAAAATATGGCGTTCTGACCGATTTGAGTCGCTTCGTCCAGATTGTTGTAATGACTAAAGGTAGCGCCTGACGCCAAAGGTATACCCGACTTGATAAATTTGGTGTAGCTGTATTGCGGGTCAGAACCAAACGGACGCGTAGGTCCGCCTGCGCCGTTTTTATTGATTGCCGGAAACAATTCAGTACGGTGCGCGAAGGTTTGCCATAACAAGGGGCTGGGAGATTTTGAGACTTTGCCCGAATCCGCAAAACTGCTGGCGGGATTGCCTACGCCGCGGTTAGCGGGCAATGGTGCCGCTGCCGTATTGTTGAGGGCGAAAAAGCTGCGCCAGGCGAACGTTGCGTAATCGGTATGGCTGAGGCCTGTGGCCAGATCGGCCGGCAGTTTCGGGTTGCGTGCGGTTAGATCGCTTGTGGTAATGGCGTAGGAAACGCCCAATCCCGAGGGGTAGGCGGAACGTCCGGGAAAAGCGAAATAGGGCGCCCATTCAAGTCCATTGACTGAACCGGTTGGACCGGTTGAACTAGTTGAATAAAAAACATTGGGGCCACTGCTGATGAACAAGCGTTCATTGACCATCGCGGCACTGTTCAGGGAACTCTTGTCAGGTATACCCTTCAGGCCCTGCTTCGCGCCCCAGTTCCCGCCCCGGTCATAAGTACGCTCGAACAGGCCGCCGTTAAAAAAAGAGTAATAGACCCTCAAATCACCGTTGTAGACGACAGGTACCAGATTCACGATCGTGTCGGGACCTTCCTGGAATGCAGTTTTTTCCGTGCTCCACTTAAGGCCGTCGTAGGTCACGTAGTAAACAGCCTTGCCACTGTTTTCGTTATACAAGACGAACAACTGACCGTTGTACACGACGGCTTTGTTATTAAGGGCAGTATGGATTGTATTGACCGACTCAACAGCGGACCAATTGATGCCGTCGTCGGAATTGATGGTCTTTAACTGTTGGCGCGGGGAGTCGGCAAAGGTCAGTATCAGTTTTTGCTGGAAGACGGTGGCCGAGACGCCACTGTAGATGTTACCGACCGGGATGGGCTTCGGTGCGGACCAGACTTTTCCCTCTACTGAAGAAGAGAAATAAATATTTTTTTGATCATTGTTGCTGGCCCAGAACATGTAGACCTTGCCCTTGAACGACTGCACCACGGGGACAAAGTACGATGAACTGTAGCGCACCACGCTCGTTGAAGACGGCTTGCCACTGACGTCATCCGGGCTATCAAAGACATTCACTTCGATCCCTACGCCTTGTTGCGGCGTCGCGACAATCACGCTTTCCGCATAGCTTGAGGAGACAATAAATAGACCACACAGACACAACATCAGCCGACCGAGTATCGTTCTAAGGCTCATAGCTTTCATTCCTTGAGTGAGTGACTACCCAGGCCGCACGTGTCCCTGGGTAGTTATTCCATTGCTAAAGCATGATCTGCACCGACAGCGACGTGTTCAGGCTCAACCGTTTCTGGAGTCTCCTCCGTTGTTATTCAAGGACAGTGCATAGGTTGGAAGGCATCGACTGCAGGCACGCTCCGGCTTTTGCTGGCGGATGTGCGGCAGGTGCATCCTCCATGGTAGCCGACTGTTTAATATCGGCTAGGAGAACGCCGAAAAAGACTTCAAGTGATGGCGGCTCAAGATGAACTTTCCGGCCTATACCAGCCTCAACCCATTACCTGCCCAACAAGGAATAGGAGGCCCTGCCATGAAAACTCTCCTGACGCTCACCCTCGCCGCCACCCTCACCTGCGCCCTGCCCGCCTGGGCCGCGTGTACACCTGAGGAAGCGACCATCAAGCGTGAACAACTGGCGGATAAAATCGCCAAGCTCACCGAACAGGATCCGTCCAAGGCCAAGGAGATGAATGACGAGTTGAAGGCTATGGATCTGGAAACATCCAGCAAGGAAGTGCCGGATAAGTGCCAGTTGATCGATAAGCGTCTGCAGGAGCTGGAAGAGGCGCAGAGGAAAGCGGGGTGATCGCCGAGCGAGCACGGCCAGCTTTTGTGGCGAGGGAGCTTGCTCCCGCTGGGGTGCGAAGCGCCCCCAAACCTGAGCGTCAACATCAGGGCTGATAAACCAGTGACCCTCTCGGGGCTGCTGCGCAGCCCAGCGGGAGCAAGCTCCCTCGCCACAAGAGCCTGTTGGACGTAAGGCTGAGTAACCGCCCATAAAAAACCGGACTCAAGGTCCGGTTCTTTTTAGCAAGCGCTAACGCAGCTTCACTCAGCCGCTGGCGCCTCTGGCTTGCGCCGCTTGAGCGGGGCCATGCCGTCCTTGCTGACCAGCGACGGGGCGTCGGACTTCGGACGATTGGCAGTCTTGCGTTTGGTCGGGCCCTTGGCACCGGCTTTTTTCTTGTCGCCCTTGGCGTCGACCTTTTTCTTCTTCACGCCAACGGCCTTGCCCGACGCCTTGACCTTCTTCGGTCCGCCGTAAGTACCTTTGACTTCCTTGATGGTGCGGCGCTCGAAGCTCTGCTTGAGGTAGCGCTCGATGCTCGACATCAGGTTCCAGTCGCCGTGGCAGATCAGCGAGATCGCCAGGCCGTCGTTGCCGGCGCGGCCGGTACGACCGATGCGGTGCACGTATTCATCGCCACTGCGGGGCATGTCGAAGTTGATGACCATGTCCAGGCCATCCACGTCCAGGCCGCGGGCAGCGACGTCGGTCGCGACGAGGATCTTCACGCCGCCCTGCTTGAGGCGGTCGATGGCCAGCTTGCGGTCCTTCTGGTCCTTTTCGCCGTGCAGCACGAACGCCTTGTATTCCTGGGCCACCAGGCGGCCGTAGATGCGGTCGGCCATGGCCCGGGTGTTGGTGAACACGATGGCTTTTTCGTAGGTTTCGTTGGCCAGCAACCAGTTGACGATCTGCTCTTTGTGCTGGTTGTGGTCGGCGGTGATGATCTGCTGCCGGGTGGTGGAGTTCAGTTGGCTGACCGCGTTGAGCTGCAAGTGCTCGGGGTTGTTCAGCACCTTGGCGATCATCTCGCGCAGGCCCGAACCGCCGGTGGTGGCGGAGAACAGCATGGTCTGCTGGCGGTTGACGCACTCGTCCACCAGGCGCTGCACGTCTTCGGAAAAACCCATGTCCAACATGCGGTCGGCTTCGTCCAGCACCAGCACTTCGACTTCCTTGAGGTCGAGATTGCCGGCGTTCAACTGCTCGATCATCCGCCCCGGCGTGCCGATCAGGATGTCCGGCACCTTGCGCAGCATGGCGGCCTGGACCTTGAAGTCTTCGCCGCCGGTGATCAGGCCGGACTTGATGAAAGTGAACTGCGAGAAGCGCTCCACTTCCTTCAAGGTCTGCTGGGCCAGTTCACGGGTCGGCAGCAGGATCAGGGTCTTGATGCTGACGCGGATCTTGGCCGGACCGATCAGGCGGTTGAGGATCGGCAGCACGAACGCGGCAGTCTTGCCGCTGCCGGTTTGCGCCGTCACCCGCAGGTCACGCCCCTGGAGCGCGAGCGGAATGGCCGCTGCCTGCACCGGCGTTGGCTCGACAAATTTAAGCTCGGCCACGGCTTTGAGCAGGCGTTCGTGCAGGGCGAATTGGGAAAACACGGGTGCTACCTCGAAGAAATGCAAAAAAACAGCTGCATAGGGTAACGGTTTCGAGCGCGAAGGCCGAGTTTCTTTATACAAACGGCGGTAAATCAGTGCTTTTTTATCAGCCGATATTGTATCAACGGTCACTTGAGCAGGCTTAAATGCTCTAATCGCCCCGTCGCGTCTCTATAGAAGAATCGTTTCGTCCATGGACATCAAACAACTCTGGGTCAACATTCAAGACCTCTGGGGTGCCCTTGACCAGCACCCGCTCCTGCATTCCAGCCTCGCCCTGATGTTGCTGCTGGTCATCGCCCTGGTGCTCGGACGCGTCGCGCGCTACCTGATCCTGCACGCCGCCAAGTTGCTTGGGCGCCAGCCAGCCTTGCATTGGGTCAACGACCTGCGCCAGAACAAGGTCTTTCATCGCCTGGCGCAAATGACGCCGTCACTGATCATTCAATCCGGCCTGCACCTGGTGCCGGAACTGAGCAAGACCAGCATGATTTTCCTGGGCAATGTGGCCCTGGCGTTCACCATCCTGTTCATGGTGCTGAGTCTCAGTGCCCTGCTCAGCGCCCTGCTGGACGTCTACGCACGCACCGAACACGCGCGGACTCGCTCGATCAAAGGCTACGTGCAACTGACGAAGATGGTGCTGTATGTGTTTGGCGCGATCATCATCGTCGCCACGCTGATCGACCGCTCGCCACTGTTGCTGCTGTCGGGCCTGGGTGCGATGTCGGCGGTGATCCTGTTGGTCTACAAAGACACCCTGCTGTCGTTCGTCGCCAGCGTGCAGTTGACCAGCAACGACATGCTGCGGGTCGGCGACTGGATCGAGATGCCCCAGGTCGGCGCCGACGGTGATGTGGTGGACATCACGTTGCACACAGTCAAGGTGCAGAACTTCGACAAGACCATCGTCTCTATCCCCACCTGGCGCCTGATGTCCGAGTCGTTCAAGAACTGGCGCGGCATGCAGCAGTCCGGTGGACGACGGATCAAGCGCAGCCTGTTCATCGACGCGAGCGGCGTGCGTTTCCTGCATGACGAGGAGGAACAACGCCTGACCCAGGTCCGCCTGCTGACCGACTACATCAGCCGCAAGCAGGCCGAGCTCAAGGCCTGGAACGAGGCCCAGGGCAACGTCGCGGCGATGTCGGCCAACCGCCGGCGGATGACCAACCTGGGCACCTTCCGCGCCTATGCCCTGGCCTATTTGAAGAGCCACCCGGAGATCCAGCCGAACATGACCTGCATGGTCCGGCAGATGCAGACCACCGCCCAGGGCATCCCGCTGGAAATCTACTGTTTCACCCGCACCACCGCGTGGGCGGACTACGAGCGCATCCAGGGGGACATTTTCGATTACCTGCTGGCGGTGATGCCGGAGTTCGGATTAAACCTGTACCAGCAGCCGAGCGGCACGGACCTGCGCTCGGGGCTGCTGCCGGCGGTGCTGGGGGCGAGTCACCTGCCGGAGCCGCAGAAGCAGGTGGTCTAAAGCCAACCACATCTCCCTGTGAGAGCAGGAGCTCTTAAAGCCAACCCCATTCCCCTGTGGGAGCGAGCTTGCTCGCGATGGCGGTGCATCAGAATCATAGATGCTGACTGATACTCCGCCATCGAGAGCCACCTCGCACCCACAGGGTTCAGGGGTCAGTACGCAGGCTGAGGTTTGCGTACCCCCAACCGACTGATCCACACCGCCATCAATATCACCGCCCCACCCAGCAGCAACCGCCCCAACGCCTCATGCTGGTTCCAGATCAGCAGGTTCACCAACAGCCCCACCGGCACGTGCAGGTTGTTCATCACTGCCAGCGTCCCGCCGTTGACCAGGCACGCGCCCTTGTTCCACCAGTACAGTCCCAATGCAGTGGAAACCAGCCCGAGGAACACCAGCACACCCCATTGCAACGGCGCTTCGGGCCAGAAGTCTGGCTTGCCGAACAGCAGGAACGCCGGCAACGCCACCATCAGCGCACCGAGATAGAAATAGCCGAAACGCCGGTAATGCGGCAGGTCGCTCGGGTGACGGGCCACCAGGTGTTTGTAGAGCACCTGCCCGGCGGCATAGGTGAAGTTGGCCAGTTGCAGCAGCAAAAATCCCATGAAGAAATCCGGGTTGATCCGGTCATAACGAATCACCGCCGCACCGGCCACGGCCACCAACGCCGCGATCAATGCCCAAGGATTGAAGCGACGGTTCAGCGCGTCTTCGATCAAGGTCACGTGCAGGGGCGTGAGAATGGTGAAAAGCAGCACTTCCGGCACGGTCAAGACCCGGAAGCTCAGGTACAGGCAGACGTAGGTCACGCCGAACTGCAAGGCGCCGATCAACAGCATGCCGCGCATGAATGACGGCTCCACCTGGCGCCAGCGGGTCAACGGAATGAACACCAGCCCCGCCAGCACCACACGCACCAGCACCGCGAAATAACTGTCCACATGCCCGGCCAGGTACTCGCCAATCAGGCTGAAGGAAAACGCCTGGATCAATGTCACAAACAGTAGATAGCCCATACCGCCCCTCGTTTCGAATGGCGGCGAAGATAGCGGGTTTTACGGGTTGTCGCGAATATCTCGACACGCAGAACCCTGTGGGAGCGAGCTTGCTCGCGATGGCGGCGTATCAGTCAGCATCCATGTTTCTGACACACCGCTATCGCGAGCAAGCTCGCTCCCACACAGGGCATTGCGCGAACGGGAATTGCAGGCAAAAAAAAGCCCGATCTCGCTAAAGCGTTCAATCGGGCTGATGCACTCAGGAGCATTAGCAGTGCAAAGGGAGGTTCGATGCGCAAAACGGTTTGAAGGGAAGCGCCAGGCCACTAGACCACCTGGCGATTATCCGAGGATTAACGGATCAGGCGACTTGGGACAGTTTGGCGTTGGCCTGATTCAACCCTTTCTCCTGGAACTCACCACCCAGGTTCATGCCCTCGGCATGGATGAAGGTCACGTCGTGGATCCCGATGAAGCCCATGACCTGGCGCAGGTAGGGTTCCTGATGGTCGGTGCTGCCACCGGCGTGAATGCCGCCCCGGGCGGTGAGCACGAAGGCGCGCTTGTCGGCCAGCAGGCCTTGGGGACCGGTGGGGGTGTATTTGAACGTCACGCCGGCACGCAGCACGTGGTCGAGCCAGGCTTTCAGGGTGCTGGGAATGGCGAAGTTGTACATCGGTGCCGCCATGACCAGCACGTCGGCGGCCAGCAGCTCATCGGTCAGTTGGTTGGAGCGTTCCAGCGAGGCGTTCTCAATGTCGTTGCGCTGCTCGGCCGGCTTCATCCAGCCGCCCAGCAGATTGGCATCCAGGTGGGGCACCGGGTTGATGGCCAGGTCACGAACGCTGATTTCGTCGGCCGGGTGCGCAGCTTTCCACTGGCTGATGAAGGTTTGGGTCAGTTGACGGGAAACCGAGTCTTGCTGGCGGGCACTGCTTTCGATGATCAGAACGCGGGACATGGCTTGTAGGCTCCATCTGAGAATGTTGTCAGTCGATGGAGTGAAGGTTAAACGTGAGCATATCGATGAAAAAGCGCAAATAACTGCTGTAATGCATCGATATTTTCGTTTATAAGCGGAGCAAGCAATGTCTCCTGCCCCGCTGCCGGCCTATTTCGGCTGACAGGTCAGCTTGATGCGCAGCTTGATGATGTTGCGGTTGAACTTGGCCGTGGCGTTCTTGAACTTGCCGGCGGCGACTTCGATCTTGCGGGTGCGCGGTGACTCGGGACCGTTGCGGAACACGACGGTGCAGGCCGCGTCGGTACGGCCGTAGTTGTTGACCTGTATGGAACCGATGTCGGCATCGGTGTCATAGGCGGTGTAGTCGATGCTCAGGCCGTTGAGGTGTTTTTCCACATCGATCGGGTAGGCAAACGCCGTCAGTGGCAGCAAGGCCAGCACCACACAACAGATTTTCTTCATTCGGCAGTCTCCACCAAGGGACCGCCAGCTTAGGACAAGAGGAGCCCGATATGAAAGCGCCCCGCGTGACCCTGGATCAATGGCGCACCCTGCAGGCGGTGGTCGACCACGGCGGTTTCGCCCAGGCCGCCGATGTGCTGCATCGCTCCCAGTCGTCAGTGAGCTACACCGTGGCCCGCATGCAGGATCAACTCGGCGTGCCGTTGCTGCGCATCGATGGGCGCAAGGCCGTGCTGACCGAAGCCGGCGGCGTGCTGCTGCGCCGCTCGCGGCAATTGGTGAAACAGGCCAGCCAACTGGAAGACCTGGCCCACCACATGGAGCAGGGCTGGGAAGCGGAAGTGCGCCTGGTGGTCGACGCGGCCTATCCCAACGCCCGCCTCGTTCGCGCCTTGACCGCGTTCATGCCGCAAAGCCGCGGTTGCCGGGTGCGGCTGCGGGAAGAAGTGTTGTCGGGTGTCGAAGAAGTCCTGCTCGAAGGCGTGGCCGACCTGGCCATCAGCGGTTTCAGCATTCCCGGTTACCTGGGGGCGGAATTGAGCGACGTGGAATTCATCGCGGTGGCCCACCCCGAGCATGCCCTGCACCGCCTCAATCGCGAGCTTAACTTCCAGGACCTGGAAAGCCAGTTGCAAGTGGTCATTCGCGACTCCGGCCGCCAGCAGCCCCGGGACGTTGGCTGGCTCGGCGCCGAACAACGCTGGACCGTGGGCAGCCTGGCCACCGCCGCGAGTTTTGTCGGCAGCGGCCTGGGTTTCGCCTGGCTGCCCCGGCACATGATCGAACGAGAACTCAAGGAAGGCGTGCTCAAGCGTCTACCCTTGGAACAGGGAGGCAGCCGCAACTCGACCTTCTATCTTTTTTCAAACAAGGAAAAACCCCTGGGCCCGGCCACGCAAATCCTGATCGAACTGCTGCGCACCTTCGACACCGCGCCGCTGGATGCGCCATTCGCCGCCCCTGAACAAGCCTGACAAGGACTTCGCCCATGGCCTATTTCGAGCATGAAGGTTGCAACCTGCACTACGAGGAATACGGCCACGGCACGCCCGTGGTGCTGGTCCATGGGCTGGGCTCCAGCACCCAGGACTGGGAAAAACAGATCCCGGCGCTGTCCGCCCACTACCGCCTGATCGTGATGGATGTGCGCGGCCACGGCCGTTCCGACAAGCCCCGCGAGCGCTTCAGCATCGCCGGTTTCAGCGCCGACCTGAGCGCCCTGATCGAACATCTCGGCCTGGGCCCGGTGCATCTGGTGGGCTGGTCCATGGGCGGCATGATCTGTTTCCAATTGGCGGTGGATGAACCCGAACGGGTCAAGAGCCTGTGCATCGTCAACAGCGCGCCGGAAGTCAAAGTCCGCACGCCGGACGATTGCTGGCAATGGTTCAAGCGCTGGAGCCTGATGCGCCTGCTCAGCCTGGAGACCATCGGCAAGGCCCTCGGTGCGAAGCTGTTCCCCAAGCCCGAGCAAACCGAGTTACGCCTGGAAATGGCCCGGCGCTGGGCAAAGAACGACAAACGTGCTTATCTCGCCAGCTTCGATGCGATCGTAGGCTGGGGCGTCCAGGAACGACTTTCACAGGTTACCTGTCCAACCCTCGTCATCTGCGCCGACCATGACTACACCCCGGTGGCACTGAAAGAAGCCTATGTAAAGCATCTGCCCAACGCACGGCTGGTGGTCATCGCCGATTCACGGCACGCTACCCCGCTGGATCAACCCGAACGCTTCAACCAAACCCTGCTCGACTTTTTGACCGCAACCGATTCCACCACTCAGGATCACTGACCCCATGCTGAAAAAAATCGTCCTCGCCGCCGGCACCGTACTGTTCGCCGCCAACCTGATGGCCGCGACACCCGCCAAGGCACCGCATGTATTGCTGGACACCACCAACGGCCAGATCGAAATCGAACTGGACCCGGTCAAGGCCCCCATCAGTACCAAGAATTTCCTCGAGTACGTGGACAGCGGCTTCTACAACAACACGATTTTCCACCGCGTGATCCCGGGCTTCATGGCCCAGGGCGGCGGCTTCACCCAGCAGATGCAGCAGAAAGACACCAAGGCGCCGATCAAGAACGAAGCCAGCAATGGCCTGCACAACGTTCGCGGCACCTTGTCGATGGCCCGCACGTCCAACCCGGATTCGGCCACCAGCCAGTTCTTCATCAACGTGGCCGACAACGCCTTCCTCGACCCAGGCCGTGACGCTGGCTACGCGGTGTTCGCCAAGGTGGTCAAGGGCATGGACGTGGTGGACATCATCGTCAACTCCCAGACCACCACCAAGCAAGGCATGCAAAACGTGCCGATCGACCCTGTGATCATCAAGTCGGCCAAGCGCATCGACTGAACACACAGGGCAAGCCTGAGCGGTGCCGGCAACCCCGCGCCGCTCACAGCAAATATAAGGAGAGCCCTGCCCGGGCTAGGTACCCATGGTTTACCGCCGTTTTGAAAAACTGATCGACATCTTCCGCGACGCCCCGACCTCGGCCCCGCCGGACCGCGTCCTGCCCTTCTACACGTATTACCTGAAACAAGTCTGGCCAAGCTTCGCCGCGTTGCTGGTGGTGGGCCTGGTCGGTGCGCTGATCGAAGTGGCGCTGTTCAGCTACCTGAGCCGCATCATCGACCTGACCCAGGCAACGCCCAGCGCGGATTTCTTCAAGCTCCACGGCCTGGAACTGGCCTGGATGGCTGTTGTGGCCCTGGTTTTTCGGCCCATCTTCGTGGCCCTGCATGATTTGCTGGTGCACCAGACCCTGAGTCCCAGCATGACCAGCCTGATCCGCTGGCAGAACCACAGCTACGTGCTCAAGCAGAGCCTGAACTTCTTCCAGAACGATTTCGCCGGACGCATCGCCCAGCGCATCATGCAGACCGGCAACTCCCTGCGCGACTCGGCGGTGCAGGCCGTGGACGCGCTGTGGCACGTGCTGATCTACGCCATCAGCTCACTGGTGCTCTTCGCCGAAGCCGACTGGCGCCTGATGATTCCGCTGCTGATGTGGATCGCCTCGTACATCGGCGCACTTTATTACTTCGTGCCACGGGTCAAGGAACGCTCCGTGGTGTCCTCCGATGCCCGCTCCAAGCTCATGGGACGGATCGTCGACGGTTACACCAACATCACCACCCTGAAGCTGTTCGCCCACACCAATTTCGAACAGCAATACGCCCGCGAAGCCATCGAGGAGCAGACTGAAAAAGCCCAACTGGCCGGCCGCGTGGTAACCAGCATGGACGTGGTCATCACCACCATGAACGGGCTGCTGATCGTCGGCACCACGGCCCTGGCCCTGTGGCTGTGGACCCAGTCGCTGATCAGCGTCGGCGCCATTGCCCTGGCTACCGGCCTGGTGATTCGCATCGTCAACATGTCCGGCTGGATCATGTGGGTAGTCACCGGCATCTTCGAAAATATCGGCATGGTCCAGGACGGTCTGCAGACCATCTCCCAGCCCGTCAGCGTCACCGACCGCGACGAGGCCAAGCCGCTGGCGGTGGCCCAGGGCGAGGTGCGTTTCGAGCATGTGGATTTCCACTATGGCAAGAAAAGCGGGGTCATCGGCGACCTGAACCTGGTGATCAAGCCCGGCGAGAAAATCGGCCTGATCGGCCCGTCCGGCGCGGGTAAATCCACCTTGGTCAACCTGCTGCTGCGCCTCTACGACGTACAGGGCGGGCGCATCCTCATCGATGGCCAGAATATCGCCGAAGTCGGCCAGGAAAGCCTGCGCGAGCGCATCGGCATGATCACCCAGGACACGTCGCTGCTGCATCGTTCGATTCGCGACAACCTGCTCTACGGCAAGCCCGACGCCACCGATGCGCAACTCTGGGAAGCCGTGCACAAGGCCCGGGCCGATGAGTTCATCCCGTTGCTGTCGGACGCCGAAGGCCGCACCGGCTTCGACGCCCATGTGGGTGAGCGCGGTGTGAAACTGTCCGGCGGCCAGCGCCAGCGCATCGCTATCGCACGGGTGCTGCTCAAGGACGCGCCGATCCTGATCATGGACGAAGCGACGTCAGCGCTGGACTCGGAAGTCGAGGCCGCGATCCAGGAAAGCCTTGAAACCCTGATGCAAGGCAAGACCGTGATCGCCATCGCCCACCGCCTCTCCACCATCGCCCGGATGGACCGCTTGGTGGTGCTGGAAAATGGCCGCATTGCCGAGACCGGCAGCCATGCCGAGTTGCTGGCCCATGGCGGGTTGTATGCGCGGCTGTGGCAGCATCAGACGGGTGGATTCGTGGGGATCGACTGATCTCTACCAGACACCACTGACCCCGTGGCGAGGGAGCTTGCTCCCGCTGGGGCGCGAAGCGCCCCCAAAATCTGAGTTCCAACACAATAGATCGGTTGGACACCCAGCCTTATTGGGGCTGCTACGCAGCCCAGCGGGAGCAAGCTCCCTCGCCACAGGGATCCGCTTTGAGTCCGCAATACTGAAAAATTCTGTCCAGGATCCATTTAGCCCACACAGCCACCCCATACTCCCCGCCGCCCACGGCCAAAACCGCCACAGTCCCTGACTCTGGCGGTTTTTTCATGCCGCTGGATTTGTCGATGAATCCTGCTGTACTCAGCCCAGGTTCTGGAGATGAACCTGTCGTAATGCTGCTGGGATGCATAACCGAATATCACGACTGTTTTTTCAAGGATGCTTATGTCTTTACTCAAACGTTCAACGACTGAGTTGTTGGGTACGTTCTGGCTGGTGCTGGGCGGCTGCGGCGGCGCGGTATTGGCCGCCTCCGGGATTGGCGTGCTGGGGGTGGCCCTGGCCTTCGGCTTGACGGTATTGACCATGGCGTTCGCCATCGGTCATATCTCGGGTTGCCATTTGAACCCGGCCGTTTCGTTGGGCTTGTACGTGGGGGGTCGGTTTCCAGCCAGGGAGCTGCCTGCCTACATCATCGCCCAAGTTATCGGCGGGGTGCTGGCCGCCGCGTTGATCTACTTCATCGCCAGCAGCAAGGAAGGTTTTGACCTGGCGGCGTCCGGCCTGGCCTCGAACGGTTACGGCGAGCATTCGCCCGGTGGATATTCGATGGCGGCCGGTTTCGTCACCGAACTGGCAATGACGGCGATGTTCATCCTGATCATCCTCGGCGCCACCGATAAACGCGCGCCGGCCGGGCTAGCACCGATTGCCATCGGCCTGGCCCTGACGCTCATTCACCTGATCTCGATCCCGGTCACCAACACATCCGTCAACCCGGCCCGCAGCACCGGCCCGGCGCTGCTTGTCGGCGGCTGGGCCATTGAGCAACTGTGGTTGTTCTGGGTGGCACCGCTGCTGGGCGCCATCATCGGTGGAGTCTCTTACCGCTGGCTGGGCCAGGAAAACCGCTGAGTCATTCCCGCAAAAAATCAGCACTGCCGATAAGGCAGTGCTGTTTTCGCTTCTTCGGCATACGCCAGCACGCCCTCCTGCTCCCTCATGAGGAAATCCGCCACTGCCGCCTTCAAGCCCGGGTGGCGCAGGTAATGCCACGAGCGAGTAATCACCGGCTCGAACCCGCGAATCAATTTGTGCTCACCCTGGGCACCGGCGTCAAAGCGCTGCAAACCGTGGGCAATCGCGTAGTCCATACCCTGATAGAAACAGGTCTCGAAATGCAGGCGGTCGAACTCCGCCAGGCAGCCCCAGTACCGCCCGTAGAAACTGTCACCGCCCACCAGGCTGAACGCCATCGCCACCGGCCGTGAACCTTGCTTGGCCAATACCACGCGAATGGCCTCGGGCATGCGCTCGGCCAGCAAACTGAAGAATGTCCGGGTCAAGTAAGGCGCCTGCCGTCGTATCGCGTAGGTATTGGCATAACAGGCGTAGACAAAATCCCACTGCGCCTCGTCCAGTTGACCGCCTTCCAGCCACTCGAACTCGATCCCCTGCCCCGCCACCTGCTCGCGCTCCTTGCGCATCTGCTTGCGCTTACGGGAACTGAGGGCATCGAGAAAATCCTGGAAGTCCCGATAACCGCGGTTTTGCCAGTGATATTGGCAGCCAATCCGCTGCAGCCAGCCTTCTTGCCCGGCGAGCGCCGCGTCGGTGAAAGCATCGGTGAAGTTGATGTGAGCGCTGGAAAGCCCTTCGATTTCCAGATAACCCGGCAGGCTGCCCAGCAACTCCAGGCCGTCCTCCACCCGCGCCGCCAATAATCGCGGCCCACTGACCGGGCTGAACGGCACCGCTGTCAGCAGCTTGGGGTAATAGTCGATGCCGGCGCGGGCGCAAGCGTCGGCCCAGCCGTGGTCGAACACGTATTCACCGTAGGAATGCCACTTGCGGTAACTGGGCAAGGCCGCCAGCAGCCGACCGTCTTCAATGTGCAGCAAATGCTCGGCTTGCCAACCGGATTGCGGGCCCAGGCTGGCGCTGTCTTCCAATGTGCTCAGGAAGGCGTGACGCAGGAAAGGCTGGTTGACGGGCACCAACGCGTCCCACTCCAGAGGCGCGATGGCGGACAGGCTGTCCAAGACGTGAAGCGGCATGCGGTTCCTCGAGAGCCAAACGATGGATGGAACGAGTATCGCCGATCCTGACCGGGCGCACATAAAAAAACCCCGCCAGGGGCGGGGTCGAAAGGAGCATTAACGGATGAAAGTGCAGCGGTGTATCAAATCAAGACGTTTTAGAACACGTACTGGGCACGGACAACAAAACCGTCGCCATCGTCATCGCCATTGGCGTTGGTGACTTTGTCGGTCTTGGCCTTGACGTAGGCGCCGGTGATTTTCACCGCTTCGTTGGCGTACCAGTTCACGCCCAGGTTATGCACCTTGGCTTCGGCATCGCCGACTTCACGGGTTGCCGAGGCAGTGGTGATGTTGTCGTCTTCGACGGTCATGCTGTCGAAGCGGTAGAACACTTCCCAGGCGCCGATGGATTTGTTCTGAGGCTTGATGGCGTCGAACTTGCCGACTTTATAGCCACGGGATTCACCGGTGATGGTGTAGGCACCCTGGACGTAGAAGCCGTGGCCTTTGAGGTCTTCGAAGGCGTCGCTGTCAGCCTTGGTCTTGCGGGAGATGTATTCACCCTGGATCGATGCTGGGCCCATGGCGAAAGCGGCTTCCAGGCCGAAGGCGGTGTCGGTGTCGTAGGAACCGGCCGGCGAGTTGTTGGCGCCGCCCAGGACCGGACGGTTGCCGTTAGGACCGGCATCGTTGCCGCCCAGGGTTTCAACGCCACGCATGCCCAAGCGGGAGCGGTAACGCGCGTCGAATGCGGTGTCCGAAACGTCGCGGGAGGCCACGTTCAAACCGAAGTGCAGCACGTTGCCGGCTTCGTGCATCGGGGCGAACACGAAGCGACCGTTGGCTTGCTTGATGCTGTTGCCGTCGGTGTCGTCGGTGTCTTTGCTGAATACACCGGCCGAGGCGTAGAACGAATCAGCGAAGGTGCTGGAAGCCTGGATGCCCAGACCGTTCTGATGGCCGTTGGCCCAGTCGATCAGGTCATAGGCGGCGTTACGTTCAGGCGCGGTTACCCACTTGGAGCTGGTGGCTTTTTCTAGGCCGAAGTCGGGGTCGAAGCGACCGACTTTGATCGAAACGGGCTTGAAGCCGTTATAGGCCAGGGACGCTTCGTCGAAGTAGCCGTTGTCGGAGTCGCCGCTGTTGTGGGCGAAATCGTAGTTGATGGTGTAGGCCCAATCCGTGTACAGCACACCCGACAGCTCCAGGAAGCCACGACGGATGTAAGCCGCATCGGCCTTGTCGCCATTGTCGGTGTAGATACCGTCGAACTGGCTGTAGTCAGCCTGCAAACGACCGCCGAGCTTGAAGCTGAACTCTTTGTCAGTGGTAGCGACCTCAAGGCCGCCCTTGGTTTTGACCACGATATCGGCGCCGTCGGTGGTGACGGTGCCGGCGAAAGCCTGGGCGGTTACTGCCATTGCCAGTGCGCTGGCGGCAACACCTGCGAAGTGCTTACGGATCATCGAAGAATTCCCCTGTTGGTAGTCTATGCGTTAGAAAACACGCGGAACTGGGCCCGCTGGTGTTGGGAGGGGATCTTGGCGGCCGGTTGTGTCAGGCGAGTTGCTATCACATAAAGATTTTATGACAGCGGAACTTTTTACTTCGAATGGGAATAACCAGTTCAGCCATGGAGAACCTGTGGGAGCGAGCTTGCTCGCGATAGCGGTGGTTCAGTCGGCAGTGATTTGACTGTTACACCGCTATCGCGAGCAAGCTCGCTCCCACAAGGGGTCGGTGGTGTATCGAGGGGTTTAGCGGAGGTCTTTGCGCCGTTCGGCGGCGAGTTTCTCGGCGAGGTGATCCAGGTCGGGAATCGGTGGCTGCGGCAGTTTTTTGAGGGTCGCCTGCATCAGGCGCATCTGGCGGATGAACCGTCGGCAATTGGGGCAGAACATCAGGTGATGGCGCACCAGCAGGCGTTCACGAAAGCTCAGTTGTCCGTCGAGGTAATCGCTGGAGCGGGCCACTTGTTCCTTGCAGGTCAGCATTCGCCGGTTTCCTCGAAATGTTCAACAGTCGCGAAGACCTTCAATCGGGCGCGATGCAACAGCACGCGTACATTGGAGAGCGAGATATCCAAAAGATTACAGATTTCGTCCAACTCCAGGCCCTGTTGTTCCCGCAGGGTCAGCACGCTGCCTTGCAGTTCCGACAGGCTGAGCAAGGTGTGTTCCAGGCAATCACGTAATTCACCCTCGGTGAGCAGCGCTTCGGGCGTGTCCTGGTGCCAGGCGAACGGCGCCAGCAGCCAGTGGCCGTCAGCGGCGAAACGCTCATCGCCAAGGGTGCCGTGGGGCGCCGGAAGATCGTCGAGCAACACTTCCCGCCGGTTCTGTTTGTAACGTCCCTTGGCGGCGTTGGCCGTGATGGTCAACAGCCAGGTCTTGAGGCTGGAACGTCCTTGGAAACCATGGAGATTGCGCACCACCGACAGCCATGCGTCCTGCACCACTTCGTCGGCATGGCGGCTGCCGACGATGGCATAGGCCACGGCGCGCATCGGGCTCTGGTAGGCGCTGACCAGTTCCTTGTAGGCCTGCTGTTCACCGGCCAGGAGGCGTTGGAGCAGGAGGGTGTCGTCGGTGACTGTCATTCAACATCCCAAGATCTGCAAGACTGCGATGCTTCTGTGGCGAGGGAGCTTGCTCCCGCTCGGTTGCGCAGCAACCGCAAAATCTTGGGGCCGCTTCGCCCGAAGCGTCGGACCGGCCCAGCGGGAGCAAGCTCCCTCGCCACAAAAGCTTCCCCCACAGCAAGCGCCCTTGCCCAAAAATCTGGACCAGACCAGATCAATGCTTACGCAAAATCACGCTGCCAATCGAATAACCGGCGCCAAACGAACTGAGGACAGCGACCGAACCGCTGGGCAGGTCGTCCTGGTAGGTGTGGAATGCAATCACCGAACCGGCCGAACTGGTGTTGGCGTAGCGGTCGAGAATCACCGGGGCTTCCGCTTCGGTGGCTTCGCGCCCCAGCAGCTTGCGCACGATCAGATGGTTCATGCTCAGGTTGGCCTGGTGCAGCCAGAAACGTTTCACGTCGCCAACGCTCAACTGGTTCTCTTCCAGGTGGGCACCGATCAGTTCGGCCACCATCGGACAGACATCGCGGAACACCTTGCGGCCTTCCTGGACGAACAGTTTGTCACGGCTGCCAATGCCCTCTTCCGCAGTGCGGTTGAGGAAGCCGAAGTTGTTGCGAATGTTGTTGGAGAACTTGGTCAGCAGCTTGGTACTGACCACGTCGAACTGGTACGGCGAGGTCGCCAGGTCGGCGCGTTCGATGATCACGGCAGTGGCCGCGTCGCCGAAGATGAAGTGGCTGTCACGGTCACGGAAGTTCAGGTGGCCGGTGCACACTTCCGGGTTGACCATCAAGATCGCCCGGGCCTGGCCCAGTTGCACGCTGTTGGCCGCGGCCTGGATGCCGAAGGTTGCCGAGGAGCAGGCCACGTTCATGTCGAAACCGAACCCTTCGATGCCCAGGGCTTCCTGGACTTCGATGGCGATGGCCGGGTACGCACGCTGCAAGTTGGAACAGGCGACGATCACCCCATCAATGTCGGCGGCCGTACGACCAGCGCGCTCCAGGGCCTGTTTCGCGGCGCCGACGGCCATTTCGCAGAGCACCGACCACTCATCGTTGGAGCGCTCGGGCAGGCGTGGGGTCATGCGTTGCGGATCGAGAATACCGTCCTTGTCCATGACAAAGCGGCTCTTGATGCCGGAAGCCTTTTCGATGAACGCGGCGTTGGATTCGGTCAAGGCCTCGACTTCACCACGCTCGATGGCAGCGGCGTTATCAGCGTTGAATTGGGCGACATAGGTATTGAAAGATTGCACCAGTTCTTCGTTGGAGATGCTGTTGGCCGGGGTGTACAGGCCGGTGCCGCTGATGACGACGTTATGCATGGGTCGTGTCTCTGATCTGTTCAGGCAGAAAGTATTGGCACCGACGTACCAACACGCAAAGGGACTTTTTCCATCCGGGGAAGCAGCCCTGGCATCGCTTTATTCCGATCCGCCCGTGGCATTGAAGCTCAAAACCACGGAACCGGCATTTATAGGCGCGAAGTTTGCCATAAACGCTGGGGTTTGGCCCATTCTCCCTTACTGACCACACAAAACCCTGTGGGAGCGAGCCTGCGCGCGATAGCGGTGGGTCAGCAGCATTGATTTTTGGTGGAACAACGCGATCCCGAGCAGGCGGGCACCCACAGGGGAAATGTGGTGCTGTCCAACTTATCTGATCAACCCTCCACCTGCCCCCACTGCTTGCCCAGGCGCTTGTCGGAAATCGGCACCTTGGTGCCCAACTGCTGGGCGAACAACGACACCCGGTATTCCTCCAGCCACCAGCGGTACAGCTCCAATTGCGGGTCGCGCTTGCCTTCCTGGGCGTGTTTGCTGGCGCGGGCCTGGTATTGGGCCCAGAGGTTCGACAGTTCGCCGCTCCAGACCCGGTCTTTCTGCACTTGGCTGCCGAGCTTCTCGAAGCGTTGCTCGATGGCCTTGAGGTAACGCGGCAGTTCCTTGAGCCATTGGTGCGGGGTTTCCCGCACGAAGCCTGGGTACACCAGGTGGCTGAGTTGCTGCTTGATGTCGTTCAGCGCCACGGCCTGGGCCAGGTCGATCTTGCCCTTGAAACGTTTTTGCAGGCTGTGCCAGAGCTTGAGGATGTCCAGGGTCAACTTCGCCAGGCGTTCGGCGTGCTCGGTCCAGCCGCCGCGCTTGCGCTCGGCCAGGGCGGCCAGGGCGGCGCCGTCACGGGGCAGGCTCGCCTCACCTTCGAGCACGCAGCTGTCGAGGCTGGCGAGCAGAATGTCTTCCACCAGGCCGTCGATACGGCCCAAGTCGCGGTACAGCAGGCCAAGCTCCGTCAGCCCCGGCAACTTGCCACGCAGAAACTTGGCCGACTCGGCCAATTGCTGCATCAGCAAGCGCTGCAAGGCGCGGCGATGCTGGAATTCGGCTTCGGCTGGCGTCGGGAAACGCCCTTCCTTGACCACGCCACCCTCTTCCACCAACGCCGGGTACACCGTCATCGACAGCCCGGCGATCTTCTGTTGGGTTTTCTCCGCCACCGGCGCGAAGACCTTCGCCTCCACCGGCGCCTGGCTTTTCGCCGTTTGCGGCACGGCCAAGGCCGCCTGGCTGGCCTCGGCAAAGCGTGCCGTCAGCTCGGCCAGGTCGCGGCCTTCGCCGAGGAACTTGCCCTGGCCGTCGACGATTTCCAGGTTCATGCGCAGGTGGCTTTCGACCTGCTGGGCCGCTTCGGCCCAGGCTTCGTCACTGACCCGCGCCCCGGTCATGCGCAGCAGCTCACGGCCCAGGGCCTGCGGCAGCGAGCCCTCGGCGAAGGTGATGCGCTGCAGCGCCGCCTTGACGAAATCCGGCACCGGCACGAAGTTCTTGCGCAGGGCCTTGGGCAGGTTGCGCACCAGGGCGATGCACTTGGCCTCGATCATCCCCGGCACCAGCCATTCCAGGCGTTCCGGCGGCAGCATCGGCAGCAATGGCGCCGGAACCCGTAGCGTCACGCCGTCACGGGGATGGTTGGGCTCGAAGTGATAGCTCAGCGGCAAGGTCAGGTCACCGACGCGCAAGGTGTCGGGGTACTGCGTGGCGGTGACTTCGCTGGCTTCACGGGCCAGCACGTCCTCCTCGCGCATGATCAGCAATTGCGGGTCTTTCTGGCTGTTGATCCGGTACCAACTGTCGAACGTTGCGGTCTGGTGGATCTCGGCCGGCAGGCGCGCATCGTAGAACGCAAACAGGGTTTCTTCGTCGGCCAGGATGTCGCGGCGACGGGCCTTGGCTTCCAGTTCGTCGAGTTGTTCCAGCAGCCGGGTATTGGCGCCCAGGCATTTGGCCTTGGACTGGATCTCGCCGCGCACCAGCGCCTCGCGGATGAACAGTTCACGGGACACCACCGGGTCCACCGGCCCGTAGTGCACCGGCCGGCGACCGACGACGATGAGCCCGAACAGGGTGATCTGCTCATAGGCCACCACTTGCCCGCGCTTCTTCTCCCAATGGGGTTCGAAGTGGTTTTTCTTGATCAGGTGCCCCGCCAGCGGCTCGATCCAGTCCGGTTCGATCTTGGCCACCATGCGCGCATACAACTTGGTGGTTTCCACCAGCTCGGCGGTCATCAGCCACTGCGGACGCTTCTTGCCCAGCCCCGACGAGGGGTGGACCCAGAGCCGCCGCTGGCGAGCGCCGAGGTAATCACCGTCTTCGGTTTTCTGGCCGATCTGGCTCAACAGCCCCGACAGCACCGCCTTGTGCAGTTTCGGGTAGTCGGCCGGGTCTTTGTTGAGGCTCAACTGCATGTCGCGGCAGATCAAGCTCAACTGGCGATGGGAATCACGCCACTCGCGCAGGCGCAGGTAGTTGAGGAAGTTCTTGCGGCACCAGTTGCGCAGCGGGCTGGCGGTCAGGGCCTGGCGCTGCTCTTCGAAACCGCGCCACAGGTTGACCAGCCCGGCGAAGTCCGAGTCGACATCCTTCCATTGGGCGTGGGCCTGGTCGGCCGCTTGTTGCCGTTCCGGCGGACGCTCGCGCGGGTCCTGGATCGACATGGCGCTGGCGACGATCAGCACTTCCTGGAGGCTGCCCAGCTTCGCCGCTTCCAGCAGCATGCGGCCCATGCGCGGGTCCACCGGCAGGCGCGCCAACTGCCGACCCAGCGGGGTCAGCTGACTGTTGCGGTCCACCGCCGAGAGTTCTTGCAGCAGGTTGAAACCGTCGCTGATGGCCTTGCCATCCGGCGGCTCGATGAACGGGAAATCGGTGATCTCGCCAAGGCGCAGGTGCAGCATCTGCAGGATCACCGCCGCCAGGTTGGTGCGCAGGATTTCGGGATCGGTGAATTCCGGCCGCCCAAGAAAATCTTCTTCGCTGTACAGCCGCACACAGATTCCCGGCTCGACCCGTCCGCAGCGACCCTTGCGCTGGTTGGCGCTGGCCTGGGAAATGGCCTCGATGGGCAGGCGCTGGACCTTGGCCCGATAGCTGTAGCGGCTGATGCGTGCGGTACCGCTGTCGATCACGTAGCGGATGCCCGGCACAGTGAGCGAGGTTTCGGCGACGTTGGTCGCCAACACCACGCGACGGCCCGGGTGGGACTGGAAAATCCGCTGCTGTTCGGCCGGCGACAATCGCGCATACAACGGCAAGATCTCGGTGTGCTTGAGCTGGGCCTTGCGCAGCATTTCCGCGGCGTCGCGAATCTCCCGCTCGCCCGGCAGGAACACCAGCACATCCCCGGGGCTGCGGCGCTCGCTGCGCTCGTAGGCGGCGATTTCGTCGAGGGTGGCGAGGATCGCCTGGTCGACGGTCAAGTCGTCCTCGACCCGGTTGCCCTCCTCGTCCTGCTCCAGGGTCAGCGGGCGATACCAGGTTTCCACCGGGAAGGTACGGCCCGAGACTTCGACGATCGGCGCGTCATCGAAGTGCTTGGAAAAGCGCTCCAGGTCGATGGTCGCCGACGTGATGATGACTTTCAGGTCCGGGCGACGCGGCAGCAGGGTCTTGAGGTAGCCGAGCAGGAAGTCGATGTTCAGGCTGCGTTCGTGGGCTTCGTCGACGATGATCGTGTCGTAGCGCTCGAGGTAGCGGTCATTCTGGGTCTCGGCCAGCAGGATGCCGTCGGTCATCAGCTTGATCAGGGTGTTAGCGTCGCTCTGGTCCTCGAAGCGCACCTGATAACCCACCAGCGCCCCCAATGGCGTGGCAAGTTCCTCGGCCACGCGGCTTGCGACGCTGCGGGCGGCGATCCGGCGCGGCTGGGTGTGGCCGATCAAGCCATGCTGGCCACGACCGATTTCCAGGCAGATCTTCGGCAATTGCGTGGTTTTGCCCGAGCCGGTCTCGCCCGCGATGATCAGCACCTGGTGCTTGAGCAGCGCTTCCTTGATTTCGTCGCGCTTGGCGGCGATCGGCAAATTATCGTCATAGCGGATCACCGGCAGGCTCGCCTTGCGCGCCAGCACCTGATCGCACGACGCCTGCATGCGCGCCACCCACTGGGCCAGCTTGGCCTCGTCGGGCTTCTTGCGCAGCTCGAGCAACTGCCGCCGCAACCGGTGACGGTCGGCGAGCATGGCGTGGTCGAGGTTTTTCAGCAGTTTGTCGATAGCGGGGGCTTGGTCAGTCATCAGGTACGCAAGGGTCGTCGGTTTGAGCAAGGGGCGATTGTCGCAGATTTGCGGTCATTGCGCCGAGCACACAAAGCAGCCCCACCGCCCTCCCACAGGAGGTTTGTGCCAAGGCTGGGCTTTTGTGGCGAGGGCGCTTGCTCCCGCTGGGGTGCGAAGCAGCCCGCAGCAGTATTCGGCACCGCGATGTGACGGACAGAACGCAGGGGCCTGCTGCGCAGTCCAGCGGGAGCAAGCTCCCTCGCCACAAAAGCCACACAAACCACAAACCACAGAACACAGAGCACAGAGCACAGAGCACAGAGCACAGAGCACAAACTACAAGCCACAAGCCACAAGCCACAAGCCACAAGCCACAAGCCACAAGCCACAGTGGCTTCGTTTGCTCGCCTGGCGTTATTCGCTGTCCAGATCCTTGCGCCGATACGGGAACACATCGATCACTTTCCCCGCCCGGATCGCGTCCTGCAGGCCTTTCCAGTAGTCAGCGTTGTACAACTCGCCGTGCAACTGGTCGAACAGCTTGCGCTGCCCGGCGTCGGCGAACAGGAACGGCGGGAACTCCTCCGGGAAGACGTCCAGCGGGCCGATGGAATACCAGGGCTCGGAAGCCATTTCGTCTTCCGGTGTACGGGGCTGGGGGATGTGGCGGAAGTTGGCTTCGGTGAGGAAGCAGATTTCATCGTAGTCGTAGAACACCACACGGCCGTGGCGGGTCACGCCGAAGTTCTTGAGCAGCATGTCGCCGGGGAAGATATTGGCCGCCGCCAGTTGCTTGATCGCCAGGCCATAGTCTTCCAGCGCCTCGCGCACCTGGTCCGGGTTGGCGTTTTCCAGATAGAGGTTCAGCGGCGTCATCCGGCGTTCGGTCCAGCAGTGGCGAATCAGCACCGTCTCGCCTTCCACCGACACCGTGGAGGGCGCCACATCCAACAGTTCCTCCAGGCAGGCCGGCTCGAATTTGCTCAGGGGAAAGCGGAAATCGGCGAACTCCTGGGTATCAGCCATGCGCCCGACCCGGTCGACGCTTTTCACCAGTCGGTATTTCTCGATCACCGTGGCCCGGTCGACGTTTTTCGACGGCGAGAAGCGGTCCTTGATGATCTTGAACACGGTGTTGAAGCCCGGCAGGGTGAACACGCTCATGACCATCCCGCGCACGCCCGGCGCCATGATGAACTGGTCGTCGGTGTTCGCCAGGTGATTGATCAGTGCCCGGTAGAACTCGGACTTGCCGTGCTTGTAGAAACCAATGGAGGTGTATAGCTCGGCGATGTGCTTGCCCGGCAGGATGCGCTTGAGGAAGCCGATGAATTCCGCCGGCACCGGCACGTCCACCATGAAGTACGAACGGGTGAACGAGAAGATGATCGACACCTGCGCCTCGTCGGTGATCAGCGCATCGATCTGGATACCCCGGCCCTCGCGGTGCAACAGCGGGATCACCAGCGGCCATTGGTCGTCGCGGGTGTAGATCCGGCCCACCAGGTAGGCGCCCTTGTTGCGATAGAGCACCGAGGAAAACAACTCCACCGTCAGCTCCGGGTCCTTGCAGACCCAGTCCGGCAGGTTCTCGCGCAACTGCGCTTCGAGGCGCTGCAGGTCCCCCGGCAAATCGGCGTAGTCCTCGCTGAAACGGTAATCGGCGAAGACGCTCTCCAGCATCCGGTCCAACTGTCCCTGGGGCTTGTAGGTGCGCGTCTGGGCGGCGCGGGCCCGGCGCAGGCTGGGCCGGGTGGTGTGGATGAACATGGTGCCGTCGCTGATCAGGTCGTGGCTGAACAGCCCGCAGAAGATCGAGTTGTACCAGGTTTCCGACAGCTCATCGTCGAAGCGCAGGTCGATCAGGCTGATGTAGGCACTTTTGACCAACGGCCAGCAGCCCACATCCATCAGGGCTTCCTCATCGAAGGCCTTGTGCAGCTTGGCGACGGTTTCGAAGACTTTTTCTTCATACAAGTTGATGCGCGCCGCCGAAGCCGCTTGGGCCTCCAGCCACTGGGCCTGCTCGAACCGGGCGCGAGCGCCATCGGTAATCTGCCGGAAATGCTCACGATAATCGTCGAAGCCGTCGAGGATCGAACGGGCGATTTCGATAGCGGGCCATGGCTGCGGCATAAGGTAAACCTCGGCGGGTCATGCTTGTTATTGGCGACTGAGCTTAGAGGCCAATCACGCGGCAACGCAACCATTGCCATCGGTATGCAAGGCGGCGACACTTGCCCCCCCATCAAGGAAGGAGTGGCTCGTGAACCTCGTCGATATCCTGCGTTTACTGTCATTGGCCGCCATCTGGGGCGCCAGTTTCCTGTTCATGCGCATTATCGCCCCCGTCATCGGCACGATTCCCACTGCCTTCTTCCGTGTGTCCATCGCCTTCGTCGGGCTGCTGGTGATCCTGGCCCTGATGCGCGTCGACTGGAATTTTCGCGGCAAGCTCAAAGTCGTGATGATGCTGGGCCTGATCAACTCGGGCATTCCGGCCACGTTCTATTCGCTGGCGGCCCAGGTGCTGCCGGCCGGTTACTCGGCAATCTTCAATGCCACCACGCCGCTGATGGGGGTGTTGATCGGCGGTTTGTTCTTCAGCGAAAAACTCACCTTGGCCAAGGTCGGCGGGGTCTTCCTCGGTCTGCTCGGCGTGGGCATCCTGACCCGCGCCGGCCCGGTGGCGTTCGACCTGCAACTGTTGATGGGCGCCCTCGCCTGCCTGCTGGCCACGACCTGCTACGGCTTTGCCGGTTTCCTCACCCGGCGCTGGCTCGATCACCAAGGTGGCCTGGACAGCCGCCTTTCGGCTCTGGGCAGCATGTTCGGCGCCACGGTGTTCTTGCTGCCGCTGTTTGGCTACAGCGTCATCAGCCAACCGCCGGCCAGTTGGGGTGGCTGGAGTGTCTGGTTGTCACTGCTGGGCCTGGGCCTGGTGTGCACCGCGCTGGCGTACATCCTTTATTTCCGTCTGCTCAGTTCCATCGGCCCGGTCAAGTCCATGACCGTGACATTCCTGATTCCGCCGTTCGGTGTGTTGTGGGGGGCGTTGTTGCTGGATGAGCCGTTGGGGATGGCGCATTTGTATGGCGGGGTGTTGATTGCGGCGGCGTTGTGGTTGGTGCTCAAGCCCGCAGCTGTTAAACCAGCTGAAGTGTCTGCCCGGTAGTACGCCATCGCGAGCAAGCTCGCTCCCACAGGGTTATACGCGGTTCTTTGTGGGAGCGAGCTTGCTCGCGATAGCGGTGGTACAGCCAGCGAACAGCTAAGGGCTAGCGGCTCTTACGAAACACAAACACCAACCCCACGATGATCAGCACCATCCCCAGCAAGCTCAGCAACGCCAGCCGGTTGCCGAACACCAGGTAGTCCATGATCGCCGTCACCGCCGGCACCAGGTAGAACAGGCTGGTGACGTTCACCAGATTGCCCCGGGCAATCAAACGGTACAGCAGCAACGTCGCCAGCACCGACACCACCAGTCCCATCCACAATACCGGCACGAAGAACCCCGTGCTGTATTCAAAATGGAACGGCTGGAACGGCACGAAGACCGCGCACAGCACCAGCCCGGCCAGGTACTGCACCGGCAGCGTGCCCAGTGGGTTGTCGGTGATGCGCTTCTGCATGATGGAGCCGGCCGTCATGCTGACCAGTGCCAGCAACCCGCACAGCATCCCCGCCAGGGACATGCCGGCCAGGCCGATGCCCTGGTACACCACCATGACCAACCCGACCAAGCCCAACACCAGGCCGAACATCCGCGACCAGGAACGTTGTCGCTCCATGAGCACCACGGTCAGGATCGGTTGCACGCCCATCAAGGTCGCCATGACCCCAGGCGTGACACTCATTTGCAGCGCCAGCAGATAAAAAATCTGGTAGGCGCCCAGCAGCACCAGACCGGTGATCACCGCGTACAGCATCGGCTTGCCGGTCTTGGGCAACTTCAACTTGAGCAACGGAATCAACAGCACCAGCGCGAACAGCGCGATGGCAAAACGGATCAGCAGAAAAGCGAAGGGTGAAGCGTGGGCCAGGCCCAGCTTGGAAAAGATCGCCCCGCTGCTCCACAGCAAAACGAACAGGCTCGTGGAAGCCGCCGCCAACAAGGCGTTTTTGGAAAGGGAAAACATGGATACCACCTGTAGTCAGGCAAAAAGCCAACTCAGCCGAAGCTGAAGTCCAGTAGTTTTTTTCAGGCGGGCACAGGGGATGGCAACCGTTGCCGATCAGCCCTGAATGCCAGCGCCCGGCGGTGATACGACGGCGTACACCGATGAGCTACGGACAGGTGGGGGGTATTGACCGATCTGCGCAGGCTGCTGGTTCCCACACGGCACGACGCCAGCGTTGAACGCTGGAACCACGACCGCGATGACAGGGGATGCAGGCATGAGCCGATCTCTTGGAGAGTGGGTTCGAAAACCCGAAGAGCGCTGACTATAACCAGCGCCCGATGGACTACGCAATGTTTTAAACGAACAACCAATAGCCAAGCGCCGTCAGCACCGCCACCGCCAACACCGGTCGCATCACCCGGTAGGCCTTGGGATGCTTGCGTTTGAACTGTTTGACCCGGCCGCTGATGCCGTCGCTGAACGACTTGCTCCAGGCATAGGCCTGGTTGATGCCACCGACGTGTTCATCGTCCAGGTTCTGTGGCGCGGTGGCACGGCCGAGGAACGCGCTGATGGTGCGGTTGAGGCGGGTCATCAGCCGACTTTTCAAGGGCCGCTCGACATCACAGAACAGGATCAGGCGGGTCTGCGGGGTTTCGTTCTTGACCCAGTGCACATAGGTTTCATCGAACATGACGTCTTCGCCGTCGCGCCAGGCATAGATCTGACCGTCGACAAAGATCCGGCACTCCTCGGAATTGGGGGTTGAGAGCCCCAGGTGATAACGCAACGAACCGGCGAAGGGGTCTCGATGAGGGTTCAGGTGGCTACCACCGGGCAGCAAGGCAAACATCGCGCCCCGGACGCTAGGGATCCGACTGACCAGTTCAACCGTCCTCGGGCACAGCAACTCAGCCGACGGCAGCGGTTTGTCGTACCACTTGAGGTAGAAGCGCTTCCAACCCTTCTTGAAGAACGAACCGAAGCCCGCATCGTTGTTCTTCTCGGCGGCTCGAATGTAGCCATCGTCGAACAAGTGCATGGCTTCGTCGCGGATGACTTGCCAGTTGTCCTTGAGCACATCCAGTTCGGGAAATTGGCTGCGATCCAGGTAAGGCCTCGAGGGCACGCCGGAGAACAGGTACATCAAGGCGTTATAGGGGGCGAACAGCGCCGAGTGGTTGACGAACTGACGCAACACCGGCAGCCGCGCCTTACCACGCAAATGCACATAAAGCGTACTGCCCAGGAACAGCAGCAACACCGAGGCCTTGGCGACAAACGAAACGGTCATTTTTTAAACTCCTTGTCCAAAAACAACTGACGCAACGCCTACTGCCCGACGTAGTCGGGGGCCATGTTAAATACCCATGGCCCGGGTAAAAACCGTCTGACGGAAGATTCTCTGTTGAGTGAAACGCAATAAACACTTTTTAACAGGCGCCACCTGAACCTTGGCTGACGCATCGAACAATCAGTCAACCTACCTGAGATCGCGAGTGCTCTTGTGGCGAGGGAGCTTGCTCCCGCTGGCGTGCGGAGCGCGCCCCCGGGATTTGGCGACCCGGGTTGAATCCGGGGCGCCTGCTGCGCAGTCGAGCGGGAGCAAGCTCCCTCGCCACACAAGCAGTGCTCGCCACCCATCCTGTCTGCGGTTACTGCTGAGTCTCCTGCTCGGTAAACAGATCGCTGAACAACATGCTCGACAAATACCGCTCGCCCGAATCCGGCAGGATCACGACGATGGTCTTGCCCTGCATTTCCGGTTTTTCCGCCAGGCGCACGGCCACGGCCATTGCCGCGCCGCAGGAGATCCCGCAGAGGATGCCCTCCTCCTGCATCAAGCGCAGGGCCATGGCCTTGGACTCGTCGTCAGTGACGCGCTCGACCAGGTCGACGATGGACAGATCGAGGTTCTTCGGCACGAACCCGGCGCCGATCCCCTGGATCTTGTGGGGGCTGGGCTTGATTTCATCCCCCGCCATCGCCTGGGTGATCACCGGCGACACCTCGGGCTCGACCGCCACCGACAGGATCGGCTTGCCACAGGTGTTCTTGATATACCGCGAAACCCCGGTAATGGTTCCGCCGGTGCCCACGCCCGCGACCAGCACGTCCACGGCGCCGTCGGTGTCGTTCCAGATTTCCGGGCCGGTGGTTTTTTCGTGGATCGCCGGGTTCGCCGGGTTATCGAACTGCTGCGGCATGAAATATTTGGACGGATCGCTGGCCAGGATCTCGGCGGCTTTTTCGATGGCGCCCTTCATGCCCTTCGCCGGCTCGGTGAGCACCAACTCCGCGCCCAGGGCCTTGAGCACCTTGCGCCGCTCGATGCTCATGGAGGCCGGCATGGTCAGCATCAGCTTGTAGCCACGGGCGGCGGCGACGAACGCCAGGCCGATCCCGGTGTTGCCCGAGGTCGGTTCGACAATGGTCATGCCCGGCTTGAGCTTGCCCGAGCTTTCAGCGTCCCAGATCATGTTTGCGCCGATCCGGCACTTGACCGAATACCCTGGGTTACGCCCCTCGATCTTGGCCAGGATGGTCACGCCGCGCGGCGCAATGCGGTTGATCTGTACCAGTGGCGTATTGCCGATGGAATGGGCGTTGTCAGCGAATATGCGGCTCATGGCTGGGTCCTTGATGGGGCGGAATTGAAGCCTTTAAAGGTATGCCTGTTGCCCATGGGCGTCCAGTTGCACCGAACGTTCCCGTTGTTGCGACAGTCAATGGCATTAGGAGGCGCTCCCCCAACAAACGCTGGAGACTGACAGACATGAAGCGTCGATACCGCTGGCCACTGTGGGTTTTCGCCACCCTCGTCGCGGTGCTGGTGGCCCTGCATTTCGCCCTGCCTTACCTGGTACGCGACTACCTGAACGATAAACTGGCCGACATGGGCGATTATCGCGGCCAGATCACTGATGTGGACCTGGCCCTGTGGCGCGGTGCCTACCGGATCAACGGCCTGGAAATCGTCAAGGTCGACGGCAAGGTCCCGGTGCCGTTCGTCAACGCCCCGCTGGTGGACCTGTCGGTGAGCTGGCACTCGCTGTGGTACGACCATGCGGTGGTGTCCGAGGTTGAGTTCACCCGCCCCGAAGTGAACTTCGTCGACGGCGGGGCCAACCGGCAGAACTCCCAGACCGGCCAGGGCACCAACTGGCGCGAGCAACTGAGCAAACTGTTGCCCATCACCTTCAACGAAGTGCGCATCCGGGAAGGCAAGGTCACCTTTCGCAACTTCAACTCCAAGCCCCCGGTCAACCTGCGGGCCACTGACGTCAACGCCAGCTTCTATAACCTGACCAACGTGGTCGACACCGAAGGCAAGCGCGACGCCCGCTTCGAAGGCAAGGCCCTGGTGGCCGAGCATGCGCCCCTGGAAATGCAGGCTACTTTCGACCCCTTGAGCGACTTCGAGGATTTCGATTTCCGCCTGCGGGCCAGGAACATCGAACTCAAGCGCCTCAACGATTTTGCCGCCGCCTATGGCAAGTTCGATTTCAATGCCGGCCACGGCGACCTGGTGATCGAGGCTGAAGCCGATAACGCCCGGCTCAGCGGCTACATCAAGCCATTGCTGCGGGATGTCGACGTATTCGACTGGCAGCAGGACGTGGAGAACCAGAACAAGAACATCTTCCGCTCGGTCTGGGAAGCGCTGGTCGGGACCGGCGAAACGGCCCTCAAGAACCAGCGCAAGAACCAGTTCGCCACCCGGGTGGAACTCAGCGGCAATGTTCACCAGCAGGACATCAGCGCCTTCGAAGCCTTCCTGCAGATACTGCGCAACGGTTTCGTCCAGGCCTTCAATGCCCGTTATGAACAGCCACCGCCTTCGCCCGATTAAGGTTTGCGGCTTTTAGTGGCGAGGGAGCTTGCTCCCGCTGGGCCGCGAAGCGGCCCTAAAAGCCTGCGAGCGCTGCGCACTCGAGCGGGAGCAAGCTCCCTCGCCACAAGACTGAGTCAACATGTGACGCCCCATTCAGAGACTGAATACAGCGTCTGCGTTCACAGTCGGCGCGGCCTCGCGTTATAGTCGGGCACGATATTTATTTCGCGCGCCCCGCCTCGCCGGGCCGGCGACACGTTCGAGGAAATTGCAGATGAAGTTCGAAGGCACCAGCGCCTACGTGGCCACCGATGACCTGAAACTGGCCGTGAACGCCGCCATCACCCTGGAGCGGCCGTTGCTGGTCAAGGGCGAACCAGGCACCGGCAAGACCATGCTGGCCGAGCAATTGGCCGAGTCCTTCGGCGCGCGCCTGATCACCTGGCACATCAAGTCCACCACCAAGGCCCACCAGGGTTTGTACGAGTACGACGCGGTCAGCCGCCTGCGGGACTCGCAGTTGGGCGTGGACAAGGTCAACGACGTGCGCAACTACCTGAAGAAGGGCAAGCTCTGGGAAGCCTTCGAGTCCGAGGAGCGGGTGATCCTGCTGATCGACGAAATCGACAAGGCCGACATCGAGTTCCCCAACGACCTGCTGCAAGAGCTCGACAAGATGGAGTTCTACGTCTACGAGACCGACGAAACCATCAAGGCCAAGCAGCGCCCGATCATCATCATTACCTCCAACAACGAAAAGGAACTGCCGGACGCCTTCCTGCGTCGCTGCTTCTTCCATTACATCGCCTTCCCCGACCGCGTCACCCTGCAGAAAATCGTCGATGTGCATTACCCGGACATCAAGAAGGACCTGGTCAGCGAAGCGCTGGACGTGTTCTTCGACGTGCGCAAGGTGCCGGGCCTGAAGAAAAAACCTTCCACCTCCGAACTGGTGGACTGGCTCAAGCTGCTGATGGCCGACAACATCGGCGAAGCGGTGCTGCGCGAGCGTGATCCGACCAAGGCCATTCCGCCGCTGGCCGGCGCCCTGGTGAAGAACGAACAGGACGTGCAACTGCTCGAGCGCCTGGCGTTCATGAGCCGTCGCGGCACCCGCTGATCCTCTTCGTTTAACAAGAGCGAGGGCGATTGCCATGCTGCTTAACCTGTTCAATGAGATGCGCGCCGCCAAGGTGCCCGTGTCGGTGCGTGAACTGCTGGACCTGATCAACGCGCTGAAACAGCGGGTGATCTTCGCTGACATGGACGAATTCTATTATCTGTCCCGGGCGATCCTGGTGAAGGACGAACGGCATTTCGACAAGTTCGACCGGGCCTTCGCCGCCTACTTCAACGGTTTGGAGAAACTCGACGATCACCTCCAGGCGCTGATTCCCGAAGACTGGTTGCGCAAGGAATTCGAGCGTTCGCTGACCGACGAGGAACGGGCGCAGATCCAGTCCCTGGGTGGCCTGGACAAGCTGATCGAAGCATTCAAGAAACGCCTGGAAGAACAGAAGGAGCGCCATGCCGGTGGCAACAAGTGGATCGGCACCGGCGGCACCAGCCCGTTCGGCTCCGGCGGCTTCAACCCCGAGGGCATTCGGGTCGGCGACGCCGGCAAGCGCCAGGGCAAGGCCGTAAAGGTCTGGGACCAGCGCGAATACAAGAACCTCGACGACCAGGTGGAATTGGGCACCCGCAACATCAAGATCGCCCTGCGTCGCCTGCGCAAGTTCGCCCGCCAGGGCGCGGCCGAAGAACTGGACATCGACGGCACCATCGACCACACCGCCCGGGACGCCGGCCTCTTGAACATCCAGATGCGCCCGGAGCGACGCAACACCGTCAAGCTGTTGCTGCTGTTCGACATCGGTGGCTCGATGGATGCACACGTGAAAATCTGCGAAGAGCTGTTCTCGGCCTGCAAGACCGAGTTCAAGCACCTGGAGTATTTCTACTTCCACAACTTCGTCTACGAATCGGTGTGGAAGAACAACCTGCGCCGCACCTCGGAGCGCACCTCGACCCAGGATCTGCTGCACAAGTACGGTGCCGACTACAAAGTGATCTTCATCGGCGACGCCGCCATGGCGCCCTATGAAATCACCCAGGCCGGCGGCAGCGTCGAACACTGGAACGAAGAAGCCGGTTATGTGTGGATGCAACGCTTCATGGAGAAGTACAAGAAACTCATCTGGATCAACCCGTACCCCAAGGACACCTGGGGCTATACCGCCTCGACCAACATCGTGCGCGAGTTGGTGGAGGACCGGATGTATCCGCTGACGTTGCGGGGGTTGGAGGAAGGGATGCGGTTTCTCTCCAAGTGATCTTTGGTGCCCTTCAGGGCCTCTTCGCGAGCAAGCTCGCTCCCACACTGGTTCTTCGTCACACTGAAATCCCCTGTGGGAGCGAGCTTGCTCGCGATGCTTTTCAGCTGTTCAAAAACACCTGCATACACTCCACCTGCTGCCGATGCGCAACCTCCTGCACCACCGGCCGCAACCGCACCTGCGCCCCCGGCAGGCATTGCGCCAGCCGGGCCAGGGACAGCGGCGTCAACGCCCCCAGGCGTGGGTAACCACCGATGGTTTGCCGGTCATTGAGCAACACGATCGGCTGGCCGTCCGGCGGCACCTGCACGGCACCGAGGGGAATGCCCTCGGAAATCATCGCCGGCCCCTGATATTCCAACGCCGTGCCCAGCAAGCGCATGCCCATGCGATCGGCGCGACTGTCCAGCGTCCACGCAGTGTTGAACGCATCGAACAGACTGCGTCCACTGAACGCGCCATTCTGCGCACCGAGGATCAGGTCCAGCGGCTGCGCTTGCTGGAAATCCGGAATCCGCGTGTGGGGCATGGGCCGCGGCGTCGCCAAGCCCGAATAGCGCAAGTGTTCACCGCGACTCAGCGCCCGCCCCCGCCCGTCCAGGCCACCGAGTTCCTCGCGCACCACCGTTGCCCGGCTGCCCAGCACCGCAGGCGCATCAAAACCACCAGGGGCCGCCAGGTAGGCCCGGGCACCAAGCACGGGCTGGGTGAGCGCCAGGACCTGGCCTTTGCGCAAGCTGAAGAAACGCCACGATGCCACGCCCTGGCCGTCTATCCGCGCGCCCAGGTCAGCCCCGGCCAGCGCCAGCACGCAATCTTCTTCGGCCACCACGGTAAAGCCGCCGAGGGTAATTTCCACCACCGCCGCGTCCAGGTCATTGCCCAGCATCCAATTGGCCCAGGCCATCGACAACCAATCCGCCGCGCCGCCCTGGGTTACGCCCAGGTGTCTCACGCCGAAACGGCCGGCATCCTGCAACAGGCACAGCGGGGTGCTGGCCTCGATCAACAACCGGCTCATGCCTGGGCCTCCAACGGTGTGTCGTCGCCACCCAGGGCGATGAATTCGGCGTGGTCCACAGGGGCAAAACGCACCGTGTCCCCCGGCTGCATCAGGCTGTAGCCGTCACGCTCACGATCGAACAGCTTGGCCGGGGTGCGCCCGATCAGGTTCCAGCCGCCGGGCGAGACCACTGGATACGCCGCGGTCTGACGCTCGGCAATACCGACGCTGCCCGCTGCCACGCGCTTGCGTGGCGTGTCGAGGCGCGGTGCGGCCAGCGCTTCGTCCACCAGCCCCATGAAGGCGAAACCGGGGGCGAAGCCCAGGGCAAACACCTGGTACTCCCGTTCGCTGTGGCAGCGGATCACCTGGGCGACCGTCAAGCCGCTGCGGCTCGCCAGCAGCTCAAGCTCCGGCCCGACGCTCAGGTCGTACCACACCGGCAACACATGGCATTGGCCGGCCGAGCGGGCATCCGGCGAGAGGTTATGCAACGCCTCGCCGATCAAATCGCGGGCCTGGACCGGGTTCAGGGCGAGCAAATCGTAGTGCACCATCAAGGTGGTGTAGGACGGCACCAGATCGATCAAACGCTCGGCAAACACCGCTCGCAGGCGCTCGCTGGCGGCGAGCATCCAGGGCATGTTGGCCTCGGCGATCTCATCGAACAGGCGCACCATCAGGCAGTCCACCGCCACCACTTCCACGCGTGGTTTCATGGCGCACTCTGCCGGTCCAGGGCTTCGCGGATGCGCTGCACGGCCGCCACTGAGCTGGCGTTGTCACCGTGCACGCACAAGGTATTGGCCATGAGGTGCAAGGCACTGCCGTCGCTGGCGGTCAATGCATCGCCACGGGCGATGGTCAGGGCCTGCCCGATGATAATCTCGGGATCGTGATGCACCGCCCCCGGTGCCTGCCGCGAAACCAGGCGACCGGCACTGTCATAGGCCCGATCGGCAAAGGCCTCGAACCACAGGGTCAGGCCGTACTCGTCGCCCAGGGCCTGGGCGGCGCTGTTGTCCCGGGTCGCCATGAGCATCAGTGGCAGTTGCCGGTCATAGGCCGCGACGGCCTGGATCACGGCGCGCAGTTGCGCCGGGTTGGCCATCATGTCGTTGTACATCGCTCCGTGGGGCTTGACGTAGCTGACTCGCCCGCCCTGAGCCCGGCAGATGCCGTCGAGGGCGCCGATCTGGTAGTGCAGCAAGTCCTGCAGTTCCTGGGCGCCATAGGCCATGGAACGACGGCCGAAGCCCGCCAGGTCCTGATAGGCCGGGTGCGCGCCGATCCGCACGCCGTGGCTCAGGGCCAGGCTGACGGTCTTGCGCATGATGCTCGGGTCGCCGGCATGGAAGCCGCAGGCAATGTTGGCGCAATCGATGAAGGGCATCACCTCGGCGTCCAGACCCATGGTCCAGCTGCCGAAGCTTTCGCCGATATCGCAATTCAGTAGCAGGCGGTTCACGGTGAACGCTCCTGTAGGTTTTTTCTTCTTTGACTGTGGGGCCAAGCCATGGAGCCCAGGCCCCCACAGGGTATCAGTTACTCGGCTTCCAACTGCTTGCCTTGGGTTTCCGGCAGGCTCAGGGCCGCGAGGATCACCACGCCGTAGGACACCGCCGCGAAGGCGCCGATACCCACGCTCAGCGGCACCTTCTGGCTCAAGATACCGATCAACAGCGGGAACAATGCCGCCACCGCCCGGCCAATGTTGTAGCAAAAGCCCTGGCCCGAACCGCGGATGCGCGTAGGAAACAGCTCGGTGAGGAACGAGCCCATGCCGCTGAACATCCCGGAAGCGAAAAAGCCCAGGGGAAAGCCCAACCACAGCATCACGTTATTGCTCACCGGCACCTGGGTGTACAGCAGGACGATGGTGAACGAGCCGACAGCGTACAGGACGAAGTTCTTCTTTCGTCCCAGGATGTCCGACAGGTACGCGCTGATGACATAGCCCACGTAGGAGCCGACGATCACCATCGCCAGGTAGCCACCGGTGCTCAATACACTCAAGCCCCGTTCATTCTTGAGGAACGTCGGCAGCCAGGACGTGATGGCGTAGTAGCCCCCCAGGGCACCGGTGGTCAGCAGCGAGGCACGCAGGGTGGTGAAGAGGATGCCAGGGGCAAAAATCTCGTAGAACTTCGCGGGATTTTCCGGCGTCAGGCGGGCCTTGGTCTGGTTATAGACTTCCGGGTCCTTGACCAGCCGGCGGACGAAAATCACGAACACCGCCGGCACGATGCCGAGGATGAACAGTGCGCGCCAGGCATCTTCCGGCGGCAACACCGAGAACAGCAGCGCATACAGAATCGCCGTCATGCCCCAGCCCAGCGCCCAACCCGATTGCACCATGCCCACCGCCTTGCCGCGGTCCTTGGCACGGATCACCTCGCCCATCAACACCGCACCGGCGGTCCATTCGCCGCCGAAGCCGAAGCCCATCAAGGTGCGGGCGATCAACAGCTGCTCATAGTTCTGGGCAAAGCCGCACAGGAAGGTGAAGAACGCGAACCACAGCACCGTCAGTTGCAAGGTGCGCACCCGACCGATCCGGTCCGAGAGAATACCCGCCACCCAGCCGCCAATGGCCGACGCGATCAAGGTGCTGGTGTGGATCAGGCCTGCCTGGCCGGTGGTGATGCCCCACATCGCGATCAGGGTCGGCACCACGAAACTGAGCATCTGGGTGTCCATGCCGTCCAGGGCGTAACCGATCTTGCAGCTCCAGAAGGTGCGACGTTCCTGCTGGTTGATGTTGCGATACCAATCGAACGGGCCAGAACGGGCCTGGGGTTGGGGGACGCCGAGCGTGTCGGGTGCACTCATGGTGGTTCTCCACGGTTTTATTGTTGTGAGTCTCGACGACGCTGACGTGGAGACCGTTGCCCCGATTCTTGAGCGCACGGCCGATCCCGTCCAACGAATAAAACCTTGGTTGGGTCATAAGAAAAATTTGATTGGGCAGCACATCACCCGCAAAGGCAGACCGCTTTTGTGGCGAGGGAGCTTGCTCCCGCTCGAGTGCGTGGCGCTCGCAAAATCTTGGGGCCGCTGCGCGCCCCAGCGGGAGCAAGCTCCCTCGCCACAGGAAGCTCACTGAACCATCGAGTCAGAGCCCGCGCAGGTCACGCTCTTCGATCGGCCGGCCCTGGCGCAGGCGCTTGCCGCCCAGCACCACCCAGTCGATCAGGCGGAACAGGCATTCCAGGCCGAACGACAGCAACATCGCGCCGCTGATGCCCCAGATCATCGCTTCGGGGGTCAGCAGGATCTGGTAGCTGTAGCCGTTCCAGGTTTCCTTGCGGATGTCCGGATCGGCGGCCAGCGCCACTTGCAGCAGGCGGATGTACCACGGGCCTTGCATCGCCTGGAATTGCTTGTCCAAGGCCTGCTGGCGCACGAGCAAGGTGTTCAGGCTGTCGGCATCGCTGCGAAAGATCGGGTCTTCGCTGGCGCGGTAATGGGCCACCAGCGCCTGCATGTCGCCCTTGAAAAACTGGTTGGCGGTGCCCTGGAAACCTTGCAGGCCGGTCTGCGCCTCGATCAGGTGAGCCTCGACCCGCTTGGCGTAATCATTGATGAACCCTGGCACCTGGACCCCAACCAACAGGCCCACCGCGAACAACACCAGCCGTAGATAACTGAGCAACATAGCGTGACGTCCTTATTCGGTCCGGCCCTGGCTGACGCATTCGCCGCGTCGCCACAGGCTCCATTGGCCCGGTTCGTAGCGGGTCCAGGTTTCGTTTTCGGTCAAGGGTTCGGTGGCGATCACCGTGACCACGTCGTTGGGTGTGGTTTCCGCCTGGAAATCGACAATCACGTCCACATCCTTGAGCCGCGCCGGGCCGAACGGCGCGCGACGGGTGATCTGGGCCAGTTTGGTCGAGCAATAGCAGAACAGCCAGTCGCCATCGCTGAGCAGGCAATTGAACACGCCTTTGCTGCGGTATTCGGTGCAGGCCTCGATCAACGACGGCAGCAACTGTTCCACTTCCACCGGTTCGGGGAAGGCCTGGCGCACGCGGTTGAGCAGATCGCAGAAAGCCGCTTCGCTGTCGGTGTCGCCCACCGGGCGGTAGAAGCTCACGCCCGGCTGGAAATCGGCGAGCTGGCCGTTGTGGGCGAAACACCAGTTGCGGCCCCACAACTCACGCACGAACGGATGGGTGTTGGACAGGCAGACCTTGCCGACGTTGGCCTGGCGAATGTGCCCGATCACCACTTCGCTCTTGATCGGATAACGCTGCACCAGGTTCGCCACTTCCGATTCGCTGCTGGCGGCCGGGTCCTGGAACAGGCGCAGGCCACGGCCCTCGTAGAAGGCGATGCCCCAGCCGTCCCGGTGCGGCCCGGTCTTGCCGCCGCGCTGCATCAGCCCGGTGAAGCTGAACACGATGTCGGTCGGCACATTGGCGCTCATGCCCAGTAACTCACACATGCTCGAACTCTCGCTTCAAGGGGCAGGCCTGCTTACAGGCGCGGTTCGATACGCGAACGCTGGGGGTTGCTCGGCACGGGTGGGCGACCGTAACGGTCATCCCCGGCCACGCCGAATGGTGGTTCGTCCTCCGGCTCATCGGCCGCGGCGGCGGCTTTGGCGGCGGCAGCCCGTTCCTTGCGCGCGTTGGCGGCCCGCTCGATGGGGAAGCGGATCAGCACGATCACCAGGTAGAGGCCGAAGGCGATCATGCCGTACATGAGCAGGTCGGACGCCGCCCGCCAGGCGTTGTTGCCGACCTTGAACAAGATGTCCAGGGCGACAATGGCCAAGGCCGGGGCAACCTTGTCCTTCACCGGGTCGACGACGGTAGGGCTGAACAGCAACACCGCCATCAGCAAGCGCAGCGGTTCACGCAACCAGCGCCACATCCAGCGCGTCATGCGCATCCACACCAGCAGGCAGCCCAGGGCGGCGAAGGCGTAGAGGCCCCAGGCGATCAGATAGTCATTCTCGGTCATGGTGTCCATGGCAAGGCAGGCAAAGAGGCGCTTATAGTAACGGCTTTTCGCGCGTCAGGCTGCCCCGGCGTCTGGCGAATGGCCTGGGCGGTGGGTTCTGTCCAGGCCGCGTGTCCCTTTTCGTACAACGTTCGAGAGCCTTTCATGTCCCTATCTGCCCACGTTTCCAACGCCCCGATCGCCCGCAGGGACGCTGGTGTTGACCCGTACGCCTGGCTGCAGGAACGCGACACCGACGCCGTGCTCGACTACCTCAAGGCGGAAAACAGCTACCAGGAGGCGCAACTCGCCGATCAGGCCGAACTGCGCGAAACCCTGTTCCAGGAAATCAAGGGCCGGATCCTCGAGACCGACCTGTCGCTGCCCTCGCCCTGGGGCCCGTACCTGTATTACACCCGCACCACCGCCGGTGACGAATACCCACGCCATTACCGTTGCCCGCGCCCGGCTGACGACAGCCTGACCGTGGACGAGCGCCACGAACAACTGCTGCTGGACCCGAACGCGTTGGCTGGCGGCGGTTTCTTTGCCCTGGGCGCCTTCAGCATCAGCCCCGACCACCAGCGCCTGGCCTACAGCCTGGACACCACGGGAGACGAGATCTACACCCTGTTCGTGAAGGAATTGTCCAACGACAAGGTCAGCGAACTGTCCTTCGACAATTGCGACGGCAGCATGACCTGGGCCAACGACAGCCTGACACTGTTTTTTGGCGAACTGGACGACACCCACCGCCCCCACAAACTCTGGCGCTATCGCCTGGACGGCACGGCCGCCGAAGAAGTGTTCCATGAGCCGGACGGACGTTTCTTCTTGCATTGCTATCGTTCGAGTTCGGAAAAGCAGTTGATCCTGTCCCTCGGTAGCAAGACCACCAGCGAAGTCTGGGTGCTGGACGCTGCGCAGCCGCAACACCCCTTCACCTGCCTGGCGCCACGCCTGGAGAACCACGAATACGACGTCGACCACGGCCTGCTCGATGGCCAATGGACCTGGTTGATCCGCAGTAACCGCGACGGGATCAACTTCGCCCTGTATCAGGCCGTCGACACCGGCGTGGCACCCACCGAGGCCGACTGGCAGAACCTGATCCCCCACAGCGACACGGTGATGATCGACGGCCTGAGCCTGAACGCCGGGGCCATGACCTTGAGCCTGCGCGAAGGCGGCCTGCCGATCATCGAGGTACATCCCCAGGGTTTGCCGGCGTATCGGGTGCAACTACCGGACGCGGCCTACAGCCTGCATGTGCAGAACAGCCTGGAATTCATTAGCGATCGCATTCGCCTGCGTTACGAGGCCTTGAACCGTCCGGCGCAGATCCGCCAGTTGGACCTGGCCAGCGGCGCCCAGGTGGTGCTCAAGCAAACCCCGGTGCTGGGGCCGTTCGATGCCGATGCCTATGTCAGCCAGCGGCTCTGGGCCACGGCGGCGGACGGCACCCAGGTGCCCATCAGCCTGGTGGTCAGGCGCGAAGACCTCGGCCGACCGGTGCCGCTGTACTTGTACGGCTACGGTGCCTATGGCGAAAGCCTCGACCCGTGGTTTTCCCATTCGCGGCTGAGCCTGCTCGACCGCGGCGTGGCGTTTGCCATCGCCCATGTACGGGGCGGCGGCGAGCTGGGGGAAGCCTGGTATCGCGCCGGCAAGCAGGAACATAAGCACAACACATTCGGCGACTTCATCGCCTGCGCCGAACATTTGATCGCCAACGGTTTCACCACCGCAGGACAACTGGCGATCAGCGGCGGCAGTGCCGGTGGCCTGCTGATCGGCGCGGTGCTCAACCAACGCCCGGAGCTGTTCAAGGTGGCGATTGCCGAAGTGCCGTTCGTCGATGTGCTCAACACCATGCTCGACCCAGACCTGCCGCTGACCATCACCGAATACGACGAATGGGGCAATCCAGAGGAGCCGGACGTTTATGATCGGATCCGGGCCTACGCCCCGTACGAAAACGTCAGCGCCCAGGCGTACCCGGCGCTGCTGGTGATCGCTGGCTACAACGACAGCCGCGTGCAGTACTGGGAAGCAGCCAAGTGGGTGGCGAAATTGCGCGCCACCAAGACCGACGACAACCCCCTGCTGCTCAAGACCGAACTGGGCGCCGGCCACGGCGGAATGAGCGGGCGCTACCAGGGATTACGTGACGTAGCGCTCGAATACGCATTTGTCTTGAAGGTTTTGGGGCGGGTCTGAGGAACTCTGTGGGATGGCCGGGTCTTAGCTGCATGCGCAAGGCTCAGACATGACGCTGTTCCAATGTGGGAGCGAGCTTGCTCGCGATGGCGCCAGTTCAGCCACATGGTTGTCGACTGATACGCCGCTATCGCGAGCAAGCTCGCTCCCACAGGGGTTCGCCTACACTCAAAACAATCCAAAAAACCGCAGAAAACGACAAGAAAAAGACCGTGCCAACATGTCAGAACCGACCTTACTGAACAAAGAAATCCGCGACTGGCTGATGGACTGCGGCCTGTTCGACCAGTTGCTACCCGTAGACTTCGCCGCGGCGTCGGGCTATTTCAGCATCAGCGCCATCGCCGAGGGCGAAGCGATTTTCCGCGAAGGCGATGCCGGCAGCTTCATGTGCATCATCCACACCGGCCAGGTGGCCGTGCAGAAAACCGGCCCCGACGGCCAACCCGTGACCATCGCCACGCTGCGCAGCGGCCGGGCCTTCGGCGAAATGGCCGTGCTCGACGGCGAACGGCGCTCGGCCAGTTGCATCGCCGCCAGTGATTGCCAGTTGCTGAACCTGGGCAAGGATTCCTTGGAAAAAATGCTCAACGACGCCCCCAAGATCGCCGCCAAGATCATCCGCGCCCTTGCCGTTTCCCTGTCCAAGCGCCTGCGCATGGCCGATGGGCAGCTGTTGTCGCAGCAGGTCTGACCGCACCATTAAACCTAGCCGGAGCCCCCTGTGGGAGCGAGCTTGCTCGCGATAGCGTCAGTTCAGCCAGTATCAATGTTGACTGATACACCGCCATCGCGAGCAAGCTCGCTCCCACAGGTTATTGCGTCGTGTGGGCGTTCTACCCCCCCGGCGACTTGGCCTTCACCGGCTTCGGCTCCATGCCCGGTATCGGCTGGTCCTTGGGCGGCTTGGGCATTTCGATCGGCGGCAGCAAGGGTGGCCCACCATTTCCCGGGCCGGCCTTGGGCACGCCGTTGGGCGTGACCGGTGGATACGGCATGGGCGTGGCAGTGCCCGGCGATCCGGGGATGCTCGGCGGGTTGACCGGGATCGTCGGTTGTTGAGCCTGGGCGCAACTTATTGAGAGCGCCGCCAGGGCAATGGCCGTTAGAATGATGCACTTCATCAATGGCTCCGTGGCTATTGTCTGCTTTAAGGCTAGTCGTTACCGCGCCGGTCTGCCCTCCTACGAGATCTCCATGAAACGTTTCGTTCTGCTCGACACCACGCCCATCCCTGACAACGGCGGTGCCCTGTGCCTGTTCGAGTACGGCGAAGACTTCGTCATCAAGATCCAGGGCGGCGACGGCGGGCAACTGATGAACACCCGCATGCACGGTTCCGAAGACGCCCTGGCCGAGATTCCTTGCCGCAAGGTCGCCGGTCGTCCCGGCTCGCGCGTGCTGATCGGTGGCCTCGGCATGGGCTTCACCCTTGCCTCGGCCCTCAAGCACCTGGGCAAGACCGCCGAAGTGGTGGTGGCCGAACTGGTGCCCGGCGTGGTCGAGTGGAACCGTGGCCCCCTGGGTGAAAAGGCCGGGCGGCCGCTGGCGGACCCGCGCACCGTGATCCGCATGGAAGACGTGGCCAAGGTGCTGCAAGCCGAACCCCAGGGGTTCGACGCGATCATGCTCGATGTCGACAACGGCCCGGAAGGCCTGACCCAGAAAGCCAACAGTTGGCTGTATTCGGCCGGTGGCCTGGCCGCTTGCGCCAAGGCCCTGCGGCCCAAGGGCGTGCTGGCGGTATGGTCGGCCAGCGCTGACCGGCAGTTTTCCGACAAGCTGAAGAAGGCCGGTTTCAAGGCCGAAGAGGTGCAAGTGTTCGCCCATGGCAACAAAGGCACTCGCCACACCATCTGGATTGCCGAGAAGCTCAAGGGCTGAGCTAAACTCTGTCCAACCGTCATCAGTCTTTTCTACAAAGGTGAACCCATGAGTTCGTCAACGCCACCGTCCAACACCGCCAAGCTGGACCGCATCCTCGCCGATGCCCAGCGCGACCGGGAGATGGGCTACCGCGACAAAGCCCTGAAAATGTATCCCCATGTCTGTGGCCGCTGCGCCCGTGAGTTTTCCGGCAAGCGCCTGAGCGAACTGACCGTTCACCACCGCGACCACAACCATGACAACAATCCGCAGGACGGTTCCAACTGGGAACTGCTGTGCCTGTACTGCCACGACAACGAGCACTCGCGCTACACCGACCAGCAATACTTCGGCGACGGCTCCCTGAGCACCCCGAAGATTGCCAAGGCGACCCACAACCCGTTCGCCGCGTTGGCTGGGTTGATGAAGAAAGACGAGTAATCGTCATCACCCAAGAATTTTTACAGGCTGCAAGGCCGTCATCGCGAGCAAGCTCGCTCCCACAGTGGATTTTCGGCGTTCACAAAACCCTGTGGGAGCGAGCTTGCTCGCGATGGCAATCAAACAAACACCACACATCTCGAACCTGACCACCCTCCCCCATTCCCCGTATAATCGCGCCTTTTCCCCAAAGGCACCCCGCCCGTGGCCAACAAACGCTATAGCTGCATCGGTCTGTTCAACCCCAAGTCACCGGAAAACGTCGGTTCGGTCATGCGTGCCGCCGGTTGCTACGGCGTGGCGTCGGTGTTCTACACCGGCAAGCGCTATGAGCGCGCCGCCGACTTCGTCACCGACACCAAGAAAGTCCACTACGACATCCCGCTGATCGGTATCGACGACCTGAAGAAAATCCTGCCCCTGGGCTGTGTGCCAGTGGCCGTCGAGCTGGTGGAAGGTGCCCGCTCGCTGCCCGAATACACCCACCCGGACCGGGCGCTGTACATCTTCGGCCCGGAAGACGGCTCGCTGGACAAGGAGATTCGCGATTGGTGCGAGGACGTGGTGTACATCCCCACCACCGGTTGCATGAACCTGGCCGCTACCGTCAACGTCGTGTTGTACGACCGCATGGCCAAAGGCAACAACACCCGTTCGGGACCGCAATTCCGCTGATCGGTGCGATATTCGATTGAACAAGGCAATCGCTCAGGCAGTCAGCTTTATACCAATCCCCACACTGGAGACAGATCATGAGCGATAACAATCCGTTCGAGCCGATTGAGCGCACCCCTTTCCAATCCCATCCGCCGCAAAACGTGCACGGCTGGGAGCGCATTGGCTCGTTGGCCGGCGGTGTGCTGATGATGGGCAAGGGTCTACGCCGTGGCGGGGTGATCGGGCTGGCTCAACTGGCGATCGGCGGCATGGCGTTGGCGCGGGGCATCACCGGGCATTGCTCGGCCAAGAGCCTGCTGGAAAAGAATCGCCAGAACCTGGACAACGCCCGCGCCCGCATCGAGCAGGCCGGTGAAGAGCTGAGTCGCCTGAAGGCCAACGCCGAGGCGGCGACTGGCACGGCTACGGTGACGGGGAATGATTCGTTGAATTCGCCGAAGGTTGGGCTCTGATTTTTGCAGTGCCGCTGATGGCCTCATCGCGAGCAGGCTCGCTCCCACATTGATCGAGTCATGCACAAATAATCTGTCCACTGAAGATCCAGTGTGGGAGCGAGCCTGCTCGCGAAGGCGGTATTACTGAAGTAACTGGGTATCCAGCACAGTGGAAGCCCCACCCAAAACACTTTCACTGAGCTGGACAAACTCCTCGGTGTCGACGGTTTCCAGGCGCATCGCCCCCTGCAACACATCATCCAGCGAACGCTTGTTACGGGTCTTCAGGCGAATCTCGCGGTCCAGCTCCTGCAACAGCAATACCGCCTTGGCCACGGCCGCCGGGCTGATCTGCTCGCCGCGCAACGTGGTGACGCCCTTGCTGTCATGGGCGAGCCGGTCGTTCAGGGTCTGGTAGCGCTCATCACTCAAGCCGCCGGCGCGGCGCAGCAGTTCGACTGCGTAATACTCGGTCAGCCCCTCGCTGATCCAATCGCTACGGTCCTGATCATTGACCCGGGCCAGTGCCTGCACCAACTCCCGCAACAACGGGCTGCTGCCCCGCTCGCTGACCAGCGGCGGGCGGCTGTGCAGGTAAATCGAGTCATGGCCGGCCTGGGCGCCACGCCACAGCGGATCGCCGGCGCCGACAATCAGCAACTTGGCCGGATGGCGCGGCACCAGCGCTTGCACCTGCGGCCAAACGAACGTCAGCAGCGTCAGCACATCCATCCGGCGCATGCCCTGGCCCCGGGGCGAGGCCACGGTCACTTCGGTTTCACCCAGGCGGGTACGGCGGCTGCCCAGTTTGCCGGCGAGCATCCAGCCCGTGGGACGGTCGAACAGGCGCGAGGGGTTGTCGATGCGGAAGCGCTGCTTGCCGATGCGCGGCCAAGGGGTCTCGATGCTTTTCCAGCCGTCAGGCAATTCAACCTCAAGACGCGCCACCAGTTCGATGCCGTCCTGCTGATCGAGCTTGGCCGACGGCACCAGATCATCGCCGCGCAGCAACGCCCAGGTCGGGGTCATGCGGGTTTCGAAGGTGGCGTTCTTGCGGGCATGGCTGATGCGCACGCGGTAGCTCAGGCTCGCCTTGTCCGCGGCCGGACGCCAGACACCACGGGCTTCTTTGCCAGGGGTGAGCTGCCATTGGCCGTCGGCCTTGAAATCGCTGTAGCGACTGCCGTCGCCGAGGTCGAAATCCAGGCTGCGCACCGCTGAACCCCGGGCCAGGGTCAGGCGCACTTCGGCCTGGTCGCCCTGGGGCAACAGGTGCACGTGATAATCCAGGTCGACTTTCTGCGCCGCCCACAGCGGCCCGCACACTGCCAGCAACCCGGCCGCCAGTATCCGTTTCAATCCTGCAGCCATGGGTTCTCCCAGGTGGCGCGCCGCCCGGTGGTTCAGCCGGCGCGAAAAATCAGATGATCTTCCCAGTCGTCTTCCGGCACGCTGCCTTCGGCCAGCATACGTCCGGACTGGGAAATGCGTTCATGGTGCACGGCATCGCGATCCCCGCAGACCAGGTGGTGCCACAAGGGCAAGTCCTTGCCCTCGCTGACCAGCCGATAACCGCAGGTCGGCGGCAGCCATTTGAACTCATCGGCCTTGCCCGGCGTGAGCTGGATGCAATCGGGCACGTACTCACGACGGTTGGGGTAGTCGGTGCACTGGCAGGTTTTCAGGTCCAGCAGTTTGCAGGCGATGCGGGTGTAGTAGACGCTGTTGTCATCTTCGTCTTCGAGCTTTTGCAGGCAACACAGGCCACAGCCGTCGCACAGCGATTCCCATTCCTGGGGATCGAGCTGATCGAGGGTTTTGCGTATCCAGAACGGTTCGACTTTGGCGGCCATGGTTCGAGCATCAACATCAGGTGGTGAAAAGGCCGACAGTCTAGTGCCGGGGCCTCTTGAGGCCAAGCATTGGCGACTGTCGGTATACAGGGGCTTGTCAGGCCGGGCGGCGGGACGTAGGTTGCTTGATTGTCTTTCCACACTCGAGCCAGGTAAGCCCATGAGCGCCAACTCCCGCATTGCCGATTACGCGATCCACCCTCAGTTCATCGAACGCTGGTCGCCCCGCGCCTTTACCGGCGAAAGCATTGCCGAAGAAACCTTGCTGAGCTTCTTCGAAGCCGCACGCTGGGCCCCTTCGGCCTACAACTCCCAGCCTTGGCGTTTCCTGTACGCACGGCGCGACACGCCGAACTGGGAGCGTTTCCTGGGCTTGCTCAACGAGTTCAACCGCGGCTGGGCCCAACACGCCTCGGCGCTGGTGATCATCGTCTCGAAAACCACCTTCGCGGTGCCCGGCGCCACCGAGGAAACCCCGGCGCAGAGCCACACCTTCGACACCGGCGCGGCCTGGGGCCACCTGGCGCTGCAAGCCAGCCTCAGCGGCTGGCACACCCATGGCATGGCCGGTTTCGACCAGGAACTGACCCGCAAGGAACTGAAGATCCCGGAAGGCTACGCCCTGCACGCCGCCGTGGCGATTGGCAAGCTGGGGGACAAATCGACCTTGGCCGAATACCTCCAGGCCCGCGAAGTCCCAAGCCCACGCCGGCCGCTGAGCGAACTGGTGGCAGAAGGCGACTTCACCCTGTAGCCCCTTTTGTAGCCGCCGGAGTTCCCCCTGTGGGAGCGAGCTTGCTCGCGATGGCGTCAGCTCAGCCACTTTGATGGCGACTGGCACTCCGCTATCGCGAGCAAGCCCGCTCCCACAGTTTGATCGAGGATGGCTTCAGTAACCCCGGCTGAAATCCACTTCACCACGCAGTGCTTCGCCCGCCTGATAGGCCCGCAGATTTTCCAGGAACAACTGCGCCATCATTGGTGGCGAGGTCGGTGCCGAACTGTGGCCGGTCAGCAGCAGGCCCCAGGCGGTCCAGAACGGATGGCGCTGCGGCAGCGGCTCCTGGCGGCAGACGTCGATCACCGCACCGGCCAGGTGCCCTTCCTTCAGGGCTTGCACCAGGTCCGCGTCCACAACCGCCACGCCGCGGCCAACGTTGATGAACAACCCGGTCGGCTTGAATTGCTTGAACAGCGCCGCATCGTAGATGTCATGGGTCTCTGGCGTGTTGGGCAGCAGATTGATCACGTAATCCACCTCGCCCACCAGACGCGGCAGATCCTTCAGTGCCCCGACCTCGATGAACGGCGCCATTTCCCTGGCTTCGCTGGCGATGCCGTACAGCTGCACGCCGAACGGCACCAGGAACTGCGCCACACGCTGGCCGATGTCCCCCGTCCCGACAATCAATACCTTGCGTCCAGCCAAGCCTTGGCCCTGGCGGTTGTCCCACTTGCGCTCGACCTGGCTGACCAACCGGGCCAGTACCTCGCGCTCATGGCCGAGCATGTAGGTCAGCACATACTCAGCCATCACTTGGCCAAAAATGCCCACGGCACGGGTCAGGCGGTAATCGCGGCTCAAGCCATCGGCCAGCAGCGGCGTTATGCCCGCCCAGGTCGATTGCAGCCAACGGGGTTGGTGGCCTTGACGCAACAGGGTGGCCAGCAGATCAGGCTGGCCGAGCCAGACCGGGCAATCGGTGGCCAGTCGCGACAGCTCGGCGGAATCGCCGCTGGTCAGCACTTCAATATCGGGTGCAGCCTGACGCAGAAGCTGGGCATACACCGCGTGATCGTGTTCGGCAATCAGAACGCGCATGAATCAAACCTTTCAAAAACAGTGCAGACGAGCGCCGACAGAGTGTCGCTCTATCCTTGCGATCGTCGTCAATAAATCATTCCGTTTTTCAAGAAGCGCCCAGGACAGGCGCCTCCAATACCATCAGACCGGGTCGTTACGGCGCAACAACTCTTCGGGCAAATGCTCGATGTATTCGTCTTCGGCCGGTGGCATCTGCAAGTGATAGCCCTGGGTGTCGAGGTTTTCCAGCACTTTGTTGATGTCTTCCCGGGACAGCTCACGCTCGGGGCTCAGCACCAGGTCAAAGGCGTGGATCGCCTTGCCGAAGGCGGCCATCAATGGCTCGGGCACACGCTCCAAGGCATCGCTCTTGAGCACATACAGGTACATCTCGTTTTTCTTCGAGCTGCGGTAGATGGAGCAGATACGTTTCAAGGCTGTTCTCCGGCAGTGGCCAGGCTGTCGAGCAGCGCCTGGCCCATCAATTCGCGGCGCCAGCCACGCAGCGAATCGGGCAATTGGTAGGGGCCCTCGGGAAAGCCGCTCTTGATCAGCGCCTCGAGGGTTTTCTTGCGCAGCATCAGCTCCGGGGCAATGCCCAGGCGCTCGGCTTCAACCTGCCCCAACGCCCGCAGGCGCTTGACCAGGGCAGCGGCCTCGATGGGCAACGGTTCGGCCACGGCCGGCGGCCATTGCTCAGGCGGGATGCTGGCGGCGCGCTGGATCAGATCCAACAGAAACTGGCCGTCCTGGCGCACGGTACGCGGGTGCATGTCTTCGATTTTCGCCAGCGCGCCGAGGTTATCCGGCTGGGTGCGGGCCAGGGGCCACAGCGAATGTTCACGGATGATGCGGTTGCGCGGCAGGTCGCGGGCCCGTGCTTCACGTTCGCGCCAGGCGCACAGCTCGCGCAGCACGGCCAATTGGGCGCGGGACAGTTTCCAGGCCAGCTTGGCCTCGCGGTAGACCTCGTACGGGTCGACTTCGCGACGCAGGTTGGCCACCAGTTCGGCGCCATCCTCCAAGACCCAGCGGTATTTTTCGTCGGAAAGCTTCGGGCGCAGTTCTACGAAAACCTCCGCCAGATGCACCGCATCTTCTGCCGCATAGCTGATTTGCGTCTCGGACAGGGGCCGTTGCAACCAATCGGAACGGGTCTCGCCCTTGGGCAGCTCGATGCCCAGCACTTCCTGCACCAACCGCGAATAGCCCATGGAGAAACCCAGGTTCAGGTAGGCGGCAGCCAGTTGCGTATCGAACAGCGGCGCGGGCAGGCTACCGGTCAGGCGCAGCAGCACTTCAAGGTCTTCGCTGCAAGCGTGCAACACCTTGAGCACCGCCGGGTTTTCCAGCAGAGCGGCCAACGGCTGCCAGTTGTCGATGGTCAAGGGGTCGATCAGGTAGGCACGCTTGCCGTCGCCAATCTGCAATAAGCCAGCAATGGGATAAAAGGTGTCGACCCGCATGAATTCGGTGTCGAGGGCGACGAATGGCAACTGCTGCCACTCGGCGCAAAACTGACCGAGGCTATCGTTGTCGCGAATCCAGTGAATATCGATGGCCACACGGCTCTCCCTTGAAGAATGGCGCGCAGTATATATCGCCGCTGGCGATTGCGAGCATCCGTAGAGCATCTGTCTGAGAGAAATCGCCTGCGAAAAAGCAAGAATAGTCCTACATCAAGAATTAACCGGTCTTACGCAATACATAAACACGCGTCAGCGCAAAACCGGGTAGGAAATCCTGATACCAAAGCACGCTGAAACCCGCCTGGCGAAACTCGGCTTCGACATCGGCCTTGTCGGCCAGGCTGCGTTGCGGCACCTGGCCCATCTTGAGACGCCCTTCGATTTTCACCGAAACGATCACCGTATCGCGACTGACCCGATGAAACTCGCGCAACAGCACCAGGCGATGCTCGCTGGCGCGGAGGTGGCGAAACAGTTGCAAACAGAAAATACAGTCCACTGCGTTGGCCGACAGCCCAAGGGTGAATGCCGAACTCGGGAAGGTCTTGACCCGCTGGAGCAACGTGTCGCCATGGTGGGTGAGCGCGTGTTCGAGCATGTCCGGCGACGGGTCCGCCGCCAGGATCACCCGGTTGGCATGCTCGGCCAGCACCGGCCAGAACCGCCCTGCCCCACAGGCCACGTCCAGCACCAACCCCGGCTCGCCCGCCACTTTCAGGGCATTGCGCACCATTTGTTCGTCGCGCCAGAACGCCAGGCGCAAGCGGCGAGGTGCCGGTCGGCAGCAAACCTGCGCATGCTCCTGGTCATGCTGCCTGGCGAACTCAAGCTCAATGGTGGATGGGGGTAACCCGGACATACAAACGGCTCTTGGAAAAGGCTGGCTGACAGGTTAACCAACCCCGCGTGAAAAAAAGGTCCAGGCGTTCACTCCCGTGCCAGGACACCATCAATCACCGCGCCGCGACAATTGGCGAACAGGTCCAGGTCGCGGTTGTAGACCTGGCTGTTGACTTCCAGCAACCCGAGCATCGAATGAAACAGGTTGTCTTGGCTCAAGGGCTTTTCACGACTCAGTTGCAGGCAATGGGTGTCGACCGAAAAGGACTTCTGGTAGCTGTCGGAGAACCAGGCCAGCATCGCCACGTGTTTCTGTTGTTCCGGGGCGAGCACGTAGGGCGTGCCATGGAGAAACAGGTTGTACTCGCCCAGGGACTCGCCATGGTCCGACAGGTACAGCATGGCCGTGTCGACCTTGTCCTGGTTGGCCCGCAGCAGATCGATCAGGGTCGACAGCACATGATCGGTGTACACCAGCGTGTTGTCATAGCCATTGACGATGCTCTCGCGGCTGCAATTGTTCAGCGCATTGCTTTCGCACACCGGCGTGAAATGCTCGTATTCCTTGGGGTAGCGCTTGAAGTATTCCGGCCCGTGGCTGCCCATCTGGTGCAGCACCAGTACCGTGTCCTTGTCGAGGGTGTCGATGAAATGCTGCAGCCCCTGGAGCAGCATCTCATCGCGGCACTCACTGTTGGCGCACAGCGCCGGGTCCTTGAGGTTGCTGACATCCTGCAGCGTGACCCGGTCGCAGGTGCCCTTGCAGCCAGATTGATTGTCCCGCCAGATCACCTCCAGCCCGGCGCGCTTGAGCACATCCAGCAAGCCCTCCTCATTCTTGGCCTTGCTGGCGTCGTAGTTCTTGCGTCCCATGTTGGAGAACATGCAGGGCACCGACACGGCGGTCTCGGTGCCGCAGGAATGCACGTCGGTGAAGGCGATCAGGCCGGCCTCCTTGTCCAATGTCGGCGTAGTGTCGCGGTGATAACCGAGGATGCCGAAGTTCTCGGCCCGGGCACTCTCGCCCACCACCAGGACGGTCAGGGATTTGCGGCCATGGGTTTGCCAGGCCGGGTTGCGGCTCGCGTCCTCGCCCAAGGTGATGAACGGCTGCTTGGCCGACGCGACCTGTTCACGCAAGTACCCAAGCGAGGCACCGATGTAATTGCTCGGTACGACCATCAAGCGCAACTCGTGGTGGTTGCGAAACAGTGACGACAAACCTTGGTAGTTGACCAGGGCAACGACGCCGATCACCGCGGCCGAGGCCACGCCGACCAGTAACTTACTTAATAACTCCTTTGGCCAACGACGGTAGTTGATCGGGGTCTTGAACAACAACCAGCACGGCAAGCCCCCCAATAAGCCGATATAGACAAACAACTTCAACGACAACAGGTCACGGACTTCCGTGGCATTGGTTTCAGCGAAGTTGCGCAACATGCCGGCATCGATCAAGACGCCGTATTGGGCCATGAAATACGCCACGCCGGCGCTGATCAGGAATAACAGCATCAGCACCGGCTTGAGCAGCGGACGGAAGGCCACGAGCGTCAACACCAGGTTGAACGCACAGAAAATCATCAGGCCAAACGCCACGCACATCAGCAGGCCCCGAGCGTCCGCCGTCGTGATCGCCAGCAAGTGTTGCCAGAGCACGAGGTTGAAGCCCACTAACAAAAAGGCACTGGCGGCCAGCGTCACCCACTCGGGGCGCACGGCTTTAATAGTCAGCATGAGGGTTGACGGCTTCCTGAAGTTGCTCTTTGAAAAAGAAATGCCGCAGAAAACATGTGAAAAAAATGTTTTCTACGGCAACACAAACTTTAGGTAGCCCACCATCAATTTTTCGTGAAAAAGTTGCTGTTAAATAATTATTTAATCTGCTGCTAAGCCTGATTCAGATACCAGCGCCAATCCTGCTCCCCGACTTCCCCCATGAACTGCCGGTATTCGGCGCGCTTGACCGCCAGATAAACACCCAGGAACGCCTCGCCAAACGCTCCCCGCGCCCAAGTCGAAGCTTCAAGGGCACGCAGGGTAGTGAGCCAGTCAGTGGGCAGCAGCTCGGTCGCCTGGGCGTAGCCGTTGCCTTCCACAGGTTTCCCGGGATCGCATTGTTCACGCAAGCCGTGATGGATGCCGGCCAATATCGCCGCAGCCGCCAGGTAAGGGTTGGCATCGGCGCCGCAAATACGATGCTCGATGTGCCGCGAGAACGCCGGGCCGCCCGGTACCCTCAGGCTCACGGTGCGGTTGTCCACGCCCCAGGTGGCGGCCAGCGGTGCGTAGCTGTTGCTTTGGAAGCGCCGGTAGGAGTTGGCGTTCGGGCAAAACATCAACAACGAATCGAGTAAGGTATCGAGCATCCCGCCCACGGCATGGCGCAACAGTGGCGTCCCGTCGCCGGCCTCACTGGCAAACAGATTGTGGCCATCGCGGTCGGCCAGGCTGACATGCATGTGCAGGCCGGAGCCCGCCAAGTGCTCGAACGGCTTGGCCATGAAACACGCCTGCATGCCGTGCTTGTGGGCCACGCCCTTGACCAGTCGTTTGTAGCGCACCGCTTCATCCATGGCTTGCAAGGCATCGCTGCGGTGTTCAAGGGTGATTTCCACTTGTCCCGGGGCGTATTCGGAAATCGCGGTGCGGGCCGGAATGCCTTGTAGCTTGCATGCGGCGTACAGGTCGGCGAGGAACGGCTCTAACTGCTCCAGTTCACGCAAACCATAGACCTGGGTGGCGCGCGGCCGACCACCGTCAGCGTCCCGCGCCGGTTGCGGCCGGCCTTGGCTGTCGCGCTGTGTGTCCAGCAGATAAAACTCCAGCTCCGCCGCCATCACCGGATAAAAACCGTCGGCCTGCAGGGCTTCGATCACCTGGCTGAGCAGATAACGCGGATCGGCGATGGTCGCTGGCATGCCTTCCTGGGGATGCATACTGACCTGCACCGCGGCCGTGGGAATCAACCGCCACGGCATACGCTGCAAACTGCCGCTGAGGGGATAGGCGCGGCAATCGATGTCGCCGACGTCCCACACCAGCCCGGAATTTTCCACATCGTCGCCATTGAGGGTCAGCCCGAGAATCGTACTGGGCAGCGGCCGACCACTTTCATAGACCGCCAGCAACTCGTCCCGATGCAACAACTTGCCCCGGGGCACGCCGTTGTTATCGAGAATGAACAACTCGAACAACTCGATATCGGGGTTTTGCGCAAGGAACGCCTGGGCGTGTTGCACGGGTGCGAAAGACATCTTGGCAAGGCTCATGAGAAAACTCGTATTTCCGTGTCGGACGGGCGACAACGCACCGTCAGTTTGTGCTCGCCATTGAGCGAGCACCGTGGAGGTTCAACAGGAAAAACGAGTGTCCGGAGGACGCGCATGGCGACAATGCCAGAGCGCCCAAAAAGCCAGCTCGGAGGGCAGCGCACTAAGGGAGGGGGCCATGGCAGGCGTGCACCTGCCGACCGGATCGACTGCGGCGGATGGAGGGTATTGCACTGCCAGGGGCCAAGCGTCCATGAGCGCATCACAGGAAACACATCGGGCAAGCGTCCCACGGCACCTTGGGCGGTTAAACATGGATTTGATGAAGCTTGGATCATCGCTAACTAAACTTAAGCAAACGAGTCGGTCGTTGATCGACACGTCGTGTTCCCTACACAATCTGTCCCGTTCCCGACCATGAAAAGGCCTGCCTGGCATTCTCTTGGCACTATCGTTCCGTTACGATCGTCAGCCTGGTTTGCGCAAGATCCGCGCAAGGAAGCAGAGTGAGAGACAGAACGGATGCTGAACAGTAACGCCCTCAGAAAGCTCGACATGCAGGACCTCATGGTGTTTAGCGCCGTGTACGAGCAAAGCAGCGTCACCGGTGTGTCCGAGGCCTTGTGCGTCAGCCAGTCAACCGTCAGTTATTGCCTCAAGAAACTGCGAACCTGTTTCGAGGACGAACTGTTTATCAACACCCGCACCGGCATGCGCCCCACCTGCAAGGCCGAGGGCATGTACAACCATGTGCGCGCCATTTTACAAAGCATCAACCTTTGCCATGCCGGTCCGCCGACCTTTGATCCAACTCGGCAAGCCGTCACCTTCAACATCTGCGCACCAGAATATTTCGAACACCTGATCCTGCCGCAACTGCTGCAAGGCTTCGATTACGCCAATTTGCCGGTGGTGGTGAACGTGCACAAGCTTGAAGCCGACATTCCCGCCGAGGAATTACGCGACGGCAGCCTGGACTTGGTGATCTGCTTCGGCCCGAACGTTCACGGCGACCATGCCGATTTCAGATCCCGGCAGTTGCTGGAGGAAGATTGGGTCTGCGTCGTGGACAAACGGGCGACGCCACTTGAGCCGCAACTGAGCGTTCAATCTTTCGTACAGCGCCGACACGTGTTTGCGACGCCTTGGGCGTCAGCGAGCAACAGGGTGGACGGCTGGCTGTCGCGGCAGGCCCATCACCGGCAAATCGCCGCGCGCGCCAACAGCTACAGTGCCGCGCTGAAGATGATCACCGGCACTGACTTCATCCTGACCCTGCCCCGCCGCATCCAGAAACTGCTGGCCAACGAGGCGATCTTCAATCACCACGAAGCGCCCAAGGGTTTGCCGGGGTTTACCTTGGACATGCAGTGGAGCCCGGCCCTCGATCAGGACAGTGCCAATGCCTGGCTACGCGAACAGATCATCAAGGCCTGCGCCCACGCAACGCCTGCGCGTCATTAACCGATCAAGGCCTTGGCATAGGGCTCTCGGTCGATGTCGAGGATCTCCACGCACAGTTGCACGCTGACCTCGGCCGGCCATGGCCCCAGGTCCTGGATCACCGCCAGCAGGCTTTCGGCCAATTGCTTCTTGATTTCCGGCGAACGGCCACTGAGCAGGGCCAGCTTCACATGCACGAAACCCCGCTCGCCCATCCCTGTACCCACCCGGAACGTCTCCAGTTTCACGGCCCGGCTCTTGATGTCGTGCTCGGCGGAAAATTGACCGGAGGCCACCAGTGCATTGTTCAGGCGCAGCAATGCGACTTCGGCCTTCAGCTCGGGCAGGTTGGCGGTGTACTCCATGTGCAGGTGAGGCATGTGTTCGACTCCGATTCGAAAAATATGACGAGGTGGTTTCAGCGGTCACAACCTTACCTCGACTTTATTCGTTGGGGCAGGATTTTGTTTCGCGGCAGGCCCGCGTCAAGGTTGTGCCAAGGGCCCGCGCTCGCCCATGAAGGCCTCCAACCGCGAGCGCAACCAGCGCTCGGCCGGGTCACTGTCGACATGGCTCAACCAGACCATGGACAAGTCCAGGGTCGGGGTCTTGAAGGGAAAGGGTTCGTTGAACAGTTGCCCCGAGGCCGCCATGGCGGCGGCGGTATAGTCCGGCAGGCTGGCGATCAGGTCAGTACCGGCCAGCAACGCCGGCAATGCGCTGTATTGCGGCACCGACAGCACAACCTGGCGCTTGCGCCCGATCTCCGCCAGCCATTCGTCAGCGAACCCGGCGACGTTGGCGGTGTGGGACACCAGCACATGAGGTCGCGAGCAGTATTCGTCCAGGGTCAGCGGCGTGTCCGACGCATCGGCGCGCAACACGCGGGGTTGGATGTGTCGCAACAATTTGCGCTTGGCGTTGGCCGGCAGGCCGCGCGTCTGGCTGATGCCCACGGTGATGTCGCCCGATGCCAGTAGATCGGGGATGCGCCAGTAATCGACATGCTGGACCACGAACACGATTTGCGGCGCCTCTTGCCGCAGGCTGCTCAACAGGGGCGGCAACAGGCCGAACTCGACGTCGTCCGACAGGCCGATGCGGAATGTCATGGCGCTGTTGGCGGGATCGAAATCGTGGGTCAGGCTCAACGCCACCGACAGCGAATCGAGCGCCGGCGACAGGTGCTGGATGATTTCCTCGGCCCGGGCCGTCGGTTCCATGCGGTGGCCGACGCGAATGAACAGCGGATCGTTGAACATCTTGCGCAGCCGATTGAGGGCCGAGCTGATGGTCGGTTGGCCCAGGAACAGTTTTTCCGCCACCCGTGTCACGTTGCGCTCAAGCATCAACGTTTCGAACACCACCATCAGGTTGATGTCGGCCTTGCGCAATTCGTTGCGGTTCATCCACTGCCCCTCGATCCCTTGATGGAGTGCAGTGTAGGAACGCTGGGGGTGGTGCGTCTATGCGCTAAACGTCCAGTCGCCTGGGCACACCCTCCAAAGAGTCGGAAGAGGCCCTTGCTTTTGTGGCGAGGGAGCTTGCTCCCGCTCGGTTGCGCAGCAACCGCAAAATATTTGGGGCCGCTTCGCAGCCCAGCGGGAGCAAGCTCCCTCGCCACAGTGAGTAAGCCATTGTGAAGTGGAAAACTACTTCACAGTCAGTGATTTCAGTCCCAGCGCCATGACTCGCTCATCGCTGCCCAACCCCAGCGCCTTGGGACTGATGGCATCAGGTAAATGGAACCGCACGCGCAACCGCCCCTCCGCGCCAATCGTTTCTCGAATGGCCTGCGTCAGGGGCAGTTCCAGCGTGTTGTCCTGCAGTCGGTTGAACTGCGTCGCCAGCGCCGCGACACCGTTGATCGACACCTCCACCCGCTGGCGCGTGTGGGAGGGCTGCACGAACGCGGCGGCTTCGATCGAGATAGCATGCGCTTCTGGCGGTATGCGTAAAACAACCTCAGCCTCAGGCCCTTCCGACCAGGTGCCCCAATCCTCGACCCGCCCCCAGCCATCGGCCAACATCGCGTTGGCTCGGCTGAACACTTGGCGCTCACCGAGCTTGACCTGCATGTCCAGTGTTTCATCGGCGAACGGTGGGCATTGGGCGCATGTCTTCCAGCCCGGCGCCAGCACCACCAGGCCATCGATACGGGTCAACAGGTCGGTCGGGCGATTGACGGTTTTCGCCGCCTGGAGCGCGGCGACAGGGCCGAGGATGTACAGCGAATCCGCGGCGTACTGGCCGCTGGCAAGCATCTGCTCGGCGTGTCGCTGGGCTCGCTCGATCGCCCGGTCACTCATGCGTCCCAAGTACACGCCATCGGTTTCCAGGCCGTGCGTCAGGGCGTATTGGCTGGTCAGCAGCCAGTTGTCCGGCTGGTTCTGCGGCAATAACGTGCGGACTTTCGAATAATGAACGGCCGCACTGGCCCAGAACGGATCATTCAGGGGCGTAGGCCAACTCGAGGCCGCCGGCGTCATCCGGCTCTGGCGCAGGCCGGCCCATCCCGCGCGGGTATCCAGGACCTGCACCACCAGGGCCATGGCCAGCAGGCACGCCGCCGCCCGTGGTTTGTTGCCGCGGATCACCAGGAAAATCACCGCAAAGATGATGGCGTAGAACACCGGCCAGAACATCCGACCGGACGCGCGAAAGACGTTCGCCACAAGCTCAAGGGGTTTGGGCAGCCAGTAATGCACGTTCTGCATGCCGATGCCGAGATGGTTGGTCAGCGAAAACAGCGTCAGCCCGATCAATGCCCACAGCAACAGGCGCCTGTGGCGCACGGCATTCGCCAAACCTGTGTTGCCTTGCAGTAAAGCCACGCCGGCGCAGATCGCCAGCATGAGGACGCCCAATCCCAGGTAATTGAAACCTTCGTAGTCCCCGGGGCCCTGGGGCATATCGCGCAAGGTATAGGACCAGCCGCTAGGGTTGACCAGCGACATCACATTCAGGCGATACAACCCAAAACCGCCCGCCACGGTCCCGCCACCCACGCTGAAATAACCCGCCTGCCAACAACAGAACGCCACCAGCACAAACAAGCCGCCCAGTTCAATCAAGGCATCACGCCGGGACAACCGCCCCTTCGTGGCCTGGCTGGCAAGGTCGGCCAGCCAGATCAACGCCACCATCGCCAACAGGTACGCATGCACCAGCGCGGTGGCGGCCAACAGCACGCCCCAGGCCAGCCGCCGCTTCTGCAAGCCGGGCCGCAGCGCCAGGTACAAGGCCGCGAGGATCAGAAAATGCCCGGACAGCGACAGGTGCCCGCCCATGCGCAGAAACATCGGCGGCGAAAACACAAATAACCCAGTACCCAACAGCCTGATCCACAGCGACGGCGTCAGCAGTCCGACGAGTTTCCAGGCGAACCAGGCTTGCAGGACGAAACAGGCCAGCAACCACAGGCCGAAGTACTGGAACGTCTCGGGAAGCCAGGCGTGAAAGGGTTTGAACAAGAACGCCAGCAACGGATTGGAGTCGGAAAAAATGATGCCGTTGCCCAACTCCAGACCATAGGAAGGGTTCATGCCCAACGGAAAGGTCCAGGGTGAACTGCGGAAAAACGCCCAGCCCATGTAATGGGTCGCCGCATCGCCCTCCCCCAGCCAGGCGATGTTGGTCGGATCCAGCACCCGAGGACCGATCACCAACAGGAACGCCAGCGCGCCCAACAATATGGGCAACAAGGAAACCGGGAAACGCTGACTACGAAGGGTCATCGATACGTCCAGAAATTATGCAGGATGAAGGTGTACACCGGGATGATCAGCGCCACGGCCGCGATGCCCGCCAGGTAATCCAGGCCGACGCGCTGGGCCGCCCAGGCCACGAGCATCGCCAGCCCGAATCCGCCGATCGAGACCACCACGAAACGGCCGAGGGTCCGGCCATGCAAGCGGCTGGAAAAACTCCAGAGGGTGTTGATCAGGTACGACACCACGGTCGCCACGACAAAGGCGAAACCATTGGCCAATGGCGGGTTGGCCAGGACCAGGTGCACAAACAACACGGCCGCCACCACGTGGATGCCAGTGACGAGCAGGCCGGTCATGGCAAAACGCAAGGCACGTCGCAGCAAGGGCGAGTGCGTCCAGGTCACGGCTTCTGCGCCAGGCAGAACACCGTCAGGCCAGCAATGCGATTGGCCCCCATGAATGGACGCTCCAGGCTGCACAGTGTCCTCAACACGCCATTGACCAGCGGATGATGCCGGGCAAGCTGCGACTTGGCCGGTGCCCCGGAGGCTTTGCGCTGCAACAGGCGCAGGCCGGCGGCAATGGGAAATACCAGGCCGAAGTAGTACGCACCTTGCTGCACCTGCAAACCCGCCTGCGCCACGACGCTCTCCAACTGCTTGAGGGTATAGCGGCGCTTGTGCTCGAGAAAATCGTCATGCCCGCTCCAGAGGAACTGGAACGCAGGCACGGTGATCAGGAAGCGGCTGCCGGACGGCACCTTGTCGACATAGGCCTTGAGCAGGCCCACGTCATCGTCCACGTGTTCCAGCACATCCATCAGCAACACCAGGTCGGCGTCCAGCGTGTCGATGGCGCGTCGGTAGCGGACCGGTTTACCGGCGGTACTGGCGTCGGAGTCGGCCGGGTAGCTGATGTCCACGCACCAGGCCTGGGCGGTTGCGGTATGGGTCAACAAGTGATGGGAAAAAAAGCCCGACCCTGCGCCCACGTCCAGCAGCGTACTGGCCGAGGTGCCCTTGAGCATGTGGAGCATGGCCCGCGCTTTCGACCGGTAGTACCAGTGCTGCTCGATATCGGGACCGAGGATGTCGGTTTCCTTGAGGTCCATGGTCAGTCCTTGGCGTCATAGATGCGCCGCACCAGGAAAACCGGTCGACGCTTGGATTCGATATAGGTGCGGCCCAGGTATTCACCCAACACGCCGATGCCGATCAGTTGCAACCCGCCCAAGAAGGTGACCGCGACCATCAGCGAGGCATAACCCGGCAGGTCGACCCCGGAAATCAAGGTCCGCAACACGATGAAAATGGCGAACGCAAAGGACACCAGCGAGACGCAAAGCCCCAGGTACGTCCAGATACGCAGCGGTTCGGTGCTGAAGCTGGTGATGCCTTCGAGGGCAAAATTCCACAAGCGCCAGCCATTGAACTTGCTTTCTCCGGCGCTGCGCTCAGGCCTGACGTAGTCCACGTAGGTAGTCCGGAACCCCACCCAGGCAAACAACCCTTTCATGAAGCGACGCGATTCCGGCAGGGTTAGCAAGGCATCGACCACGCAGCGATCCATCAAGCGAAAATCGCCGACATTTTCCGGCAGCTTGTGGTCGGCGATCTTGTTATGCAGTCGGTAGAAGCCGTTGGCGGATACCTGTTTGGCCCAGGAATCGGAGTCGCGATTGATCCGATGGCCCAGCACCACTTCGGCGCCGTTGCGCCAATGGGCGATCATTTCCAGGATGACTTCGGGAGGATCCTGCAGATCGACATCGATCGGCACCACCGCCTGGCCACGGGCGGCTTGCAGGCCGGCACTCAAGGCCGCCTCCTTGCCGAAATTGCGACTCAGGTCGACGATCCGGATGCGCGGGTCGGCCTTCTGCCTGTCCAGCAGCAGCACCAACGTATCGTCCGCGCTGCCGTCGTTGACGAACACCAGCTCCAGGCTCACCAGTGATTCATCGGCAAAGACCTGGTCGATCCGGGCCATGAACAAATCGATGGACTGGGCTTCGTTGTAGACCGGGATGACAAGCGAAAGCGTTAGACGACCTTGTAGATCCACTCCTGGATATTCAGTCACTTGATGGCTCTTTTTCTTATAGTGTTTTCAGTCCCTTCGGGCTTCCGGCCCTAGGCATCGAAACGTATTAAGCAGGACCAGGCAGGGCAACGCAAGGATCCAGCCCGAACTTCCAGCCGACCCTATGTTCGCAACATGACTTTCTTCATGGAAATGGTCGAATGCCCGATCCGGCAATATTCGATAACCAATGGAAACGATTTTCCCGTAGCCAAAACCACCCACTTGGCTAGGCTTGCAGCCACATGTCCAACGCATGTCTTGAGTGAATCAATCGCAGGGAGCGAACCGATGTACTTTGAAATCTATCGACAGACCCGAGGCACCCCGAGCACCGGAAAAGGCCAATGGCGCTGGCGCTTGAGGGCCGGCAACCACGAAACGATCGCCAGTGGCGAATCCTATGTGAACAAGAGTGACTGCCTTCATGTGATCGGGTTGATCAAGAATGTCCAGGGTGAGACGCCGGTAAAAGAGATCTGAACTGTGGCGAGGGAGCTTGCTCCCGCTGGGCTGCGAAGCGGCCCCAAGATTTTGCGGTTGCTGCGCAACCGAGCGGGAGCAAGCGCCCGCGCCACAGGGTGAATCCTCTCAAGTGAACGGGCGTTGCAACCTGAGCCGTTTTTTTCTGTGACGAAAGTTTCCAGGCAGGTAGGGTATACGGACAAAAAGCAGGAGGCCCGGCGCAATGACTCGATCCATCCACAACCGCGACTGGCTGGTGCGAGCACCCGAATCGAGGAAAATGGAACGCATCGAGGCTTATTTCAGTGGCCATGGCTACAGCACCCATCGCCATGACACCTACGCCATCGGCATCACGCTTTCGGGTGTGCAGAGCTTCAACTATCGCCACAGCAAACGCCACAGCCAGCCCGGCGGCACCATCGTCCTGCACCCGGACGAGGTACACGATGGCGAAGCCGGGACGCGCGAGGGCTTTCGCTACCGGATGTTCTACATAGAACCGTCGATGATCCAGCATGTACTGGGAGGCAAGCCATTGCCTTTCATCGAAGGTGGATTGTCCAACGACGCTCGCCTCAACATCGCGACCCGCAGATTGTTGAACAGCCTGGATCACCCCCTCGACCCGCTGGAGGAAGAGGACGCCATCTACGACGTGGCCCAGGCGCTCGACCTTGCGGCGGGCAATCGGCGTGGACGGCGATTGATCGACTACCCGGCAGCAGAACGTGCCCGCCTGTTCATTCACGATGCCCTCGACCAGGTGATCACCCTGGACGACCTGGTGCAAGCAAGCGGCAGGGATCGATGGAGCCTGTCCCGGGATTTCCGGGCGCTGTACGGCACCAGCCCCTATCGCTACATCACCCAGCGGCGCTTGCATGAAGCCCGGCGCCTGGCATTCCACGGCACGCCATTGAGCGAAGTGGCCCTGGCCTGTGGTTTTTTCGATCAGAGCCACATGACCCGGCTGCATACACAGGCCTTTGGCATTTCACCGGCACGCTGGCTGAACATGCTGCGCTAAGGCATCGACTGCGCGCGGCAAAAAGCTGCACGATCATCCAATACGCACGTTGGCTCGAACAATAAAGTAGGACGCACCACCCACCCAGGAGCATGCCTCGATGACCCGCTATTGCCCCATCAACTTCGCCCAGAAATACACCCTGTTCCAGGAACAGTGGACGCCAAAAGTCGTGGCCGAAATGAACGACTACCAATTCAAGCTCGCCCGGCTCGAAGGTGACTTCGTCTGGCACACCCACGCCGACACCGATGAAACCTTCATCGTGCTGGAAGGCGAGCTGCGTATCGACTTTCGCGATGGCGCGGTGACCCTGGGCCCAGGCGAGATGTACGTGGTCAAAAAAGGTGTGGAGCACAAGCCCAGCGCCGCGCAGGAAGTGAAACTGCTGCTGATCGAGCCTCGCGGCGTCATCAATACCGGCGAAGAAACCAATGAGCGAACGGCGGTCAATGATGTATGGATCTGACTGAGCCAGCCTCAATCGTATTCAGCTTCCTGGTGATCACCCAGTAACCGCCGCTGGCGAGGTGTCGCCGCGGCCAGCACCTCAGGGTTGAACTGCCAGTGCAGATAGGGTGAAAACTTCTGTGCGACCATCCGCCGGCCATAATGCACTTGGAGCATGTAGCGGGTGCGGTCGGCGGTGCGGTTGTCGCTGCCGGCGTGCCACAGTTCGCTGCGCAATATCAAGACATCGCCCGCCCGGCACAACACGGGCTGCGCGGAGCGCCCCTGCCATTGCGCTTCACCCGCTACCGGCGCTCGACCAGCCTTGTGGCTGCCAGGAATCACCTGGGTCGGGCTCAAGTCGGCGTCGATGTCATCCAGGTAAAACTGCGCGGTGAACACCTGCATTGGCAGCTCGAAGGCCGGGTCGGCCAACAGCGTGGGCGGCAATTTCATCGCCAGGTAATCCAGGTGCAACGGCGCCCCTTTGAAACCCGGATGGCAGCGCCAGGCCGTCTGGCCGATAACATGACAGTCATCGCCCAGGGCCGCCTCGGCCAATTCGATCACGCCGGCCACCTCCAGGAACGGCAGCCAGAACGGGTTGCGATTGAACACACATTTGTAATGATCGATGACGCCGCTGTAGTCCCAGTGCTGAGGCTTCAACTGGTCGATGGCATGGCGCAGGTCGGCAATCTGCTCGGCATCCAGTACGGCTGGCATCAGGACGAAACCGTCCTGATGCAACGCTCGCAGGCTATCGCCGATGGTCACAGCGCGCCTGCCTCAGGTGCGGAAGCGGCCGACCAGCCCAGCCAGGTTTTGCGACAGAGAGGAAAGCTGTCGGCTGGCATGCATGCTCTGGGCGGAATTGGCAGCCGCTTCGTTGGACAAGTCGCGGATATCGGAGATGTTGCGGGCAATCTCCTCGGTGACGCTGCTCTGCTCCTCGCAAGCACTGGCAATCTGCGCGGCCATGTCGTTGATCCGCTGGATCGAACCGCCGGTACCGCTAAGCACCTGGTCGACACCCGCTGCACGTTCGACACTGTCCCGGGCCTTGCTGCTGCCCACATGCATGGCTTGCACAGCCTTGGCGACACCGCTTTGCAAGCGCTCGATACGAACCTGAATGTCTTTGGTCGAGTCCTGGGTGCGGGCCGCAAGCGCCCTCACTTCATCGGCCACCACGGCAAAACCACGGCCCTGCTCACCGGCCCGCGCCGCTTCGATGGCAGCGTTCAGCGCCAACAGGTTGGTTTGTTCGGCGATGCCACGGATCACTTCGAGCACGGCGCCGATACTGGACGTTTCCTGGGCCAATGCCTCGATCGTACCCGAAGCGGTCTCCACTTCCTGGGCCAACTGGCGGATCGACTCGATGGTACTGCTGACCACCTGAGCGCCGTCACGAGACTGGCTGCTCGCCTCCTGCGCGGCGCCCGAGGCGCTCGCCGCGTTATGCGCCACTTCATGCACCGCAGCGCTCATCTGGGTGGCGGCGGTACTGACCTGATCGAGCGCCGCGTGCTCACTGCTGATCAACCGGTCATTCGTCGAGGCCATGTCGGCCATGGCCCGCGCGGCGGAGTCGACCTCCCCTGTCACCCGCCCGACTTCAGCGATCAACGGTTGCAACTTGTCGAGAAAACGGTTGAAGGCACTGCCGAGCTGCCCCAATTCATCGGCTGAGCGTACTTCGAGACGCCCTTTCAGATCGCCACCGCCCTCGGCGATCTGCTCGATGCGGTGCAACAAGCGACGCATAGGGCTCAACACCACCAGCGGCAGAACCAGGAGCACCAAGATGCAACCGAGCAGGCCAATGAACAGAATCACGCCCTGTTGCACGCCGACTGCCTCGCCGTTTTCAATCGCAGCGTCGCCTTCGCGATGGGACGCCGCATCTTCCAACTCACCCAGCTTGTCGATGGAATCACGCATGGTTTCAAACAGGCGCTCACTGTCACCAAAACTCAGCGCACTGGCGCCCTGCGGATCGCCTACCGACAGTTCGAGGACCCGCCGCGAAACCTGCATCCATTTACCGAAGCTGTCGTTGAACTGACTGACCAACGCCTGCGCCTCGGCACCGGGCTGCATCGCGGCATATTTCTGCACACGGTCGTAAGCCTGCTTCGCATTTTCGCCATGGCTGGCGCTCAGCGCTTTCAGATGCTCATTGGCATGACCATCCAACAAGCTGCGCTCGGCCACGAATGCCTGGTAGAGGTCGCGGTCGGCATTGAGCAACAGGCTGATGGCCGGCAGATAACGTTTGGTCAATTGCGTGCTGGATTCGGTCACCTGACTGATTCCGCGCATCCCCGCGCCCCCCATCAGGACCAGCAACACAGCCAGGAACGCTATCGGGAGAGTGATTTTCCAGCGAAAGCCCAAGTCGGCGAAGAACCGCAGCATGGTGTCACTCCTTACACGGGGGAATACCTGCCTATCGGCAGCCATGTCTTGAGCTATAGCCCATTAGTCTGATTGTCACAAAGGTTTTGGTGTGAAGGGTTGTGGTTATTCAGGATGCGGAAGGGAGTTGAGCTGGATAAAAAGATACGGTTGGACGCAGTATCGCCGGGGAATTTTCTGACATTTTCCGCTCACATAATTCAGGGAAGCTTCCTACGCATCGTCTGATTGATGATCTCTACAAAAAGGCCCTATAGTCCAAGCGTCGTTCGTAAGAGCGGCTTGGGTTTGGCGACTCGACTACAAATGGTAAGAAGGCCTTCAATCAAACGGAGTTTGAAATGAACAGATACATGGCTCTTACTAGTAATGCCGACGATCAACCCCTTTTCGTCGATACCTCCGCACCGTTGCACATCCTGCTCGATACGGCGGGCTATAGAATTCGCGCGGTTACCCAGCTTCTAGAGAACCTCGCGATGCGAGGGAATATTCCGAGTGACTCAGTAGTGCTTCAGGACTTTGCACAACTGTGCTGCATCTCCTTGAGGGATGGTTGCGACGTGCTTGATGTCATCGCCCGACGCTTGGATGCAGAGCCGGCCTAGTTCAAAGGGCTCTCACGGGTAACACCGATCAGAAAGTGGATGCCACGAGGAAACACACAAACCGTGGCGAGGGAGCTTGCTCCCGCTGGGTCGCGAAGCGGCCCTATTTTGGTGCTGCTACGCAGCCCAGCGGGAGCACGCTCCCTCGCCACAGGGTGATGACCCGGCTTTATATCGCTTAGCTGACTGGCATTACTTTCACGGTGCCCATCTCGTCGAAACGAGCATGGTTCGATAACACGAAACCTCCGCTTTGCCCGGACTCGATTAGTCACACAAGCTGATCAGCATGAATACACACACCTCGGAGACTCCGATGGCTACCACAAAAAAGTCGACAAATCGCACAAAAGAATCGCTTCAGACCAGCCTGAATAAAACTGAAGTCGCTCCCCTCGCATTGCGTCAGCTAACTGACCGTTACTTACCAAAGTATGAGCTGGATGGAGGCCCTTTGACCGAAGATCAGATAGCCGCAATTCGCACCTCTAGCCTCGCTACGGCTTTTCCGGAGGAACGTGTAACTAGAAAGCTCAATTAACCTATGACAGCGCCTTTTCGCCCACTACCGACGTTAAGTCACCCTTAGTCTTCTTGGCGCTCACGACGACGATTGGCGTCTGCCTGATTTCGAATAATTTGAATTCGCCGCAACAGGCCACGAGAGACAGGCTGGACACTCTCAGGATTGTGCTTGATATCCTTATTGAGCAGGTCGACAGACTCTATGCTTGCCTGAACCTTCGCGTCTCTTTCGGAATTATTCTTAGACATGACCTCTCTCCAACACAGAACTCTCTTGCAATATTACGCATCATGACGATATTGCACCGCTCTTGCACAGTTTCTTCTACACGAAACGGGGCAAAACGGGGGGAACAGACCACGATTTGAGTTCACTTGTAATCGCCCCGATTCATAATCGTGGTCTGCCCCCGTTTTACTTTCGTACTTTCGTACTTTTGAAAGTAGGCGTGGGTACCAGCCGTTAAAATTTCCGAACTTTTTGAAGAAGCACAGAACCGGAAAAATTATCGCAAACTTTTATAACTAAAAAGTGTGCGGTGAGCTTCCGGCTATCTTTGACAGAGATGAAAAGCTCAATCTGAGTGATATGTATCACGGGTGATCGCCATCGGATCGGTGCTTGCGTCGAGGATCGTGTAAAAGCCCCCTCCCAATTACCACGAAGCTGAGCGCGTTACCGACCTGCAGCGTCGAATTGACCATGCCAGCGTTCATGCCCGCATACGCCGGGACAGCATGGCTGGTGACCATCCGCATCAACGTCGGCAACGCCACCCTTGGCGGAAACCTTCCGAGCCGTACTGCCATGCAGTTAGACAATGAAGTGCTTTTGTCGCTCGGATATTACCATTACCCGCGATACCGGTTGTTTTGTAGATATTGTTCCGCTGCTGCCCCCAAGCAGAAACGGATAGTAGTGAAGAAGCCCGGCCACCGTTGACGTAAAAAACGGTGAGCCAACTCATCCATACCTTGCTGGGGTGTTTTCGCAGCATCGCGCAGCTGCTTTTTGTTACGCTCGATATGCCAAAGTATGCGCTTCCGAGCTTCACACAAACGATCGCAATTTAGATTCAGCATGCTGATCGTGTGCTCTACCAGCGCCTGGGTAGTGGGATGCTTATTCCCCTCCACGCTGACTTCCGCGCAACATGCCTCATCCGCCAACAATTCTCCGGTACTTTTTTTTAAGAAAAAAAGCCTGGGGAAAGCGGGTAAAGCTAGCGGATTGATAATCCACCCCTCGCAGCGCTCCTCTAACCAACGGCTCTGGATCATTTTATCCTTATGCGCATCGCAGCTGAGATTCTCAGGTAAAGGCTCCTTCGCATATGGTACGGCGTGGTGTCGTTGCGATCCTCCCATGCAGACAGCGATCATGTTGTTCCAATCCAGCGCCCAGTTGTGAGGTGTCGCTCTGTCTGACTTGGGATGAAAATGCTCGACGCGGCAGTGCGTCGGATCATCATTATTTATCTTGATTTCACAGAAGGCGCAAATACCCCCTTGCCCTTCGATCAGCCGTGGGCGAATCACGTCATAGACCGCACGCCCGCGTGCATCCTGGCGCATCGCCTCCCAACTACACGTTGGATTGGCCTCACGATAGCTTTTTAATTCATCAGGCTCGGCTGTCCCTGCCACCCGCTTCAATCGCCCAACTCCCATTTACGGTTTTCAATTTGCAAATCGGCATCCAGCAAGGCAGGTTCCTGCCCTTGGTAGCGTCGATCCAATCGCTCGCGTAGCGTTTTTGCTCGCTCAATATTCCATTGATCTCCGTCAACTAGCGCTAAGTATTCCTTTAACTCTTGTGTGGCTAGGTTATCAGGCGGGCGCACCTCTTCCAGCCCTAGCACCTGTTTGAGCATTCGCTCCGGTTCCGCACCCTCCGTTCCAGGTGGAGCTGAATAAACTTTATTACCCCGAAGGATGCGAATGCACTCGGAAGGTACGGTCGTTAGGACCTGTGGGCTGTGAGTGGTCACGATGAACTGAAGCTTAGGAAATGCATCTCTAAGCTGCATGAGAATCGTCTGCTGCCATCGAGGATGAAGGTGCATATCCACCTCATCAATGAGCACAATTCCTGGCGTAGATTTCGCAGCGTGTGGTCCTAGATGGCCATTGAGTTTGGTTGCCCGAAATCCGATATCTGCAACCATGCCAATCATATTACGAATACCATCACTCAAGAGTTCAACAGGAAGTTCACCGAACTCTTCATGGTGGGCGACCAGAGCATCACGTGAGAACGAGTACTCGATATTTTTCCAGCCGACGGGTTCGAGGCACGCGTTAACGGCCGCACCGACTGATTTGATATACCCATCAAACTCACTTACACCAGCCGTTTCCCTCGACTCCAGAGCCTTGATGCGTAGCTCTTTGGCATTGAAGTTCCAGTACCGAAACCACTCCACGAACGCTTTGTATTTGGAGGCCGGGTCCAGGCAGTCGGTATACCCCACAGTACGAGATGTCCGCACAATTTTCTCGGACCACGACTGCTTCTTTTGATTTTTCTGTTGCCATAAACGGCCAGTGCCATAGTAGGCGAGCAGAGGCAAGACCACGTCGCTACCAGGCGTACGAACAGCTTCCTGCATACGCTTGCCGTAATCTCTCAACTCCTTGGCGTCTTTGACCGAGGTCTTGGTTTTCGTCGGACCTGTGAGGCTTCGGCGCCAGGCCGACGGTAAATTATCAAGTTGCTCCTCGATGCTGCCAGGGATTATCCCCTTCGCTTCAAGTCTGACGCCCTTGGAGGCGTACTCCATCTCATGGGTAAGCGTGGCTCTCGCTCGAAACTGGCGAATATCACTAGGTTCAAAGTGCTTGCCCACGGCCTCATCGAAGGCACCAACGTAAGGCCCAAACGCTATCGCGATAGCGTCGAGAATCGATGTTTTGCCTGCACCGTTGGCCGCGACCAAAACGGTAAGGTCCGGCTGAAAATCGATTTCGAGCGCATCAAAACAGCGGTAATCGCGCAAAGATAGATGACTGAGTTTCACGGATTCTCCTGCGGAGTGGGGCGTTATGCACGTGCGCTGACCGAGTTTACTCGGTTGGAGTTTGGGATGGGGATGCCTTACGTTTTTTAATACAAACGAAGCAGGACCTTGATCTTGTAACGGGATCAAGCCTCCAATTACAAATTGGCCGGCACAGTTCCCTGAGCAGCTATGGGGCTTCCGTTATGCCCAAAAACACTCTAAACCAAACGTCAGAAACGAAAAAGCCCCTGAAATGTTCAACCATTTCAGGGGCTTAGTCATACACAATAATGGCGGAGAGATAGGGATTTGAACCCTAGGTACTGTCGCCAGTACAACGGATTTCGAATCCGTCCCGTTCGGCCACTCCGGCATCTCTCCAGTGGCGCGCATCATACCAGCACATTCGCCGGAAGCGAACCCCCGAGCGAAATTTTTTCCGTGCTATCAGATGCTTGCGTCGATTACAGCGGCACACCCAGGCGCTGGGCGACTTCTTCGTAGGCTTCGATGACGTCACCGAGGCCTTGGCGGAAGCGGTCCTTGTCCATTTTCTTCTTGGTGTCCTTGTCCCAGAGGCGGCAGCCGTCCGGGCTGAACTCGTCGCCCAGGACGATGGAGCCGTCGCTGAACACACCGAATTCAAGCTTGAAGTCCACCAGCAGCAGGCCGGCGTCGTCGAACAGCTTGGTCAGCACGTCGTTGACCTTGAGGGACAATTCCTTCATGCGCGCCAGTTGCTCGGCGGTGCCCCAACCGAATGCCACGACGTGGGATTCGTTGATGAACGGGTCGCCCTTGGCGTCGTCCTTCAGGAACAGCTCGAAGGTGTAAGGGTTGAGCTTCATGCCCTCTTCCACGCCCAGGCGCTTGACCAGGCTGCCGGCGGCGTAGTTACGCACGACGCATTCGACCGGGATCATGTCCAGCTTCTTGACCAGGCATTCGTTGTCGCCCAGCAGCTTGTCGAACTGGGTCGGCACGCCGGCGGCTTCGAGCTTTTGCATGATGAAGGCGTTGAACTTGTTGTTCACCATGCCCTTGCGGTCCAGCTGTTCGATGCGCTTGCCGTCGAACGCCGAGGTGTCGTTACGAAACAGCAGGATCAAGCGGTCAGCGTCGTCGGTCTTGTAAACCGACTTGGCTTTGCCGCGGTAGAGTTCTTCACGTTTTTCCATGATGGGCTCCGCTTGCTAAGTAGTGGGCTAGGCGATATGTCGCCAGTCGAGCCCTGAATCTTGATCGGCCAGTTGCAGCCAGTCCGGGTCGCACCCGAGGGTGTCGACAAAACATTGCCGGGCCAGCTGCGGCAGGTTGTTCTTGCTGCTCAGATGGGCCAGGACCAGGTGTTGCAGGCCTTGCCAGCCCAACTCGGCCACCAGGAACGCGGCCTGGTGGTTGTTCAAATGTCCGTGCTCCCCGCCGACCCGCTGCTTGAGAAAGTACGGGTAGTAACCACGGGCCAGCATGTCACGGCAGTGGTTGGACTCGATCATCAACGCATCGAGGTCCCGGTAACTGTCCATCACCCTGTCGCAATACGACCCCAGGTCGGTCAGCAACCCGAAGCGCCGCTCGCCGTCGCTGAATACATACTGCGTTGGCTCCCGGGCATCATGGGCCACACTGACCACGCTGATGTCCAGGCCACCGATACGCAGTTGCTCGCCACCGACCACGAAACCGGCTGGCTCGATGGGCTTGCGCAGGCCTTCCAGCGTGCCACGGCTCAGGTACACCGGCAGATTGTAGCGCCGAGACAGCAAACCCACGCCATGCACGTGGTCGGCATGTTCGTGGGTCACGAGTATCGCGCTCAGTTGCGCCGGGTGCACACCCAGGCGCAACAGGCGCTTCTCGGTTTCCCGCAGGGAGAAACCACAATCGACCAGCACGTACGTGCCGGCGCTGGCGATCAGCGTGCCGTTGCCCTGGCTACCGCTGCCGAGAACGGCAAAACGCATCGGATCAGCCCAGGTTGTCCTGAATCACGCTCAACACCTTGCGGGCCACATCGGCCGGCGCCACGGTATTGATGTTTTTCTCGACGGTGACCTGGACGTTGTCGCCGACCTTGCTCAGGCGAACCTGATAACGCTCGGCGCGGGCTTCGACTTCTTCCTTGTCCGGCTTGCTGCCGAACAGGCCACTGAAGAAGCCAGGCTTCTCGTCTTTCCTCTCGGCCTTTTCAGCCAGGTTGATGTAGTACAGGCCCAGGCTGCGGTTGATGTCTTCAACGCGCCACTCGCCCTGCTCCAGCGCACGGCCAACACTCGACCAGGCACGGTCCAGGTCGGAGCCGACGTTGAGCACCGGGTTGCCGCTGCCGTCTTCGTTCAGGCTGACGCGGCTCGGCGTATCGTAGTCCCGGGTCGCCAGCATCGACACCGAACCGCCCTGCTCTGCGGTACGGCTCATGCTCGCAAGCATGTCGTCCACCAACGCAGCGTCGAGACCGGTATTGACCGAACGGTTGGTGAAGGCCACGTCGGCGGTGCTGCCGGCAGGACGCTCGGCGCTGACCACGTAGATTTCACTGGTGTTGCGCTGCACGCCCGGCTCGATGCGCACCCGCACGCGGGTTTCGCTGTCGGCCGCGACACCGGCGGCGCCCAGGCGCTTGGCCATGGCGGCGGACAGTTCATCGGAACGCTGCCAGGTGGTGGTGAACTCGCCGGTTTGCGGGCGCTGTTCGTCCAGGCGGAAACCGTTGTCCTGGAAGAACTGGATCGCCACGGGCCAGACTTCGGCCGGCGGGTGCTGGCCCATGACCCAGCTGGAATCGCCACTCTTCTGCAGGGTGTAGTCGCTGGCATCGGCCACGGCCGACAGCGGCTGTGGACGCGGAACGATGTATTCGCCCTTCACGCTGTCGTCCGCGACGTTGCGCGGGATCGGCAGCAACGGATCCAGGCGCTTTGCGACGCTGACGTCTTGCGGCAGTTGCATCGGTGCAGTCTGTTGCGCTTGCAGGTAATCACTACCACGGTCGCGGAAGTAACCCTCCGGCCCCCAGATCCATCCGCAGCCGCTGGTGCTGGAGATAATCAAGGCAAGTGCGGAAAGTCCGGCCATTCGCTTCATGCGTTGTACTTCCTCAATTAAACCAGGACGCCGGACTGGCGCAGGGCCTGCCGCAGCGGTTCGTGACAGGGGGTGCTCAACCAGGTCAGTGGCAGGCGGATGCCATCGTGCATCAAGCCCATTTCGACCAAGGCCCACTTCACCGGAATCGGGTTGGCCTCGATGAACAGGTCCTTGTGCAACGGCATCAGTTTTTCGTTGATGGCCCGTGCGGTCTCGGCGTCGCCCTTGAGCGCGGCCTCGCACAGGTCGGCCATTTCGCGCGGCGCGACGTTGGCAGTGACGGAGATGTTGCCCTTGCCACCCAGCAGGATCAGCTCGACCGCGGTCGGATCATCACCGGACAGCACGATGAAGTCCTTGCCCACGCCATCGAGGATGGCCTTGGCGCGCTTCATGTCGCCGGTGGCTTCCTTGATGCCGATGATGTTCGGCACAGTGGACAGGCGGATCACGGTCTCGGCCTGCATGTCGCAGGAGGTGCGGCCGGGAACGTTGTAGAGGATCTGCGGGATGTCGACGGCTTCGGCAATGTGCTTGAAGTGCTGGTACAAGCCTTCCTGGGTCGGCTTGTTGTAGTACGGGACGACCAGCAGGCAGGCGTCGGCACCGGCTTCCTTGGCGTTGCGGGTCAGCTCGACGGCTTCGCGGGTCGAGTTGGCGCCCGTGCCGGCGATGACCGGAATGCGCCCGGCAACTTGCTTGACCACGGCTTTGATCACGGCGATGTGTTCTTCTACATCAAGCGTTGCCGACTCGCCGGTGGTACCGACGGCGACAATGGCATGGGTGCCGTTCTCAAGGTGGAAGTCCACGAGTTTGCTGAGGCTGTCCCAGTCAAGACGCCCGTCTGCATCCATGGGTGTGACCAGAGCCACCATACTGCCCGCAATCATGAAACCGCTCCTGCCGGAAAAAGAGAGCGTAATGGTACTGGCGCCAAGATGCTTGTACAAGCGAACTACCATTCCCCTTGGCGTTGGTTTTCGCTACCCTTCAGGCTTTGATCGGTACCGACAAGCTCATACGCCGGTTTCCAGCCTCCGTTTTCGACGCCACAAGCCCCGATCCCGGGTTTGTCCTGGTGCATTCCTGCTGTCACGGAATGCAGCACAACCCGGGCACCAGGCTTGAGCCGTTTGTTTTCCGGGGCCGGGCGCCGTGTCGAGCGGCAAAGGTACCGACCGCTCATCGCTTTAGGAATGCTGCATGTCCACCCCCACAGTCCGCGAACAATTCCTTGTTATCAGTGCCCTCGGCGCCAACCCCATGGAGCTGACTAACGTCCTGTGCCGCGCCAGCCATGAAAATCGCTGCGCCGTCGTGACCTCACGCCTGACCCGTCATGGCGAATGCAGTGCACTCGTGCTCGAGATCTCCGGCAGCTGGGACGCCCTGGCGCGCCTGGAAGGCAGCCTGCCGGTGCTGGCCAAGAAGCATGCCTTTACCGTCAACGTGGTGCGCAGCGCCGCCCTGGAGAACCGTCCCCAGGCCCTGCCCTACGTGGCCTACGTGAGCTCGGCCTACCGTCCGGACATCATCAACGAGCTGTGCCAGTTCTTCATGGACCATCACGTCGAGCTGGAAAACCTGACCTGCGACACCTACCAGGCTCCGCAGACCGGCGGCACCATGCTCAACGCCACGTTCACCGTGACCCTGCCGGCCGGCACCCAGATCAGTTGGCTGCGCGATCAGTTCCTGGACTTCGCCGATGCGATGAACCTGGATGCCCTGATCGAGCCGTGGCGCCCACAAAACCCAATGTAAGGAAGCGTTCATGGCCGTTGCCGTCGACCAGCCGGTTACCGATTTCCAAGCGCCCGCCACCAGCGGGCAGACGATCAGCCTCGCCGCCCTCAAGGGCAAGCAGGTGGTGATCTATTTCTACCCCAAGGACAGCACCCCTGGCTGCACCACCGAAGGCCAGGGTTTTCGCGATCAATATGCGCAGTTCCAAGCCGCCAACACTGAAGTGTTCGGCGTTTCCCGGGACAGCCTCAAGTCTCACGAGAACTTCAAGTGCAAACAGGAGTTCCCGTTCGAGCTGATCAGCGACAAGGACGAGGCCATCTGCCAATTGTTCGACGTGATCAAGTTGAAAAAGCTCTATGGCAAGGAGTACCTGGGCGTTGATCGCAGCACCTTTCTGATCGACAAGGAGGGTGTGCTGCGCCAGGAATGGCGTGGCGTGAAAGTGCCGGGGCATGTGGATGCGGTGTTGGTGGCGGCCCAGGCCCTGAACAAGGCCTGAAATTTTCGCCGCCTGTACTGGCGCCATCGCGAGCAGGCTCGCTCCCACAGGGATTTGATTAACACCACCAATCCAATGTGGGAGCGAGCTTGCTCGCGATGAGGCCATCAGCATCACCCCCATTACAAGCTACAACAACGGCGCCACCACCGGCTCCTTGCTCGGCCACGCATCCAGCACCGCCTTGAACAGCGTCGCCAGGGGAATCGCAAAGAACACCCCCCAGAACCCCCACAGCCCGCCAAACAGCAGCACCGCGCAGATGATCGCCACCGGGTGCAGGTTCACCGCCTCGGAGAACAGCAGCGGGACCAGCACGTTGCCGTCCAGGGTCTGGATGATCCCGTAGACCGCCATCAGGTAGATGAACTGATCGCTCCAGCCCCATTGGAACAGGGCAATCAAGGCCACCGGCACGGTCACCACCACCGTGCCGACGTAAGGCACCACCACCGAAATGCCCACCAGCAGCGCCAACAGGGCAGCATAGTTGAGCCCCATGGTCACGAAGCCGATGTAGGTCACGCCGCCGCAGATGAAGATCTCGATGACTTTTCCGCGAATGTAATTGGCGATCTGCCGGTTCATCTCCTGAGCCACGCGGGTAATCAGCGCCCGCTCGCGCGGTAGGTAGCCGCGAACCCAACGCCCGATCATTTCCCGGTCCTTGAGGAAGAAAAACACCAGGATCGGCACCAGTACCAGGTAGATCATGATGTTGACCAGCAGCGGCAGGCTGGACAGTGAAAACGTCAGCGCCCATTGGCCGAACTTGCCAATCTCGCCGCGCACCACTTCGATGGTCTGCAACACTTGCTCATCGGACACCAGGTGCGGATAACGCTCGGGCAGCAGCAACAGCAAGGATTGCCATTTGGCGAGCATGCCTGGCAACTCATTGAACAGGGTCACCAACTGGTGCCAGAGCAACGGCACGATCACCACGAGAAACACCACCAGCACACCCATGAACAGGGCGAACACCAGCCCCACTGCCGCGGTGCCGGGCAGCCGCAGACGCTCCAGCGTCGTGACCAGCCCCTGCATCAGGTACGCCAGCACCATCCCCGCCAGCACCGGCGCCAGCATGCCGCCCAACGTGAGCACGGCGGTAAAGGCCAGGAACAACAGCACTGCCAGGACCACCGCCTCTTCATCGGAGAAGTAGCGCTGAATCCAGTCGCGTAACACTTTGAACATTAAAAATCCTTAAGGACGCTGTCGGTGCTTTCAGGCTTTTTTCAGCCAATAACGGTAGACGCCGTTTTCGTCTTCTTCACGCAGCAGCGTATGACCGGCCAATCGGGCGAAGGTGCGAAAGTCACGTTGCGAGCCCGCATCCGTGGCGATCACCTTGAGCACACTGCCGCTGGCCAGGCGATTGAGTTCCAGCTTGGCCTTGAGCAACGGCAACGGACAGTTCAGGCCACTGGCGTCCAGTTCGGCATCGTGGGCTACAGCATCAGTCATGGGTTCGCTCCGCGGCAGGTCGTTGAGCGGCCTAGAATATCTGGTCCCGGGCCCGGTGTCCGGCTACAGTAGGGTCTTTGTCAACTAAGGCCTCGTGCATGACATTTCTGCGCCCCACCCTGCTGACGATCGCTTGCCTGCTTGCCTCACCGGGCTTCGCCGACGACTTGCCGTCACTTGGCGATGCCAGTTCTGCCATCGTCTCGCCAGAACAGGAGCACCAATTGGGTCGCGCCTGGCTGGCCCTGCTGCGCAGCCAGGTTTCACAGCTCAACGATCCACAGCTCAAGGACTACGTCGAAACCAGCGTCTACAAGTTAGTGGAGACCAGCCAGGTCAACGACCGGCGCCTGGAATTCATCCTGATCAACAGTCCGCAGCTCAACGCCTTCGCCGCACCGGGCGGGATCGTCGGGGTCAACGGCGGCCTGTTCCTCAACGCCCAGACCGAAGGCGAATACGCCTCGGTCATGGCCCACGAACTGGCCCACTTGTCACAGCGCCACTTCGCCCGTGGCGTCGAAGCCCAGCAACGCATGCAGGTGCCGATGATGGCCGCACTGCTGGCCGGCATCGTGATTGCCGCTGCCGGTGGCGGTGACGCCGGGATCGCCGCCATCGCCGGGACCCAGGCCGCCGCCATCCAGGAACAACGGCGCTTCTCGCGCCAGAACGAACAGGAAGCCGACCGCATCGGCATCCAGAACCTGGAAAAGGCCGGCTACGACCCGCGGTCCATGCCCACCATGTTCGAGCGCCTGATGCGCCAGTATCGGTTCGACGCCAAGCCCCCGGAATTCCTGCTGACTCACCCGGTGACCGAATCGCGGATCGCCGACACCCGTAACCGCGCCGAACAGGCCAGGCCGGGCGGCATCGAGGACAGCGTGCGCTATCAATTGATTCGTGCACGGGTCCAACTGACCTATGAAGAAACCCCGGGCCTGGCCGCCAAGCGCTTCCGGGCACAGCTGGACGAGAACCCGAAGAACGACGTGGCACGCTATGGCCTGGCGATCGCGCAGATCAAGGGCGGTCAGTTGAACGAAGCTCGGGAGAACCTCAAGCCGCTGCTGGCCAAATCACCCAACGAGATCATCTACAACCTCGCCCTGGTGGACCTGGACATCACCAGCAACAAACTGGCCGACGCTCAGTCCCGCGTCGACCGGATGCTGAGCCAGTACCCAGGCAATTATCCGCTCAACCAGGTCCGCGTCGACCTGCTGCTCAAGCAGAACCGTCCCGCCGACGCCGAGAAGGCCCTGGAAACCCTGCTCAAGTCACGCCCGGACGATCCGGACGTCTGGTACATGGTGGCCGAGACCCGTGGGCTGTCCGGCAACATCATTGGCCTGCATCAGGCCCGTGCCGAGTACTTCGCCCTGGTGGGCGATTACCGTCAGGCCATCCAGCAACTGGACTTCGCCAAACGGCGCGCCGGCACCAACTTCCCCCTTTCGTCACGCATCGATGCGCGCCAGCGGGAACTCATGGAGCAGGAGCGCATGGTCAAGGACATGATGGGCTGAGCATTGGCCAGGCAATAAAAAACCGCCTCTCTCGAGGCGGTTTTTTATGAGCCGCTAACCCGTCATTCGGCCAGCTTGAAGGTGATGAAGCTCGCGCGCCCCTGGCGCAGGACCCGCATCGACACCGAACGATTCTTCGGCAATGCCTTGGCGATGTCGGTGAACTCCTTGGCCGAACCAATGGCCTGGTTGTTCAGGTGCGTGATGATGTCGCCCGGCTGGAGACCGATCAGCGCGGCAGGGCCGTCCTGCACTTCCTTGATCACCACACCGCCCTGCAGTTCCAGGGTGCGTTTCTGCTCTTCGGTCAGCTCGGCCACGGCCACGCCCAGGCGGTTGCTGCTGCGCTCGACGCCGGATTTTGGCAGCGAATCCAGTTCCTTGCCTTCTTCAGGAATGGCGCCGACGGTCAGTTCGACGTTCTTGCGCTTGCCTTCGCGAATCACTTCCAGATTAGCCTTGGCGCCGGCCTTGAGAGCGCCCACCAGGTGCGGCAGGTCCGCGGACATGACGATCGGCTGGCCGTTCATGCTCAGGATCACGTCACCCACTTGCAGGCCGCCCTTGGCAGCCGGGCCACCTTCCTGGATCTGCGCCACCAGCGCACCGGCAGGTTTATCCAGCCCGAACGACTCGGCCAGATCCTTGTTCACTTCCTGGATCACCACGCCCAACCAGCCACGGCTGACCTTGCCTTCGCTTTTCAGCTGGTTGGACACGTCCATGGCCACGTCGATCGGAATGGCGAAGGAAACGCCCATGAAGCCGCCCGAACGGGTATAGATCTGGGAGTTGATGCCGACCACTTCACCGTCGAGGTTGAACAGCGGGCCACCGGAGTTACCCGGGTTGATCGGCACGTCGGTCTGGATGAACGGCACGTAGTTTTCGTTCGGCAGGCTGCGACCGATGGCGCTGACGATGCCCTGGGTCACGGTGTGATCGAAGCCGAACGGCGAACCGATGGCCACCACCCATTGGCCGGCTTTCAGGTCCTGGGATTTGCCCAGCTTGAGCACCGGCAGGTCCTTGCCTTCGATTTTCAACAGCGCCACGTCGGAACGTGGGTCGGTGCCGATCAGCTTGGCCTTGAGTTCGCTGCGGTCGGCCAGGCGCACCAGGATTTCGTCGGCGTCGGCGATCACATGGTTGTTGGTCAGGATGTAGCCATCAGGCGAAATGATGAACCCCGAGCCCAGGGATTGCGCTTCGCGCTGGCGGCCACCGCCGGGCGAGCGCGGCTGTTGCGGCATGCCGCGCTCGAAGAACTCCCGCAGCATGGGCGGCAAGCCTTCCAGGTCCGGCATCTGCGGGTCCGATACACGGCGATCCGGCAGCTTCTGGGTGGTGCTGATGTTCACCACGGCGGGTGAAGCCTGCTCGACCAGTTGCGTGAAATCGGGCAATTCCACCGCCACGGCAGGAACGGCCTGGCCGAGCACAAGCACGGTGGCAAAAATGGAGAGATAGGTTTTCAAGCGTGGTATCGACATACGGCTCCCGTTACGACGAGCATGGTTAAGCGATATGGAGCAAGGAATACCAGGGAAAGATACGCCGGTATTTTTGTTCCGGGAACAGACAAGGCCAGAGCCGAGCGGCTCTGACCTATAGAAAAAAAGCTGAGTTTTTGCAAATGAAAATGCTGACAGGAAGTTTCGGCATTTCGATCAAGCCCTGGCGTCATCGGCCTCTCGCGCAATCGAATCACCCGTGCAGCCAGCAGGTTATTGGGTCGCCGTGACGTCAGAGCGCATGGACAGCGCGATCCGTTCCGCCGTACCGATAGGAATTTCACCGACCACCGTGACCATCATTTCGCCCTGGGGCGTCGTCAGCCTGCGAGACACGGCCGCCGTCGGGCCGAGCTGGGTACGGGTATCGGTGGCGTTGGCACCGTTCAATGGCTCCAGGAACACCGAGAAGCGCGCGAGCCCGTCGTCATACATCAGGCTGCTGACCTGGACCTGGGAGTCCGGGTCCTTGCGTGCGGCACTGCTGGTCAGCTCGAAGCCGGGCGGCAGCCAGTCCGAGTGCCAGGCGGTTTTCGCCGCGACGGCCTTGCCAGGATCCTGCGTGACAGCCTTGCAATCGGCGCTGGCCTGCAAATCAGCGTCTGCGGGCGCGGCGAGATTCATGCGGGTAAACTGGAAGCGCTCGAGCAACTGGCCCTTGTCATTGAGTAACAAGGATTTGAGCGGCAGGCCGGTTTCTCTGTCCAGGTGCAGCTCGAAGCCATAGCGATGCTGGTCCTTGGGCGTCAGCGCAACGATGACCGTTTGACGTCCGGCCACACGTGACTTGCCAATGACTGCAAGGTCATACCAATTCTTGAGTTTTTGCGGATCGAGCGCACGTGAAGTGCTGTCCGGTGTATTGCCCAGCCCCGGGATCAAGGAGCCGCTTACGCATTGAGTATGCCCATCAATGCGCACGACTTCCTGTGCCGAGCCGTCGAGCTGGAGTAACCGCTCGCGGACCTTGCCATCCTGGACGCGATGCCAGATGTTATGGGTAGAAAAACTACCGTTGCGCTCGTAAACGAAAGTGCCCTGGAAGCTCTGCTGTTGCTCGGCTTGACTCAGGCGGTTCAACCAGTCCTGAGCCTCATCGGCATGGGCTGGAATTGCACACCAGCCACCAAGCAGAAGCGTGAATAGAGGTATGGCGCGCAATGGCTTTCCTTATTAACGGTTTTCCAGGCTGGCGGCACGGGCGTAAGGCAGCGCGCTTTCGGTACCTTTCAGGGCAGCTTGCTGGGCATGCTGACGCAGGTAGTTGGGCAGGCGCTGATCATGCCAGCCAGGCTGGCCTTGCAGAACACCGTTGGCCATTGGGCCTGCGGTTTCCGAACCTTCGCTGTAACCGGCCAATACCGCTGGGCCCTTGACCTGAGGAGCGGCCAAGCCAGGCTGATTGGACTGCTGCGCCATCTGCACGCCGGCAATCTCATCCTGGTTGTACAGACGTACACCCGCCAGTACAGCGACGGTGACCGACGCGGCTACCGCCAGGCGACCCAGGCTGCGCCATGGTCCGCGAGAAGCTTTTGCCGGTACGGCTTCGTCAGCCAATGCAGCAGAAACGGCGGCAGCGATGTCCAGGCGAGGAAGCAACAAGTCCTTGTGCATCACAGCCCGGGCGATCTGGTAACGAGCCCAGGTCTCACGTGTTTCAACATCGTCGAAGGCATTCAATACCCGACGTAATTCAAGTTCGTCCGCTTCGTTGTCCATAACTGCGGACAGCGATTCCTGCAGGGCTTCACGACTCATGGCGTTCCTCTCTTGGCTGTCGCCGCTGTCTCTAGTTTTCCTGCAACAACGGTTGCAGGGCTTTATCAATGGCCTCCCGAGCGCGGAAAATCCGGGAGCGCACGGTGCCCACAGGACATTGCATGACGCTCGCAATGTCTTCGTAACTCAGACCGTCGAACTCACGTAAAGTTAAAGCCGTACGCAAATCTTCAGGCAGTTGCTGGATGGTTCGATGGACGGTGCCTTCGATCTCATCCCGCAGCAACGCACGTTCCGGTGATTCGAGATCCTTGAGGCCATGATCGCCATCGTAGAACTCGGCATCTTCAGAACTTACATCGCTATCCGGCGGCCGGCGGCCGCGTGAAACCAGATAGTTTTTCGCCGTGTTGATGGCGATGCGGTAAAGCCACGTATAAAACGCGCTGTCACCGCGAAAATTACCAAGTGCGCGGTAGGCCTTGATGAAGGCTTCCTGAGCGACATCCTGCGCTTCATGGGTGTCGTGCACGAAACGCACGATCAACCCGAGAATTTTGTGCTGGTATTTCAGCACTAGCAGATCGAAAGCTCGCTTGTCGCCGCGTTGGACGCGCTCGACCAGCTGCTGATCCTCTTCCTGGGTTAGCATGAACACTCCTCGATAAGCTCGAAGGAGGCTTGCATTACTAATTGACCGGGCTTGCAAACATAGACTCGGGCTTTTCGCAAAAGTTCTCCCCCTTCCAAGCAAGTTTCCGACGCGCTCTGATCTCGGCACGCACGAAAAACGCAGCAGGAGATTCCCCGGCTGCGCGAATAATCTGTCGCCGGGCCTGTTGGCAGGGATTCCAATCGAAATCCTGCATCAACCCGACGCTGCTCCCTTTTGCAGACAACCGTCTATTGAACGTAGGCGCCTGTCAAAAGTTCCCGCTATTTCCAGCGTCGCAAATAGAATAATGGACGACCATGACGTGATAAACAGCGTTCTGTCTTCGAAACAGACGCCTTTGTCGACTCAGAGCCAACCGGCTGATCCGACGAAGCGTGCCGCTTTTCTGTCACACTGGTTTCACATTGCCATGAATGCCCGGCTATTGTGCCGATCCCCCCCTCTATATACTAGTGGGCTGCGTGGCTGCCCGACCCGTTGAAGCGGTGTCTGGCGCCAACCCCGACCCGGGTCGCCTTGAGCGGAAACCATTCGAATGAGCCAACAGTTCCAACATGATGTTCTGGTAATCGGCAGCGGTGCCGCCGGATTGAGCCTGGCCCTGACCTTGCCTGCGCACTTGCGCATCGCAGTACTGAGCAAGGGCGACCTGGCCAACGGTTCGACCTTCTGGGCCCAGGGCGGCGTCGCCGCCGTGCTGGACGATACCGACACCATTGAATCCCACGTCGACGACACCCTCAACGCTGGCGGCGGCCTTTGTGATCCGCAAGCGGTGCGCTTCACGGTCGAGCACAGCCGGGAAGCCATCCAGTGGCTGATCGACCAGGGCGTGCCGTTTACCCGTGACGAACAATCGAGCACCGAAGACGGCGGTTTCGAGTTCCACCTGACTCGCGAAGGCGGCCACAGCCATCGGCGCATCATTCACGCAGCCGACGCCACGGGCGCGGCGATCTTCAAGACCCTGCTCGCCCAGGCGCGACAACGGCCGAACATCGAATTGCTGGAACAGCGCGTCGCGGTCGACCTGATCACCGAAAAACGCCTGGGCCTGGACGGTGATCGCTGCCTCGGCGCCTACGTGCTCAATCGCGGCACCGGTGAAGTCGACACCTACGGCGCGCGCTTCGTCATCCTGGCGTCCGGGGGTGCGGCGAAAGTCTACCTTTATACCAGCAACCCCGATGGCGCCTGCGGCGACGGCATCGCCATGGCCTGGCGCTCGGGTTGCCGGGTGGCGAACCTGGAGTTCAACCAGTTCCACCCCACTTGCCTCTACCACCCACAGGCCAAGAGTTTCCTGGTGACCGAGGCCTTGCGTGGCGAAGGGGCTCATTTGAAACTCCCCAACGGCGAACGCTTCATGCAACGCTTCGACCCGCGCGCCGAACTGGCACCACGGGACATCGTCGCCCGGGCCATCGACCATGAAATGAAGCGCCTGGGTATCGATTGCGTCTACCTGGACATCAGCCACAAGCCCGAAGCGTTCATCAAGAGCCACTTCCCGACGGTGTACGAGCGCTGCCTGGAATTCTCCATCGACATCACCAAGCAACCGATCCCGGTGGTGCCGGCAGCGCATTACACCTGCGGTGGCGTGATGGTCGACCAACGCGGCCGCACCGATGTGCCGGGCCTCTACGCCATTGGCGAAACCAGCTTCACCGGCCTGCACGGCGCCAACCGCATGGCCAGCAACTCGCTGCTGGAATGTTTCGTCTACGCCCGCTCGGCGGCAGCGGACATCCTCGAGCAATTGCCACAGATCGCCATTCCGGTCGCCCTGCCCTCGTGGGACGCCAGCCAGGTCACCGACTCGGACGAAGACGTGATTATCGCCCACAACTGGGACGAGCTGCGGCGCTTCATGTGGGACTACGTCGGCATCGTGCGCACCAACAAGCGCCTGCAACGGGCACAGCACCGGGTGCGCTTGCTGCTGGATGAGATCGACGAGTTCTACAGCAACTACAAAGTCAGCCGCGACCTGATCGAGTTGCGCAACCTGGCCCAGGTGGCCGAACTGATGATTCGCTCGGCCATGGAGCGCAAGGAAAGCCGGGGGCTGCATTACACCCTCGACTACCCGAACCTGCTGCCCGAGGCGCTGGACACTATCCTGGTGCCGCCCACCTACGCCGACTGAACCTGAGCTGCACTCGCAGGCGCCGATGGACATCCGGCGCCAGCGCGTCGCGGGGCACGCACAGCGAGCGAACCCGCCGCTCGCCCTGCAGGCGAAAGCGCAGCACGATGATCATCGGCAGCGCCAGGCTGTCGGGACGGAATTGCACAGCCCGCCAGCCGTCGGCCCGGCTCCAGAGCTGCCAACCGGCGGCATTACGCCGCAACCCGCAAAAGGCCCGGCGATGGGTCAGCCATAAATGTCGAGGAATGACCCAGGCGCCATGGGCCAGGCACACTACGACGCCAAGCGCCGCGCACCAGGACGGCACGGACAACAGGAACAACGAACCCAAAGCGAACACCTGGGCCAGCAGGTAAGCCGCCAGCAGTTGCCCGGAGGCCTGCCAGCGGCATTCGAAGCGATTACTTGGGCTGGACACGGTCCAGGATCATCCGGACCATGCGCTGCAACTCAGGGTCTTCGGATTCGCTGCGCTCCATGAACCAGCCGAACATGTCCTGATCCTCGCATTCGAGCAAGCGGACGTAGCACGCACGGTCCACTTCATTGAGATGGGGATAAACCTCTTTCACGAACGGCACCAGCAACACATCCAGCTCAAGCATGCCGCGGCGGCTGTGCCAGTAGAGGCGATTCAGTTCAACGTCTTCGACCATGGAGCGCTCCTCAAATAGAGCGCAAGTATACAGGCCCCACCGCAGCGGAACAGACAGCTTTGGTCGGGCGCCATCGATCCTTTGTGAACTACCCATTTCAAGGGCGTCCCCTTATGATGTCTACCAGACTTTTTACCCTGCGATGACCCATGGCTGATTTCGCTTTTTTCTGCACCCTGTCCCACGAAGGCGTCCTCGCGGTCCGCGGCGTGGATGCCAGCAAATTCCTGCAAGGCCAATTGACCTGCAACCTCGACTACCTGAGCGACAGCCGGGCCAGCCTCGGCGCCCGCTGCACCCAGAAAGGCCGGATGCAATCGAGTTTCCGCATCCTGCTCGAAGGCGACGGCGTGTTGATGGCCATGGCCACCGAACTGCTCGAACCGCAACTGGCGGATCTGAAAAAATATGCCGTGTTCTCCAAATCCAAGCTCACCGACGAAAGCGCCGCCTGGGTTCGCTTCGGCCTGGAAAACGCCGACACGACCCTGGCCGGCCTGGGCCTGGAACTGCCGAGCGACACCGACAGCGTGGCGCGCCATGAAGCCTTGATCGCCATCCGTGTTTCCCCCGGCCGCGCCGAATTGTGGGTCCCCGCCGACCAGGCCCAGGCACTGCGCACCCGCCTGGGCGCCGAACTGGCCGAGGCGGACCTGAACCCGTGGCTGCTGGGTCAGATTCGCGCCGGGATCGGCCAAGTCATGCCGGCCACCCGCGAATTGTTCATTCCACAGATGCTCAACCTTCAAGCCGTCGGCGGCGTCAGTTTCAAGAAAGGCTGCTACACCGGCCAGGAAATCGTCGCCCGCATGCAATACCTGGGCAAGCTCAAGCGCCGCCTGTATCGCCTGCGGCTGGACGCCAGCGAACTGCCGGAACCCGGCACGGCGCTGTTCTCCCCCACGCATGGCAGTTCCATCGGCGAAGTGGTGATTGCCGCCCGCGGCGAGGGAAACATTGAACTGCTGGCGGTTTTGCAGGCCGAAGCAGCAGAAGATGACAATGTGCACCTCGGTGCCTTGGAAGGCCCGCACCTTCAATTGTTGGACCTGCCTTACGAACTGGACCGCGACCGCGAAATCCAGCGCTGATCGCAGTATTTGCCGCAGTACTCTAGAGAACCTAAATGAGCGATTTGGCGGATAAGGTCCAACGGGATTTGGTACAGGCCATCGATAACGACGACCTGGTTCTGCCAACATTACCGGAAGTGGCCATGCAGATTCGCCGGGCCGCCGAAGACCCGGAAATCAGCGTCAGCAACCTGAGCAAAGTGATCGGCCGCGATACGGCCCTCTCGGCACGCCTGATAAAAGTGGTCAACAGCCCGCTGTTGCGCGCCACCCAGGAAGTCACTGACCTGCACACGGCCATCACTCGACTGGGCGTCAACTACAGCAGCAACCTGGCCATCGGCCTGGTGATGGAGCAGATTTTCCATGCCCGCTCCGAGGTGGTGGAACTGAAGATGCGCGAAGTCTGGCGCAAGAGCCTGGAGATCGCCGGCGTCAGCTATGCGCTGTGTCGCGGCTACACCCAACTCAAGCCCGACCAGGCCGCGTTGGGTGGGCTGGTGCATCAGATCGGCGTGCTGCCGATCCTCACGTATGCACAAGACAATAATGAATTGCTGTCGGACCCGGTCAGCCTCAACCACGTCATCGAGACGATTCACCCGGTGCTGGGGGACAAGTTGCTCAGTGTCTGGGAGTTTCCGGAGCGGTTGGTGAAGCTGCCAGGGCTGTACCTGGATTTCAGCCGGGACTCCAAGCAAATCGATTATGTCGACCTGGTGCAGGTCGCTGCGCTGTACTGCTACAAGGACACCGACCACCCGCTGTCCAGGATCGACGTGTTCGGCGTCCCGGCCTTCAAGAAACTGGGCATCGACCCGGAAAACAAGGCCCGCTGCGCGGATATCGAAGAAGCGCGGTCGATGTTCTATTAAAAGGATCTGAAGCCACGAAGGCCTCTTGGCCATGCCGCTATTTTGCAGTCAGGCAGTTGCTTTTGTGGCGAGGGAGCTTGCTCCCGCTCGGTCGCGTAGCGGCCGCAAAAGCTTATGGCGCGGTAGCCAACCCACGGGAGCCCGCGACCTCGCCACAGGGTTTGGCATCGCCAGGTTTATCCCGGGACAAAACTCACCCGCACCTTCAACCCACGCTCCTGCCCGTCGTGCAAAGTGATCTGCGCCAGGTGCGCGCGGCAGATTTCGCCGACGATCGCCAACCCGAGTCCCGAGCCGGCCACTTGCTGGTTACGTCGATAGAACCGCTCGAATACCCGATCCCGCTCATGCAACGGAATGCCGGGGCCATCGTCCTCGACTTCCAGCACCGCCGGCGCTGACACCCGCAGGATTACGTTGCCGCCCGACGGCGTGTGGGCCAGGGCGTTGTCCACCAGATTGCTCAACAGCTCGTTCAACAAGGTCGGCTCGCCCCGCAGCCATACCGGTTCGTCGGCCTCCAGGGCCAGCGCCACGCCTCGGGCATGGGCCAGCGGGGCCATGGCCATGCCCAGCTCACGGGCCAACTGGCTCAGATCGAGCAACTGCGCGCCGCCTTCGGCAATGGCCCGGGCGCCATTTTCCACCCGCGCCAAGGACAACAACTGGTTGGCCAGGTGGGTCAATCGATCGGTCCCCTGGGCCGCGGTTTCCAGGGTTTCACGCCAGGTCACCGGCTCGCTGGCGCGCAAGCCCAGCTCCAGGCGCGCCTTGAGCGCGGCCAAGGGCGTGCGCAGTTCGTGGGCGGCATCGGCGATGAACTGCGCCTGACGTTCGAACTGCCCGCGCAGGCGCTCGGTGAAATGGTTGAGGGCCCGCACCAGCGGCCATAACTCGTGCTGCACCTCCACCAGCGGCAACGGCCGCAGATCGTCCGGCTGACGCTCCTCCACTGCCGTGCGCAAACGCTCCAGCGGGCGCAGCGCCGCGCTGACGGCGAACCACACCAACAGCAGCGCGCCCACGGCCAGCATGCCCAGGCGCAACAGCGTGTCGGCCATCAGGCTGCGGGCCATGCTGACCCGCGCCTCTTCGGTCTCGGCCACGCGAATTTCCGCCATGCCGTTCATGTTCGGCTCGCTCACGGCCTTGAGCAGGCTCACCACGCGCACGTTCTGCCCCTGGTATTGAGCGTTATAAAAACGCGCCAGGGCTGGGTAATCGTCCGTGCGGGGCGTTCCGGGTGGCGGGCCGGGGAGGTTTTCGTAGCCGGAAATCAACTTCTTGTCGATGTCGTTGACCTGGTAATAAATCCGTCCGGCACTGTCGTAGGCAAAGGTGTCCAGAGCCACGTAGGGCACATCCGCGCTGAGGCTGCCGTCGCGCTGGGACAGGCCTGCGGCGATGGTCCGGGCCGAGGCCAGCAGGGTCCGGTCATAGGCGGTGTCCGCCGCCTCGCGGCCGTTCCAATAAGCGCTCAAACCGCTGGCGAGCATCAGCACCACCAGCAGCAAGGCCAGGTTGCGAAGCAACCGCCAGCGCAGGCTGTCGGGCTTATGCATTGCGATTTTCCAGCAGATAGCCCAAGCCGCGGAACGTGACGATCGCCACCGCATGGCCGTCGAGTTTCTTGCGCAGGCGGTGGACGTAGATTTCGATGGCGTCGGGGCTGGCCTCTTCGTCCAGTCCGAACACCTGGGCCGCCAGTTGCTCCTTGCTCATCACCCGCCCCGGCCGGGCAATCAACGCTTCCAGCACGGCTTGCTCGCGGGAGGTCAGGGTCAGTAGTTCATCGTCGAGGGTAAAACGGCGGGTGTCCAGGTCGTAGACCAGCCCGCCGCAGCGCTGCTGGCGTTCTCCGCCCAGTACGCTGCGGCGCAGCAGGGCCTTGACCCGGGCCTCCAGCTCGGTGAGCTCGAATGGCTTGGCCAGGTAATCGTCGGCCCCCAGGTTGAGGCCATGGACGCGGTCCTTGACGTCGCTGCGGGCGGTCAGCATCAGCACCGGCAACGTCTTGCCACGGGCTCGCAGACGCGCCAGCACCTCGAAACCGTCCATGCGCGGCAGCCCAACATCGAGGACCGCCACGGCGTATTCCTCACTGCTCAAGGCCAGGTCGGCCGCGACGCCATCATGCAACACATCCACGGTCAAACCGGTGCTCTTGAGCGCCTGGGCAACGCTTTCGGCGAGCTGCAGATGGTCTTCGACGAGCAGGACACGCATGGGTTATTCCTCGATTCAGGGATGGCCGACGCCATTCTTTGGCGCGGAGTTTACAGCCGCATCCGCCACTGTGAAGCCAAAAAACACGCTGAAAGGTTTTGAAAGGTTAGCGAAAGGTTCGGTCGTTAGAGTCTTGAAACGGACAGTTACGACTGCCGGTCGCGAAACAGATCGCGAACGAAAAACGCCTCGAAGCGTTTTCGCCGAATAAAAACAATAAGCGGAGTATTCATCATGCGGTCCATGCACCTCCAGGCCTTCACACCCGCCCCTCTTTTGCGCTCCAACCAGACTACCCTTGCCTGTGCCGACGCCTGCGCCGATTTGCATCGACGACAAGGTGCATGCGCGCAACGTGACCTGCCGCGTCGTTGAAACGCTGCGCAGTTGCGCTACAGCTTCAAGCTTGCAATGCCCCATCTACAACACACAACAACAACTCCTGTGGAGACAACAATGAGCCTATCACTGCGTAAAGTAGCCCTGGCAGCCGGATGCCTGATGTTCGCCGGGCAATTGCTCGCCGCTGATCCATCCAAAGAACCGAAGCGCCCGGAATGTATCGCCCCGGCCTCCCCCGGTGGCGGTTTCGACCTGACGTGCAAGCTGGCGCAAAGCGCGCTGGTCAACCAGAAGCTGCTGACCAAACCGATGCGCGTCACCTACATGCCCGGCGGTGTCGGCGCGGTGGCCTACAACGCGGTGGTCGCCCAGCGCCCGGCCGACGCCGGTACGCTGGTGGCCTGGTCCAGCGGCTCACTGCTGAACCTGGCCCAAGGCAAGTTCGGTCGTTTCGATGAAAGTGCCGTGCGCTGGCTGGCCGCCGTGGGTACCAGCTATGGCGCCATCGCCGTGAAAAGCGACTCGCCCTACAAGACCCTCGACGATCTGGTACAGGCCCTGAAGAAAGATCCGGGCTCGGTGGTGATCGGCTCCGGCGGCACCGTGGGTAGCCAGGACTGGATGCAGACCGCCCTCATCGCCAAGGCCGCCGGCATCAACCCTCGCGACCTGCGCTACGTGGCCCTCGAAGGCGGCGGCGAAATCGCCACCGCACTGCTTGGCGGGCACATCCAGGTAGGCAGTACGGATATTTCCGACTCCATGCCGCACATCCAGAGCGGTGACATGCGCCTGCTCGCGGTGTTTGCCGAGAAACGCATCGACGAGCCGGAAATGAAAGACATTCCGACCGCCAAGGAACAAGGCTACGACATCGTCTGGCCTGTGGTCCGCGGCTTCTACCTCGGGCCGAAGGTCAGCGATGAAGACTACGCCTGGTGGAAAGACGCCTTCGACAAACTGCTGGCCTCCGAAGAGTTCGCCAAGCTGCGCGACCAGCGCGAGCTGTTCCCGTTCGCCATGACCGGCCCGGAACTGGACACCTATGTGAAGAAGCAAGTGGCTGATTACAAGACGCTGGCCAAAGAGTTCGGCCTGATCCAGTAATCCTCCCTGTTCTCGCGGCGGCGCCGGCACAACCGGCGCCGCCCAGGAGTTAGTCATGCTCACCATCCAACGTATTTTTGCCGCAGTGCTGCTGCTGGCCTGTCTCGGCCTGGCGCTGATGGCCTGGCCGTATCAGGCCGCCTTTTCCTACGAACCGGTCGGCCCGCGCGCCTTTCCATTATTGATCCTGGGACTGATGGGCCTGGCGCTGCTGTACATGCTGTTTCGCCCTACGCCCGTCATACACAGCGAGGACGACCCGCAACTGGACCGTGAAACCCTGCAGAAGATCGGCATCTGCGTCGCGCTGCTGCTGGTTTTCGCCGGGACCTTCGAACCCCTGGGCTTCATCGTCGCCAGCATCTTGGTCGGTGTGCCGATGGCGCGCCTGTATGGCGGTCGCTGGGTACCGAGCGTGGTGATCATCAGCCTGATGGCCATCGGTCTTTATCTGTTGTTCGACAAGCTGATGGACGTGCCGCTGCCCCTGGGCCTGCTCGACGTCCTGGAGAATTGATATGGATACCCTGAATTATCTCGGCCAGGGTTTTGGCGTTGCACTGACCCCCTACAACCTCGTCACAGCACTGAGCGGTACCCTGATCGGCACCGTGGTCGGCTTGCTACCAGGCCTGGGACCGATCAACGGCGTGGCGCTGCTGATCCCGATTGCCTTCGCCCTGGGGCTGCCGCCGGAATCGGCGCTGATCCTGCTGGCGGCGGTGTACCTGGGGTGCGAATACGGCGGGCGCATCAGCTCGATCCTGCTCAACATCCCCGGTGAAGCCTCCACCGTGATGACCACCCTGGACGGCTACCCGATGGCCCGCCAAGGCCTGGCCGGGGTGGCGTTGTCGCTGTCGGCATGGAGCTCGTTCATCGGCGCGTTCATCGCCACCTGCGGCATGGTGTTGTTTGCACCGCTGCTGGCCAAATGGGCGATTGCGTTCGGGCCGGCGGAATACTTCGTCCTGATGGTGTTCGCCATTGTCTGCCTCGGCGGCATGGCCGGCGATCGACCGCTCAAGACCTTCATCGCGGCGCTGATCGGCCTGTTCCTCTCCAGTGTCGGGATCGATGCCAACAGCGGCGTCTACCGTTTTACGGGTGACAACATCCATTTGACCGACGGCATCCAATTCGTCGTGCTAGTGCTGGGCCTGTTCTCCATCAGCGAGATTCTGTTGCTGCTGGAGAAAACCCATCGCGGCCAGGAAGCGGTGGAAGCCACCGGGCGGATGATGTTCAACTTCAAGGAAGCCGCCTCGGTGTTCTGGGTGAACATCCGCTGCGGCGTGCTGGGTTTCATCATGGGCGTATTGCCTGGCGCGGGCGCGACCCTGGCCAGTGCCGTGGCCTATATGACTGAAAAACGCATGGCCGGCGCCAGTGGCACGTTCGGCCAGGGCGACAAGCGTGGCCTCGCGGCGCCGGAAACTGCCATCGGCGGCGCAGCCTGCGGTGCGCTGGTGCCCATGCTGACCCTCGGCGTTCCCGGCTCGGGCACCACGGCGGTGATGATCGGCGCGCTGTCGCTGTACAACATCACCCCCGGTCCCCTGCTGTTCCAGCAACAGCCGGACATCGTCTGGGGCCTGATCGCCTCGTTGTTCGTCGCCAACATCATGCTGGTGATCCTCAACATCCCGATGATCCGCATCTTCACCCGCATCCTGGCCGTGCCAAACTGGGCGCTGGTACCGGTCATCGCGATCATCACCGGGATCGGCGTCTATGCGGTGCATGCCACCACGTTCGACCTGTTCCTGATGATCGGCATCGGCATCTTCGGCTACATCCTGCGCAAGTTGGATTTCCCACTGTCGCCGGTCTTGCTGGGCTTCATCCTCGGCGGGCTGATGGAGCAGAACCTGCGCCGTGCGCTGTCGATCTCCAACGGTGCGCTGGAGATCCTCTGGTCGAGCCCGATCACCTTCGGTTGCTGGATCCTGACGGCGATCATGTTGTTCCTGCCGCTGCTGCGCATCTGGCGTCGTCGCAGTGCCCAGCGTCGTGCCCTGGCCAATGTCTGAGGCAACAACCTTCAGACAATGGTGGGGAACACCGCTGGTCGGTCTGGCCGGCGGTTACCTGGCCAGCCTGATCGGCTGGCCCTTGCCTTGGATGGTCGGCTCGTTGCTGGCGATCATCCTGGTGCGCTGTCTCACGCCATGGCAGTTGATGGAAATCCCCGGCGGCCGCAAATGCGGCCAATGGGTGGTGGGCATCGGTATCGGCCTGCACTTTACGCCGGTGGTGATGGAGCAAGTCCTGAGCCACTTCGGCCTGATCTTCTTCGGCGCGCTGATCACCAGCGTGTCCAGCGTGGTGAGTGTCTGGCTGATGCGTCGCACCGGCGAGGACCGTGCCACCGCGTTTTTTTCGAGCATGCCGGGCGGTTCCGGCGAAATGGTCAACCTCGGCGCCCGCAACGGCGCGGACCTCAGCCGCGTTGCAGCGGGCCAGAGCCTGCGGGTGCTGGTGGTGGTGTTGTGTGTGCCGGCGGCCTTCAAGTACTTGTTGGGTGAAGGTACGCCGATGCAACACGCCACCACGGTGGACTGGCTGTGGCTGGCGATCCTGTTCCCGGCGGGCGCCCTGCTCGCCTGGGTCTGGGAGCGCTTGCGCCAGCCCAATCCCTGGTTGTTCGGGCCGTTGCTGGTGAGCGCGGCGGTGAGTGTCGGTTGGGACCTGCACATTGGCCTGCCCGACGGCGCCAGCCAGCTTGGCCAGTGGCTGATCGGCAGCGGGTTGGGTTGTCATTTCAACCGACAATTCTTTCGTCGGGCACCGTCATTCATGGGTCGCACGTTGGTTGGCACGGTGTTGACGATGCTGATCGCCACACTGGCAGCCCTTGGCTTGAGCACCTTGACCCACCTGGATCTGCGTTCGTTGACGTTGGGCATGATGCCCGGCGGCATCGCGGAAATGAGCCTGACGGCGGAGACGCTGCAACTGTCGGTGCCATTGGTGACGGCGTTGCAGGTGATGCGGTTGTTGTTCGTGCTGTTCCTGGCGGAGCCGTTGTTCAGGTACTGGACGAGCAGGTCGGGTTCGGACTTGTAGACCGAGTGGCCTTCATCGCGAGCAAGCTCGCGATGGGGTCTTTATTGCCAACCGTTTAAACCGGCGGCAACCGCCACTCGATCGGCTGCTCGCCATGCTGCTGGAGAAACTTGTTGGTCCGGCTGAAATGGCCGCAGCCGATGAAGCCTCGGTGGGCCGACAGCGGTGACGGGTGGACCGAGGTCAGCACCAAGTGCTTGGTCGCATCGATCAACTTCTGCTTGCCCTGGGCATGGGCGCCCCACAGCAGGAACACCAGGTTCGGCTGGTGTTCGCTGACCACTTCGATGACCCGGTCGGTAAAGTGTTGCCAACCTTTCTTGGCGTGGGCGTTGGCATTGGCGCGCTCCACGGTCAGGGTCGTGTTGAGCAGCAACACGCCCTGGTCGGCCCAGCTTTGCAGGTAACCGTGATTCGGAATGTCGATGTTCAAATCGCGCTTCAATTCCTTGTAGATATTCACCAGCGACGGCGGCGTCGGCACACCCGGCTGCACCGAGAAGCACAAGCCATGGGCCTGGCCTGGACCGTGGTACGGATCCTGGCCGAGAATCACCACCTTGACCTTGTCCAGCGGCGTGGAATTGAGGGCATTGAAAATCAACGGTGCCGGTGGATAAATTTCCTTGCCGGCGGCGTATTCACTGCGCAAAAACTCGCGCAACTCCGCCATGTAGGGCTTGTCGAACTCGGCACGCAAGGCCTGCTTCCAGCTCGGTTCGAGTTTGATACGGTCGTCAGCAGTCATGGTTGCATCCGGTAAAAACAATGGGCGCACCCTAGGAAAGCCTACAGGGCTTGTCAATTGATCTGACGCAGAACCGGCACTTTCCCACGCAGCGGTCATACTGAACATTCAAATTTCTGATCGAGGTCACGATGAATCTGCACTTCGAAGAACTCACCGGCATCGACGGTGCCCGTATCGGCATCGCCACGCTGGATGCCGAAAAATCCCTGAACGCCCTGTCCCTGCCCATGATCAACGCTTTGCGTGATCGCCTCGATGCCTGGGCCCGAGAGCCGCAGGTCGTGTGTGTGCTGTTGCGTGGCAACGGCGCCAGGGCCTTCTGCGCCGGCGGCGAAGTGCGCAGCCTGGTGGAGGCCTGCCGCGCGCATCCCGGCGAAGTCCCGCCGCTGGCGGCGCAATTCTTCGCAGCGGAATACCGCTTGGACTTCAACCTGCACACCTACCCCAAACCCCTACTGTGCTGGGGTCACGGTTATGTACTGGGCGGCGGCATGGGGTTGCTGCAAGGCGCCAGTACCCGCATCGTCACGCCCAGCAGTCGCTTGGCGATGCCGGAGATCAGCATTGGCCTGTACCCGGATGTCGGCGCCAGTTGGTTCTTGTCGCGCCTGCCCGGCAAGCTCGGGCTGTTTCTCGGCCTGACCGGCGCCCACATGAACGCCCGGGACGCCATCGACCTGGGCCTGGCCGACCGCTTTCTACTGGACGAACAACAGGACGATCTGATCGAGGGCCTGCTGCAACTCAACTGGCAGGAGCAGACCGAGATGCAGCTCAACAGCTTGCTCAAGGCCTTGCAGCAGGAAGCCATCACCCAACTGCCCGAAGCCCAATGGCTGCCGCGGCGGCCGAAAATCGACGAGTGGCTGGATGTCAGTGATGTACGCTGCGCCTGGAAAGCCCTCAGCCTGTTGGTAGACCACCCTGATCCGCTGATCGCCCGGGCCGCCAAGACCATGAGCGAAGGCTCACCGTTGACCGCTCACCTGGTCTGGGAGCAAATTGCCCGGGCCCGGCACTTGTCCTTGGCCGGTGTGTTCCGGATGGAATACACCTTGAGCCTCAACTGCTGCCGCCATCCGGAGTTCAGCGAAGGCGTGCGGGCGCGTCTGATCGACAAGGACCACAAACCGCGCTGGCACTGGCCGGACATCAACCACGTGCCCGAAGCGGCGGTCGAGGCGCACTTTCACAAGGTGTGGGAGGGCAGGCATCCGTTGGCGGACTTATCTAACGAATAAGCAAGCCAGAAGGAGACCCCTGTGGGAGCGAGCTTGCTCGCGATGGAGGTATGGCAGGCAGATGAATGCTGGCTGACCTGACGCCATCGTCGGATCGCCGCCCGGAGCAAGCTCGCTCCCACAAGTGGTATTCCGTCGAGGTTATCGCAGGCACAAAAAAGCGGCGCTTCATGCGCCGCTTTTTGCTGCCAGTCCATTACCGATGATTGCCCCGTCCATCATGACCCCGTCCCCGATGATCATGTCCACGGTCACGTCCGCCACGGCCACGACGGTCGTCGTTCCAGCCACCCCGATCGCGACCGTCCCAGCCGCCCCGGTGTGGATAAGGCCGGTACGCCGCTCGCGGTGGCGAGTAATGGCGTGGACCATGTTGGTAGTAGCGCGGTGCCGAGTAATAGCGCGGCGCCGGTTGGTAGTATCGCGGAGCGTAATAGCCGCGCGGTGCCGAATAGTAACTCCCGCCACCGCTGTAATAGACCGGCGCCGGTGAGGTGTAGACCTCGGAACGGTAGTAGCTCGAGTCTCCGTCGTAGTAGGGCACGCATGCCGAAAGAGTCAGGCCAAGAAACGCAATGAGCAGCAGTCGTCGATACATGGCGGCCTCCTGGACCGCGAATGGGCCACATCAGCGACGCTGATGGGCGGCAGTCAACGTTGTGTGACTGACACCTACTCAGACAGCAGAATTGGAATCTGGTGCGTTTGTGCAATAAGTTGAAACATGTAGCGCTTTGCCCAGTTTCGGCCACTATTTTGAATGCCCCCACAAACGTGGCAAATCCGACTGTCTTTTCCCACAAGGCCACTAAACTGATTTCATTGGGTCTGCGCCAAGGGAATCGCCATGTCGCTCCGTTCGCCGTTATATTCCCAGCGCAAGCCGCTCCTGGCCGTGGTGGCGCTGCTCGGTTCTGGTTTCCTGATCATTACGTTGCTGGGCTATTACGCCGCCCATGCCCCGCTACGGGAACACATCCTAAAGACGTTGTTCGTGAATCTACTGATCGGCGTGCTCGTGACGCTGACGGTCCTGGCCATCCTTTATCGGCTTATCAACAATTACCAACAGCGCATCGACGCCCAGGCCACCCTCGACAGCCTGACCGAATTGCCGAACCGCCGTGGCTTCGACCTGCTGGCCGTGCAAGCCCTGCACGAAGCCCAGCGCGAACCCAAACCCTTGACGGCGCTGCTGGTGGAGCTGGACGACTTCAAGCAGCTGGACACCACCCACGGTCATATCGCCACCGATCAACTGCTCACCGGCTTCGCCCGCAACCTGACGGAGAGCCTGCGGCATTCGGACATTGTGTGTCGTTGGAGCGCCGACGCCTTCGTCGTCCTGCTCAAGGACACCGATGGTCAGACCGGTCTGAAAATCGCAGAGAAAATTCGTCAGCACATCGAAAAGCAGCGCTATTTCTGCAGTGGAAAGCAACTGCGGGTTACCGTCAGCCTCGGCCTCACCACCCTACAAGACGAAGACACCTTGCACAGCCTGCTGTCGCGGACCGATCATGCGCTGCAACGCGCCCGGCAAACCGGGTGCAACCGAACCTGTGTGGAAATGCCTCACTCCAGCTATGAATAAACCCGACCTTTGCCCGGCCTGCGGCGGCGCCAACGACTGCACCCTGGCCGACCCTCGAACCGCCGACCGGCCCTGCTGGTGCTACAGCGTGAGCATCGACCCGGCCGTGCTCGAAGCATTGCCGACCGAGCTGCGGGATCAGTCCTGCTTGTGCCCGCATTGCGCGCAGGTCGACATCCAGTTGCGCGCCAAGCCCCGGCCAATCGCGTAAGATGCCCGCCCTCCGCTGCCCTGCCTGAACTGCCCATGCGCGTCGACCGTTTCCTCAGCAATCTGCCGCGATTCAATCGCCAACAAGTGCGCCTGTTGCTGGTGGAACGCCGAGTGCGAATCGACGGCCAGACCGTCAGCGATCCCCATGCCCCGGTACGTGAGTTCAGTCGCGTCGAAGTCGACGACGACGTGCTGCAAGCCGGCCGACCGGCGCGCTACTTCATGCTGCACAAGCCGCCCGGCTGTGTCAGCGCCACGCGCGATCCGCAACACCCTACCGTGCTCGACTGGCTGGACGAACCGGACAAGGGCGATCTGCATATCGCCGGGCGCCTGGATTTCAACACCACCGGGCTGATGCTGATCACCAATGATGGAACCTGGTCCCGACGCCTGACCCAACCGCAGACCAAACTGCCCAAGGTCTACTACGTCGAAACCGAGCAAACCATCACCACCGAATACACCGACACCTTCGCCCGAGGCATGTACTTCGCCTTCGAAGACCTCACCACCCAGCCGGCAGAACTGACACTGCTGGGGGAAAAGTCGGCGCGCTTGAGCATCGTGGAAGGACGTTACCACCAGGTCAAACGCATGTTCGGCCACTTCAACAACAAGGTGCTGCGCCTGCACCGCGAGCGCATGGGCCCGCTGGTGTTGGACGCTCATTTAGCGCCGGGTCAATACCGGGCCTTGCGCCCTGAAGAAGTCCAGCTCATCTGACCCCACGACCGCTGGGCAGAAGTGTCGAACAATTTTCCGATAGGGACTTGCGCAACGGTCGCCCCCCTGCTTGAATCAAACCGTCGGCCGAAATGTGACCGACGGGTCACCTCATACCTCTAAGAAACTTTTTGCCGGCGGGAACCCTCAGGTTCCGCGTTATTCGTCCGGCAAACTGCCCGCCATAACAATACCCGTCGACCGGCTTTCATGGATCGACATGGGCCTTATCTTCCAGGCGTATGCCTACCTGTCACATTGCCCGTGCAATCTTATTGCGCGCATACCCGCTTGCCAGGAGTCTTATGACATGAGGCCAGAAATCGCTGTGCTGGATATACAGGGTCAGTATCGGGTTTACACGGAGTTCTATCGCGCAGACGCCGCACAAAAGACCATCATCCTGGTCAACGGCTCAATGGCCACCACCGCGTCGTTTGCACAGACCGCCAAAAACCTCTACCCGCAATTCAACGTCGTGCTGTACGACCAGCCCTACGCGGGCAGGTCCAAGGCCCACAATCGGCACGAGAAAATGCTGACGAAGGAGATCGAAGGGCAGATCCTCCTGGAACTGATCGACCACTTCGCCGCCGAGCACGTGCTGTCGTTTTCCTGGGGCGGCGCCGCCACGCTGAGCGCCCTGGCCCAACGGCCACGGCGCATCGAAAAAGCAGTGATCAGCTCGTTCTCGCCAGTGCTCAATGCGCCGATGCGCGACTATCTGGAGCGTGGTGTGGACTACCTGGGCAGCCTGGACGGAGACCGTGTCGGTCACTTGGTCAACAGCACCATCGGCAAGCATCTGCCGCCGCTGTTCAAGCGCTTCAACTATCGCCATGTCAGCAGCCTGGCCGAGCACGAATACGGGCAGATGCACTTCCACATCACCGATGTGCTCCACAGCGACCAACAGTGCTATGTCAACGCGGCCAAGAAAATCAACGTGCCGGTGCTGTTCCTGAACGGCGAATGGGATGAATACACCTCGGCCGACGACGCCAGGCTGTTCGCCAACCACGTCGAGCACAGCACCTTCAGCACGCTGCAAGCCACCGGGCACTTCCTGGACATGGAACACAAAGCCGCCTGCCGCGACAGCCGCAACGCCCTGATGAGTTTCCTCACACCTGAACCCCACGAAAGCCGACCGCGCTACAGCTACGTGCAGGGTTACCATGCACTGGCCATCTGAAACCGAGTCCTGGCGAGCAAGCCCCTTCCCGCCCTTTCAACACAGGGGCTTGCCCGCCAACGACCGCTCTGGTTTGAGGCTCGCGTAGACGACTGGTCGCACGCTGTGTGAAGAAATACTTCAAATCCGTGCCCACATCTGGTACAAAGTCAGCCGCTCTGAGCGGGTGTCGTATAATGGCATTACTCCAGCTTCCCAAGCTGATAACGAGGGTTCGATTCCCTTCACCCGCTCCAATCGAATTCTGGTCCTGCGTTGTGTGTTTTTGACGGGGGATTAAAAAAACCGGCTCTTGGTGGCCGGTTTTTTTTGGTCTGGTGTTTTGTGGGGTTTGCGTTCCCGACGGTCGCGCCGAGGATCCAGGGCGGCAAGCGTGCCGACCCAATCGAATAGGCTATTCCGAAAAGTATCTGAGCGACAGACAATCAAACATGTTTTGCGACAAAAGCGACAACGGCAAACAGAGTCAGGGCGAACGTAACACCGATGCTGAATGGCAACAACGTAACGCGGACTGTGGTCGGCGCCGGGCGTCTCATCTCCTCAGCTAACGCCTCTACTTCTTGATGCAATTGTTCGATGCTTGCTCGATAACTACGAGGTGTAGGCATGTTTCTTTCCCCTCTGAGGCTGCGGGCCTTGCTGAGTCTGTGAACCCTTTCGAACAATGTGAGCCGCGTGCTTGCAGAGCTCAAGTGCCCGTAATGCAGGGAGAGTATTGGCTCATTGTGGCGAACCAGCGCTCAGATTTTAATCCCAAAACCCGCAACAGCGACAATGGCGGTTGCTACCCCTGCCCCTACTGCGTATGGGTACCAGAAGGCTTCGCTCTTCAGCTTCGTTTCTTCTGCCGTAAGCTTGCGAGTCTCAGCCAACAACTTTCGGGTTTCGATCAAAAGTTTATCGAGCTCTAAATTATCGCGGTCATTCTGAAGCATCGATCATTCTTCCAGGGTTTAAGCCATCGTCCTAAGCGTCGCTTACCGCGAAGCCGGCAAAATCCATCGGACGTCAACCGCTCACTGCCAATCGTATGTTCGTTCGTGGAGTACTATTTCCTATCTGAGCAGTTGTGGATAGCGGGCGGCTGCCTCTTAGTTTGTAGGCAAGATCAGAGACCTGTGTACGACAGAGAATCAACTGCTTTTCGGTCAACTGATCGGTTTGTTGGCCCTTGTTTTTAGGTAGAGCCAATCCCGGAAATAACCCTAAGAAAAATGAGCTCCCTCGCCACGTATGGCATGGCCCCAGGGGAGATTTGTAGGCAAAATCCGAAAACTGCGTAGGGGGTGCGCTTACTAGACCTTTCTGTGATCGATGACGTTGTGAAAGTCATTACGCCTAGACCGGAAGTTGGAGTTAGAAAAGAAGCCGAGAAACAATAGATAGACAGTCCCTTTGAGATTGGGAGCCGGCACGATTCCCACCTGACGGAAAAACAAAAAGCCCCGGCGTTTTCGCAGCGGGGCTTTTTGTATCTTGAGGCGTCTACTTGTGTCGTTCATTGCTCGGCAAGAACGCTATCTGCTGTTTAGGAAAACAGATCACTGGCAGACTGGTTAGCGCCCGACAGAGTGATGAGCTGCATATCAGCCGTCTGGATCTGTTCGATGGTGTCGTAACCTGCATACCAATCCTTGAGGCGCACACCTTCTTCCGGTGCCTGTCCTGGATCAAAGCTTGATCGGTGCAGATAAAGGTCATCGCCGATGCGATCAGCCAACAGTTCAGAACTGCTGATGTATGACAGAACCAATGTGTCGCCGCTGCTGATGCCGTCGTCCTGAATCGTCACTAACGTTGGAGTATTGACGGTGTAGGTATCGTCACCCTCACCACCGTTGGCAAAACCGTCGTTCTGCAATATCAGCCTGTCATCCCCCAGACCTCCCGACAGTGAAAAGTTCACGCCAGTACCGGTCAACAAGTCGTTGCCTTCCCCACCATCAGCCGTGCCATGTGCCACAGTGATAACGTCACCTCCGGCCTCACCGTAGGCTTGAGTACCCTCGTCGCTGGCAGCCGTGACGATGGTGTCGTTACCGTTGCCGCCATACAGGATGTCTGCCTGCAGCCCATTCGCCGAGCTAGCGACTTTGAAAGGCCCTATCGACGAAGTCAGCCCACCGTAGAGGTAATCATTGCCGTCCCCGCCGTCGATGACGTCGTTGCCCCATCCGCCCTCCAGATAATTGACACCTGTGTTTCCAACCAAGACATCGTTGAAGTGACTGCCCAACACATGTTCGATGTTGAGCAATACATCACCTTCGGCATCGCCACCTTGATTGATTTGAGTCTGCAAGTTGATCGAGACGCCTGTTGTGCTTGTAATATAAAAAGCACTGTCGAGGCCTGCGCGACCATCGATTACATCGGCGCCGGCTCCACCGATGAAGATGTCCTTCAGACCGGAGCCCGATAGCGTGTCGTTAAAATTGCTGCCTTGGAACATTTCAATGTTGGCGTAGGTATGACCAGCAGTCTCCCCTGTGTTAGAGCCATTGGTCAGGTCGATCGTCACCGCGCTGTCAGACTGTTCATAAGTGACTAGATCCACGCCACCCGCGCCATCCTGCATCATGGACGAACTACCGCCATAGAATATGTCGTTAAAATTCGACCCTCTGACCACCTCGATTCCGGTGTAGGTATCACCTGCCGCGATCCCACTATGCACACCCGTCTTGAGGTTGATGCTCATGGCTTCTTTGCTGTCGAGATAACCCGCTATGTCAGAGCCAGCACCGCCAATGAACTGATCCGCGCCCGCGCCACCGTACAGCGTGTCGTTACCCGAACCGCCGGTAATGATGTTGTCGCTGTCGTTGCCATAACCGATGAATGCGCCAGTGCCAACATAGGTCAGGCGCTCGACGTTGGCCGCCAGGACCGTGCCGCTGGGATTGATCACCGACACGCGGACTTCATCGTTGCCGCCACCGGCCTGTTCGATGATGGTCGGTGTGTACCCCATGCCGATGTTGTAGATGTCGTCGCCAGCCCCGCCTTCCAGCCGCACCCCTGTGACGATGGTGTACGGGCCAGCGGAGAGCACGTCGTTGTAGGCAGAGCCTATGACCGTTTCGATAGCCGTTAAAATAGTGCCTTCGGCATCTCCGCCCGTTCCTGCGGTGCCCGTCCCAAGGCGGACGTTGACGTTTACCCCGGCCGTCGAGCCCGAGTAATCGACCGTGTCGACCCCGGCACCGCCGTCGAAATCGATACCGCTACCATTGCCCACGAACGTGTCGTTGAAGTTCGATCCCCTGACCGCCTCGATGTCAGTGTAGGTATCACCTGCCGCGATCCCGGAATACACACCCGTCTTGAGGTTGATCGTCACCGCTTCCTTGCTGTCGGTATAACCCGCTACGTCGTAGCCAACACCGCCGATGAACTGATCCGCGCCCGCGCCACCGTACAGCGTGTCGTTACCCGAACCGCCGGTAATGATGTTGTCGCTGTCGTTGCCATAACCGATGAATGCACCTGTGCCAACGTAGGTCAGGCGCTCGACGTTGGCCGCCAGGACCGTGCCGCTGGGATTGATCACCGACACGCGGACTTCATCGTCGCCGCCACCGGCCTGTTCGATGATGGTCGGTGTGTACCCCATGCCGATGTTGTAGATGTCGTCGCCGGCCCCGCCTTCCAGCCGCACCCCTGTGACGATGGTGTACGGGCCAGCGGAGAGCACGTCATTGTAGGCAGAGCCTATGACCGTTTCGATAGCCGTTAAAATAGTGCCTTCGGCATCCCCGCCCGTTCCTGCGGTGCCCGTCCCGAGACGGACGTTGACGTTTACCCCGGCCGTCGAGCCCGAGTAATCGACCGTGTCGACTCCGGCACCGCCGTCGAAATCAATACCGCTACCATCACCCACGAACATGTCGTTGAAGTTCGATCCCCTGACCGCCTCGATGTCGGTGTAGGTATCACCTGCCGCGATCCCACTATGCACACCCGTCTTGAGGTTGATGCTCACCGCTTCCTTGCTGTCGGTATAACCCGCGATGTCATGGCCGGCACCGCCAATGAACTGATCCGCGCCCGCGCCGCCGAACAAGGTGTCGTTGCCCGAACCGCCGGTAATGATGTTGTCGCTGTCGTTGCCGTAACCGGTAAATGCACCTGTGCCAACGTAGGTCATGCGTTCGACGTTGGCCGCCAGCACGGTGCCGCTGGGATTGATCACCGACACGCGGACTTCATCGTCGCCGCCACCGGCCTGTTCGATGATGGTCGGTGTGTACCCCATGCCGATGTTGTAGATGTCGTCGCC
>NZ_JBIXJT010000012.1:0-242650 GCF_052871455.1 Pseudomonas sp. LARHCG127
GCTGATAATCTGTTGACTAGCAGTCTGACTCCACAAGCACCCACACGAATTGCTTGATTCAGTTGTTAAAGAGCGGTTGGCTGAGTCTTTCGTCTCAACCGAGGCGCGCATTCTACAGCGCCCCGTGTATCTGTCAAGCGGTTATTTTAAGAAGTTTTCAAAGTTTCGCTTCGGAAACATCAACAACTTCAACCACTTGCGCTTCCGATCTCTCGTTAGCGGGAGGCGAATTCTACAGCGTTACTCGCTGCTGTCAACACCTCTTTTTCACCGCTTTCGACCGAGAAGATCGAACCGCCGATAGAGCCAAACATCACCGCTCTATCTGCTCCTTCCGGGCCTCGATGAACTGAAGCCCAACACTCTCGAAACCTACTTAACTCATTGAATCTCAAGGAGTTTTCCGTTTCGACCGCGCCGGAAGTGGGGCGAATTATAGACTTCCAGAATCTGCCGTCAACCCTTAATTTGATTTTTCTATCTAACGCGTCGAGACGGCACTTAAATAGGGCCGCTATATAGACGGAATCGCTGCATATGCGCAATATACTGCTCAACTCAGCTTCTCCGCACTTACTCTGGACGACACTTCGCAATGACCCCCCTCTCACATCGCAACCTGGCTTCCACCCTGTACCCGGTTGCCTTGCTATTAATAGCCATGGCTTCCATTCAAGCGGGGGCTTCCCTCGCCAAAAGCATGTTCCCGGTAGTGGGCGCACAAGGCACGACGACGCTGCGACTCATCTTTGCCAGCCTCATCATGCTGTTGATGCTACGCCCCTGGCGCGCCAAGCTCACCGCCCAGTCCCTGCGCACGGTGATCGTCTATGGGATGGCACTGGGCGGCATGAATTTCCTCTTCTATATGTCAGTTCGTACCGTTCCGCTGGGCATCGCCGTTGCATTGGAATTCACCGGGCCTCTGGCAGTCGCCATTTACGCCTCGCGCCGGGCCATCGACTTTCTCTGGATTGCCCTGGCAGTGGTGGGTCTGTTGCTGCTCATACCGACCGGCGCGACCAGCGCCAGTATCGACCTGGTGGGTGCCGGCTACGCACTCGGTGCCGGTTTCTGCTGGGCGTTGTACATCCTGTTTGGCCAGAAAGCCGGTGCGGACAATGGTGTGCAGACCGCTGCACTGGGGGTCATGATCGCGGCCCTGTTCGTCGCGCCCATCGGCATTGTCCACGCGGGCGCCGCACTGCTCACACCGAGCCTGATTCCAATCGCCATCGGCGTCGCCATCCTGTCCACAGCCCTGCCCTATACATTGGAAATGATTTCCCTGACTCGAATGCCTGCCCGTACCTTCGGCACCCTGATGAGCATCGAACCGGCAATCGCAGCCTTGTCGGGGCTCGTCTTTCTCCAGGAGTACTTGTCCCTGGCCCAGTGGATGGCCATCACCTGCATCATCCTCGCGTCGGTGGGTGCAACGCTGACCATGGCTAATACGGCAAAGCCTGCCGTCGCGGCAGATTGAAGCAGGATTTAACGAAGCTCTGGTATTTGCCGCGCATTTAGGCCATGTTTAGGTCCGTAACCTAATGTCAGACATGGATTTTTTCATACAGGACGTCATGAACGCTTTACGCAAGAGCGAACACGATCGTACGCGGACACAAGATCCGCGGCGATTATAAGGACGGGAATGAAACGAATTTTGATACTGATCGCCGTACTTGCAGTAGCGGGCTGTGCGGCGACATCGAAAACAGAAGTCAAGCGCGGCAAAAAAGGCCTGCACATCAACTGCTCCGGCCTGTCCTCATCCTGGGACCAGTGCGCCGCCAGCGCCGCCAACTCATGCGCTCCCAAGGGTTACAAGGTCATTGCCAAGTCCGGCGACGCCGTCGAAGAACCCGGGGATTATCCCTTCGGCCTCAACCCCGCCGGCTATACCAGCCGCAGCATGATTGTCATCTGCAAATAAGCGACCTTAGTCGAGCCCTTGTTCGGCCATTCGACGACTGATTTCCTCATGGCTGGACCTGAGGACGTCACGCTGGACCTGCGGCGAGACCAACATCCGCGCAACCACCAATGCCCCCACGCATTGAGACAGAATGGCCCAGGCCAGGCTGTCGCTTCCCAATATCCGCGCCCAACTTTCATGCAAACGGCAGATCCACGTTTGCGCCGCCTCCCTCACTTGGGCATCTGATCGTGCGATCTCAGCGCCCAGTACCGGCAACGCACACCCTGCCTCGGGCTGCTCGACATGGCTCATGCTCAAGTATTGCTTGAGGCAGCGCTCCAGTTTCATCGAGTCCATGGCGCCGTCGCCGCTCAAGCGGTCGAGGCTTTGGGCCAGTTCCCGCTCAACAATGGCCTTGAACAGCTCATCCTTGGATGAGAAGTGGCTGTAGAACGCGCCGCCGCTCAACCCGATCGCTTTCATCAGGCCATCGACACCGACCGTGGAGAAACCTGATTTCTTGGCGGATACGGCACTGCTGGCGAGCAGTTTCTCGCGGGTTTCCATTTTGTGATTGGCTGAATATCGCATGGTCCTGCCCCTGATCGCTCACCTTGACGCTTGCCGGATCTTAGCATAACGTCCGTTTAGTTAACGATCGTTTACCAATGAGGCTAACCATGAATAACAAGAAGGTCGTACTGGTTGTTGGCGCAGGCGATGCCACTGGCGGAGCGATCGCCAGACGCTTCGCCGAGGAAGGTTACGTGGCCTGTGTGACCCGTCGCAGCGCCGATAAACTCGAGCCGCTGGTCAACGGCATCCGCGCCGAAGGCGGCGAAGCCCACGGGTTCGCCTGTGATGCACGCAAAGAAGACGACGTGATCGCACTCATCGAGCAAATCGAGAACCAGATCGGCCCGATCGAAGCCTTTGTGTTCAACATCGGCGCCAACGTCCCCTGCAGCATCCTTGAAGAAACCGCGCGCAAGTATTTCAAGATCTGGGAAATGGCCTGCTTCTCAGGCTTTCTCAATGCACGGGAAGTGGCCAAGCGCATGGTCAAGCGCCAGCGCGGGACAATTCTGTTTACCGGGGCAACAGCGGGATTACGCGGCGCTTCGGGGTTCGCCGCATTCGCGGGGGCCAAGCATGGCATTCGGGCGCTGGCCCAAAGCATGGCCCGTGAACTGGGACCGCTGAATATCCATGTGGCTCATGTGGTGGTGGACGGCGCTATCGACACCGACTTCATCCGCGATAACTTCCCGGAAAAGTATGCCACCAAGGATCAGGACGGCATCCTGAACCCCGAACACATTGCCGACAATTATTGGTACCTGCACAGCCAACCCCGCGACGCCTGGACCTTCGAGCTGGACCTGCGCCCCTGGAGCGAACGCTGGTAACCCCTCCCCTCATAACAACAAGAGCACAGTTACCATGAGCAAATCCGTGGAGTTTTACTTCGATCTGGGCAGTCCGACGACGTACCTGGCCTACACCCAGCTGCCAACGCTGTGTGCACAGACAAACAGCCAGTTGATCTACCGTCCGATGTTATTGGGGGGCGTCTTCAAGGCGACCGGCAACGCATCGCCGGCAACAGTGCCGGCCAAGAACCCTTACCTATTCAAGGATCTGAATCGCTTCGCCAAACGCTACGGCGTCGCGTTCCAGTTCAATCCACACTTTCCCGTCAACACACTGTTGCTGATGCGCGCAGTGACCGGCATGCAACTGCGCCACCCCGAACGCTTCGAGGCATTCGTCGATTGCCTGTTCCGCGCCTTTTGGGTGGACGCCCGCAACCTCAATGACCCGGCGACGGTCGCATCGGTCCTGAACGAAGGCGGTTTCGACGCCGACTACGTGCTGGCCCTGACGAACGACGAGCAGGTTAAACAAGCACTCAAGAGCGCCACCGAAGCAGCCATCGGCCGGGGCATATTTGGCGCCCCGAGCATGTTTGTCGGCGACGAGCTGTTTTTCGGCCAGGATCGGCTGGACTTCGTCCGTGAAGCCCTCGCCTGATCCTATAGATCAGATCGCCATCGTCCGGGTGTTGAGCCATTGCAGTGCGTCACCGTCCAGCAATGGGCTCAATCGACGCTGAACCTCGGCATGGTAGGCGTTGAACCAGTCTTTTTCATCCTGGGTCAGCAGCGAAGGTTCCAGGCAGCGGGTGTCGATCGGGCACAGGGTGAGGGTTTCGAACTTAAGGAACTCACCGAACTCGCTGCTTCCGGCTTCGCGGTTCAACACCAGGTTCTCGATGCGCACACCCCAGCGGCCGGGACGATAAGTGCCCGGTTCGATCGAGGTGATCATCCCGGCCTGCATCGCCGTTTGCGGCGCGGCAGCGGCTTGATAGGCAATCACCTGCGGGCCTTCGTGGACATTGAGGAAATAGCCTACGCCATGGCCGGTGCCGTGGCCGTAATCGACCTGCTCCGCCCAGATCGGCGCCCGAGCAATGGCATCGAGCAAGGGCGAAAGAATACCCCGCGGAAATTTGGCCCGGGACAGGGCAATCACCCCCTTGAGCACGCGCGTGCAATCACGTTTCTGCTCAGCGGTGGGTGTTCCGACCGGCACCATACGGGTGATGTCCGTGGTGCCTCCCAAGTACTGGCCGCCGGAATCGATCAGCAACAGGCCATCACCTTCGATGACCGCATGGGCTTCTTCCGTCGCGTGGTAATGAGGCATCGCGCCGTTGGCGTTAAAGGCAGCGATGGTGTTGAAACTCAGGGAGACGAAGTCTGGCCGGCGCGTGCGGGCGGCGGTCAGGTGCTCGTCGATGGTCAGCTCGGTGATGCGCTCGCGGCCCCAGGCCCCTTCCAGCCAGGCGAAAAACTCACAGAGCGCCGCGCCGTCCTGCTCCATGGCGCGACGGATGTGCTCGGCGTCGGCCAGGCTTTTGCGCGATTTAGCCAGCGTCGTTGGATTCAGGCCTTCGACCAGCTTCACGCCGCTGCCCAGGTTATCCAGCAAGCCGACCGTCACCCTCGCCGGATCGATCTGCAGGCTCGCGCCGTCCGGCACTTCACGCAACGCGGCGGCGGCTTCGCTGTAATCACGCAGGGTCACGCCGTCCTGCGCCAGAACGGCCCGCAACGGTGCGTCAACCTTGTCCAGGGCCACGAACAGCGTTGCCTGCTGCTGGCTAATCAAGGCAAAGGAGACGAACACCGGGTTGAACGACACATCCGCACCGCGCAGGTTGAACAACCAGGCGATGTCGTCCAGCGTGGCGATGAAATGCCAGTCGGCACCACGCTCCTGGAGGGATTCGCGCAACTTGGCGAGCTTTTCGACGCGGCTGACGGTCGCCTGGGGTGGCAAATGGGCGTAGACCGGTTGATCCGGCAAACTCGGGCGATCGGTCCAGACTTCCTTGAGCAGGTCGATGTCGGTGCGCAACCGCGCGCCGCGTTCGGCGAGCTTGCCGCCCAGGGTGCGGGCCGAGGCCACGGCCATGACTGCACCATCGACCGCGACCACCCCGCCCTCGGGCGTTTGTTCGGCCAGCCAGTCCAGCGGACCGGACTGGCCCGGAATGAGCTTGACCAACTCGATACCGCTGCCCTCCAGCTCCTTGGTCGCCTGCTCCCAATAACGGCTGTCAGCCCAGACACCGGCGAAACTGCCGGTTACGATCAAGGTACCCACCGAGCCATGGAACCCCGACAACCATTGTCGTCCCTGCCAATAACCCGGCAGGTATTCAGACAGATGCGGGTCGGCCGATGGCACCAGCAATGCGTGAACGCCCTCTCGGCTCATCAGTTGGCGGATTCGGGCCAGACGCTGGGGAACCAGTCCATGGGGCAAAGGCTCGGTGCTCATTGTTTCTCCTGCTCATTGAAATTGTTGTTCGATGCCGAAGACGGCTTATTGAGTGGTGACCCAGAATGCCGGCGCAGTCGCGCACGCGGCCTTGATCAACCGCACCGCCTCATCGATATCCTGCTCGGTGGTAAAGCGCCCCAAGCTCAAGCGAATGGTCCGCCCGGCCGCCCGGGCATCGTGACCCAGGGCCAGCAGCACGTGGGACGGCGTGTTCTGCGCCGAATTGCAGGCCGAGGTCGCGGAAAACGCAATCGATGCGCCCAATGTCGCCGGATTGAACTCACCTTCGTTGAACGTCAGGCTCAGGGTGTGGGGAATCCGGCAGCTTGCACTGCCGTTTATACACACTCCGGGCAAGGCCAGCAGCGGCTCGAGCAAACGATTGCGCAATCGGGCGACTTTAGCGAGTTCTTCGTCGAATGCCGTGGCTGCCAATTCGAATGCGGCGCCCATGGCGGCAATCTGGTGGGTCGCCAGGGTCCCGGAGCGCAAACCGCCCTCATGGCCACCGCCATGAATCTGCGCCGACAGCCGTGGCCGGGCACGGTCGCCGACGTAGAGCGCACCGATGCCCTTGGGGCCGTAGATTTTATGCGCGGAAAAAGACATCAGGTCCACCGGCCAGCGGGACAGGTCGATCTGTACCTTGCCGGCGCCTTGGGCGGCGTCCACATGAAACAACGCACCGTGCTGGCGAACGATCTCGCCGATGGCGATGACGTCGTTGACGGTGCCCAGCTCGTTGTTCACCAGCATCAGCGACACCAGGAACGTGTCTTCACGCAACGCCTCGCGAACCGCCTGTGGGCTGACCAGCCCCTCGGCGTCCGGCGCCAACCAGGTGACCGCGACGCCGCTCTCTTCGAGTTGGCGCGCCGTATCGAGAATCGCCTTGTGCTCGATCAGGCTGGTGATGATGTGGCCGGCGCAAGCACCGCGTGACTGGGCCACACCCTTGAGGGCCAGGTTGTTGGATTCGGTGGCGCCGGACGTCCAGACGATCTGTTCGGGCTGGGCCCCCACCAATTGCGCCACCTGCTGGCGGGCACGCTCCACCGAGCGCCGGGCCTCCTGGCCGAAGGCGTGGGAACTGGAAGCCGGGTTGCCAAAGTTGCCGTCAAAACCCAGGCACTCGACCATGACTCGGATGACCCGCTCATCCACCGGCGTGGTGGCGGCATAATCGAAATACAAAGGACGTTTATTCATAGGAAACTCGCAGAGCCTGCTCCGGGATCAGGCGCCCTCGTTGGGTTCGAGACTAGCAATACCTGATCAAAGACCTTAAAGAAGTCGGACTTCGTTTAAAAGTGCGTAGGAACGCTCCTGAACAGCGAGCTTAGCAGGCATCGCGTCGAAGCTCAGCCCTCAACTGATGCTTTCGAGCAGCAACGGATACATCGAAGCGACCAACAACAGCGCCATGCCCCAGTTGAACACGCGCAACCAGCGACGGTCCCGCAACAGGTTGCGCAACAGGCTGCCGCACACCACCCACAGGCTCACGCTTGGCAGGTTGATCAAGGCAAACACCGCCGCAATCACCAGCACATTGAAGAAGTAGCCTTGAAGTGGCGTGTAGGTGCTGATGGCACCGATGGCCATGATCCAGGCCTTGGGATTGACCCATTGGAACGCCGCGGCGCCCCAGTAGCTGATCGGCGTATTGTTCCCCGGCTGGCTGTCCGAAACCGGACCGGAGTGGGCAATTTTCCACGCCAGGTACAACAGGTATGCGGCGCCGATGTAGCGCAGCGCGGTATAGAGCAGTGGATATGTCTGGAACACCGCACCCAGGCCAAGGCCTACCGCCAGCACCAGGGAAAAGAAGCCGCAGGTAATGCCCAGCATGTGCGGAATGGTGCGGTTGAAACCGAAATTGACACCCGAGGCCAACAACATGGTGTTGTTAGGGCCGGGCGTGATCGAAGTCACCAGGGCAAACAGGGCGAAGCCCAGCAGCAGGTCAAGCGAAAGGGTCATGTCAGGTCAGTCCATCAGGGGCGGTCAGTCAAGTCACGACCCTACCCCACGTCCTGGCCCAAACCCACGGACAGTTAGGCAAAACTTTGAGCGGTACAGTCCTTAGCTTGACCGGCCTGGCTGTTGCACGACCTGCTCGGCGCTCATCTGGCCTTGATCGTCGAACCCCACGTTTTTCGGTGACGAGCCGAGCAGCTCGGCTTTCTTTGCGTGGTACTCCTCGAACGAAAGGCCTCGGCGATTCAAGGCTTCAAGGGCCAGCTCGCGAGTCTCGTCGGCGGTGTAGGGGCGCAGCTCCGGGGAGGAGCTGGCGCAGCCGCCCAAGAGGGTGGCGGCCAACAGCAGCAAAACAGCTAAGGTACGGTTCATGGCAGGTGTCCGGTGTTCTGGAGTTGGGCGATGAACAAAGGCTACCCGCCGGCCTTGCGCTGCAGAAATCAACCCTCTCGATAGTGGGTATTGCCTACTTGGATCAGCCGTTGCGCTTAATCGACCAACTGGCAATGCAGCGCGTTGTCCAGGCTGCGCTCAATGTTGCGTAGCACCTGGAACGAGCCGAATGTGACGGCTTTGGCTCGATGAACCTGGATCAGCCGCCAGAAACCCGAGTCGCCACTTTCGAAGCTTCGAAGCGCCGCCTCGCCGGCCTCGCGGGTTTGCCACTGCAAATAGTTGAGCACGCGCCGACCATCCTCGCTGGCCTGGATACTCGCACTCAGGAAACCCTGGTGGTCCCGGGCCAGGCGCTCGGTCTGTTCCGACAAGGCCGTGACCAGCGCCTGCTGCCATTGAGGTTCGATGTCGAATTCCATCAGTTGGGTGAAACTGCGATTGTTCCTTGGCGATTGCATGAAAGGTCCCCTATGCAGGTCAGGCGGATCTTGCGATCCGAAGGCGTGCAGGGTAAAACCTCTAGTTAAGTCAAGGTCAAGCAGTGAATTGAGGCGATGGCGCAAATCGATGTCCACAAGGAACTCACCGTCGGCCAAGTGGCCGCCCGCAGCGGCGTGGCGGTGACTGCCCTGCACTTCTACGAATCCAAGGGGCTGATCAAAAGCACGCGCAATCAGGGCAACCAACGTCGTTATCCACGGGCGGTATTGCGCCGCGTGGCACTGATCAAGGTCGCCCAGCGCCTGGGCATTCCCTTGGCGGAGATCGGCGAGGCGTTGAAAAAACTGCCGGACAACCGTGCCCCAACGGCCGCCGACTGGCAGACCTTGTCGGCGCAGTGGAGCCAAGACCTGGACGAGCGCATCAGCCAATTGATGGCGCTGCGTGATCGACTCAACGGCTGCATTGGCTGCGGATGCCTGTCGATGGAAGCGTGTCCGCTGCGCAATCAGGGCGATGTGCTGGGCCAGCACGGGCCGGGAGCCCATCTGCTGGAACAGCCCTGAAGCGTTCGTCGGGCTCCACGCCCACCCAGGCTCGCTGGCCTATAGTGGAGGGGCGCAAATCGACGAAGACTCTCTTCGCCTCCCATAACAAAAGGAGAAACGTCATGGGCGTCAACGCTATTCCCGAAGGTTTCCATAACATCACCCCCTACCTGGGCATTCAAAAAGCCGCCGAAGCCATCGACTTCTATAAAAAAGCCTTCAATGCCACCGAGGTCATGCGCCTGGCCATGCCTGATGGCGGCATCGGGCATGCCGAACTGCGGATCAACGGATATCCGATCATGCTCGGCACCCCTTGCGATCAAGGCCCGCTGAGTAACCCGGACACATCGCCATCGGTCGGCCTGCATCTCTATGTCGAAGATGTGGACAGCGCATTCGCCCAGGCCATTGCCGCGGGCGGCACGGTGATTTCCGAGGTCAAGGACCAGTTCTATGGGGATCGCACCGGCACCTTGAAGGATCCCTATGGGCATCTATGGTTCCTGGCGACACACAAAGAGGATCTGAGCCAGGAACAGATCGAGCAACGGGCCAGGGAGATGTTTCAACAAGGCTGACTTGACTGGTATCCACTGGTTCGCCCCCCTGTAGGAGCTGCCGAGTGCAACGAGGCTGCGATCTTTCCCCAGACACTTGAGTCTCAAGCGAAAGATCGCAGCCTTCGGCAGTTCCTACCACGCGAAACATTTTCTTTCATCTTTCCCTTCAGGATTGGGATCGCTCGTTCGTCTTAATTAGATGCAGCAGGCCGCGTCGGCAAAAGCCACGGCCTGCTTTTTGGGTTCACGGGTATTACGAAGCCCGTAATACGGAACCTTTCATCGAATCAAGACGTTCAATCATGTCGAAGAAATCCCGCTCCAAACTCTGGTTCCTGGTCCATAGCTGGCTGGCATTGCCCATCTGGTTCTTCGTGCTCATTGTCTGTGTCACCGGCACCCTGGCGGTGGTCAGCCAGGAGATCGTCTGGCTCGTCAACCCTGAGATGCGCGCCAGCAAGCCCTCGGACGATGCCGCGCTGCTCAGCTACGACCAGATCATCAGCGCGATCAAGCAGGCCCAGCCGCAAACCCAGGTGCAAAACATCATTCGCCCGGACGAGTCGCATTTTGCCCTGGAAGTCGGCGTGACCTACCCTGACGGACGTCCCGACACGGTCTACGTCAACCCGTACAGCGGCGCCATCCAGGGCTCGGCGCCGACGTTCAACTTCCAGGCCTTCACCCGCGCCCTGCATGGCTGGTGGCTGGTGCCGTTCACCAACGGCTACAGCTGGGGCTGGTACCTGGTGTCGTTCCTAGGCCTGCCGTTGCTCGCGTCACTGGTGACGGGGCTGGTGGTCTACAAGCGTTTCTGGAAAGGCTTCTTGCGTCCGACCCTGCGAATCCGCCATGGCGCGCGGATTTTCTGGGGTGATTTCCACCGGCTCAGCGGGATCTGGTCGATCTGGTTCATCGCGGTCATCTCCGTCACCGGCACCTGGTTCCTGATCCAGGCCTTGCTGGGCGACAACCAGATCTCCATTTCCAGCGAACCGGTCATCCCGGTGGTGGCCCGTGAAAACGTGCCGTTGTCCGTCGACGGCCTGCCGCCCCCGCTGTTGAACCTGGACCGGGCCATCGAGATCGCCCAGCAACGCATCCCGGGACTGGAAGCAAGTTTCATCAGCCTGCCCGCCAATGCCTACAGCCATCTGGAAATCGGCGGCCGCGGCTGGTATCCGCTGATGTTCCAGACTGCCACCATCAACCCCTACAACGGTGACGTGGCCGCCTCGCGGCTGCTGTCCGATCGCACGACCCTGGAGTTCGTCACCGAATCCATGCGGCCCTTGCACACCGGGGATTTCGGCGGCCTCTGGATCAAGCTCATCTGGTTTTTCTTCGGTTTGATCATGAGCATGATGGTCCTCAGCGGGCTGCTGATCTGGACCAAACGCACGGCCCTGGCCACCGCCAATGCCTTCAAGCGTAGCCAGAAACCTACCCGTGGCGCCCGCCTCACGCAGGCATTGCAACCGTCCGTCCACCGCGAATCGTCGGAGGGCAGCCTGTGACCCCATCCAATGCCGCTTCATCACCGTCGCGCCTGAGCCTGTTCTGGCATAAATGGCGCTTCCACCTCAACGTGCTGTTGCTGCTGATCCCCCTGGGGTTCATGCCTAAATACCTCTCCGAAGCCGCGCTGTTCCGCGGTGATGCCGGGCTGGGCGAGCGGGAAGTCGGCGAAGTCCAGGTCGGACCCTGGAGCCTGCGCCTGGCGGAATTTCGCAACGAAGCCCCACGCATCCAAGGGCCTGCCGGCCCCATGAAACACTTCAACGCGGCTCTGTGCCAAAGCTGTATCGGCCAGGTCAAGGCCACCTACCTGCGCATCGGCAAACCTCGCAGCCTTAGGGCCGCCGGGGTGATTTTCTTCGGCTCGCCCTACCGTATGGGTGCCTTGTTGCCCGTCCCGGCAAAGACCCAGCCCGACGCCGAACTGTGGATAACCCTGGAGGGTTGGGACGGTTCGATGCATCAGGCTTCCATCCCCCTGAGCCAGGCCTCCCCGGCCACTGTTGCCTGGCTGAAGAATCAAGGAGCCAAACCATGACCCTTCGCGCCTTATCCAAGGGCCTGGCGCTGCTGTTATGCGCGGGCGCAAGCACCAGCGTCCTGGCCCACAACCCGATGTGCGAGTGCAAGGCCATCGACGCCGAGCAGATCCAATGCACCGGTGGTTTTTCCGACGGCAGCGGTGCGCCGGGGGTGACCCTCGACGTGATCGGTTATGACGAAACCATCCTCGTCCCGGGCAAGCTCGGCGCCGACTCGAAGCTGACCTTCAAGAAACCGAACGCTGAATTCTACGTACTCTTCGACGCCGGCCCCGGCCACGTGGTGGAAATCGACCAAGCCGACATCGAGGCCCCATGAGCAACGCCACGACTCAAGTCATCCGTCCCGCCGGCGCGGGTCATGAAACCCTGTATGTGTTGTTGCTGTGCCTGGTCATCGCGCTGGTGGCCGGGTCCGTGGTGGCGTGGCATGGCAAAGCCGAAGAGGCCCCTCACCTGGCCTCGAACCAACTCGACGCCCGCCGCGACCTCAGCGCCGCCGAGCAAGGTATCTATGCCGACCTGCGGGTGACCCTGGATGAAATCCGCTTGCTGCGCGAAGACCAACACACCCTGCCCGCCCCGCAGACCCTGGCCGAGGAAGGCTTTGCGCCATTCGCCCAGGACGCCAGTTCCGTCAGCCGCGGCGGCCATGCCTGGCAACAGCTGCAGGACCAGGCCTACTTCGGCGCCAGTGCCAATTCGTCCGTGGCTGGTTCGTTTCTGATGCGCATCGGCGAAGCGTCCAACGCCGCCCCGGACATCTGGCTCAACCGCGGCAAGGGCCTCGCGACGCCCACCACCCTGGACGACGCGGCTTTGTCCGCCGCTGGCTGGCGGCAGATCGTCGCGCAATACGATGCCGGCGTAACCCGCCAGCACCGGCACTGACCCCACGCCCTCATTCGAGAGAAGACCGTTTGCCCATGCCTATTGCATCCCAACGCCGACCCTTGCTGCGCCTGCTATTGATCGGCCTGCTGGCCTGCCTGTTCACCTCGCCGGTGAGCGCCGAAACAGCCAAGCGCCTGCGCATCGGTATCACCTTGCACCCGTATTACAGCTACGTGGCCAACATCGTCGGCGACAAGGCCGAGGTCGTGCCGCTGATCCCGGCCGGTTTCAACCCCCACGCCTATGAGCCCCGGGCCGAAGACATCAAGCGTATCGGCGGCCTCGATGTGATCGTGCTGAACGGCGTCGGTCACGACGATTTTGCCGACCGCATGATCGCCGCCAGCGAAACCCCGAACGTGAAGGTCATCGAGGCCAACGAGAACGTGCCCCTGCTGGCCGCCACCGGCACTGCCGCCCGAGGCGCGGGCAAGGTGGTGAACCCGCACACCTTCCTGTCCATCAGCGCCTCTATCGCCCAGGTCAATAACATTGCCCGGGAGTTGGGCAAGCTCGACCCGGACAATGCCAAGGCGTACACCCAGAACGCCCGCGCCTACGGCAAGCGCCTGCGGCAGATGCGCGCCGCCGCCCTGGCGAAACTGACCCAGGCCCCCAATGCCGAATTGCGGGTCGCCACGGTGCATGCCGCCTACGACTATCTGCTGCGCGAATTCGGCCTGGAAGTGACCGCCGTGGTCGAGCCGGCCCATGGCATCGAGCCGAGCCCCAGCCAATTGAAGAAAACCATCGATCAATTGCGCGAGCTGGACGTGAAGGTGATCTTTTCGGAGATGGATTTCCCTTCCACCTACGTCGACACCATCCAGCGTGAATCGGGCGTGAAGTTGTACCCGCTCTCGCACATTTCCTACGGCGACTACAGTGCCGAGAAGTACGAAAAAGAAATGGCCGGCAACCTCGACACCGTGGTCCGGGCGATCCAGGAGTCCGGCGCATGACTGTCCAGGAACCCCTCACCCTGCACCCCGCGGGTCCCTTGATTGCGTTCGCCGAGGTCAGCCTGAACCTGGGCCGCACCAGCATTCTCGACAACGTCGCCTTCCAGGTGGAGCCCGGCAGCATTCATGCCTTGGTCGGCCCTAATGGCGGCGGCAAGAGCTCGCTGATCAAGACCTTGTTGGGGCAGATGCCGCACCAGGGCCGCTTGAGCCTGCAATGGCCGGGCGAACCCGGGGTGATCGGCTACGTGCCCCAGGCGCTGGAATTCGACCGGGGCCTGCCGATGACGGTGGACGATTTCATGGCGGCCATGTGTCAGCGGCGACCGGCGTTTCTCGGTTTGAGCAAGCACTACGCTGGCGCCATTGGCCAGGCCCTGGAGCGGGTCGGCATGCAAGACAAGCGCAAGCGGCGCATGGGCGCGCTGTCCGGCGGCGAGCGGCAACGGGTATTGCTGGCCCAAGGGCTGATTCCCTCGCCACAACTGCTGGTGCTGGATGAACCGATGTCAGCCCTGGACGAGGCCGGCATCCAGGTGTTCGAACGGTTGCTGCAGGACTGGCGCCAAGCCGGGATTACCGTGCTGTGGATCGAACATGACCTGGAAGCCGTCGGGCGCCTGGCCGACCGCGTCACGGGACTGAATCGCCGGGTGCTGTTCGACGGCCCGCCACGCCAGACCCTGACCCCGGAGCGGCTGCTGACGCTGTTTTCCACCCATCCACGCACGAACGGGAGCGCGGCCTGATGAGTTATGAAGCCTTTCGTTTGATGGTCCAGGGCTGGGCATCGGCCGGTTACTTGCCTGAAGCGCTGGCCTACGGTTTCGTGGTCAATGCATTGCTGGCCGGGCTGTTGATCGGCCCGGTACTGGGCGGCCTCGGCACGCTGGTGGTGGTCAAGCGCTTCGCGTTTTTCTCCGAGGCGGTGGGCCATGCGGCGCTGACTGGCGTGGCTATTGGTATCCTGCTCGGTGAACCCTACACCGGGCCTTACGGCAGCCTGTTCGGCTACTGCCTGTTGTTCGGCATCCTGCTCAATTACCTGCGTAACCGCACCGGCCTGGCGCCCGATACGCTGATCGGTGTGTTCCTGTCGGTGTCCCTGGCCCTGGGGGCCAGCCTGCTGCTGATCCTGGCGGGCAAGATCAACGTGCATATCCTGGAAAACGTACTGTTCGGCTCGGTGCTGACGGTCAATGGCAACGACCTGCTGGTACTGGCCGTGGTCGGCTCGTTGGTGATGGCCCTGGCCTTGCCGCTGTACAACCGCATCATGCTCGCCAGCTTCAACCCGCAACTGGCGGCGGTACGCGGGGTGGCGGTCAAGACCCTGGACTACCTGTTCGTGGTCCTGGTGACGTTGATCACCGTGGCGGCGGTGAAAGTCATCGGCGCCATCCTGGTGGGCGCGTTGCTGGTGATTCCCGCTGCGGCGGCGCGCTTGCTCAGCCAATCATTGAAAGGCTTTTTCTGGTGTTCGGTGCTGATCGCCACCGTCAGTACCTTGTGCGGGATCCTCGCGCCGATTGTGTTCGACCTGCCGATCCCGTCCGGTGCCGCGATCATCCTGGTGGCCGGCATCGCCTTCGCCCTGAGCGCCATCGCCCGTGGTGTCGTCCCCAGCCTCAAAGGGAATCTTGGATAAATGGTTTTTTCATTGCGACAACTGACCCTGGCCGTCGCGTTGTGCGGCGTGGCCGTCACCTCGTCATTCGCCGACGAAAAGGTCCGTCTGCTGGCATCGCTGCCGGTCACCTATGGGTTGAGCGAGGCCTTGCTCAAGGGCACCGAGGTCAGCCTGGAGCGGGCCGCGCCCGACAATCTGCCCGGCACCCGCCAGAGCGCCTACTTCAGCGGCCGGGGCGCACCGGCCTTGAGCAAACTGGCCAGCAATGCCGATGGGGTGGTCGGCCTGCGCTCGCTCTGGCCGGACGATCCGCTGTACCCCATGGCCCGACGCAGCAATATCCGCATCGTCGAAGTCGATGCCGCGCGCCCGGTGGACGGCGCCCTGCCCGGTATCGCCGTGCAACCGGGCATGGCCGACGGCTTGGCAAGTCAACCATGGATGGCCAGCCATAACCTGGGGCGCATGGCCGACGTGATCGCCGCCGACCTGGTGCGCCTGGCCCCGGCGGACAAATCGAAAATCGACGCCAACCTGGCGGCCCTCAAGCAGCGCCTGCTCAAACTCAGCGCCGACAGCGAAAAACGCCTCGCCAGCGCCGATAACTTGAGCGTGGTCAGCCTGAGCGAGCATTTCGGCTACCTGATCAGCGGGCTCAACCTGGACGCCATCAGCACCGACACCCGGCCCGATGCCGAGTGGTCAGCCGAAGCCCTCAAGCAGTTGAGTGCGATATTGAAAGACAACGACGTAGCGCTGGTGCTGCATCACCGCCAACCCTCGGATGCGCTGAAGGCCGCCATTACCGAAGGAGGTAGCCAACTGCTTGTGTTGAGCACCGACGGGCCCGATCCGGTGGCCGAGCTGGAAAGTAATGTTGGGCTGGTGGTCACCGCACTGACGGCGGACTGACGGAAGAAATACGATCAACCTGTGGGAGCGAGCCTGCTCGCGATGGGGTCGGCGCATTCAACATTGATGTGGACTGACACACCGCTTTCGCGAGCAAGCCCGCTCCCACAGGTTTGTCGTGGATGTTCGAAGATTCTGTGTTCACCACAAATCCACTGTGGGAGCGGGCTTGCTCGCGAAGGGGTCGGCACATTCGACATTGGCGTCGACTGATCCACCGCCATCGCGAGCAGGCTCGCTCCCACAGGTTTTGGTTATTCCTGAAGTATTGAGTTAGAAAGCATCCCCTGGCACCCGCACGAACCCTTCCATCAAAACCCGCGCACTGCGGCTCATGATGGCTTTTTTTACGGTCCATTCGCCGTTGACCTGGCTGGCCTCGGCGCCGACGCGCAAGGTGCCGGACGGGTGGCCGAAGCGCACGGCGTTGCGCTCGATGCCGCCCGCCGCGAGATTCACCAGGGTGCCGGAAATCGCCGCGGCCGTGCCGATGGCCACTGCTGCCGTACCCATCATGGCGTGGTGCAGCTTGCCCATGGACAGCGCCCGTACCAACAGATCAACGTCACCAGCCACCACGGCTTTCCCGCTGGATGAAACGTAGTCCGCCGGCGGTGCCACGAATGCCACTTTCGGCGTGTGCTGGCGCTGGGCGGCTTCGTCCAGGTGCTTGATCAAGCCCATGCGCAAGGCGCCGTGGGCGCGAATGGTTTCGAACATCGCCAACGCCTTGGGGTCGCCATTGATAGCACCTTGCAACTCGGTGCCGGTGTAGCCCACATCGCGAGCATTGATGAAAATCGTCGGGATCCCGGCGTTGATCAGCGTCGCCTTCAAAGTACCGACACCGGGCACCTCCAAGTCATCCACCAAATGGCCAGTCGGGAACATCGAGCCGCCACCGCCCTCTTCCTCGGCCGCCGGGTCCATGAACTCCAACTGCACTTCGGCCGCCGGAAATGTCACGCCGTCGAGTTCGAAGTCACCGGTTTCCTGCACCGCGCCCTCGGTGATCGGCACATGGGCGATGATGGTCTTGCCGATGTTGGCCTGCCAGATCCGCACCACGGCCACGCCGTTGTGCGGAATACGGCCGGGCTCCACCAAGCCACTGCTGATGGCAAACGACCCCACCGCCGCCGACAGGTTGCCGCAGTTGCCACTCCAGTCCACGAACGGTTTATCAATGGACACCTGGCCGAACAGGTAATCGACATCGTGGTCGGCCCGGGTGCTCTTGGACAGGATCACCGTCTTGCTGGTGCTGGAGGTTGCGCCGCCCATGCCATCGATCTGCTTCTCGTACGGGTCAGGGCTGCCAATCACCCGCAGCAACAGGGCGTCCCGGGCCGGGCCAGGGACGCGGGCCGCTTCGGGCAGGTCTTGCAGGCTGAAGAACACGCCTTTGCTGGTGCCGCCACGCATGTAGGTCGCGGGAATCTTGATTTGAGGCGAGTGAGCCATGCTCTAACTCCTGAAAAAATGGGTGGCCAGAACACCGGCCACCCAAGCGATTTAAACGGCGACCGCCGACTCCAGGAAATCCTGGGCGAAGCGTTGCAACACGCCCCCGGCTTCGTAGATCGACACTTCTTCGGCGGTATCGAGGCGGCAGGTCACCGGCACCTCGACGCGCTCGCCATTCTTGCGAGTGATGACCAGGGTCAGTGTCGCCCGCGGGGTGCGCTCGCCGATCACGTCATAGATTTCGCTGCCGTCGATGCCCAGGGTCTTGCGATCGGTACCGGGCTTGAACTCCAACGGCAACACGCCCATGCCCACCAGGTTGGTGCGGTGGATGCGCTCGAACCCTTCGGCCGCGATCGCCTCGACACCTGCCAGGCGTACACCCTTGGCCGCCCAGTCCCGAGACGAACCCTGGCCATAGTCGGCACCGGCAATGATGATCAGCGGCTGCTTGCGCTCCATGTAGGTCTCGATGGCTTCCCACATGCGCATGACCTTGCCTTCCGGCTCGACCCGGGCCAGGGAACCCTGCTTGACCTTACCGTCCTCAACGACCATTTCGTTGAACAGTTTCGGGTTGGCGAAAGTGGCGCGCTGCGCGGTCAGGTGGTCGCCGCGGTGGGTCGCGTAGGAGTTGAAGTCCTCTTCCGGCAGGCCCATTTTCGCCAGGTATTCACCGGCGGCGCTGTCCAGCATGATGGCGTTGGACGGCGACAGGTGATCAGTGGTGATGTTGTCTGGCAGCACCGCCAGCGGGCGCATGCCCTTGAGCGGCCGCGCACCGGCCAGTGCGCCTTCCCAATACGGTGGGCGACGGATGTAGGTGCTTTGTGGGCGCCAGTCGTACAGCGGCGTCACTTTCGGCCCGGTGTCTTCCTGGATAGCGAACATCGGGATGTACACCTGGCGGAACTGCTCGGGTTTCACTGACGCCTTGACCACGGCGTCGATTTCTTCATCGCTCGGCCAGATGTCCTTGAGGCGGATTTCCCGACCGTCCACCACGCCCAGCACATCCTTCTCGATGTCGAAACGAATGGTCCCGGCGATGGCATACGCGACCACCAGCGGCGGCGAGGCCAGGAACGCCTGCTTGGCGTACGGATGGATACGCCCGTCAAAGTTGCGGTTGCCCGACAACACGGCGGTGGCGTACAGGTCGCGATCGATGATTTCCTGCTGGATCACCGGGTCCAACGCACCCGACATGCCGTTACAGGTGGTGCAGGCGAACGCCACCACGCCGAAGCCCAGCTTCTCGAGTTCGGACGTCAGGCCGGCTTCATCCAGGTACAACGCCACGGTTTTCGAACCCGGCGCCAAGGACGACTTGACCCACGGCTTGCGGGCCAGGCCCAGGCGGTTGGCGTTGCGCGCCAGCAGGCCGGCGGCGATCACGTTGCGCGGGTTGCTGGTGTTGGTGCAACTGGTGATCGCGGCGATGATCACCGCGCCGTCGGGCATTTGTCCGGGCACATCGTCCCACTGGCCGGAAATGCCTTTGGCGGCCAGGTCCGACACCGCGACACGGGCGTGGGGGTTGCTGGGACCTGCCATGTTGCGCACCACCGACGACAGGTCGAAGGTCAGGCCACGCTCGTATTGCGCGCCCTTGAGGCTATCGGCCCACAGGCCCACGTGCTTGGCATAGGTTTCCACCAACTGCACCTGGGTGTCTTCGCGGCCGGTGAGCTTCAGGTAATCGATCGTCTGTTGATCGATATGGAACATCGCCGCCGTGGCGCCGTATTCCGGGGCCATGTTGGAGATGGTCGCGCGGTCGCCCAGGGTCAGGGCGCTGGCGCCTTCGCCGAAGAACTCCAGCCACGCCCCGACGACTTTCTGCTTGCGCAGGAACTCGGTCAGCGCCAGCACCATGTCGGTGGCGGTAATGCCCGGTTGCAGCTTGCCGGTCAGCTCGACGCCGACGATTTCCGGCAGGCGCATCCACGAAGCGCGACCGAGCATGACGCTTTCGGCTTCCAGGCCACCGACGCCGATGGCGATCACGCCCAGGGCATCGACGTGAGGCGTGTGGCTGTCGGTGCCGACGCAGGTGTCGGGGAAGGCCACGCCGTCACGCTGCTGGATCACCGGCGACATTTTTTCCAGGTTGATCTGGTGCATGATCCCGTTGCCCGGCGGAATCACATCGACGTTCTTGAAGGCTTTCTTGGTCCAGTTGATGAAGTGGAAGCGGTCTTCGTTGCGGCGGTCTTCAATGGCGCGGTTCTTGGCGAAGGCTTGCGGGTCGGAACCACCGCTTTCCACCGCCAGGGAATGGTCGACGATCAGTTGCGTCGGCACCACCGGGTTGACCTGCGCCGGGTCGCCACCCTGCAAGGCGATGGCGTCACGCAAGCCGGCGAGGTCCACCAGGGCAGTCTGGCCGAGGATGTCATGGCACACCACGCGCGCCGGGAACCACGGGAAGTCCAGGTCGCGCTTGCGCTCGATCAGTTGCAGCAGCGACTCGCGCAGCGTGGCCGGGTCGCAGCGCCGCACCAGGTTTTCCGCCAGCACGCGGGAGGTATACGGCAGGCCGTCATAGGCGCCGGGGCGAATGGCCTCCACTGCCCCGCGAACGTCGAAATAATCCAGCGAAGTGCCGGGCAGCGGTTTGCGAAATTCTGTGTTCATCGTCAGGACTCGGGTCACGGTGGTTTCAGAGGGTGGCGCAACCATTGAAGTGAACTCGGTCCAGTGTGGGAGCGGGCTTGCTCGCGAATGCGGTGTATCAGCCGACATCAATGTTGAATGTCAGTCCGTCTTCGCGAGCAAGCCCACTCCCACAAGGGGTTTTCGGTTCCTTCAGTTCCGGCGGCTAGTGCCCTCCAGCTCAGCGTTGTTCGATTGGCACGAACTTGCGCTGTTCGACGCCGGTGTATTCGGCGCTCGGTCGGATGATGCGGTTGTTGGCGCGCTGTTCGAACACGTGGGCGGCCCAGCCGGTCAGGCGCGAGCAAACGAAGATCGGCGTGAACAGCTTGGTCGGGATGCCCATGAAGTGGTACGCCGAGGCATGGTAGAAATCGGCGTTGGGGAACAGTTTTTTCTGCTCCCACATGGTCTTGTCGATGGCTTCGGAGACCGGGAACAGCACCGTGTCGCCCACTTCGTCAGCGAGTTTTTTCGACCAGCCCTTGATCACCTCGTTGCGCGGGTCGTTGTCCTTATAGATCGCGTGGCCGAAGCCCATGATCTTGTCCTTGCGCGCCAGCATGCCGAGGGTGCCTTCGATGGCATCCTGGGGCGAGCTGAAACGCTCGATCATTTCCATCGCCGCCTCGTTGGCACCGCCATGCAGCGGGCCCCGCAGCGAACCGATGGCGGCAGTGATGCAGGAGAACAGGTCCGACAGCGTGGAAGCGCAGACCCGGGCGGTGAAGGTCGAAGCGTTGAATTCGTGCTCGGCGTAGAGGATCAGCGAGACATTCATCACCTTGACGTGCAGCTCGCTCGGTTTCTTGCCGTGCAGCAGGTGCAGGAAATGCCCGCCGATGGACACTTCGTCGGTCACGCAGTCGATGCGCTGGCCTTGGTGGCTGAAGCGATACCAATAGCACATGATCGCCGGGAACGCGGCCAGCAGGCGATCGGTCTTGTCGTGCTGCTGGGAGAAATCCTGCTCAGGTTCCAGGTTGCCCAGGAACGAGCAACCGGTGCGCATCACGTCCATCGGGTGGGCGTCGGCGGGAATGCGCTCCAGCACTTCTTTCAAGGCTTGGGGCAAATCGCGCAACTGGCGCAGTTTACCGGTGTAGGCGTCCAGCTGGGCCTGGGTCGGCAGCTCGCCGTACAGCAGCAGGTAGGCGACTTCTTCAAATTGCGCATCTGCCGCCAGGTCGCGAACATCGTAGCCGCGATAGGTCAGGCCGGCGCCCGATTGGCCCACGGTGGACAAGGCGGTTTGCCCGGCCACCTGGCCACGGAGCCCGGCGCCACTGAGTACTTTTGCTTCGGCCATTTGCTGTCTCCATTTTCTTGAATTTGTAGGGGAGTCGCGCCTTACTTCTTCGCCGCGAATAACGCATCGAGCTTCTGCTCGAAGGTGTGGTAGTCGATGCGATCGTAAAGCTCCATGCGGGTCTGCATGGTGTCGATGACATTCTGTTGCGTGCCGTCGCGGCGAATCGCGGTGTAGACGTTTTCGGCCGCTTTGTTCATGGCCCGGAAGGCCGACAACGGATACAGCACCAGGGACACGTCGGCACCGCCCAGCTGTTCGGTGGTGTACAGCGGGGTCGCGCCGAATTCGGTGATGTTGGCCAGGATCGGCGCTTTCACGCGGCTGGCAAACAGCTTGTACATTTCAAGTTCGGTGATGGCTTCGGGGAAAATCATGTCGGCACCGGCCTCGATGCACGCGGCGGCGCGGTCCAGGGCCGACTCCAAGCCTTCCACCGCCAGGGCATCGGTACGGGCCATGATCACGAAACTGTCATCGGTACGGGCATCGACGGCGGCCTTGATGCGGTCGACCATCTCCTGCTGGGAGACGATTTCCTTGTTCGGACGGTGGCCGCAACGCTTGGCGCCGACCTGGTCCTCGATATGGATCGCCGCGGCGCCGAACTTGATCATCGACTTGACCGTGCGCGCCACGTTGAACGCCGAGGAGCCGAAACCGGTGTCCACGTCTACCAGCAGCGGCAGGTCGCAGACATCGGTGATGCGACGCACATCGGTCAGCACGTCATCCAGGCCGGTGATGCCCAGGTCCGGCACGCCGAGGGAACCGGCCGCGACGCCGCCACCCGACAGGTAGATCGCCTTGAAACCGGCGCGCTTGGCCAGCAGCGCGTGGTTGGCGTTGATCGTGCCGACCACTTGCAGCGGATGCTCGCTGGCGACCGCATCGCGGAAACGCTGGCCTGGAGTGCTGTTGCTCATGACTCACCTCGTTCAGTGGCGGCGCTGTCCTGGAAATGACGCGCAATGTTGCGTTTGGACGCGCCGATGTGCCGGCGCATCAATAATTCAGCCAGTTCGCCGTCACGGTCGGCGATGGCGTCGAGAATCCGATGGTGCTCGGCAAAGGCCTGGCGCGGACGGTTGGGCGTGGTGGAGAACTGGATGCGGTACATGCGCACCAATTGGTATAGCTCGCCGCAGAGCATCTGCGTCAGGGTGCGGTTGCCGCTGCCCTGGATGATCCGGTAATGAAAGTCGAAATCGCCTTCCTGCTGGTAGTAACCGACCCCGGCCTGGAACGCCGCATCGCGCTCGTGGGTCTCGAGGACCCGGCGCAGTTCGTCGATTTCTTCCAAGGTCATGCGTTCGGCCGCCAGGCGGCAGGCCATGCCTTCGAGGGACTCACGGATTTCATAGAGTTCCAACAGCTCGGCATGACTCAGCGACACCACCCGGGCACCGACGTGGGGCACCCGCACCAGCAGGCGCTGGCCTTCCAGGCGGTGGATCGCCTCGCGCAGCGGCCCGCGGCTAATGCCGTAGGTGCGCGCCAGCTCGGGCTCGGAGATCTTGCTGCCAGGCGCGATCTCGCCCTTGACGATAGCGGCCTGAATACGCCGGAAGACGTTCTCGGACAGGGTCTCCGAGTCATCCTGGGCGACCACCGGGGTTTCGAGCTGATCGAGCATATTGTCGACACCTTGAAAATCAATATGGCAAAAACTAACCAATAGTGCCCTTAACGTCAAAACAAAAATCAATATTGTCGACAATCTTCTAATAAACGCTTTGCCGATAACCCTGCTATATGAAGAGACTCGTAGCGTCCGGCCAGCGGTGGCGCCAGAAAACCACCGTGCTAGAATGCCGCGGTTATTCGCCGCTCTCCTTTTATAGAGAAAGGCTGCCTAGGGAGCTTGTGCAGTAATGCCAGGGCCTGAACCGATAAACGGAACGCTGCGCACCAGGATCTATGACACTCAAGCCCTTATCTGCTGCTTTCTATTTCATGTGCCTGCCGGGGCTTGCCGTGGCGGGTGAAAAAACCGTGTACGGCCTTAACGAATATGCCGCCCTGCAGGGCATCGACCTGGAGGTCGCCGCCAAGCTGGACACCGGCGCCAAGACCGCCTCACTCAGTGCCCGGGACATCAAGCGCTTCAAGCGCAATGGCGAATCCTGGGTGCGCTTTTACCTGGCCATCGACGCGGCCCACTCGCACCCCATCGAACGTCCGCTGGCCCGAGTCAGCAAGATCAAGCGCCGCGCCGGTGACTACGACCCGGAAGAAGGCAAGAAATACACGGCCCGGCCGGTCATCGAACTGGACATCTGCATGGGCTCGGCCCTGCGCAGCATCGAAGTGAACCTGACCGACCGCAGCGCCTTCCAATACCCGTTGCTGATCGGTTCCGAGGCGCTCAAGCGCTTCGACGCGCTGGTCGACCCCAGTCTTAAATACGCTGCCGGCAAACCCGCCTGCGCCAATGCCGCTCAAACCGCAGAGTAATTCCAATGCGCTCCCTTACCCTCCATTTGAAAATGCTGATCGCCATCCTGGTGGTGCTGGGCCTGTCGGTAACGGCCTATCAGATTTTCGTGCTCGGCATCCCGGTCACCGAAGACGCCACCGACGACTTGTGGAACATCGACGCCAAGGTCGAATTCGTGCCCAACGCCAAGGATCCGGTGAAGATCCAGATGTTCGTGCCGCCCCTGAGCCGCGACTACGTGAGCCTCAACGAGAGTTTCATTTCCAATAACTACGGTGTGGCGGTGAACCGGGTCGACGGCAACCGCAAGGTGACCTGGTCGGCCCGTCGCGCCAAGGGCAACCAGACCCTTTATTACCGCCTGGTGCTGACCAAGCGCTACAGCGCCGAGAAAACCAAGGTCAAGGGTCCGACCTTCCGCGACAGCATCGCCGTCGAAGGCCCGGAAAAACTCGCAGCCGAAGCCCTGCTCGCACCGATCCGCCAGCACTCGGCCGACGTCGAGACGTTCATCAGCGAAGCGATCAAGCGGGTCAACAACCTCAACGACGACAACGTCAAGCTGTTGCTGGCCGGTGATCCTTCGTCGGCCAACAAGGCGCGCATCGTCGAATTGGTGCTGTCCATCGCCCACGTGCCGGTGGAAAAGGTCCACACCATCCGCCTGGTGGCCGACCAGCCGCAGACACCTGAGTTGTGGCTGCGCAGTTTCAACGGCACCGACTGGCTGTATTTCAACCCGGACTCCGGCGAACAGGGCCTGCCCACCGACCGCCTGCTGTGGTGGACCGGCGACGAGAACCTGATCACCGTCGATGGCGGCAAGAAAGCCACCGTCACCTTCAGCATGAACAACAGCGAAATGAACGCCATTCGCCTGGCCAAGCTGACGGACGAGAACACCGACGCCAACTTCCTCGAATATTCCCTCTACGGCCTGCCGCTGCAGACCCAGCAAACCTTCATGATCATGGTGATGATCCCGATTGGCGTGCTGGTGATCCTGGTGCTGCGCAACCTGATCGGCCTGCAAACCCTGGGGACCTTCACCCCGGTGCTGATCGCCCTCGCCTTCCGCGAAACCCAACTGGGCTTCGGCATCATCCTGTTCACGGTGATCACCACGCTGGGCCTGTCGCTGCGTTCGTACCTGGAGCACCTCAAGCTGCAGATGCTGCCGAGGCTCTCGGTGGTGCTGACGTTCGTGGTGGTGCTGATCGCCGCCATCAGCCTGTTCAGCCATAAGCTGGGCCTGGAGCGCGGCTTGTCGGTGGCGCTGTTCCCAATGGTGATCCTGACCATGACCATCGAACGCCTGTCCATCACCTGGGAAGAGCGCGGCGCCGGCCACGCGATGAAAGTCGCCATCGGCACCCTGTTCGCCGCGTCCCTGGCGCACCTGATCATGAGCGTGCCGGAACTGGTCTACTTCGTGTTCACCTTCCCGGCGATCCTGCTGATCCTGGTGGGCTTCATGCTGGCCATGGGTCGTTATCGCGGCTACCGCCTGACCGAGTTGGTGCGGTTCAAGGCCTTCCTCAAGGCAGACTCCTGATGTTCGGCTTCTGGAAGACCTGGAAGGCCCTGGAAGCCCGGGGCATCATGGGCATCAACCGGCGTAATGCCGACTACGTGCTCAAGTACAACAAGCGCAGCCTGTACCCCATCGTCGATGACAAGATCATCACCAAGGAACGGGCCATCGCCGCCGGCATCCATGTGCCGGAGCTGTACGGGGTGATCTCCACCGAGAAGGAAATCGACAAGCTCGACGAGATCATCGGCGGGCGCACCGACTTCGTCATCAAGCCAGCCCAGGGCGCGGGCGGCGACGGCATCATCGTCATCGCCGACCGCTTCGAAGGTCGCTACCGCACGGTGTCCGGCAAGATCATCAGCCATGAGGAGATCGAGCACCATGTCTCCAGCATCCTCACTGGCCTGTATTCCTTGGGCGGTCACCGTGACCGGGCGCTGATCGAGTACCGCGTGACGCCGGACCAGATCTTCAAGAGCATCAGCTACGAAGGCGTGCCGGACATCCGCATCATCGTGCTGATGGGCTATCCGGTGATGGCCATGCTGCGCTTGCCGACCCGTCAGTCCGGCGGCAAGGCCAACCTGCACCAGGGCGCCATCGGCGTCGGCGTCGACCTCGCCACCGGCCTGACCCTGCGCGGCACCTGGCTGAACAACATCATCACCAAACACCCCGACACCACCAACGCGGTGGACGGCGTGCAACTGCCCTACTGGGACGGCTTCATGAAACTGGCCGCCGGTTGCTATGAACTGTGCGGGCTGGGCTACATCGGCGTCGACATGGTGCTGGACCAGGAGAAAGGGCCGTTGATCCTGGAACTGAACGCCCGCCCGGGCCTGAACATCCAGATCGCCAACGATTGCGGCCTGACCTTGCGCACCCACGCGGTGGAAGCCCGCCTGGAAGAACTCCAGGCCCGCGGCATTATCGAAACCGCGCAAGAGCGCGTGGCGTTTGCCCAGGAGTTGTTTGGGCATATTCCGCCGGTTGAGGGTTGAAGCTGATACTTGAGCCTGAGGCTTGATGGCTAATGCTGAGATTTGAAGGCTGAATGAGGTTAAGGGTTAAAACCTGTGGCGAGGGAGCTTGCTCCCGCTGGGTTGCGCAGCAACCCCAAAGCCCAGCACCTCGGTGTATCAGAATGATCGCGCTCAACTGCCCAGGGGGCCGCTTCGCAGCCCAGCGGGAGCAAGCTCCCTCGCCACGGGTCTCATTGAAGCTTCAGACCTGTTCAATACCGACATCCCTCTAGGAGCAAATCCTACAGGGGATTACAATCGCTCCCCCGCCTGAACGGCCGACCCACCCCCGCCCATGCCAACCTGCTCCGTACACCCGTTGCCCTACCGCGCCAACCCCGCCGAATACTTCGCGGCGATCCGTCATGCCCCCGGCAGCGTGCTGCTCGACAGTGGCCGGCCAAGCGCCGAGCGTGGGCGTTACGACCTGCTCAGCGCCTGGCCGCTTACGCAACTGACGGTGCTGCCAGACGAGAGCGGCAGCGATTTCCTGCAACGCCTGCGTACTCATCTGACGCAACTGGGCGACGCGGTACTGCCGGCCACGGTGCAATTGCCCTTCGCCGGCGGCCTGATCGGCTACTTGAGCTACGACTTCGGCCGACACCTCGAAACCCTGCCGTCCCACGCCCAGGATGACTTGCAACTGCCCGACGCACGTTTCGGCGTGTACGACTGGGCGCTGGTCAGCGACCATCAGGCGGGCACCAGCCAACTGGTGTTCCACCCCCATTGTGGCGAAGGCGAACGCCAGCGCCTGATCACATTGTTCAGCCAGCCGACCCCGGCGCCCGTTCTGCCGTTCAGCCTTGAAGGACCGATGACGCCGGACCTCAGCGCCGACGCCTATCGACAGGCGTTCGAACGCATCCAGGCGTATATCCAGGCCGGCGACTGCTACCAGGTCAACTTTGCCCAACGCTTTCGCGCCCCTTGCCAGGGTGATGCCTGGGCCGCTTACCAGGCGCTGCGGGCGGCGTGCCCGACGCCATTTTCCGGTTTCCAGAGCCTGCCGGAGGGCGGTGCGGTGCTGAGCCTGTCCCCGGAGCGCTTCGTCAAGGTCAGCGAAAGCCACGTCGAAACCCGTCCGATCAAGGGCACCCGCCCTCGTGGCACAACGCCCGAGGACGACGCGGCCCACGCCGCCGAGCTGCTGGCCAGCCCCAAGGACCGGGCGGAAAACCTGATGATCGTCGACCTGCTGCGCAACGACCTGGGCCGCACCTGCCGCATCGGATCGGTGCGGGTGCCGGAGTTGTTCAGCCTGGAAAGCTACCCCAACGTGCATCACCTGGTCAGCAGCGTGACGGGCGAACTGGCTGTGGATAAGGACGCCCTGGACCTGATCGCTGGCAGCTTCCCCGGAGGTTCGATCACCGGCGCGCCGAAAATCCGCGCCATGCAAATCATTGACGAACTCGAACCGACCCGGCGCGGGCTGTATTGCGGCTCGTTGCTGTACCTGGATGTGCGCGGGGAAATGGACAGTTCCATCGCCATCCGCAGTTTGCTGGTCAAGGATGGGCAGGTGTGCTGTTGGGGCGGTGGCGGGATTGTCGCGGACTCGGATTGGGAGGCGGAGTATCAGGAGTCGATTACCAAGGTGAAAGTGCTGCTGGAAACCTTGCAGAACCTCTAAAGCATCGCGGGCAAGCCTTGCTCCCACAGGTCCTGTGCCTGTCCAGGTCTAACTGGCTTACAGGTTGAGATTGCGGTTCGAAGCCTTGATGAATTCCTGCTTCAACTCGGCAAACGTGTGCACCGCCGGGAATTGCGGGAATTCACGGATCACATTCTCAGGCGCATGGAACAGAATCCCGGCGTCGGCTTCGCCCAGCATCGTGGTGTCGTTGTAGGAATCCCCTGCCGCAATCACCCGGTAGTACAGGCTCTTGAAGGCCAGGACCGACTGGCGCTTGGGATCTTTCTGACGCAACTGGTAGCCGGTCACCCGCCCGCCGTCATCGGTGATCAGGCGATGGCAGAGCAAGGTGGGGAAGCCCAGCTGGCGCATCAGCGGTTGGGAAAACTCGTAGAACGTGTCGGACAGAATCACCACCTGGAAGCGCTCGCGCAGCCAGTCGACGAACTCGATGGCACCGTCCAGCGGCTTGAGGGTGGCGATGACTTCCTGGATATCGGAGAGCTTGAGGCCATGCTCGTCGAGGATGCGCAACCGTTGCTTCATCAGCACATCGTAGTCGGGAATGTCCCGAGTGGTTGCCCTGAGGGATTCAATCCCGGTTTTTTCAGCGAAGGCGATCCAGATCTCCGGGACCAGCACACCTTCCAAATCGAGACAGGCAATTTCCACAAGACACTCCCATTTTTTTGATGTTTATCGGTTGAGCGAACAAAAGGCCTGCCGACTCTAGCCATTCGTCGAAGCCCGCGCAACGCACAGGGACGCGCCAGCCCCGACAGCTTTTGTTACCATCAGCCCCATATAGAGCGCCCAGCGCCACCGACCTGTAGGAAACCGCCCTGATGAGCCCATCGTTTGACGTCGTGGAACTCGCCACGACCTATGCCAACAAGTCCCCGCAGGACATCCTCAAGCTGGCTTTCGCCGAATTCGGCGATGACCTGTGGTTATCCTTCAGCGGCGCCGAAGACGTGGTGCTGGTGGACATGGCCTGGAAACTGAACAAGAACGTCAAGGTGTTCAGCCTCGACACCGGTCGCCTGCACCCGGAGACCTATCGGTTCATCGACCAGGTGCGCGAGCACTACAAGATCGACATCGAACTGGTGTCGCCGGACCACACGAAACTTGAACCCTTCGTGAAGGAAAAAGGCCTGTTCAGTTTCTACAAGGACGGTCATGGCGAGTGCTGCGGCATCCGCAAGATCGAGCCGCTGCGGCGCAAACTGACCGATGTCCGCGCCTGGGCTACCGGCCAGCGCCGCGACCAGAGCCCCGGCACCCGCAGCCAGGTGGCGGTGCTGGAAATCGACACGGCGTTCTCTACCCCCGAGCGCACCCTGTACAAGTTCAACCCCCTGTCGCAGATGACCAGCGAAGAAGTCTGGGGCTACATCCGCATGCTCGAGCTGCCTTACAACAGCCTGCATGAACGCGGCTTCATCAGCATTGGCTGCGAACCTTGCACCCGCCCGGTGCTGCCGAACCAACACGAGCGCGAAGGTCGCTGGTGGTGGGAAGAAGCCACGCAGAAAGAATGCGGGCTGCACGCCGGCAACATCATCGCCAAATCCAAGGCCGTCTAAGCAAGCGCCGGACCCTGTACACAAAAATGTCACCACAAGTGCCATTTTTGTGTGCACTTAATCCGAAACTGCCCCGAAAGGTTACACCTTCCTTCCCGCGTTATCTGCTCTCCCTTCTTCACTGGCGTTCGCCAAAAAATAAATACCTGTTTAAACGGTCAGTTTTAAATCACGGCATTTCAGTTACTTATTTAAAACCCATAACAAAACGAAATTAGTGCTCCAACGGATAGATCCGTAAGTGGCATAAATCTGGCTTGAGTCGACAAGTGTTTTGTATACAACATTTATAAAACATACACACACTTTAGATCGGCAAGCCTGAAGCGCCCTATCCCGTACAGGCTGCAGATGCCCCGTAACCAATGATGCTCGCCCGCCGCGACGAAGATTTGTCGAGCCTCGCGCTCATGCACAGTCATCGCTGCGCCGAGAATCAGGAGCCTGCCGGAATGCGTACAAGTCTCTCCAATAACATCGCGCTGGATCTGCCCTCCTCCACCCCTGCCCTCGAAGACCACACCGCGTCCCTGGCGCTGAGCCCGAGGCTGCACAACAAGGACCTGGCGCCGACCAAGGCCGAAGGCCGCCGCTGGGGCCGCTACAGCATCTTTGCCTTGTGGACCAACGACGTGCACAACATCGCCAACTACTCCTTCGCCATCGGCCTCTATGCCTTGGGCCTGGGTGGCTGGCAAATCTTGCTGTCCCTGGGGATCGGCGCGGCGCTGGTGTATGGCTTCATGAACCTGTCCGGCTACATGGGGCAGAAAACCGGGGTGCCGTTCCCGGTGATCAGCCGGATCAGCTTCGGCATCCACGGCGCGCAGATTCCTGCATTGATCAGGGCCGTCATCGCCATTGCCTGGTTTGGGATCCAGACCTACCTGGCGTCAGTGGTGTTCCGCGTGTTGCTGGTGGCGATCCACCCGGGATTCGCCGACTACGACCGCGACTCGATCCTCGGCCTGTCGAGCCTGGGCTGGGTGTGTTTCGTGGCGATCTGGTTCGTGCAACTGGTGATCCTGGCCTACGGCATGGAGATGGTGCGCCGCTATGAAGGTTTTGCTGGCCCGGTGATCCTGGTGACCGTCGCGGCTCTCGCCGGGTGGATGTACACCCAGGCCGGCGCCACCATCGCTTGGTCGATCCGCGAGCCGCTGACCGGTGGCGAAATGTGGCGCAATATCTTTGCCGGTGGCGCCCTGTGGCTGTCGATCTACGGCACCTTGATTCTCAACTTCTGTGACTTCGCCCGCTCCTCGCCGTGCCGTCGGACCATCATCGTCGGCAATTTCTGGGGCCTGCCGGTGAACATCCTGGTGTTTGCCGGGATCACCATCCTGCTCTGCGGCGCACAATTCCAGATCAACGGGCAGATCATTGAAAGCCCGACCCAGGTCATCGCCTCGATCCCCAACACGTTCTTCCTCGTGCTCGGCTGCCTGGCCTTCCTGATCGTCACCGTGGCGGTGAACATCATGGCCAACTTCGTCGCCCCGGCCTTTGTCCTCAGCAACCTGGCGCCCAAGTACCTGACCTTCCGCCGCGCCGGGCTGATCAGCGCCGCCATCGCCGTGCTGATCCTGCCGTGGAACCTCTACAACAGCCCGCTGGTGATCGTGTACTTCCTGTCCGGCCTCGGTGCCCTGCTCGGGCCGCTGTACGGGGTGATCATGGTCGACTACTGGCTGCTGCGAAAAGGCCGCATCAACGTGCCGCAACTGTACAGCGAGGACCCAAACGGTGCGTATTTCTACAGCAACGGGGTCAACCTGCGTGCCGTGGCGGCATTCATTCCAGCCGCGCTGATCGCCATCATCCTGGCCCTGGTGCCCGGTTTTGACGCCGTCTCACCGTTTTCCTGGCTGATTGGCGCTTCGATTGCAGGGTTGTTGTACCTGATCATCGCCAAGCGCCAGCCGTATTACGAGGACGTCAGCGGTGAGTCCATCGCTGTGGATAACGTTCATCATTGATCGCCCGAACGGCCCGCCCGGTTCGGGCCGCTTACTTTTGTGTGTTAAGGAGGACAGCTCATGCGAATTCTCGTGGTCAACGTCAACACCACCGAATCCATCACCCAAGCCATCGCCCGCCAGGCCCAGGCCGTCGCCGCGCCGGGCACCGAGATCGTCGGGCTCACGCCGCATTTCGGCGCTGATTCCATCGAGGGCAATTTTGAAAGCTACCTGGCGGCCATCGCGGTGATGGACCGGGTGATGTCCTACGACCAGCCGTTCGACGCGGTGATCCAGGCCGGCTATGGCGAACATGGCCGCGAAGGCCTGCAGGAACTGCTGAACGTGCCGGTGGTGGACATCACCGATGCGGGCGCCAGCACGGCCATGTTCCTCGGCCATGCCTATTCGGTGGTTACCACCCTGGACCGCACCGTGCCGCTGATCGAAGACCGGCTCAAGCTGTCCGGCCTGTTCGACCGCTGCGCCTCGGTACGGGCCAGTGGCCTGGCGGTGCTGGAGCTTGAGCAGGATCCGCAGCGGGCGGTTGAAGCCATCGTCCGGCAGGCCGAGCTGGCAGTCAGCCAGGACAAGGCCGAAGTGATCTGCCTGGGCTGTGGCGGCATGGCCGGACTCGATGAACAGATTCGCCAGCGCACCGGGGTGCCGGTGGTCGATGGGGTGACGGCGGCGGTGACCATTGCCGAATCGCTGGTGCGGTTGGGGTTGTCGACGTCGAAAGTGCGCACCTATGCGACGCCGCGGCCCAAGACCATCATTGGCTGGCCGGGGCGGTTTGGGCGGTGAGTGCATGACTTTAGACCGCATCGCCCCCTTCGCGAGCAGGCTCGCTCCCACACTGGTTTTGTAGTGACCACACATGTTGTGATCATCAAAAAAACCTGTGGGAGCGAGCCTGCTCGCGAAGGGGGCGATGCGGTCCAGAGCCTGCCTCAAACCGCACTAAACCGCCGCGCCAACCCCTGCTCGGCAAACTGCTCGATGATGAAATCGACGAACGCCCGGGTCTTGCCCGGCAGCAACTTGTGCTCGGCGTAGTAGATGGAGATGTTGCCGTCGTCGACGTACCAGTCCGGCAATACCCGCTGCAGCGCCCCGTTTTCCAGAAAGGGAACGGCGATCGGCATGCTCACCAGACCGATGCCAAGGCCTTGGGCCGCGGCCGCGCAGTCGGCTTCCGAATCACTCATGGTCATGCGCGTCTTGAGCGTCAACGGACTATGTTCGCGGCTGCGGCTGGTCAACTGCCAGGAACGCACGCGCCCGGTTTGTGGCGAGCGAATCAGGATGCCCTGGTGCTGTGACAGATCTTCCGGCTCTTTCACCGCGGCATGGGTTTGCAGGTAGTCCGTGGAAGCCACCAGCACCCGATGGGCCACCGTCAACTTGCGCGCCACCACGCCCTGGGGCAGCTCGAAACCGCCGCCGATGGCGGCATCGAAGCCTTGGCCGATCAGGTCCACCTGGCGATTATCGAAATGCCAATCCGGGTTGATCGCTGGGTAGCGCCGCAGAAACTTCCCCAGCAATGGCACGACATACAATCGACCGAACGCCGTGCCCATGCTCACCTTCAGCGTCCCCGCCGGTTGCCCACCAGCGCTGGCCAGGTTGGCGACAGCGTTCTGGATGGTGTTGAAGCTGCTGCCGACCTCCGTCAAGAACAACTGGCCGGCTTCGGTCAGCCGCAGGCTGCGGGTGCTGCGCTGGAACAGGCGTACGCCCATTCGCGCCTCCAGCTTGGCGACGCTTTTACCCACCGCCGCCGGGGTCACGCTCAAGCGTCGCGCCGCCTCGGCAAAGCTGCCGACTTCGGCGCTGCGCACAAAGCATTCGATACTGTTGAAGGTCTCCATGGGCGCCACTCTAAACTTTTGGTTTAGACAGACTATAGCAATGACGGTCTACACACCCCATGACCGCTTCTTGATACTCGCTCCATCACCGCGGCATCTCGCCCCGGCACACTTTGGAGAACATCATGAGTAACCCAGCACTGAACGGTAAAGTCGCCTTGGTCCAAGGCGGTTCGCGTGGCATCGGCGCCGCCATCGTCAAACGCCTCGCGGCAGAAGGCGCCGCCGTGGCCTTCACCTATGTCAGCTCCGGCGCGAAATCTGAAGAACTGCAGAACAGCATCACCGCAGCGGGCGGCAAGGCCCTGGCGATCAAGGCGGACAGCGCCGATGCCGACGCCGTGCGTAACGCCGTCGCCGCCACCGTCGAGGCGTTTGGCCGACTGGACATCCTGGTCAACAATGCGGGCGTGCTGGCCATGGGGCCGCTGGATGAATTCAAACTCGAAGATTTCGACCAGACCCTGGCCGTCAACGTGCGCAGCGTGTTCGTCGCCACTCAGGCGGCAGCGCGGCACATGACCGAAGGCGGTCGAATCATCAACATCGGCAGCACCAATGCCGACCGCATGCCCTTCGCTGGCGGCGCCACGTACGCCATGAGTAAATCGGCGCTGGTCGGCCTGACCAAAGGCCTGGCCCGTGACCTCGGCCCGCGCGGCATCACCGTCAACAACGTGCAGCCCGGCCCGGTGGACACCGACATGAACCCGGCCGACAGCGACTTCGCCTCCAGCCTGATGTCGCTGATGGCCGTCGGCCGCTACGGCAACGTCGATGAAATCGCCAGTTTCGTCGCCTACCTGGCCGGGCCGGAAGCCGGTTACATCACCGGTGCCAGCCTGACCATCGACGGTGGTTTCGGCGCCTGATCCAGGCATGAAAAAACGCCGGTCATGGCTTCATCCCATGTGGCGAGGGAGCTTGCTCCCGCTGGGCCGCGCAGCGGCCCCTTTTTTTCAGGCCCACTCCAGTTCCGGCAAACCGCAAAGGCTTGGCTGGAACATCCTCAAGGAGCGGATGATCCCGTCGGCATGGGCATATTTTTCGTCTGCCATGGCCGAATCCGGAATGGCAATGGCGGTCATGCCGGCCGCTTTCGCGGCCGTCACGCCGAACGGGGAATCCTCGAACACCAGGCAATCGCGCGGCTCGACACCCAGGCGCCGGGCGGCGGTGAGGAAGATATCCGGTGCCGGTTTTGCCGCGCCGACCTCGGGGTCGTCCGCCGTCACGATGCAATCGAACAGCGCGAACCAGTCCCGGTGCAAGGTGGTTTTCAGCTCGAACGTAGGGCTCGACGAACTGGTCCCCACCGCTATCGGAATGTTGTGGGCCTTCAGATGCCGCACCAGCTCCTCGGCGCCGGGCATGCCCAGGGCGTGAGGAAAACGCTCGCGCATCAAGGGCTCGCGGATGACCAGGAATTCCTGGGGCGTGATCGGTAATTCCAGCGCCTGGACGACGTAATTGGCCAGGTCCACGGCCCCGCGTCCGATGATGTTCTGTTTGACGCTCCAATCGAACGTGCGCCCGTAGCGCTCGGCGATGATGGAAGTCACCTCGGTGTAGATCCCCTCGGTGTCCAACAACAGCCCGTCCATGTCGAAAATCACAGCCTTGATCGGGCCAAACTCTTTCAGCGGTGCATTCATCGCATCTGATCCGTTATCAACACAACATTCCAGGGATGGCTCAGGTGCGGCCAGGGTAGCGTGTTTGCCTTAAAGGATTCAGCAGAATAACGAAGGGGGCTTGGAACCGGCAATGGGAAATCCATGGACGGGTTTTGTGGCGAGGGAGCTTGCTCCCGCTCGGTTGCGCAGCGACCGTAAGATCGTGGGGCTGCTTCGCACCCCAGCGGGAGCAAGCTCCCTCGCCACAAAAAAGCGGATCGGTTTGGATGAGGATGCAGCGGTTATTGACCCGAGCTGCCGGAGCCGCCCGATCCCGAGCCGCTGCCGCCCGAGCTGCCACCGCTGTCGCTGGTACCGGTTCCTCCGCTGGTGCCACCACCGGCGTCGGCACCGCCCATCGTGCTGCCGCCACTCGTCGAACCGCTGCCCGTGCCGGGGCTGGTACTGCTGCCGCTGGCATCGCCGCCATTGCCACCACCGACGGAGCCTGGGGGCAAGGCGTTACCACTGGCACCGGACGTTGAGCCAGCCTCCATTTCCGAAGAAGGTGGCATCCCGCCCTTGTCCACGGGAGGCGTGCCGCTGGAAGATTGTGCGAAAGCGGCCAACGAACTGACGGAAAGAATCCCGGCGAGTGTCAGCGCTGTCATGTTGGACTTCATCATGGTGAGTCTCCTTTTCAAGGTACTTACCTGATGTGTGGCATGCGTGAAGGGTCGATGGTGCCACTGGATCGACGGGCGGGGCTGTCGATCAGCTCGGCTTGCCGGAGGCGTCATCACCGGCGATGTCCGGATCATCCGGGGTCGCCTCGACATCTTCATCGTCGCTGGGCACCTGCTCGACGCCCGCTTCGTCATCGGGCGGCAACTGGTCGCGGCTCAGCGGGTTGGTCGGCGACGGCAGCGGGTATTCCGGGGTTTCGTCGTTGGGGGCGTGGGAATCGGCAGTCATACAACCTCCTGGCAGGTGAGCGCACCTGTTCTGCAGCTTAAAGAACGCGGGCGATCCGTTTGAGGGCTTTCATTTGTAGGATTCGTCCTCAAGTTCAGCGTCCTCATCGTCGAGCAAGGGCACTTGGGCGTCGTCCATCAGGGAACCGGGGTCTTCGTTGCCTGGGTCGTTGAGGCCTGGATCATTGATGAAGGGAACGCCCGTCGGGCCTTTTTCTTCCTTGCCTTCAGTTTCCGGCGTCATGACACACCTCGCGATTGCTGATGGATGTATGAATTTGAGGCGGGGGGGCGGCAATCGTTCCCCTGTGTGGGAGCGGGCTTGCGCGCGAAGGCGGTGTCACAGTCGATGACGATGTCGGATGTGCTGGCCTCTTCGCGAGCAAGCTCGCTCCCACAGGTTTTTGTGTCGTACGCAAATGTTACGAACACCCCAAATCCCCTGTGGGAGCGAGCTTGCTCGCGATGGCGGTGGTGCTGTTACACAGCGGCTGGCGCTGTCTGTTGCCCTTGCTTCAGGCATCAAAAGAAGCCCAAAAAAACGGCGCTTCTCATTTCTGAAAGAAGCGCCGTTTTTTCTAGTTGAACAGCATCACGGCATGAGGCCGGGTCCATTCATCCAAGCATCCGCTTAGCGATGCTTTCTCTTGTGCTTGTGCTTCTTGCCACCAGAGTGACCGTCGTTGTCATTGGACAGGTTGCTGCCCAACGCGCCGCCCGCCGCGCCGCCGATACCTGCGCCGACGGTGGAGCCGGTGGAGCCGCCCAGGCGGTTACCGACAATCGAGCCACCGGCCGAGCCCAGGCCACCGCCGATGGCGGCTTCCGTGCGGCTGCCTTTGCGCGCGCCCACGGCGCTACCGGCTGCGCCGCCGACACCGGCGCCAATCGCGGCGCCTGTGCTGCCGCCCATCTGCTGGCCGACCACGTTGCCCAACACACCGCCCAGACCACCGCCGACCGCGGCGGTACCGTCGCCGGCAGCCATCGCGCCCTGGGCAACCACTAACCCCAGTAACAAGGTGGACAAAGTCAAACGCATGATAGAGACCTCAAGAATGCCGCTTCGGGGAGAAATGGCCGATGCGTGCGGGCGCGAGTTTACGCCACACCACGTCAGCCATGACGGTTGGACAACGAAACGGCGGATTATTTTATGACAGGCAAAAAAAAGCCCGCTGGGGAAACGGGCAGGTACTGCTTTCTAACGGATGAGCTCAGAGTACGTACCTGCTTGTGAAAGAAACGTGAAAGGAACCGCGGTTTGAGAAAAGATGAAAAATATTTATGTAAAGACCGGGATATCCTTGTAGGAGCTGCCGAAGGCTGCGATCTTTTGATCTTTGATCTATCGCTTGAGACTCAATTGTCTGGGGAAAGATCGCAGCCTCGTTGCACTCGACAGCTCCTACGCAGCTCCCACACAGCTCCTATGCGGCCCGGCGGGAACGATCTCTGGCCACGACTTGTCGTCACTTCTTGACCGGAACCCTGGGCAAAAACTTGGACTTCTCCCCTCGCTGCACTTTGGCCACCTTCGTCCTGATGGACTTGATCGGTTCATCGCCAAAGTCTGCATGGTAAGTCGACTGGCCACACTGCAACCCTTCATTGATCGGATATGTGGCTCCGTGCTCCTCGCTGTACGGTGTTCCCATTGCCTTTCCCCTTTCATTGAGGTCCATACCGGCAACAACCGGTTGCCTGACAATATCGACCTTCACGAGTGAGACTAGTCGGTCATCAACAGACTGTTGATTCAACAACACCCTTCGCCGACGAATGGAACCCACTGTTTCAGAAAGGAAACACTCATTCAGCGCCCAGCATCGTCCGGTTCAAAATCCGGGAAACCTGATCGGCGGAATAGGGTTTGGACAAGAACTCGAAGCCCTCATGACCGCTGTGGGCCAACTCTTCGCTGTAACCAGAAGTCAGCACCACCGGCAGGTCCGGGCGACGCTGGCGCAGTTCTCTCGCCAGGGCAATCCCACTGATGCCGGGCATCACCACGTCAGAAAATATCGCGTCGAACGCCATCGCATCCTGGCCGACCATCTCCAGCGCTTCTTCGGCGTTGGTCGCCCAGGCGGTTTCGTAGCCCAGGTCCTGGAGGATCTGGTTGGCAAAACGCCCCACCTCCAAATTGTCTTCCACGACCAGCACCCGACGCTTGCCCTTTTCCAGCACCAGGTGTGTATGTTCCTCCTTGACCGGCTCGTGGTTTTTCTCAGGCTCCACTTCCGGAAGGTACAAGGTAAACACCGTCCCTTCGCCCACCACGGTCGAAACATCGACGTTGCCACCGGACTGCTTGGCAAAGCCAAACACCTGGGACAACCCCAGCCCCGTGCCCTTGCCCACTTCCTTGGTGGTGAAGAAGGGTTCGAAGATGTGCTCGAGCACTTGCGCGTCAATACCCGTACCCGTATCAGCCAAGGCAATGGCAGCAAAGGATTGCCCGGCCCCGGCATGACCACGGATCGGCGGCATGCCACCGCCGCAGCTGAGCCGCAGCCACAGCGTGCCCTGGCCATTCATGGCATCCCGGGCGTTGAGGGCCATGTTGATCAGCGCCGTCTCGAACTGGCTCAAATCCGCACGGATGTAACAGGGCCGGTCGCACAACTCGACGTTGACCTGGATCCGCGCCCCCGTGACGGTTTGCAGCATGTCCCCCAGGCTCTGCACTAGCTTGCCCACGTCAATGACTTGCGGCTTCAAGGGCTGGCGCCGGGCAAACGCGAGCAACTGGCTGGTCAACTTGGAGGCGCGCTCCACCGTTTCGGACACCGCCGTCATGTAGCGTTGCCGGCGATCGTCGGACAGGTTGGGCATGCGCAGGAAATCGACCGAAGAACGGATGATTGTCAGCAAATTGTTGAAGTCATGGGCCACGCCGCCGGTGAGCTGGCCGATGGCTTCGAGCTTTTGCGACTGACGCAGCGCCGCTTCGGTCTGCTGTAACCGGGTGGTGCGTTCCTCGACCCGCTCCTCCAACGTCGCGTTCAACTCGGCCAGGGCCGCCAGGCCTTCGCGCACAGCGGCGTCGGCACGGGCGCGCTCAATGTGGGCCCAGGAGCGCTCGGTGACTTCCATCAGCAGCGCCAGATCGTTGGACGACCAGATCCGCGGCGTCTTGTCGTGAATAGCCATCAGCGCGGTCAATCGCCCACCCTTGATCAACGGCACGCAAATGGTCGCCGCGATGCCAAGGGCCTGGAACGCCGCCGCTTCCTCCGGCGGCAGCTCCTTGAGATTATCGTTGAGCACCAGCGGCTTGCCGGCCCGCAGATTCGTGACCGCCAGTCGGCCAAAATCAGCCAGCCGATAGTGCCCAAGAATATGCGGCGAGCCCACCCGGGCCCAATCGCCGCGAATGGTGAAACCGTCCTCGTCCTCATCCATGTCGGCGTAGGCACAATTGGACAGGTTCAAGTGCGCCGCCAGGATCCGCGTGGTGGTCGCCATGATGGCCTGCGGGTCGGTGGCATTTGCCACGGCGGTGCCGATGGCATCCAACACCGCCAGCCGCTGGGTCATGAACACCGTGGAAGTGGTCTCGGTGACCGTGTCCAGCATGCCCACCACCGTGCCGAACTGGTCACGGATGGGGCTGTAGCAGAACGTGAAATAGGCCTGTTCAGGACCCTCGCCGCGCTCGATGATCAGGGGGAAGTTCTCTATATAAGTGGCTTGCCCCTCGAAGGCGGCCTGCACGATCGGCCCGATATCGCGCCAGACCTCCTGCCACACCTCATCGAACCCCCGCCCCAGCGCCTCGGGCTTGCTGCCGAGGATCGGCAGGAATGCATCGTTGTACACCGTGATCAGGTCTGGCCCCCACACGATGGCCTGGGGAAAATGCGAGGCCAGGCTCAGCGCCACGGTGGTCTTCAACACATCGGGCCACTGCCCTGGCGGCCCAAGCGATGTCTCCTCCCAAGGATGGCGGCGGACCCGTTCAGCCATTTCTCCGTAGCTCTGGAGCCAATCTGTCATGCGTTCGATCCTTCTGAGACGCCAATACCAACGAGGGGAAAGCTTGTGACCCCAGGCAGGGCCGTATTATCCCGCGCGGGGTGGGAATGCGCGATTGGAATGTGGGATGCGTCGGGGGGTAAATGGGGGGTAACGGGCAGATAGTGGCGATGAGGCTACAGAAATATCCTACAAATCGTTGTGTTTTGGCCGGATGTACGTGAGGGGCTTACCTGGTTGTAAGACTTACAGCTCAGATACTCAGGGCTATGGCAACGTCCTACATATGATTGGGAATCCCCTTCCCTATCAATCCCTTGCGTATTTTTTGCGGTGGCGACTATAGTCTTGGCGTCGCCCAAATGGTGGCCGGGTTTGGCGACCCGCAGTGGGCAAAACTATCCAGTGGAGCTTACTTATGAATCAATACATGGGCCTTACCAGCAACGCCGACGATCAACCCCTCTACGTCGACACCACCGCCCCGCTACACATCCTGCTCGACTCAGCCGCCTACCGAATCCGTGCCGCCACCCAGTTCCTGGAGAACTTGGCGATGCGTGATGAACTGACCATCGACCCCGCGACCCTTCAGGACCTGGCACAACTGTGCTGCATCCCACTGCGCGATGGGTGCGACGTGATGGATGTGATTGCCCGACGATTGGATGCAGCACCGGCCGGTTCCACTTTATAAGCCTGCCAATCGACAACCCCGTGGCGAGGGAACTTGCTCCCGCTGGGCTGCGCAGCGGCCCCTTTTGTGAGCGCTACGCACTCAAGCGGGAGCAAGCTCCCTCGCCACAAAAGAAAACAGCTCCATGCCAGGGTCTGGCTGTGGTAGAGAACTCCCCAATGACGCAAACCGCTACCGACAATGAAAAAGACGCGCCAAGAAATGTAGTGGCGTTGCGCAATATTCGTATGGACACCGGTGATAACTTCTCCCTCTCGGAGTGTGCCTTCGCGCTAGTTTCTCGGGTCGATGAAAGTTATGCACTGCGGTTCGAATCTGAGCTTTAATGCCGGGGCTTATCGACAGCCCATTCGTCTAATCAAGGAAGAAACGACATTGAAAACAGCTCTCGGCGCCCTGTTGTTGGCTTGCCTGACAACGACCGCATTTGCTGACGAAAACCCCGTCGGCTTCCAATCCTCCACCCTGCCGGACCCACACAATGGCCGCGCCCTAGAGATGGTCGTCTGGTACCCCAGCGCAACCACCGCGACCCCGCAATTGATCGCCGATAACGCGGTGTTCGTCGGCGCGGCGGCCGTGCGTAACGCGCCGCCCACTGCCGGCGAACATCCACTGGTGGTGCTCTCCCACGGCTACAGGGGTAACTGGAGCAACCAGATCTGGCTGGCCAGCGCCTTGGCCCGGAAGGGTTACATCGTCGCCGCCATCAACCACCCCGGCAGCACCACCCATGACCGCAGCCCGCAAGCAGCGGCGCAGCTATGGCAGCGGCCCGTTGACCTGCGCCGAGCCATCGATGCGGTCACAACTCAACCGGAAAAATTTGGCCGCGTCGCCAATGGCCGAATTGCAGCCGTGGGCCATTCACTCGGCGGCTGGACTGCCCTGGAAATCGCCGGCGCTCGCTTCGACCCAGAGCGCTTCGCCCAAGACTGCAAAGCCCATTCGCAGTTATCCAGTTGCACCGTTTACCAACAGATGAACCCCGCCAGCACCTCGGAAGCAAAGGCCGAGCTGGCCACTGATTGGCGTGACAAACGTGTTACCTCGGTGGTGACATTGGACCTCGGCCTTTCACGGGGCCTGACCGATGAAAGCCTGGCCGCGCTGCCTGTTCCCGCCCTGGTGATCGCGGCCGGCGTGCCGTCGCGAAAGCTTCCTGCTGAGTTGGAGTCTGCCAACCTGGCCAAGCGTCTGCCCCAGGCGTCAAGCCGTTACGTTGAGATCAAAGACGCGAGCCATTTCAGCTTTATGTCGATGTGTAAGCCGGGTGCGGAGGAAATGCTTGAAGAGGAAGTGCCAGGCGATGGGATCATTTGTCGGGATGGTGATGGCGGTCGTGCTCGGGGGGTGATTCAGCAGCAGGTTGTATCGCTGATCGCGGAGTTTCTGGCGCAACCATCTACAGACAAAAAAGACAGTTTGTAACGAGTAGTACTGAGTTGCTGCGGCTTAACAAAATGCCGAGGGAGGCATTTGGCATTCATGGAGGATTGTGACTGATGGCACGCGTGGGTTTGATACTGACAGCCGGTTTTGCGGACTGGGAATATGCTTTCATCGCTGGAACTGCGTCCCCTTTTTACGGAATCGACGTCAGGTTTTTTGCGCCTGCTACGGGACAGTTCCGCTCCCAGGGTGGATTGGCCGTAACGGTTGATAGCAGTTTGCAAGAATGTCTGAACTGGAAACCAGACGTTGTCGTCGTCATTGGAGGAATGGCCTGGGAACGTGCAGAAGCGCCCGATATTCGCGATTTCCTTCAGGCGAGTCGATCAAGTGGAGCGACAATTGCCGGCATCTGCGGAGGAACGCTGGCACTGGCCAGGGCCGGGCTTCTCGACAGGGTTCCTCATACCTCGAACAGCGCCGACTTCTTGCAAAAGAATGCCGTGGGTTATGAAGGAAATGAGTTTTATCGAAGCAGCCCAGTAGCTGTGGTTGCGGACCGCATCATCACGGCTCCAGGCCCTGCCCCCGTTAGCTTCACCTGTGCGGTGTTCGAAGGCGCCGGGTTATCTTCAGAGATCATTGCTCAGTTCAGGTCGATGTTGGCAGCGGAACATGGGTAAGCGCTTCGCCCTACGTGAGCGTATGTCAAAATCACGCGCCCGACCCGGCCGGATTTGCTTTATGGAAGTAAAAGTAAATCCCCCTATTCCCTCTCTTTTCCCACCGGCACACTCGGCACATCAAGCCCGACTTTCACCCGGTCCAGCGCCACGATTGTCTTGAACCAGGTCACGTTGGAATTTTCGGCAAACAATCGCCGCGCCAACGCCTGGTATTCGTTCATGCTGGCAACGGTTAACACCAGAACGAAATCCACTTCACCGGTGACGTAATAACACTGCTGAACTTCGGGCACCGCGAAGTGTGCCTTCATCGCCTCAAGTGCCTCGATGCTGGTGCGCTCTGCCATCACTTCCACAATGATCGTGATCGGTCGTCCTACGGCGGTGGGGTCCACGATGGCGACGTTGCCCGTGATGACGCCCCCCGCTTCCATCCGCTTGATACGGCGCTGAACGGCGGCCGTGGAAAGATTGACCTGCTCGGCCATGAGGCGCAGCGGCATCGTGTTGTCGCGCTGGACGAGGTCCAGGATGGCACGGTCGAATTTGTCCAACGATTCAAGTGCAGCGTCGTTTTTTGCCATGGTAAACCCGTGAGAAATTTTCTCGAAAACTAACAGAAAACTGCACCCCTTTATCTAGCCTGGAGAAATATTATCTTTCCAGCAGTCTGCGTACGCAGCCTTGGTCGCAACACACACAGGATATTATCGGCATGCTCGCACTGTTCCATCTCTCCCCTGTCCTGTTGGTGACAGCCATGCTCGTCGTGCTGCGCCGGCCACCCGTGCATGCCGCCATCGCAGGCACTGTATGGGTCATGGTGCTCTGGCTCGCCGGCGCTGCCGACGCGTGGCACCTGGGCAGCATGGTGGCCGCTGCTCAAGATACGGCCGTGCTGTTTGCAAGTACGGCTTTCGTGATCGTTCCAGGCCTGGTTTTTGTGATTTTTATCGAGCGCATGGGTGTCAACCTGGCGCTTAGCCAATGGGTGCGGTCACTGGGGCTTGGGCGCGGCGATCAAGTCGTGTTTATCGTTCTTGGACTGGCACCGTTGCTCGAAGCGATGACCGGCTTCGGCGTGTCGTTGATCGCCACGGTGCCCCTGCTGCTCAGTCTCTTCGAACGTCGGGTCGCGCTACGGATAGCACTGACCGGCATGGCAATCATGCCTTGGGGAACGCTGGGCCTGGCATCGGTCATTGGTGCTTCGTTGGTTCACCTGGACGCAACCGCGCTGGCAGCGACCTCGGCATTGACCAGCGCACCGGTTTTTTTGGTCCTCAGTGCAATCGCGCTATCGCTTGCAGGCGTTCGTGATTCGCGGGAATGGAGGGCGTTGGGCGCTTTCTGGCTGCTGTTCGTGGGCGTGCTTTACGGTGCCAGTCGGTGGCTGGGGCCGGAAGTGGCCGGCGTGGCAGCAGGCCTGGTGACGGCTGCTGCGGTACTCTCTGCTGGGCTGTGGCGCCTGCGCCGCAACGATAGCGAGCGCGGTGCGGTGCAATGGCCGCGTCAGGCATGGCCATATCTGGTCCTGATTGTCTGCATTGTCGCGTTGAAGACGGTGTGGACGATCACCGCTTGGCCAGATCACTGGGTTGTACAGGGCGCCCAGGTCACCTGGAAACCACTCGCCTCACCCGGCCTGGCACTGGTTCTGGTGCTGATCGGGATAGGGTTTCACACGCGCCACACACAACGCCCGGCAGCACTCGACGTCAACCTGCCTGCTGCACTGGTGGCGCGGGCGAAGCGGCCACTGTTGACCATTTTCTTCTTCCTGGCGATGTCGCAGATGATGGTGAAGGCCGGCTTCCTCGCGGGTTTGATGCAACTGCTAGCGGGCCTCTCACCCGCCGCCGCGACGTCGCTGGTGGCCCTGTTTGGCGCGCTGTCAGGCTACATGACCGGGTCGAATGTTGGCGGCAACGCGATCTTCATGCCGGCCATCGCGATGTTGCCGGAATCCTCTCGCCTGTTGTTGGCTGCCGTCCAGAACAGCTCGGCAGGGCATGCTGCGCTGGGCTCGCTGTCGGTTGTCATGCTGATCCTGGGACTTGCCAAGACCCAGACCAAGGAAGAAGGCGAACTGGTAAGGTTTGGCTTCACGCTGGTCTGTCTCAATACCGTGTTAGTCGCGTTGGGCGCGGCGTTGCTGAGTGGGTGGTTTGGATAGTGGGGTGTTGGCAAGTGGGCCCCCTTCTGCACTTTTTCCAATCCCCTTGTTCATGTCTCTTTCCCAATAGTTTCTGACTTAACTATCCTACGCCTCCACCCCAAACGGATTCGCCACGATGTATCTGCGCTCAAGCTTCTTGTTGTGCCTGTGCCTTTTCAGCAGCCTGAGCCAGGCCGCTGTTAACTGTTCGGCCCTGGCGGAAAAGATCTCCGGGACGGTGCCGGAGTTTCATCCGTCGGTGCAAGGCAAAGTCATTGGCACCGGACGCCTGCATTTCCACGAAGCGCCCGATGAAGCCTGTGCCAATAAGAAGATTTTCGTCATACCCGGCGACTCCCTCACCGTTTACTCCAACCTTGAAGACGAATCATGGCTGGAAGTGAACTTCATCGCCAAGAGCGGCGACGACTATACCGGTTGGGTAAAGGCTGATCGGGTCGAGATTGGCGCACCTTACGGAGCGCCAGCAGACGATACCGACGACGCGCCGGCGGGTGATGCTCAATAAAGTGGAGAAGAAACAATGACGAGTCCACCAGACGGGAACGGTCTACTCCTGGCCAGTACGAACGACAATATGGCTGATGGCATCGGTTTCGCCGCCTGGGCTCGCGTCTGGAAGGCGCTTGGCATCAGAGACGCGTCACGCGAAACGTACGAAGAGCTCATTAGACACTACGGCGAGCCGCACCGCGCGTACCACAACCTGCAGCATCTGAAGGAATGCCTTCATATGCGCCGATACATCAACGCGGCCTGCCAGGCCCCCGCAGAAGTCGACCTCGCGTTATGGTTCCATGACGCGATCTACGACCCCCTTCGCAGCGACAACGAGTTGCGCAGTGCGCAATGGTTGGACGACGTGGCACGCGATAGCGGCCTGGACGATGAAACGCGACGCAGGCTTTACGATCTGGTGATGGTGACGCGACACGACGGTGTCCCGGCAACGGCAGACGAAGCGGTCTTGGTGGACACGGACCTGGCGATCCTTGGAGCATCGTTCGAGCGGTTCGAGGAATACGACCAACAAATTCGCCGCGAGTATCAGTTTGTGCCTCTGCCTGTGTACCGCCAAAAGCGGCGCCAGGTCCTTGAAGGCTTCCTGGCGCGTGGACGGATCTATACGACCGCAGCGTACTTCGATGCGTTTGAGCAGCAGGCGCGCGCGAATCTTGCACGCGCTATCGACCGTCTCGACTGAGGACTGAATTCAAGCGGCGGAGGGATAACTTACTCCCCGTCCCGCACCTGCATCAGCGCAAACCCCAGTAGATTCAAGCCTTTCCACAGATTCGGATTGTTCGCATCCGCGTTGTCCTGTGCGAGCCCTATACCCCAGATGTTATCAACCGGGCTGGCTTCGACAATAACGCTCGAACCGGTTTGTAGAAGATATTCGTTCAACTGCGGATTCTGAGAGAACTTGGCCTGGTTCGCTCGAACGACGATGTCGTATCGGTGTTGCAGCCAAACCTGATCATTGAAGCCACGCACGTTGCGGCCCAGTGCTTTGGCGGCATTAGGAGTAGGAGCGTGGAGCACCTGCGCACGAATTTCCTGATCGCCGAACAAGGCCGCTTTCTCGGCCATCATGAAGTGTTCGGCTGTCGGGTAATGTTGCCCCTCGACAATGAACCCGGCCTCGAACCATTGGCTGAAGCACGAAGCCGTAACGGCAATTTTGCTGCGCTGGTGCCCCCAGAAAAACGTAAACTTCAGATGTTCTCCAGAGTTGAAACGGGCACACAGTTCTTTCACATGTTCAGAGTCGTTCAATGAGATGTCCTTGCTGACTGAAGATCGAAGTTACAGCTACTGTGCTGACCAAGGCCGCTTCGTGTCTATAGCTCCCACTTGCATCGCTCATAGCCTATCGAAAGTTAACATTGTTGCCTGAAGCCTTAGGCAAGACAGCCAAGATAATTCTGCTCGAATCAACAGGTCGTCTTTACCTATTTCTCTGCTTCCCGATGAGGGCCGGCTTTATCTGGAAGCATCGCCAAAATCCGCAGTCTTTAAAAAAGCTACGAACGCCCGTAATGCTGCCGATTGGTGGCGACGACTTGGGAAGTAGAGGTAAACAGCCTCCAGGGGACAAGACCGGAATTCAGCCACCCAATCAGTCTTCAAATCAACCGATCCAAAACCCTCACATTCCACAATTCCCGATACCGCTCCCGCCACCCCGGGCTCCCCTTATCCAACCACTCCAACGTCGCCTCGATACTCTCAGGGCTGATCATGAAGTGATTGATATGCTCCTCGATCCGCTCTTCCGATAAATGCAGCGAATCCAGATAACCGTTGAAAGAATCCGCCAACACCACGTACTCATCGCCCTGCTGACGGCGCCCGGTCCACGCGGGCAAGCCCGCCACCATCGCCGCCACGTCCTGGCGCCCTTCCCGCACATCCAGCAGCAAGATACTCGCGCCGCCGTCGCGACCTATCGGCAACACTCCCGTCTCGGGGAAGCCGGGCTGGGCCCGCAGTTGCTCCAGTTCAAAGGGGTTGGATTCATACTCTTTGTCCGGGTCCAGCCCGTACAGCGAAAAGCTGAGCAATTCCTCATCGCCATTGGCGAGCGTGGCCAACACATCGTATTCCACGTAGGCGCCGTTGCAGGTCTTGAGAAACTGGAGATAGTCGTCCGGCAGGCGGGCTCCCAGGCTGGCTTCCAATTGTGCGATGGCACGGTCGGTGGCGCCTTCACGGGTGTCTTCGAGGATGAGTCCGCGATAATCAGTCATTACGCCTTCCGTTTTGGTCAGTGAGGCCGAATCCTTCTATGCTCAAGCGACTATGCGCAAGGAGCAACCTTAATGGACTACCTGATTCGAAACGCTATGGCCACCGATGCCCCGGCCATCAGTCAAACGATCATCAATGCCCTGCGCCAGTCCAACGCCCAAGACTACTCACCCGAAATTATCGATCAAGTGGCGCAAAATTTTTCCCCGCCGGCAATTCTTCAATTGTTGGCTCAACGCCAGATACTCGTAGCCACAGTCGACAATCATATCGTTGCAACGGCGAGTCTCGATCAAGACGTGGTCCGAAGCGTGTTTGTCGACCCGAGCTATCAAGGGAAGGGTCTCGGAAGACACCTGATGGCGAGGATTCAATCGATCGCCATCAACGCAGGTCTGAACCTGCTGCGGGTCCCCTCTTCAATCACCGCAGAAGGCTTTTATGCTTCGCTTGGCTTTGAAAAAGTCCGGGATGAGTTCCACAAATCAGAGCGCACGATCATCATGACGAAAACCTTGGACCCGTAGCACTGCAGCGTCCAAGAAGATGCCAGGACCAAAGCATGGATCATATTTTTGATTTCTTATTGAACGTGTTGGCTCATCGGATTGGCGTTTACATACTTCGTTTACTCAGTGGCGGTCGTTTCAAGGGAGAGAGCGGTTTTGCCTGGGGTTGGGCACTCGCCGTCGGCAGCTTGGTGATGTTTGCGCCGTTCGTGATTTTCATAGCCTTGCTCATCTATGCCAGCGGGTGAGTTGATGAATATTGAAAATGAAGTGAGCGTTCGCCATGGTTGGCCTTTGGCCGATTCCCTCTGTCATCACACCACGCTTGCCCGATGCAGACTGCTCAAATGCCCAACGCCCGCCGCCTGCAAACGACTCACCAGATCCTCCCGTGCCGCTCGCCCACCCGAACGCACGTACTCAAGCTCCGCCGCGGTGATCAATACCACCGGCACCAATCTGACCGGGGACAATGGCATATCCTCCAGTAGGGTCGGGAAATCCGGCGCCGGGGCACCGAGCAGGACGCCGGTGGAGTCGTCATCGGTCACGAAGTGTTTGGGCAATTGGTCGCTCATGTGGTGCGATTGGCTGAGCCCGGGAAGTTCAAGGGACAGCGCCCCATACTGGTCGAGTTGGTGGGTGATGCCGCCCGCGTCGGCCACCGTCTTGGCGACGTGTTCCACCAGTTCGAATGCCCAACTGCCCTTGAAAGGATCGACCTCGCCCACGGGGCCACGGGCGTGTTCGGGGATGTCCGCGGTTTCGACGAACAACTCCATTTCGAAACCGTTGCCCATGCCTTCCGTATCATCGAATGGATCGGACAGGCCTTCGGTGGCGAGGATGATCGTCTCGCCACGGCGAACCACGCGATAGGCCTGGCGAGTCGAAGGCCAGTACGGGCCGCCGGAAAAGGTCGGGCTGATCAGGTAGGCAAGGACATCCCGCTCGACCGTGCCGACAGCACTCCAATGACGATCCAGACACGCTGCGCCGGCTTCCCGGACGGCCAGATTGGCGGCTTCAGCCTCAGTCAGGTCGACAAGTTCAGGGGATTGCGGCGCGGGCTGGTCGCCATGGGTTTCAGGGGTACTCGATGAACCGAAGAGCTTCTTGAAGAAATTCATGGGCGTTCCTTGCTGGGTTTTCGCTCGGCTTCATCGGTATCAACACTCGCTGATCCGAAGGCAGGCGTCGGGGGCATTGTGGCGTGTGGGCGTTGATATGAAAACGCTGGCAGGCATTTGCGAGCAGTCTCGACGAAGGGCGTGACAATTAGGCTATACAGCGTCAGGTAGCGCTGCCGGTCCTGTTCCCCAGTGCCGAAACGCAAGGGCTCGGGCCGAGTGCTGGTGACATAGAGCGTGCCGAACATCCAATCCCACAGCGACAGGTTGACGCCAAAATTGCGGTTGAAATGACGCGGGGCATCGCTGTGGTGGATCTGGTGTTGGGCCGGGCTGTTTAGCACATGTTCCAGCGTCGGGCCGAAGGACAGCCAGACATGGGTATGACGCAGATTCGCCGCCAGGCTATTGAAAATAAACACCAGGTACGTCACGCCGAACAACGTGTAACGGCTGATCTCACCACCACAGGCGTACCAGAAAGCACCCGCGAAGAGGCCCAGGCAGGCAGTGACGCCAAGCTTCTCGACGATCTTCTCGACAAAATGCACCCGGCTCGCCGTGGCCGGTACCAGCACGGGTGCCGAATGATGCACCTTGTGAAACGCCCAGAGCCAGCGCGAGTGAAACGCCCGGTGCGCCCAGTAATGGACGAAATCCTTCACCAGGAACACCCCCAGCCCATAGAGCAATGCCAGCGAAAGGTTCTCCCCCAGGCGCGGACGCGCGCCCCACAGATTATTGAAAAAAACCGAATAATCTCCAGAGCGCAGGATATACGGATCGACCAGATGGACAATGGGCAGCACCAAGGCAACCTTGAGAACCGCCTGGACGAAGTAATAGCGATAGTCCAGCAGCGCCGAGCGATGCAGATTCACCCGGCCACCACCGATGAATTGCCAGAACGAACGAGCCTCGGTCAGGCGACGGCGCTTCCTGTAACGGAACAGGCTATAGGCGACGCCGTAGGAGGCACATAGAAACAGCACTCCGAACCGGCCGTTCAGGTTGAAAATGCTGAGGAATTGCTGGGTGATGGGTGCGATTACCCATGCGCTCAGGTGGTGATACACAAGGGAAAACGCATCCACGAACGCCAGCCTCTGCCGAAGGAGCGGTATTGTAAATCAGTCGCGTTGGGCGAGCTTGAGTTTTCAACCTTTTTCCGGAGTTGGCTGCTCAGAGCAAAATGCACTAGGACGCGTCAGGGAAAGAAATCATGCTTGACCCACTCTACCGCGACGCATGTGGATGAGTGCGGTCCTACGATGATCTGGAGAAACTCGCTCTTCAACAGCAAAGGGCAAAAAACCCAGCTTTGGATAAAGCAGCAAGCCGGCCGTGTTTTCGTTGAAGCACGATATCTGCACCTCAGTGGCGTCGTAGCAGTCGAACGCCAAGGCAGTCATCGTTTCCACAAGAAAGGTTGCAACACCTTTGCCTCGAGCCTCTTGGGCGACAATGACATTACCGATACAGCAAACTCCACCGGTTTCAGCCCTATAGAAATTAGCAAAGCCAACGACACGGTTCTCTGCTTCGATGACCGTCGAATCGAATCGTTGAGCGATAGCGCCAGACAATTGAGCTTCAGTCAGTGGGTATCGAGCCTTCGGAAACATATAAAACAGTTCCCGAGCGTCCAGCACAAAGCTGCAGATGGTCTTGATGTCATCGGCCGTCACTGGCCTGCTTTGCAATGTCATTGGGCCTCCTTGAGATTGATGCGTTTGGTATCTTAGATCACCTGATTTTGCTCAGACATCTGCCGGGCGCCAGGATCGATTCCAAGAGGATGAATATGACATTGACGGTCGAACGCTTGGTCGAAATAGCAATGACCAATCCAATCAACGGACAAATCACTTCGCGCTTGCCTGCACTCGGTTTAAATCAATGCATGCTCACGGCAGGCTGCCTGTTCCAAGCCGTCTGGAATCATCAATCGAAGCAACAGTCCTCTTGGGGCGTTAAGGATTACGATGTTTTTTACTTTGACCCGGACCTGTCTTGGGAAGCCGAGAACGAAGTGATCAACGCCGCCCAGCGACTCTTCCAGGACCTCGACGTCAACATCGAGGTCAAGAATCAGGCTCGCGTCCACCTCTGGTACGGTCAGCGGTTTGGCAAGCCTTATCCTCAGCTTCAGTCGGCCAAGGATGGCATTGATCGTTACTTGATTGCGGGCACGTGCATTGGGCTGGATGTTGAAACCGGTGAGGTCTATGCGCCCTTTGGCCTGGACGATATCGAGCAAGGCTTTCTGCGTATCAATCCAAATAATCCGCAGCCGGATTTGTTCGATGAGAAGGCGAAGAGTTATCAGGCTCGCTGGCCGTGGCTCAGGATTGTGGATGCCTTTCGCTGATTCTACTTATTCCAGGAGCGAAGCCGACTTGAGCAAATCGTAAAGTCCTTCAGGCACCAGCGGTGACAGAGCCGTGAAGCTGTCACTGGAGCACCACGTGGCCTTGAACGATGCACCGTCGCTTTCAAAGCCTTCCAGCCAGGGTTGTTTGTAGAGATCGGCGTCGTCAAACCTTGCATCGTAGACTTGGACGATCTCGTGCCCAGGCTTGCCGGCGTAGGTGAAAATGCTTTCCAAGGTGCCAATCAATCGAAGGTCGCTGATCGAGGCACCCAGCTCCTCTTGCACTTCTCGGACGATGGCCTCATAGCTTCTTTCGCCGAACTCAATACCACCGCCAACGGGACGAAAAAACATCTGTTTTTTATTGGCATCGTAAAACCGGTTGACCAGTATTTTTCCGTGATGATGAAAGATACAAAGAGCGAGGGGCCTAATGCGTTGCTCCGACATGAATAAAACTTCCTTTTGATTTAATGATGCACAACGTCCTGCGAATATCAGTATCAGGGTTTAAACACCACCCACTCAACCTTGACTCATCGTCCCCGAAAAACTTGCCTCCACCGGCCCGACAAGAACGACCGCACCCACGCCATCCCACTGAACCGTCACGCTTCCGCCATCACATTCAACCTCGACGGTGCTGTCCAACAAACCACGACGAATGCCGTTAACAACCGCAGCGCACGAGCAGGATCCCGAACCTAGCGCAATACCCGCCCCACGTTCCCAGATCCGCAGCCGTATATGGTTGCGATCAATGATCTGGACGAAATGAACGTTGGTCTTGAGAGGGAACAGCGCGTTGGTTTCGATGGCCGGACCGATCGTCGCGATATCAACACTGGCCAGATCATCGACAAAATAAGTGCAGTGCGGATTACCCATGCTGCACGCGGCAGGACTGCCGGCCAGTGGCAAGGCGGCGGTGTCCAGTTCTTGCGCTAAAGGAATGTCCGACCAGCCGAAAAGCGGCACGCCCATGGCGACGGAAATGTCGCCGGTTGGAGTACGCTCGCAAGTCAGCAGACCACGGTTAGTGCGCATCACCAGCGAAGTAGCATTTGCTTCGCGCATCAGCAGATCCGCCGCTCCTCGCGTCGCGCTGCCGCAAACATCCAGCGGGGAGCCATCTGCGTTCCAGAACATCACCCGCGCATCGGCATCGTCGCAATCGAGCAACACCGCGAGCTGGTTGAAGCCAACGCCCCGGTTCCGATCCCCCATTCGCCGAGCCATGGCACCTGTCATCGGATTGGCCGAGTTTCGCGAATCGACAATAACGAAGTCATCGCCATTGGCATGCATCTTATGAAAGCTCAGTGACATGAAAACGCTCTGCCGGAAATGGAATTACCGTAATAAAAAATGCAGGTTGCCTGAGCGTTCCGGACATACAACATGATTCGATTGAGTGACAGTTGCATGTATTCATCCGTGATCAGGGTGAGTGTTGCGTCTTCTTATATGCCGTCGTCATGACCTCCCAGGTTCCAGTGTCGGCAGGAATCAGATGCTCGATACGCAATGAGCTCATCGTGATGTCGAGTGGCATACCGAAGGTGGTGAACGTCGACATGAACTTAAGCTCACCCTGGGAAGAGTCGACTCGCGTCAGCAGCAGCGGAGGCAGTTCGTTAGCCAGCGCAGCGCTGTGTGGGGCCGGCAGGCTCTTCAGGATCTCAGCCAGCGCCGGATGACTCAAGGCTTCCCTGGATGCGCGTTGCCAAGCCACTAATCTTATTTCCTCGGCGTTACTCAGATGATCACCCAAGCCACCGGGTTGCAGCAGTGTCACCAACAGGTTAAGTCCCTCTGCCGCCTCTCTGGCAAGACCCACCAGATCGAACAAGACTCCCGCGCTGGCGTTGGCGGCAAGGATGTCCCATTGAGCATCCAAGACAATTGCTGGGGCGGGGTTATTGGCGTGAAGGATGTGATCAATGGCAGCACGCACCACCTCCATTGTCGATGATGTGAGCGGCGTCGTTTCGTAGCGAGGGGCGTAGCCGCTGGCGAGGAAGATGTCATTGCATCGTTCCAAAGGTACATCCAGGGCAGTCAATAAGTTGTGCAGGGTGCCGGGACTTGGCTTCGCGCGTCCCGTCTCGATGCAACTAAGGTGACGCTGAGATAGCCCTGTTATCAGCGCGCAGTCCAACTGACTGAGTCCGGCCTGTTGGCGCAAGTGACGCAGTTGGGCACCGGCCGAGGTTGGCGGCGTTGTTCGAGAGAAAGGTCGACTGGTCATCCGTTGACTCTGGCATTGCGGGTGAACGGCGTCGATGACCTCAGAGGTCATTGAAACCATGAAGGTCTAATCACTAGCCTACCTCCCTGATCAACGAACTTGTCCAGGGAGGCAACTTGAAGAAACCTTACATCGCACTGGTGACATTGCTGCTTTTTTCCGTGTACACGGCGAGTACTTTGTTTCTCGCCGAGCAATCGCTCCTGGCATTCGGCCTCGGGCTCATGTCGCGCCCAGACACCGCGCAGGTTGTCATCGACCTTTATCTGCTCGCTTGCATGGCGTGCGTCTGGATGTACCGGGACGCACGCTCGAAAGGCCGGTCGCTCATATCGCTGCTGCCTTACTTCCTGATCACGGCCATCTTCGTATCAGTCGGTCCACTGTTGTACATCGTCGTCAACGGACTTGGACACCAATCGTCGCTGACAGGTACTCATGATTAGCCAGTTCCTCAAGTCATGCACCGCAGCGGACAATCACAGCTCACGGCCAATCAACAAGCACCGCTTTCGGATCCCCCTGGCGCATCTGGGCCAGTTCGGCATCCGCCTTGGATTGCGTCGCGTGGCAGAACTCGAAGGCGTTCTGGGTCTTGCCGGTCGGCCCCTTGGCTTCGGCCATGCACACCACGGCGCCCGGTGTGCAAACGGCGCTGTTGAGTTTGAAATCACCCCAAACGCCGGGCTGTTCCTGCTTCACCTTGGCGATGTAGCTTTTGAGCGAGGGTTGCATGTCGCTCGCGGCACCGGCGATCAATTTGACCGGGCTGACCGCAGCGCCGTACGTATGCTGAGTGGACAGTACGGCGGTGCAATACATGGCTGCAGCCGGGACCACAGCCGTGGCACCGTTGGCCATCACCGTAGGCGTCATCGCGACTTGCGTCCCACCAGGCCCCACCAGAACCGGAACGATGCTAAACGCGTTGTTTCGCCAGACCTTCAGGTTCACCCGCGAGCCGATTGGCGCTTTGGCAACGGCCACCCTGAAATCGATTGAATCGGCGATAAGCCCGTTATCCACGGCCACGATCACGTCTTGAGGCAAGATCCCGGCCTGTTGCGCACCGCTGCCCGGAACAGTCCCCTGCACCACAACCCCGGCGGGGGGCGCTGACAGCGCCATCGCCCGCTTCGGATCGATGGTCTCGATGCTGGCGCCGATCCTGCCGCGAGGTAAATTGGCCGGCTGGCAGCCTTTTTCAAGCCAGACCTGGCTGGCCGCTTCTTTTCGAGCCGTGGCGACCTGCTTCAGGATGGGCTCCACGCTCGCTTGGTACATCGGCACCTCGCTGAGGGACATTTCGATGTATTCACAGGATTTGGAGCGATACCCGTCAGGCGTTTCCCGGGTCACCAACTGCTGCAGGTCAATGGGTGGCAAGCCTAGGGGGGCGGCAACGGTGGAGGTTGCGGGGGAGACGCTGGCAGAGTCCGCACTGGCGACCGATGAGACCACGTAGGCGCCGGCCGCAAGGCCTGCTGCACTGGTCATCATGCTGGTGTCGACGCCTCCCATGGGCAGCAGCATCGCACCGACTACCGCCGCCTCACCGAGACCGCCATCAGAGGCACAGCCAGCCAAGGCAGTGAGCGAAAGTGCAACGGCAAGCCTGGTGCTTGATTGGAAGGCAGATGCGGACATTTCGCTTCTCAGTGATTGATTCCAGTGGATCGTGCCGCATCATGGCAAAGTGCCTTTCAGTTGTATATCGAATGCACATTTGGCCGGATGCCATCCGTCTCAATCACCACGACAGCGAAGTGCCTGGTTGAGGTTGGACAGGATGATGGCCAAATAGTACCTTGCCTGGACCTGCCTGAACGCCACGACCTCAGAGAAGCCCATGTCGACAAAATGCCTTGCCGCAATACTGGTGCTCTCCCCTCTCCTGGCGTCTTGCGTCAACCCGATGTACAGCTCTGCCGAGCGAGCCGAAACGGCGGAATACCTGCGCAAGGTCAAGGATCCGGCGACCTACTACGCCATGGATTGTGAAACGTTCCTGGCGACCAAGCGGGGCTGGGAAACGCATCCGAGCATGGCGGACGATCCCGTTAACCTGGTGATCCAACAAGTCGCCAGACAACGCGATTGTTCAGCCGGTAGCGCTCCAGCACCAGTTGCCGCTGCGGTGTCACCGACGCCCGGGATGTCCGCGGCAATGCCCGCATCGGAACCTAATCAGTCTGGGGGCTTGGGCCTGCACATCACCAGCGTTACACCGGCGGTGGCTCAGCAATTTGGCTTAGCCGCTACCAGCGGCGTATTGGTCGTGAGGCCAATGCCAGGAAGTGGCGCGGAAAAAGCGGGCATGTTGGCCGGCGATATCGTTTTGCAAATTGCCGGGACCCCGGTCAACAGCCCGGCCGAGCTGACCGCTGTCGCCAGTCGTATTCGACCTGGCTTCGCGGCGCCGTTGAAGGTGTGGCGCAACCGGGCCCCCATCGACGCGTTGGTGGAAATGGGCGACTCATCGGGCTTGGCACCCTTGGTAGCGCTTGCACCTGCGGCAGCCGCCGCGCCGACGCGCCCCCTGGCCGCTCCCGTGACATCGCCAGCAAGCAATAGCGCGGCCAATACTTCGTTCTGTTTTGCCCTGTTCGAGGCCAGGCAAGTCCAGGGGCTGAGCGACTATCCATCAAGGGGCCTCATCACCGCCGTCTGGCAAGGCCCGGCACTGAGCGGCACACCGGCTCGCCTCGCCATGCCGGAGTTCCAGGCATTCACTCGGTCCCAAGGCTACGACGTAAAAATGCAACCGATGTTCTGCCAGCCAATCGGTACCAGCGAACAGTGCCAGGCGCTGGGGTCGGAGAGTTTCATGCTGACCGAGCGCAGCTTTACCGCGATGGTCAATTGCACCGAAACCTTGCAGGGCGTGGAAACAACGCGGGGTCTACTGTTTAAACAGTGGCCTTATCTGCAGACCACCCCGTGGCGTCCGTTGGCGAGTCAGTAACTGTCTCGATGGGTGGCTCTGGCCGGCGTGGGAATCAGGTGCTCGATGTAGCTTTCGCTTTAAGCCACGCCTCACGCGTCATTTCCCAGACGTCTTTAAGCAACGGCCCACAGACAAATTCCCCCTGCTGCGTCCCGATCATGCGCATGCCTTCGCGCTCCGACACCCTGCGCGAAGCCAGGTTGCCCACGGCCTTGGGCACCTGCATGACGGGGCGTTCCAGGGTTTCAAACCAATAGGCATTGATCGCCTCGCACGCCTCGCGCATATAGCCTTTCCCCTGCCACTGCGGTGCCAGCCAGAAACCGCGGTTGTTGCCTGGCTGATCGTAGAGGCTGATGCTGCCGATGCTCTGTGCCGAGTCCTCGGCAATACCGATCATCCAGTGCCACTCGCGCCCGGCGGCGACAGCGGGGAGCGCATGGTCGCGCACGTAGGTCAGCGCGCCGTCATCCGGGTACGGCCAGGGCACGCGGCTGTCCAGGTAACGAACCACTTCCCAGTGTGGGAATAATCGTTGAATCGCCGGTGCATCCGCCAGTTCAAGGGGCGTGAGGATTAGGCGGCGGGTTTGGAAGGTGGGGATGGGGTCCATGATGAAGATTCCTTTTCAAACGTTATGGCGTCCTTGAAAAGTTTTCACGCTACAAGTTATCCGTGATCCTGCACAGCTTGCTGTCCTCCAAGGATAAAGGGGGAAGCTCGGCCGTTTTCACGGACAGTTGCTTGAGGGTGACCGTGCACTTGAAGCGCCCCGCGGCCTCCAGTTGGTAATCCGCCCCTGCTTTAGGGACAAAGCGGAACATGTTGTAGCATTGAGCACCGATGTAATGAAAAGCGATGGGCTGTCCGGCAGGCACCAGCAGCTCAGTCATTACCGTGGAAGATGAATGTTTGTCGTCGTCTGGCATGCCCAGTCGTTCGCCGTTGCGATTGGCGTAGCCATCCCGGAACGCCACCATGACGCCCGCGCCCGGCAGGCGGAAATCCACACAATCGGACTTGGGTACGGCCCTGACCATGCCATCGCTGATCACCCGCAAGCGTGCGGTCTCGCCACCGTCAGGCGTTGAATAAGGGGTGGAGAAAGAGCGGACATCCGACAGCGCTCCGCAGCCGGTGAGCAGCGTCAATAAGGTGAAGTTCAAGGCATGTCGCAGGACGCGGTAGGTAGTGCCCGGGCAAATATCAGTCTGGGAAATGAGGGGGTGTGGCGATTGGCTCACGATGATGCTCCATGCGGGTCAGATATCCAGGGCCAACGACGGTCAAGAGGAACGCGATGTCAGCGCGAGATTTTATAGAGGGTTCAGGGATTGGCTGCAATAGCCGACGTACCGGGGCGCACGCCTGATGATCCAGGCCCACTCAAGCCTCTTCATCGGATTGGCCCTCGCGGTGGTCGCGACGCTGAGCTGGGCGTTGAACTTCATTGCGCCCTACGTCACCGGCGCCTACACGATCTATGACTTGATGATCGTACGGTTCCTGATCGCCGGTGCCCTGGGCCTGGCTGTCGTGCTGCTCTATCGGGCCGAGCTTCGGCGGCTGCGTCGCAATCAGGTGCTGCTGGCCGCAGGCCTGGGCGTGATTGGCTACCTCGGCTATAGCGCCTGCATCGCCGCCGGCATCATCTTCGGCGGGCCGGTGCTGACACCGGCCTTTATTGGCATGGTGCCGGTCTTGCTGGCATTGCTGGGCAACGCCACGACCAAAATCCTCCAGTGACGCAAACTGACGATCCCACTGATGTTCTTGACGGTTGGGCTTCTGCTGTCGAATCTCGGCGCGGTCCATCAACCCGTTGCAAGCGACGGTTCCTGGCTGATGGGCTTGTTGTTTTCAATCGGTGCCGTGATCTTGTGGCTCGCATTCAGTTGGGTGAACCAGCGCGCCCTGCTAACACTGCCACCCCAGGCGTCCGGCGCCTGGACTGGCCTGATGATGACTGGCGCCGGCATCGGCACTTTGTGTTTGTTACCGGCAGTACAAGCACTCGACCTGCTCAAACTGCCGAGCCTGGGTTTTGCTGTTTCCGTCGCAGGGCCTTTATATCTCTGGGGGTTCGTGATTGCGCTGATGTCATCCGTTGTCGGGGCCTGGGCCTGGAACGCCGCGTCCCGGCGTTTGCCCATGGTGCTTTCCGGGCAGCTGATCGCCTTGGAGTCGCTGTTCGCAACGCTACTGGGCTTGTGGTTTCATCATCGGCTGCCGACACTCCTGGAGATGTCAGGTCTTGCGGCTGTGCTGGTTGGGGTGGTCATGGGGGTGCGGATCATCCTCAACTCGCGTGGATCGACAACCAACGCTGCCCCTTGATCAGCAGATGATTGCCCTACCCCTTGTCCAGCCCTTTGGCTGTCTTTCTGCGACCCTTCGAAGTCACCACTTTGTATTCACCGGCACCGGCCTCTTCCACTGAATATGCGGTCAGGGAGTCCTCGTGCAAAACGTAATGGGTGGAAGTTTTACTGACAGGAAGAGGGACAGTTTCGATATGAGCGGCCACCTTTGCAGAGGCCGCTGGCAAGAAAGCGCTCGGCTCCAGCGCAAACCGCTCTGCCAGCGCGTACGCCATCTTGTGACTGATAGGCCGATCTCCATTGAGCACCTTGGACACCGCCGTTTTATCACCGATTTCAGGGAGGTCTGAACCGGTGAGCCCGAGCGTCTCCATCAAGTCCTTGATCAACTGCACAGGTGTGCAGCTCGCCTCAAAGGCAGCATTCGATTCGCTAAACTGGTCGGAGTCGCGCTGATAGGCCAGGATTTCGTCCTCGAGTTCAACGAGAATCCTCTCCTCGGTCCTGCTCAGCTCGCGCCCGTCGGTAAGCGCATCGAGCAGGTCCGTCGCACGCGCATAGTCGGCAGGGGTCTTGATGCCATGCACAAACTCACCGCGCAGGCGATCCAGTACGGCGTGTAGCTCGCCAAGCGTCGCGATCACGGTTTGAAAGTCGTTCCGGGCTGCGCTCATCGTCTTACCCCTTTGTTTCTTGCATACCAGCTGTTGGCAACGTCGTAATCGGCATGCGTGTAGATGTGTTTGACGTAGAACTTCTGCCGGGCATAGTTGACGCCGCCTATCACCCTGAGATTATTGCCGCCTACGTCGATCACCACCCAATTCATCGCCGCTCTGGGCTTGAACAAGTCGACACCGTGCGTACCGAATAGCTTTTGCAGGTCGGCGAACGCCTTGGGACGCGCCATCCTCAGAATGCGCAGGCATCGATCAAGCCCGGCCTTGTCGTTGGGGTACAAAATCGCAGCGTCGTCAAAACGTGATGGCGTGAGTATATCCATGGGCTTCCTTGTCTTTGAGCCGATGGTACTCTGGTTGTGTTTTTTCACAACTCCATTTTATTGGCGATGGCGGGACTCATGCTGTGGCGAGCCGGCGACTTGGCCGGAAGCATTGGGCCAGATGAGCCAGGACATAAGCCGACGATCACGGAGACCGATCACCGTAAGATCAACACCGCCGCCACCGCAATCACGGCCACCACGCCAAAGACCATCCGCGCAACCCACGGCGCGGTGAGCCAGACGCCGGTCACCCCGGCAATCTGCCCCACGTTCTTCTCGGTCAGACGGAAACTCGGCTCCCGGAACGGATTGCCGCAATGTGGACAGGCGTAGGCCTTGTCGGAAATTCGGGATGCGCATTCAGGACAATCGATCAGACTCATTTGTGCGACCTCAGGATGAGTGGAATTTCGGCTCTTCAAAGACTGCTTATATGCAGTTTTTGTTCGGGATCAAGCTTAGCCCTTGATTAGCGCTATGCGAAAACGAACGGCTTCACAAAAAATCACAACCGTGGACACGCGGACACCAATCGAACCCCTCGCAATACCATGGGTCTGCTCCTGTATGACCTCTTCGGAATCTGCTCCTATGTCCCCACACCAAAGCCTCGTTTTACTGGCACGAGGCGGCTATGCCGCTCGGGGCGTTATTTATCTGATCATTGGCATCTTCGCTTTGCTGGCGGCTCAAGACTCAAGCAAATCGAAAGATAGCCACAGCAGCCTGGAAGCATTGTTAAGCCAGCCCTTCGGCCATGCTTTAGTCGGCCTGGTGGTGATGGGACTGCTCGCCTTCGCCGGATGGCGCGTGCTGCAAGCAACGCGCGATGTAGACCATCACGGTAAAGAGCTTAAAGGCTTGGTCATTCGGGCAGGTTTGCTGGCAGGCGGCTTGGTCAACGGCGCACTGGCGTTTTTTGCATTGGGCTTGCTACTCAGCAGTCTTAAAGGCTCAGGCGATTCCGGAGGGGAGCAGACTCAGGATTTACTTGCGCGCCTATTGTCCTGGGATCATTCAAATGTGTTGGTTTACGTCATCGCGCTGATACCGCTTGGCGTGGGCATCGCTCACATCATCAAGGGTTGGAAAGCCTCGTTCGAGAAATACTTTGAAGCTGACGAAGACGTCATGCAGTATGTGCGCCCGATGTCGCGGATCGGTCTGATCGCCAGAGGCATCGTCTTCATTGAAATAGCCCTGCTGCTGATCATCAGTGGCTCGACTTATAAAGCCATGGATCCACCCGGCATGAAAGACGCCCTCGATGCACTGCAAAACCTGCCGGCCGGTGGCGTGGTTTTAATGGTGATGGCGTTGGGGCTGATCGCGTTTTCGGCCTACAGCTTTTCCGAAGCGGCCTGGCGCAAGATCAACATGGATGTGCCTGGAATGTCGGATACATAGCGCTTACTGATTACTGCACAGGTTGTACGCGACGCATAAGATCGTTCAGCACGTAGGTGTCCAGAAAGGCTGTTACCTGAGTGATCTGGCCACTCTTGAAGGTCATGTGCCAGAGATAAGTATTTTTATAAGGCTTGCGATCAAGGGCGGTGGCTTCGCCATTCCACAGGACGACCACTACATCATTTTCGGCAACGATGCTTTGGACGGCGGGAATAATAGGTGTCGCCAGCCGGGAGCTGACCAGTCGTACGGCTTGCTCAAGAAAAGCCGCCTTGCTGTTGTACACCCCGGAAACAGGACTTGAACCGGCCACGGTCCATGTGGCGTCGGGTGCCAGCAAATCAAAAACGCCGCCTTTGCCTTGTTTCCAGTTTGCGAAGGCCTGACGGACCAGCTCCGTATTGGCGTGTTGGGTGTTTTCCGAAGCCCAGACGTTGTTCGTTGAAAACACTAGAAACAGCGCAAGCGCCTGGAGGCGCCAAGCAAAACTTATCCATGGGGTCATGATGTTTTCTCTCAGCAGTGCCGTCGATCAAAGGTTCTTTAAGGAGAACCTTAACGGCATGTGCCCGGAAGCTTTTGCCTGATACTGCTGCGAGGTTGCCCGATGCTGCTCAATATATCGGATGCATGTGGCGAGGCTTCAATACATCGAAAGCATTGAGTTCGAAAATTACTATGTTCGACAGTGCGTTTGTGTGACGTCCCCGGCCAACGCTAATTCTCTATTCCAAAAGGATCATTGAAATATAAATCCAAGGGATCAAAAAACCAGTTGGTGTTTTGTCCTGCTGTCATTTCAGTATTGTGATGCGCATTAATATCAGTCGCACTTACCCAAATCACTTCATCAAACGGCTCGTCCAACGGATTAGCCGGTCGTTTTATCGATCTCATAAGCCTCGCTCTCTGACCATAATTTGCATCTATGGCCGTGTGGTGCTGAGTAAGCATCAAAGTGAAGAAAGTCCGATTATGGAGGGGGTTATGCTGATCGTAATAGGATGCAAGCTGCACGGGTTGATTCACATGGGCTTTGGGAAGAGTTTTAATGGGATATCCGGTTTCTTCCGCGCATTCGCGCAAGGCAGCATCACGGGCATTCTCACCTACGTTGAGGGTTCCTCCAGGCAAGTGCCAACCTTGACGTTGGCCTCCATTGCACGCCCCTCCCCTTCCAATCATCACATTCTGGTTGCTATCCAAAACAATCAAATAAGCTTTCATGTCATCATAAACTCAAGGAAGATCAAGACAACCGCCTCCTGGGATAGAAGGACGCGAATGAGCGGAACATGGGGCAAGCTCAAGATTAAAATAAAAATGTAGTACATCCCAAGCAATATACAAATCCGGAACATCGCAGCCGCCAACCGAGTGCTAATTGCCCTTACGGCCCGCCCCTCAAATCTACCTTGCTGTTCTGACGCCAGAAACCGAACCCACTTCGACAGCGATCAATTACGATTCTCAGACGCCAGCAGATCAAGCATTGTGCCGTTGCCTTGTTACCCGTCCAACAGTGAATAGCTCGTCAAAAATACCGTTCATCAGAAAAAATAGAACAAAAATGAACTTTTTAAATCAGGCACTAAACTCCGCTTCAGGTAAATGGCATGAAGCGCTCAATAGAGGGAAACTTAATGAAAACTGCCTTTTTCATTTGTCTCTGTTTTTTCTTGGCTGGTTGTACCACCGCTCGCCTTTCAACCCGAAGCCTTGAAGCAGAAGAGCGCATCGTTACGGGCATAGAAAAAGAATTATTGCTCGATGGTCGCCTTCAGAAAGTACGCATCATCTGTCCTGAACCTAGTCCTGATGCATTAAAAACGATAGCGGCCTCGGGGAGCGCCTCGAAAGCGGATATCGCTAATATTTCTGCCGCCTATCAAGAGTCAGGGGCGAATATAGGATTGCGAACTCAATCCATTCAACTGCTGCGCGACCAGCTCTTTTCCATCTGTCAAGCTTATGCAAATGGGGCAATCTCGAACGAAATGTATCAAATGTATCTCACTCGAAACCAACGCAACACTGTCGCGATTCTAGCCATAGAACAGTTAACTGGCGCGGTGAGAGGTCCTAATGTGGTGCTGAACAGCAGCAGCTCGACCGCAGACAGCCATTACCTTATGGAACAAGCATCAATTATAAAGGAAGCTAAGACTAAGCTAGCCGCTATGAAAGCAGACAGCGACGAAGCCAAAACTATGCAAAGCAATATCAAAGCAATGGAAGAACAACTAAAGCAAACACAGGAAAAAATGGTTCAAACAACTAGCACAGGCTCTTCAAATACCATTATTCAGACACCTGACACGAAAAATAGCGTAATTGCGATAGCAGGGGCTGTTGAGCGGATAACTGAGATGACGACTTGGACAAATGATTTATTTTATATATGTCTGAATTCCTACGCTAACCTCCCCCCTAACCGACGTCCGCCCGAACTAAATAGTGCCTGCGGTGAGGTTTATAAAAACTTAGCCCAAGCCAGTCTTTATCAATTAAACAACATGATTAATGCCCCTGCCCAATCCGCCCCTAACAGTGCAGCCCCCACAGACCCGAGAGACAAGCCGAAAATTTCATTTCCACTTGGTTTCCCCCTCAACCATAAAAGTCGTATTCGCATGCAGGTAGATCCGGGCACATGAAGAGAGGGTAATCAGCCCGACAACATCGTTTGACGGAATGTATCCGAGCTGGTTGACGCAGATCCGCCGTCGGTCCCCGCTTCAACGACCCTCCCTTTGGAGAGCCCTCTGTCGCGCGGGTCCCTCCAGCACAAATCCCAAGCAACAAAAAAAACCCTGAGCCTCACGCCTCAGGGTTTTTTTGTATATCGAATTTGGCGGTGAAGGAGAGATTCGAACTCTCGATACAGTTTCCTGTATACACACTTTCCAGGCGTGCTCCTTAAGCCACTCGGACACTTCACCGTATCTCGCCAAACTGTTCAGTCTGTCGAGGCGCGCTAATGTAGTCGAAAGCTTTTCCGATGGCAAAGGTTTTTTTCAGAATTTTCATGCGGTTAAGCTTCGTCGGGCATTCAAACGCGCTTGGGCAGGGCAAACCGGCCAATCTTCGGGGTTGCGTGGGTACTGCTCTATAGATGAAGGCGTGGCGGGATGGGCGGGCCAGGCTGTTTGTCGAGCTTGGGGCTGACCGGTGAGTCAGTCACGGCGCTTTACCTGGCCTGCGGCGGTGGGTAACGTCTGCGACACTTCTCTTACAAGGAATAGCGTCATGAGCGACTTGATTGCCTACCATCTCGAAGACGGTATCGCGACCCTGACCTTGAACAACGGCAAGGTCAATGCCATCTCGCCGGATGTGATTGCCGCGTTCAACGCAGCGCTGGACCAGGCGACGGCGGATCGGGCGGTGGTGATCATTACCGGGCAGCCGGGGATTTTGTCGGGTGGTTACGATTTGAAGGTGATGACTGCCGGTCCCAAGGAAGCGGTAAGCCTGGTCACGGCTGGCTCGACACTGGCCCGTCGCCTGCTGTCGCACCCCTTCCCTGTCGTTGTCGCGTGCCCTGGGCATGCGGTAGCCAAGGGTGCGTTCCTGCTGTTGTCGGCGGATTACCGCATTGGTGTCGAAGGCCCGTTCAGCATTGGCCTGAACGAAGTGCAGATTGGCATGACCATGCACCATGCCGGTATTGAGCTGGCCCGTGATCGCCTGCGCAAGTCGGCGTTCCACCGTTCGGTGATCAATGCCGAGATGTTCAATCCCCAGGGCGCCGTGGATGCCGGTTTCCTCGACAAGGTGGTGTCGGCCGACGAACTGCAGGGCGCTGCCCTGGAAGCAGCGCGTCAGCTGAAAAAAATCAACATGTCGGCCCACAAGAACACCAAGCTGAAAGTTCGCAAGGCGCTGCTGGAAACGCTGGACAGTGCGATTCTGCTGGATCAGGAGCATATGGGCTGACGCTCACAAATCACCCAAACATCATTGTGGCGAGGGAGCTTGCTCCCGCTCGGCTGCGCAGCAGTCGTAAACACTGCCAGCCGTTTTTCTGATGCTCCGTGTTGAATGGTTTTGGGGCTGCTGCGCAGCCCAGCGGGAGCAAGCTCCCTCGCCACAGATGAGCCTTTCCTTGGTGCTGGGCTTTTTCCTACATGGGCCGTTTAAAAATCCGCAACCGCTCTAGGACGCTTCTGGCGCACTATTTAGAAACATGTGCTTAAACATCGTCCATTTTCTACCTCTATAGGGGCAATTGCTGAAAACAGTGCACGTCCGTACACTGCGCCACCTTTTGTCCCGACGGGGCCCTGTAGATGCTGTTTGTATTGCGTATGTTGTTGATGGGCCTGCACTTTGTCCTGGCGGGTGTGCTTGGGGTGATTCTGGGCCTGTGCCGCCCCTTCAATCCGGACAACAGTCGTTTGTGCGCCAGGCTCTACGCGTTGCCGGCCATGTGCATTTTGCGCCTGCGGGTCCGGACGCAGGTCGACACGCTGGTGAATAAGCCCAACGGCTGCGTGATCATCGCCAATCACCAATCCAACTATGACCTATTCATGTTCGGCAACGTGGTGCCGCGCCGTACCGTGTGCATTGGCAAGAAGAGCCTGAAATGGGTGCCGCTGTTCGGGCAGTTGTTCTGGCTGGCGGGCAATGTGTTGATCGACCGCGGCAACGCGATCAAGGCGCGACAATCGATGCTGACCACCACTCATACGTTGCAGCATGAGGACACCTCGATCTGGGTCTTCCCGGAAGGCACGCGCAACCTGGGCGAGGACCTGCTGCCCTTCAAGAAAGGCGCATTCCAGATGGCCATCGCCGCCGGGGTCCCGATTATTCCGGTGTGCGTCAGCAGCTACATCAAGCACATGCGCCTCAATCGCTGGCGCAGTGGCGACATTCTCATACGCTCGTTGCCGGCAATTCCTACGGCCGGACTGAGCATGGATGACATGCCCCGGCTCATCGCCGAATGCCGCGAGCAGATGCGCGAATGCATCGCGACCATGGACCGGCAGTTGCAAGCCGCGTGAATGGAAAACCCGCCCTACGGCGGGTTTTCTTTTACCGCCGAACTCCGCAGATTTCACTGACTCTCAAGCAACAGGGCGCGTTAAGCTGAACGCTGCCTGCCACTGCCATTTTCCAATAAGAAGTGAACCACCATTATGGGTAGAGTCGTTGCCGCTGCGGTTTACAGCGCCGGTAAGAAAGTCACCAATATCACCCTCGACGAAGGCAGCGCCTGGGCTGCCAAACCGGGTCACTTTGTATGGATCGGTCTCGAAGAGCCCAGCACGCTGGAGCTGACCAACCTGCAGCGTCAATTCAACCTGCACGAACTGGCGATCGAAGACGCCATGGAGAAACACAGCCGCCCCAAGCTGGAGACCTTTGGTGATGCGCTGTTCATCGTCACGTATTCGCCGATACGCAAGGACGGCAAGCTGGAGTTCATCGAGACCCATATCTTTGCCGGCAAGGGCTACGTCATCACCGCTCGCAACGGCCATTCAGCGTCCTACGCCCACGTCCGACAGCGTTGTGAGGCACGTCCCCTCTTGCTGAAGCATGGGGAAGATTTCGTCCTCTACGCCATCCTTGATTTCGTGATTGAAAACTACCAGCCGGTAGGTGAAGCCATTCACGCCGAAATCGACGAGCTGGAACGTAACGTGTTGTGCAGCTCCCTGAACGAGCGGGATATCCAGAACCTGCACAGCTTGCGCCGCGACGTGTTGCGCCTGCGTCGCTATGCAGCACCCATGGTGGAAATCAGCGAAGAGCTGCAGCGACTCGACTTCCCCTTCATCGACAAGAACATGGGCCCGTACTTTCGCGATGTGCAGATTCATGTAACGCGGCAAATGGAAGACCTGGCGACTCTGGCCGACATCGCCAGCCAGACTATCGAAGTCGGCGTGCTGCTCGAAGCGTCGCGCCAGAGCGTGGTGCAACGCAAGTTCGCCGCTTGGGCGGCAATCCTGGCGTTTCCCACAGCCGTGGCCGGGATCTATGGGATGAACTTCGAAAATATGCCGGAGTTGGCCTGGCACTATGGGTATTTTCTGGTGCTTGGATTCATCGGAGTGGGGTGCACCGCTTTGTGGGCGAGTTTCAAGCGGTCGGGGTGGTTGTAGGCAAACATCATTCAGTGGGATTTGTGTGGCGTCCATCGCGAGCAAGCTCGCTCCCACATTAGACCGGGTGTGACCTTTAGGCTTGGCTGGTTTCAACCTGCGGCTTGTGCGCCACAAAACGCATCATCCACTCCGCCACTGTGGTGCCGTGGTGCTCATGGGCCAGGCTTGCCACGCCCTGGCTGTAGATTTGCTCGCCGAGGTGTTGCTGGCGAATCTCCAGCAAGGCCCGGGAGTAATCGTGGATAAACTCCGGGTGGCCCTGGAAGCACAGCACCTGGTCGTTGATGTGGTAGGCGGCGAACGGGCAGAAATCGCTGGAGGCGATGACGGTCGCGCTTTCGGGCAGTTCGGTGACCTGGTCCTGATGGCTGATCAGCAAGGTCAGTTCTTCCATCACCGGGCTCATCCACGGCGCCTTGGCGGCGAGTTTGTAGCGATGGGTGCCAACGCCCCAGCCTTGGGTAGCGCGTTCGGTCTTACCGCCCAGCAACAACGCCAACAGTTGATGACCGAAGCACACACCGAGCAATTTGTCGCCGCGCTGGTAGCGCTCCAGCAGGTAGGTCTTGAGGGTTTGAATCCAAGGGTCGGTGCCAAAGGAGTCCGCTTTGCTGCCGGTTACCAAGTAAGCGTCGAACGCCTCGTCATCGCTGGGGTAATGCCCCTCCATCACGTTGTACACGATGAATTCGGCCGCGATGGGCTGCTGTGAAAAAAGGCGCTGGAACATCTGCCCGTAACCCTGATATTGGTCGACCAGTTCCGGACGCAGGATATCGGTTTCCAGAATGCAGATGCGTAGCGACATAAAAAATACCTGACACGTGATGGGAATATTGCACACCCAGAGCCTGCCCTGAAACACGGTCCCAAGGCAAGCCCCTTCCCTGGTTTGTCAGAACAGTTCGTGCCGGGCGGCTTTCTCCAACAACAAGGCCGGCGGTGAGAAGCGTTCGCCGTATTGCTCGGCCAGGTACTGGGCACGACCGATAAAGTCCTGCAGGCCGTATTGGTTGATGAATTGCAGCACACCACCGGTCCAGGCCGCAAAGCCGATGCCAAGGATCGAGCCGACGTTGGCGTCGGCCGTCGAGGTCAGTACGCCCTCCTCCACGCAGCGCACGGTTTCCAGGGCCTGGATGAACAGCAGGCGATCCCGGATATCCTGCGGGGAAATCTGCCCATCGACTTTCTCGAAGCGGCTCTTTAGCTGTGGCCAAAGATACTTTTGTCCATTGGCCGGGTATTCGTAGAAGCCGGCGCCAGCGGCCTTGCCCGGACGCTTGTATTCGTTGAGCAGCAAATCAATCACGGCGAACGCAGGGTGCTCAGTCGGCGTTTTCCCTTCTGCACGCAGGTCCTTGGCGGTTTGCGTGCGGATATGGCTCATCAGGCCGAGGGAAACTTCGTCAGAGATCGCCAAAGGCCCGACCGGCATCCCGGCCTTGCGCGCTTCGGTCTCGATCATCGGCGCGCTCACGCCCTCGCCGAGCATGGCGATGCCTTCACTGGTAAAGGTGCCGAATACCCGCGACGTGAAGAAACCGCGACTGTCGTTGACCACAATCGGCGTCTTGTTGATCTGCAGGACAAAATCGAAACCCCGGGCCAGGGTCGTGTCACTGGTACGCGCGCCCCTGATGATCTCCACCAGGGGCATTTTTTCCACCGGGCTGAAGAAGTGCAGGCCAATGAACTTCGTCGGGTCCGGCACGGCCATGGCCAGGCCGGTGATAGGTAAAGTCGAGGTGTTGGAGGCGATCACCGCATCCTCTCCCGTCACTGCCTGGGCGGCGGCCGACACGCTGGCTTTCAGGGCTCGATCTTCAAATACCGCTTCGATGATCAGGTCGCAACCGGCCAGGTCCGCGTTGCTGTCGGTGGGGTGAATCCGCGCCAGTGTGGCTTCGCGCTGCTCGGCAGTGAGTTGTCCGCGGGCGACCTTTTTATCTAGCAACGCCGCGGAACGGGCCTTGCCCTTCTCGGCTGCCGCCAGATCGACATCCTTCAGCACCACCGCAATGCCGGCCACGGCGCCAGCGTAAGCAATACCAGCCCCCATCATGCCCGCACCGAGCACGCCGACTTTTTTCGTCAGATACGGCGCCAAACCTTGTGGGCGAGAGCCGCCAGCCTTGATCTCGTTGAGCTGGAACCAGAAGGTGCCGATCAGGTTCTTCGCCACCTGGCCGGTGGTCAGTTCGGTGAAGTAGCGGGTTTCGATCAGGTGGGCAGTGTCGAAATCCACCTGGGCGCCCTCTACGGCCGCGCAGAGGATCTTCTCCGGTGCCGGCAAGCAGCCCTGGGTCTTGTTGCGCAGGATCGAGGGGGCGATTGCCAACATTTGCGCGACCTTCGGGTCGGACGGCGTGCCGCCCGGCAGTCGATAGCCCTTTGCGTCCCAGGGTTGCACGACGCTGGGGTTGGCGAGAATCCAGGCCCGGGCCTTGGCCAGCAGTTCGTCACGATCCTTCGCCAGCTCATCGATCAAACCCGCCTGCAGTGCTTGTTGCGCATTGACCTTCTTGCCCTCGAGCAGGTAGGGCAAGGCCTTTTCCAAGCCGAGCAGGCGCACCATCCGCACCACCCCGCCGCCGCCCGGCAACAGGCCGAGGGTAACTTCCGGCAAGCCGAGCTGCACTGATGGCAGGTCCAGCGCCACACGATGATGGCAGGCCAGGCAGATCTCCCAACCCCCGCCAAGGGCTGCGCCATTGATGGCCGCCACCACGGGCTTGCCCAGGGTTTCCAAGGCACGCAGTTGCGCCTTGAGCAGCAGGACCCTGTCATAAAAAGCCTTGGCCTCGGGCTTGCCGACCTTGACCAGCTCGTTGAGGTCACCACCGGCAAAAAACGTGTGCTTGGCCGAGGTGATGATCACACCGGCAATCGAGTCCTTTTCAGCCTTCAAACGGGCGACGCAAGCGGCCATGGCCTCGCGGTAACGCGCATTCATGGTGTTGGCGCTCTGGCCCGGCATGTCCAGGGTCAGGACGACGATCCGGTCCTGGCCGGTTTCGTAACGGATGGCATCGGTCATGAAAGGTGTTCCTTGAAGTCGGGCTCAGAGGCGTTCGATGACGGTGGCAATGCCCATGCCGCCGCCGACACAGAGGGTCGCCAGGCCATAGCGCAGGCGACGCGCTTCCAACTCGTCGAGCAACGTGCCCAGGATTGCGCAGCCGGTGGCTCCCAAGGGATGTCCCAGGGCGATGGAACCACCATTGACGTTGACCTTGGCGGGATCGATGGCCAGGTCCCGGATGAATTTGAGCACCACCGAGGCGAAGGCTTCGTTGACTTCGAACAGGTCGATGTCCTCCACCCGCAGCCCAGCCTTGGCCAGGGCCTTGCGGGTGGCCGGTGCCGGGCCGGTGAGCATGATGGTCGGGTCGGTGCTGGTGACGGCCGTGGCGACGATTCGCGCCCGGGGTTGCAAGCCCATGGCGCGCCCCTTGGCTTCGGAACCGATCAACATCAGCGCCGCACCGTCGACGATGCCGGAACTGTTGCCCGGCGTGTGCACATGATTGATTCGCTCGACATGGCTATACACCCGTAGCGCCGTGCCATCGAAGCCCATCTGGCCCATGGCTTCGAAACTCGGCTTGAGCTTGCCCAGGCCGTCGAGCGTGGAGTCGGCGCGGATGAATTCGTCGTGGTCCAGCAGCACGATGCCATTCTGGTCCCGCACGGCCACCAGGGATTTATCGAACGAACCGTCGGCCCGGGCGCGCGCGGCTTTTTGCTGGGAATGCAGTGCGTAACCGTCGACATCCTCGCGGCTGAAGCCTTCCAGGGTGGCGATCAGGTCGGCGCCGATGCCCTGGGGTATGAAATGGCCGTGCAGGTTGGATTGCGGGTCCAGCGCCCACGCACCGCCATCGCTGCCCATGGGCACCCGGGACATGGATTCGACGCCGCCGGCCACCACCAGGTCTTCGAACCCGGAACGCACTTTCATGGCCGCCAGGTTCACCGCTTCCAGGCCCGAGGCGCAAAACCGATTGAGTTGCACGCCGGCCACACTGACATCCCAATCGGCTACCAGCGCAGCCGTCTTGGCGATATCGGCGCCCTGCTCGCCCACCGGCGTCACGCACCCGAGCACGATGTCGTCGACCTGGCTGGTGTCCAGGTCCATACGCTGCTGCAAGGCCCTGAGCAGGCCGCCCATCAGGTTCACCGGCTTGACGCTGTGCAAGGCACCATCGGCCTTGCCCTTGCCGCGAGGCGTGCGTAATGCGTCGAAAATCAAAGCTTGGGTCATGACCATCCTCGAAACCACGGGCGTAATGCGATGCCTCAACCATAAGCCCAGCGGCGCTGGATTCAATGACCACAGCGCTCAATGACGTTGACGACCACGCTCAGACGAACGGTAGCGAGCTATCGGGTTAACCGTTTCAGGAGGGCAAGCTGTCTAGCAAAAGGGCCAGCAGGAAGGTGGCAATACGCCTCATATCATTTTTATCGCTACTTGCTCAAAGCTGATACGAATTGGATCTAAGCCAAGGCGGCCGCGGCCCCTAATGTAATCCTTGTACAAGTAAGTCGTCGGGTTTTGCCGAGGCGCTTGTCGGAACAGGAAGTGCACCGCCAGCCATCATGGATATGCAGGCTGGTTTTTAGGAAATAACAAAAAGGCGGGTCAGCCATGTTCAAACAATCGAAAGTTCGCCAAGCCGGACTCATTCTCTTTGCCACGACGCTGCTGTTGATTTTGCCGAATATCACCAAGGTGATTGGCTAAACCCTGCGCGTGGGCACCTGCATCATCCAATGCGTTGTATCGCCAAAAAATGTGATGGGTTCACTGTTCGGGCTGCGATGGCTGTGCCAACCTTTGCGGCTCCCCTCGACATGGAAGGCGATCGACTTGAAAGCTCTCATTGTGTTCGGGGCGTTGCTGCTCAGCACGCCCCTTTATGCCGCGCAACTGGTGCTGGAGTTGGGCGCGAGCACGCGCACCTGGCAAACCGAAGAACTGCTCAAGCACCCGGATGTGCGAACGGTCCAGATTGCCGAGGACGTTTCCTACAAGAAACCCATGAGTTATCGAGCCGTGCCGCTGACTTCACTCCTGACGGGTATCCAGCCGGACGACCATCTGCAAGCCGTTGCCCTGGACGGATTCGCTGCCGAAATGCCCGCGGCGCCACTCCTCGACAAGAGCGGAGCCCGGGCCTGGCTGGCGATCGAGGACCCGGCCAAGCCTTGGCCGTCGCTGGGAGAAGGCAAGTCCAGTGCCGGGCCTTTTTATCTGGTCTGGACCGACCCGCAGGCGGGTCGGATCAGCCCGGAACAATGGCCCTACGCGGTGGCGAGCATCAAGCGTCTGTCGGCCGTGGCTGAGCGCTTCCCGGCCCTGCTGCCGGCGTCCGGGCTGGCCAAGGATGACCCGATCAACAAGGGTTTCGCACTGTTCCAGAAAAACTGCCTGGCGTGTCATCGGCTCAATGGCGCCGGCGATGCGCAGTTCGGTCCTGACTTGAACATTCCGTTCAATCCCACCGAATACTTCTCCGGGGATTTCCTCAAGCGCTACATCCGCGACCCGCAAGGCCTGCGACGCTGGCCACAGGGAAAAATGCCCGGGTTCTCCACAACAGTTCTGCCGGACCCAGAGCTGGAGTTGCTGGTGGGTTATTTGAAGCATATGGCGGGACGCAAGCAGCCATTGGCCCCGTGAGATCGCTTTTTTGTGGCGAGGGAGCTTGCTCCCGCTGGGCAGCGTAGCAGCCCCTTATAAAGCTTGCGAGCGCTTCGCACTCGAGCGGGAGCAAGCTCCCTCGCCACAAAAGCTCGCTCACTAAATGATCATTGTTGTTGCACCGTGATCACCGGCGCCGCTGTCACGACCAGCTTGGCGTGCATCTGCTCGCAACCGCCGCCGCGGCGCATGCCTCGCACCGGGCAGGCGTCCAGGTAATCCAGGCCCACGGCCAGTTTCAGGTGCCGCTCCGGACGGGCCAGTTGGTTGGTCACGTCAAAGCTGTACCAGGCGTCGTCCAACCAGGCTTCTGCCCAGGCATGACTCGCCAGGTGTTCGCTTTCTTCGTTGAACAGATACCCCGACACATAACGCGCCGGCACGCCCAGGCTACGGGCGCACGCCAGGAAGGCGTGGGTATGGTCCTGGCACACCCCGCTACGACCGGCAAAAGCCTGGGCCGCACTGGTCTCGATCGCCGTCGTGCCAGGGGTATAGATCATGTGCTGGTTCAGCCCCTGCATCAGGTCGATCAGCGCCGTACGATCGCGACGCTGCTGGCATTGCTGCGCGGCGAAGGTTCGAAGAGCCTCGTCCGCCTCGGTCAGCCGGGTGAAGCGCAGGAACGGCAGCGCCGACTGGCTTTCATGTTCGGCTTCGCGCGACGGATCGATATCCACCTGCCCGCGGGCGCCGATGATCACCGTTTCGTGGGGCTCATCCAGGGTCAGTACGTGCAGGATGTTTCCGAACGGATCCAGTTGCGCCCGCACAGGCCGTGGCAAATCAAGCTGCCAGCTCAGCACGTGCTGGCGTTCGCTGTCGTGGGGCGTCAGGCGCAGATATTGGATGCTGGCGCGAACCTGGTCTTCATAGTGGTAGGCCGTTTCGTGGCTGATCGAGAGTCTCATATGACCTCCAGGTAGGAACTGTGAATGGCATTGCCCAGTTCACGGACCAGTGGAATGAATTCGGTGAGCCAGGCATGCAGGCCCCCGTCGAGGATTTCGTTGATACCGGTGTAGCGCAGGCGTGCGTCCATTTCCGCCGCCAGCCGTTGTGCCTGCCGGCCGTTAGTGCCCGGCAGGCTGGCGAGGATCTGGTTGATTTCTTCAGTGCAGGCGCGCAGCGAGCGCGGCACGTCGGCGCGCAACAGCAGCAACTCCGCCACATGGCGAGCGCCCGGGGCTTCACGGTAGATCTCGGTGTAGGCCTCGAAGGACGACAAGGCCCGCAACAAGGCGCTCCATTGGTAGTACGCATGGGCCGTGCCGTCGCTGACCGCGTCGGCTTGGTCACCGGCCATTTCGTAACGGGCATCGAGCAAACGCAGGGTGTTGTCGGCCCTTTCGATAAAGGTCCCCAGGCGAATGAACCGGAACGCGTCGTTACGCATGATGGTGCCGTAGGTTGCGCCGCGAAACAGGTGCGAGCGCTCCTTGATCCACTCGCAGAAACGGCTCATGCCGTAGCGATTCAAACCTTGCTCGGCGATACCGCGAATTTCCAACCAGGTGGCATTGATGTTTTCCCACATGTCGGCGGTGATTCGCCCACGTACCGCGTGGGCACTGGCTCGCGCGGAGCCCAGGCAACTGTAGATGCTGGCTGGATTGGCCGCTTCCAGGGCAAAGAAATGCAGCAGGCGCTCGGCGTGCAGATCGCCGTGTCGCTCCCGGTAATCGTCCAGCGTGCCGGTGATCAGCAATGGCATGGCCAGCTCGTGCAGGCCGTCGCCACGCCCGTCCTGGGGCATCAACGACAATGAATAGCTCACGTCGAGCATCCGCGCGAGGTTCTCCGCCCGCTCCAGGTAGCGCGACATCCAGTACAGGTCCGAGGCGGTTCTACTCAGCATGGCAGTTCCTCAATCCTCGACCACCCAAGTGTCCTTGGTACCACCGCCCTGGGATGAATTCACCACCAGGGAGCCCTCGCGCAGCGCCACCCGTGTCAGCCCGCCAGGGACCACGCGGGTCTCGCGGCCGGCCAGCACGAACGGACGCAAGTCGATGTGGCGCGGGGCGATGCCGTTTTCGACAAAGGTCGGGCAGGTCGAGAGCGACAACGTCGGCTGGGCGATGTAGGCGTGCGGCTTGGCCTTGATCCGCTCGCGAAAGGCATCGATCTGCGCCGTGGTCGCGGCTGGCCCCACCAGCATTCCATAACCGCCGGAACCCTGGGTTTCCTTGACCACCAGGTCGGGAAGATTCGCCAGTACGTGGGAAAGCTCAGCGGGATTACGGCACTGCCAGGTAGGAACGTTCTTCAGGATCGGCTCTTCGTCCAGGTAAAAACGGATCATGTCGGTGACGAACGGGTACACCGATTTGTCATCCGCTACACCTGTGCCGATGGCATTGGCCAGCACCACATTGCCGGAGCGATAGGAGGACAACAGCCCCGGCACGCCGAGCATTGAATCTGGATTGAAGGCCAGGGGATCGAGGAACGCATCGTCGAGGCGACGGTAGATTACATCCACCGCTTTCGGGCCGTCGGTGGTGCGCATGAACACTTTGTCATCCCGGACGAACAGGTCGGCGCCTTCCACCAATTCCACGCCCATTTCCCGGGCGAGGAACGCGTGCTCGAAGAACGCGCTGTTGAAACGCCCCGGCGTCAGCACCACGACGCTGGGGTCGTCCAGTGGGCTGGAGCTTTTCAGGGTGTCGAGCAGCAGGTTCGGATAATGGTCAATGGGAGCGATGCGCTGGGCGGCGAACAGTTCGGGAAACAGGCGCATCATCATCTTGCGGTCTTCGAGCATGTAGCTGACACCGCTAGGCGTACGAAGATTGTCTTCGAGCACGTAGTACGTACCGTCACCGTCGCGCACCAGATCGACACCGCAAATGTGCGCATAGATGTCACGGTGCAGGTCCAGCCCCTGCATCGCCAGTTGATATTGCTCGTTGGCCAGCACCTGCTCGGCGGGAATGATGCCGGCGCGGATGATCCGTTGTTCGTGGTAGAGGTCGGCCAGGAACATGTTCAGCGCCTTGACCCGCTGGATGCAGCCGCGCTCCACCTCCCGCCATTCGCTGGCCGGAATGCTGCGCGGGATCGTGTCGAACGGAATCAGGCGCTCGGTCCCCTGTTCGTCACCGTAGAGCGTGAACGTAATGCCGGCACGATGAAACAACAGGTCGGCTTCGCGCCTGCGTTGCGCCAGCAGTTCGTCAGGCGTGTCGGCCAACCAGCGGGCAAACGCCTGGTAGTGCGGCCGGACCTGGCCGTCGGCGTCGTACATTTCATCAAAACCGCTGCGGATCATGCCGTACTCCTTGTCACCCTGGCAGCAAGCTTCGCAAGCCCCGTGCCATCGGCATAAACGCTTTATGATCAACGGGTTGGATTCTCCATTCTCAGGCCGCGCACTTTTATGGTGCGGCAAATCCCCCCAACCCGCTGCCCCCCGCTTCATTGCGACGCAGGGGCGTCGCTTTCATGAGCATAGTCACGGAAAAACGACGCGGCTTGGTCTCGATACAGTTAGGTACAAAACCTGGAGGAGAGGATGGTGGTGAGTCAGCGGGAAAGTGATGTTGGTTTGCGGCCGCCATCGCGAGCAAGCTCGCTCCCACAATGGATTATCGGTGAGCTCCCCTGTGGGAGCCGAGCTTGCTCGCGATGGCGTCGGCACATTCAACATTGATGCAAGCTGGCCCACCGTCATCGCGAGCAAGCTCGGCTCCCACAAAGGTCCCGGCTAGTCGCAGACATGAAAACGGCCGACACAAAGGTCAGCCGTTGCTGTGGTTGCGGTAACTGATTGTCAGGCCTGCAGGCGCCGGATCTCTTGCTTGACGCCCCACCCTTCGATCACGCCACCCAAAGGTTCGACGACGGCCTCGAAGTCTTGCTCGAAGTCGCCAATATCATCGTAAGTGGCGTACATCACCCGGCTCAGTTCCAATGACCAAGCCCCGTCGTCCCGTGCACTGATCTGCGCGTTCAACGATTCTCCCCGAAAATGACCTGCCGCCCTGCGCGCCCGCTCCTCGTCCGGGAAAATGGCGTAGAACTCAATGGGATGGAATCGGGAAAAATCGAAACCGCCTTCTTTCATGCGGCGCAATACGCTGGTGCTGATGTCTTCTTGATAGGCTGTGCTCATGAAACGTCCTCCTAAAACCGATGGATAGACTTTCCGTCTTCCCGTGCGTGAAGCCCGCAGGCTGCAAGCGATACGGCATCAAATGACCGTCGGGACACAAGCATGTAGCTGACAAGACCGGACCTTGGCGATCCTTTCGCTGATCTCAATTGCAGAGTAGCCGCAAGTGATGGCCACTGCCAAGCGAGACCAGGCAAGGTTTCATGAAATTGGTGTAATGCTGACGATTTCGATACTGTTCTGGGACTTGAGATTCTTGACCGTCGGGTCTTCGGTGCGGTTCTCCAAGTCGTTCATATCCAGCTTGTTGAGCACTGGAAGCAACCTTTCGCGAATCAGTTGGGCAGCCTGCTCCATGGTGGGCTTCTGGTCATAGTCGAACTGCTCGACGGTGGTTTCACCGTGATCGTCAATGAAAGTGATTTCCCACTTTTGCATCAGTGTCTCCTTGATCAATTCAGGACCTGGCTTACCTCTATCTCGACATTGGCGGCGGGACAATCGTTCCGCTGGAAGTTCGGACGGCACACATGAAAAGACCGCCTCGGGGGCGGTCTCTTCATCAGCGAATACTGTTTATTTTTCAGCGCGCTCTTTCAACGCTTTCAATGTATTAAACGGCGCATCCACCACGAACTTGTTGGCCACCATGGACGGTACGCTACCACCCGGCTCGGTATGGACCTGATAGATCACTTCGACCTGGTCTGCGCCCTTGGGGGTGAACTTCCAGAAACCGTCGACCTTGGTCACACGCACAAAACCCTTCTCCTCAGGCAAGTACTCAGGTAAGCCCTTGAGCTTGCGGGTCAGGCTGCCATCGGTGCCCTCCTCGGTCGTGACTTCCAGCACCGAGTCCCGGGGCGTCACCGGCCATGGCGTGTTGAACTGGGTGTAGGTCCAGCTCTGATTGCCTTCGTGCTTGAGCAGTTTCTGGCTCTTGCACTCATGAATCCAGGCGCAGGCGCCCGCTACGTCCTCTTGCAAGCTGCGCAGCTTGGCCATGGAGGTTTTCATCACTGTCACGCCACGATAAGCCTTGTACTCGGAGCCCGCTACTTCACTGAGGGAAACCTTGATGCCGTCCTTCTCCTTGGCAACCTGCCAGTCTTCTGCCTGAGCGGTGGCCGTTGCCAGCAATACGGTCAACCCACACAACACAGCCATACGATGCAGCGAACCCATAGTGTTTTCCTTATTGTCCAAGTTCGTTTATTTCGGATCCGTTCATTGACCCATCACGCTGCCGTGACTTGCTCCCACCAACCGATCAAGCGGATGGCCTCTTCACTGCTGTCGCCGCACACCTCGATGTCGGCTTCGAACGCCGAGCATACCGCCGGACGCTCCGACTGGCCGAAGATCTGGCACAGGTTATCGACGGACAATTGCACGCACCGTTCTCCCGCAGGCTTGCCTAGGGGCATCCCAGGGATAGGCGAACTGATAGAGGGGGCGATGCAACAGGCACCACAGCCTTCACGGCATTTCACGACAACCACATCCTCGCGACAGTAATGATGAGTAACAGAACACAGAGTAACGGCTAAAACACCCGTTTTAAATTCCCGCCTGCGTGTTTTTTTGCCCTTGGCGAGATGACCGAACGGTCAGTGACGAGCGGCACGCCTGTGAGAGGCCTACTGCTTGAATTCAAACTCCAGCGCCGCACCTTCCACCTCATTACGCTCCTGATTGCGCAGCGGCAGTTGCATTTCATTGCTCAACAGCCGGCCATTGAGCTGGAACGGTCCGGGCTTATCTCCAAACATTGACGGCAAGAGCGGTTCACGCTTGGGCGGCTGCACTTTACCCGGTGGCTGCAGTTCCTCGACCATGTCATGGGGCAGGCTCAAGTCCAGCTTGGCCGGCGGCAATGGGGTCTTGGCGACTTCACGGGCGGATTTGCTCTTGGAGGCGATGGGCGCGCGCTTTTTCTTCGCCGCAGTCGCCTTTTTAGGGGAAGGCTTCTTGGCCGCTGTGTTTTTTTTCGGCCCGTCTTTCGTGGCACTGGCGGCCGGTTTTTCCTGCGTCGAAGCCGCCACGGCAATGCCTCCCATTTGGAAGGCACTCAACAGGCCGATCAAAACCCAGGCAACAGGAACAATGGCTTTCATAGACACAACGGCACTGACGGCAGAGATCCCCATGCTCGCCTGATAATCAGGCGCTGACAAGCACATCAAGCTAAGCCGCTGATTTCTATAGGAACCCGTTAGCCGTCTCTTGGCACAATTGCGTCGCCAACAACCCCAGCGTCATCAGGGCCCGCTCTGCCTCGCGGTTCCAGGGTGTGCCGCAGTTCAAGCGAATGCAGTGGTTGAACTGCTCGGTGTTGCTGAAAATAAGCCCTGGGGCGATGCTGATGCCTTGTTGCAACGCCCGCACATGCAATTCCTGGGTATTGACCCGCCCCGGTAGACTGACCCACAGGATGAACCCGCCAGTGGGACGGCTCATTTGCGTGCCTTCGGGGAAATACTGTTGCACCGCCAGCTGGAAAGCGCTGAGGTTCTTGCGGTACTCCTGGCGGATATAGCGCAAATGTCGGTCATAGCCGCCGTTTTCCAGGTACGCGGCAATGCCCATTTGCGTGACGCTGCACGCCGAGTGAGTGCTGAAGGTCTGGAGCCGCTGTATTTCCTGCTGGAATTTCCCCGCGATCATCCAGCCGATGCGCACGCCCGGTGACAATGTCTTGGAAAAACTCGAACAATAGATGACCCGATCCAGCCGGTCGTAGGCCTTGAGGGCCTTGGTGCGGCCCTGCTCGAACATCAGCTCGCCATAGATATCGTCCTCGACGATCTGGATATCGAAGTCCGACGCCAGGCGCAGCAACTGCTTTTGTCGCTCTTCGGGCATGGTGCCGCCGAGGGGATTGCTCAGGCGCGTGGTCAGCACCAAGGCCTTGATCGACCACTGGTTGGCCGCCAACTGCAAGGCCTCCAGGCTCATACCGGTAACCGGGTCGCTGGGAATCTCGATGACCTTGAGCCCCAACAGATCCGCCAGTTGCAGCAAGCCGTAGTAGGTCGGCGACTCGGCGGCGATCAAGTCCCCCGGCCGCGTCAGCACCCGCAAGGACATCTGCAACGCATCGACACAGCCATGGGTAATCACGACTTCGGAAGGGTCCACCACGACACCGGCATCGCGCATGCGAATCGCCACTTGACGCCGCAACGGCTCGAAGCCCGGGCTGAACATGTAGCTGAACGCCCGCGGGCTGTGGAAACGCGTGACCTTGGCCAATTGCTGATGCAGGGCCCGAACCGGCAGATAGTCGACGCTCGGCACCGCCGCGCCCAGGGGGAATACCCCTTCGCGGCGCGACTCGACCAATACCTGCTGGATGATGCTGCTGCGCGTCACCAGCCCCGGACGCTCAACCCGGGCAATGTCCGGCGTCGGTGCAGTCAGGGCCGGCGTCTGGTGAACGTAGTAGCCCGATTGCGGCCGTGCGCGAATCAGCCCCTGGTCTTCAAGGTTCGCATAGGCCTGCAGCACCGTGGCGTGGCTGACGTTGAGCTGCGAGCTCATCTTGCGCACCGAAGGCACACGTTCACCAGGCTGATACACACCGCGCCGGATGTCTTCAGCCAGCTGTTGAGCAATACGTTGATAGAGCAGGAGGTTGGTCATGACGCAGCACTCGATTTCACGGGCATTTTATTCTTGTCGGAAACGATACCGGAACAGTTTAGAAGTGTACTGGGACAGTTGCCAGATTACTCGACAGTACAGTGGAGTGACAGCTCTAACTGTACTCATCCCGCATCGATTGCAGGGCCAAAAAAACCCGGCGCCTTTTACAGGGGCCGGGTTTTCCAGTGACGCAGCCCTTAGCGGGCGGCGCCGAGCTGGCCTTTTTCGTCGGAGAACACAATTTCAACGCGACGGTTCTGTGCCCGGCCACGCTCGGAAGCGTTGACGTCCACCGGATACTCATCACCGTAGCCTTCGACCTGGATGCGTTTTTCATCAATCCCCAAGTCCACCAGCACATCCGCCACCGACTGTGCGCGGTCGCGGGACAGCTTGAGGTTTTCCTGCTTGCCGCCGGTGCTGTCGGTGTACCCCTCGATACGCACCACGCGCTTGGGATTGAGCTGCAAGAACTGCACGATCTTGAGCACGACCCGGTTGGCCGAGTTTTTCAGTTCCGCTTCGCCGGTGTCGAACAGCACGTCACCCAAGGTCATCACCAAGCCGCGATCAGTCTGGGTGGTCGCCATCGCCATGATCTGTTCTTCGAGCCATTTGCCCTGCTGCTGCACGCTCAACAATTTGGACTCACGCAAGGCCAATTGCAGGCGCTGGCGCTCCAGTTCGAGCTTCGCCGCACGCTCTTCGTTGAGCACCTGGTTGCTGTGCTCTCGGGCGATCGCACTGTAGCGCTGGCTCAGGTAGGCGTAATGCTGCACATCCTCACCGCTGCCCCAGTAGCTGGACAGGCGATCGGCACGGGCCAGGGACTCGCCAGCGCGGATCACATCCCGGGGCGCGGCACGCAATACGTTGGCGTCTTCCTTGACCTTCTGGAAATCGGTGCTGGCCTGTTCGAGCGCCGCTTCGCTGCGCTGGCCGGCGCAGCCATACAAGCTGGCAAGGCTGGCGAGGACCAGGCCGCCCAATACGTGGGAGTGCTTCATTGGGCATCCTCCCTCAATTGTTTGCGCAAGCGCTTGATGCGGGTGTCGAGCACGTTCAGTTGCTCCTGGCTCTTGAGGGTCAGCACCTTCGCTTCGGCCAGTCGAGCGTCGAGTTCAGCCTGTTCGGCCCGCATGCGCGCCTTCTTGTAGGATTCGTCTGCCATGTTGGATTTGGCGCGGGCGAATTTTTCTTCAGCCAGTTTCAATTCGGGCACTTCGTCGACGGTGGCGCCAACGGCCCGGGCTTGCTTCAATGCCTGTTCGGTCAGGCGGATCTGTTCATTCGGCGCCGGATCGGCTGCGCAGCCCGCCAGAGCCAGAACGGCCAGGGCAGCGAAAAGAGGTCGAATAGTCACTAATGTTCCCTACTGTTTGGGGGCACTGACAGGTGGCTGCAACTGTGTGTTCCAACGCTCGAGATTGCGCTGCAACACAGCCTCCGTCAGACCGGACGCGGCCAATTCTGTCATCTTTTGCGCCAGCTGTCCGCGTAACCATGGGTCATTGCAGGCGGAGTTATGGGAAACCGCGAGGAACAGCCCGGGCTTGTCCACCGGTTGCGATGCGGCTTGCAGGTCGCTGGCCATCCCCAGTGTCTGCGCCATCGCCAGGCCCGAATAGCGCCCTGCCAGGACATATTCCACCTCTCCCAACAGCAATTTCTGAAAGGCCTGGGTCAGGTTGGGCGTGCGCACCAGGGATAGTTTCTGCTCGGCAAAGACGCCAAATTCCTGGGTCATGCGAGACTTTTCCGACAAGGCGCCGGAGTGACCGTGAAGATCTTCGGGCTGGTTGATGTCCAGGCTCGAGTCCTTGCGTGTCCAGACCAGGTAATCGTTTTCCAGCAAGGGCGGATGAACGTAATCCAGCGCATCAAGCCCGGTGGTGGTCAGCGGAGCGTCGGTGAGCAGGTCCATGCGCCCACTGCGCACTTCGTCCAGCGCCTGGGCGCGCTTGCCGGCATACAGCAGTTCGATTTTGATCCCCAGCTCCGCCGCGACGTGCGCCAGCAGATCGGCACCGGCACCGATCAGGTGCTTGGGGTCTTGAGGGTCTTGCCAGAGGTAAGGCGGTGCGTCCGGGCTGCCGGTGGCGATCAGTCGTTCACATTTGCCGGCGGCGAAAGACAGGCCCGGCACGAACGCCAACGCCCACAACAACGACCAGCCGGTCAAGCGGCGCAGATCCATGGCGATAAGCTCCTCTGATGCGGAAAATAAAAAGCCCGGCCAAAGGGCCGGGCTCTTTATAAGTGAAGACGCCGGATTAGACCAGCTTCTCCAGCTCAGGGATGGCTTCGAACAAGTCCGCTACCAAGCCGTAGTCAGCCACCTGGAAGATCGGCGCTTCTTCATCCTTGTTGATCGCAACGATCACCTTGGAATCTTTCATGCCGGCCAGGTGCTGGATCGCGCCAGAGATACCGACGGCGATGTACAGCTGTGGTGCAACGATCTTGCCGGTCTGGCCGACCTGCATGTCGTTCGGCACAAAACCGGCGTCGACCGCGGCGCGGGAAGCACCGACAGCGGCGCCCAGCTTGTCGGCCAGGGCGTACAGGTGCTTGAAGTTGTCACCGTTCTGCATGCCGCGACCGCCGGAAACGACGATCTTGGCAGCGGTCAGTTCAGGACGGTCGGACTTGGCCAGTTCTTCGTTGACGAAGCTGGAGATGCCGGCGTCGTGAGCAGCGCCTACGGCTTCAACCGCAGCCGAGCCACCTTCGGCGGCAACCGGGTCGAAACCGGTGGCACGGACGGTGATGACCTTGATCGCAGCGGTCGATTGCACGGTGGCAATGGCGTTGCCGGCGTAGATCGGACGCTTGAAGGTGTCAGCGCTTTCTACCGAGATGATCTCGGAGATCTGGTCGACGTCCAGTGCGGCAGCAACGCGCGGCAGGATGTTCTTGCCGTTCGAGGTGGCGGCAGCCAGGATGTGGCTGTAGCCCTTGCCTAGCTCAGCTACCAGCGGCGCAACGTTTTCCGGCAACTGGTGAGCGTAGGCGGCGTTGTCGGCCGACAGCACTTTTGCCACGCCAGCGATTTTCGCAGCGGCTTCGGCAACGGCGCTTGCGCCCTGCCCGGCCACCAGGACGTGCACGTCACCACCGATTTTGGCAGCGGCTGCAACGGTGTTCAGCGTGGCCGGAGCCAGCGCCTTGTTATCGTGTTCGGCGATTACCAAGATAGTCATAGTCAGATTACCTTCGCTTCGTTTTTCAGTTTCTCGACCAGTTCAGCCACCGACTTGACCTTGATGCCCGCGCTGCGTGCAGCCGGCGCTTCGACTTTGACGGTCTTGTTGGTAGAGGCGGTGGAAACACCCAAAGCATCCGGAGTCAGCACTTCAAGGGGCTTCTTCTTGGCTTTCATGATGTTTGGCAACGACGCATAACGCGGCTCGTTCAAACGCAGGTCGGTGGTGACGATGGCCGGCAGTTTCAGGGAAACGGTCTGCGCGCCGCCGTCGATCTCGCGGGTCACGGCAACGCTGTCGCCGGACACTTCGACTTTCGAAGCGAAGGTGCCCTGACCGTAGCCGCTCAATGCCGCGAGCATCTGGCCGGTCTGGTTGTTGTCGCTGTCGATGGCCTGTTTGCCGAGGATTACCAGCGATGGCTGTTCCTTGTCAACGACGGCCTTGAGCAGCTTGGCCACGGCCAGGGAGGTCAGGTCTTCGGCGGATTCGACGAGGATGGCGCGATCGGCACCCAGGGCCAGCGCGGTGCGCAGTTGTTCCTGGGCGGTGGTCGGGCCGATGGAGACGACGACGATTTCCGTTGCCACGCCTTTCTCTTTCAGGCGGACGGCTTCTTCCACGGCGATTTCGCAGAAGGGGTTCATCGACATCTTGACGTTGGCGAGGTCGACGCCGGAGTTGTCCGCCTTGACGCGAACCTTGACGTTATAGTCGACCACTCGTTTGACAGCTACAAGAACCTTCATGGATTCCTCGTTACTCTCCGGTGAAAAAAAGTCGCCTAGGCGAACCTGGCGGTTGATGCTCATGGGCGCAAGGGCACCTCTAAAAACGCCGGCATGAACCACACATGACCCAGCTCACGGGAGTGAAGACCATTCGTCAGTGATGACCGATGAGTCATTCATTATCGCGGCGTGTAAACTGCGCCTGGGAACCGCGCAATACGTCACTTTGTGCTGCCTTCGCCCTGTCTTTAGAGGTGCTCTTGGAACCAACAGTCAGCCTACGGCGAGCGCAAAACCGCCCGTATCTTGACCGGAACGCCTATTCCGGTCAATACGGCAAAATGGTCAGTCATAAGCCGTACGTCAGTGATTTATCTGGGCTGCGGCAATTTCAAACAAACGTTTGTATTGGACCCTGAGAGTGGTGTAGATATAATGCGCCGCTTAAGAGAGACCCGCGTTTCATCCATTGCCGCTTTCGTCGCTTTTCGCGAAGGAAACAACGGATGCAACGCCAAACCTCCAATTAGAAAAACTGTGAGCCTTGAGTAGGAGATAGCCTGTGGAACGCGAATACATGGAATTCGACGTGGTCATCGTCGGTGCCGGCCCCGCTGGCCTGTCTGCCGCTTGCCGACTGAAACAGAAGGCCGCCGAAGCCGGTAAGGAAATCAGCGTCTGCGTGGTCGAAAAAGGTTCCGAAGTCGGCGCGCACATCCTCTCCGGCGCGGTGTTCGAACCCCGCGCCTTGAATGAGCTGTTCCCGGACTGGAAAGAACTGGGCGCACCGTTGAACACGCCCGTCGTACGCGATGACATTTATGTCCTGAGAAACGCCGAGGCCGCGAGCAAAATCCCTGACTTCTTTGTGCCCAAGACCATGCACAACGAAGGCAACTATATTATTTCCCTGGGCAACCTGTGCCGCTGGCTGGCCCAGCAAGCCGAGAATCTGGGCGTGGAAATCTACCCGGGCTTCGCCGCCCAGGAAGCGCTGTTCGACGAAAACGGCGTGGTTCGCGGAATCATCACCGGCGACCTGGGTGTCGACCGCGAAGGCAATCCGAAGGAAGGCCTCTACACCCCCGGCATGGAATTGCGTGGCAAATACACGCTATTCGCCGAAGGCTGCCGTGGTCACATCGGCAAGCAACTGATCAAGCGCTTCAACCTGGACAGCGAGGCCGACGCCCAGCACTACGGCATCGGCCTGAAGGAAATCTGGGAAATCGACCCGGCCAAACATCAACCCGGCCTGGTGGTGCACACTGCTGGCTGGCCGCTGGACATCATGGGCACCGAGAACACCGGCGGATCCTTCCTCTATCACCTGGAAAACAACCAGGTGGTGGTCGGCCTGATTATCGACCTGTCCTACAGCAACACCTTCCTGTCGCCGTTCGACGAGTTCCAGCGCCTCAAGCACCACCCGGTGCTCAAGCAGTACCTGGAAGGCGGCAAACGCGTCAGCTACGGCGCCCGTGCCATCTGCAAGGGCGGCCTGAACTCGCTGCCGAAAATGGTCTTCAAGGGCGGCGCACTGATCGGTTGCGACCTCGGCACCCTGAACTTCGCCAAGATCAAGGGCAGCCACACCGCCATGAAATCCGGCATGCTCGCCGCCGAGGCCGTGGCCGATCGCCTGTTCGTCGAATCCGAAGGCGGCGATGAACTGACCGCCTACGTCGACAGCTTCAAGAACAGCTGGCTGTACGAAGAACTGTTCGCCAGCCGCAACTTCGGTGCGGCGATCCACAAATACGGCGCAATCATCGGTGGCGGCTTCAACTGGCTCGACCAGAACATCTTCGGCGGCAAGATTCCGTTCACTCTGCATGACAACAAGCCCGACTACGCGTGCCTGAAACTGGCGGCCGATTGCAAGAAGATCGACTACCCGAAACCGGACGGCAAGATCAGCTTCGACAAACTCAGCTCGGTGTTCATCTCCGGTACCAACCACGAAGAAGAACAACCCTGCCACCTGAAGCTGACCGACCCGAGCATCCCGATCAGCAAGAACCTACCGCTGTACGATGAACCGGCCCAGCGCTACTGCCCGGCTGGCGTGTACGAAGTGGTGACCAAGGAAGACGGCGAGAAGCGCTTCCAGATCAACGCCCAGAACTGCGTCCACTGCAAGACCTGCGACATCAAGGACCCTGCGCAGAACATCACCTGGGTATCGCCGGAAGGCGCTGGCGGGCCGACTTACCCGAACATGTAAGCCGACACGCCGAACATCGAGGCTCCCGCAATGGGGGCCTTTTTGTTGCCCCCGATTCAAAAAACACCGCAACCCCATGTGGGAGCGAGCTTGCTCGCGATAGCTATTGTTCATTCAACAAAGATGTCGACTGATACACCGCTATCGCGAGAAAGCTCGCTCCCACAAGGGACATTCAAAAGGTCAGGCCGCGCGCTCTTCCCCGGGATTGCGCTCGAAGTAGCGCTTGTATTCGCGACTGAATTGCGACGGGCTCTGATACCCCACCTGGTGCGCGACGTGGGCCACACTCATGCCCTCGCACATCAGCAGGCGCTGAGCCTTGAGCAGGCGCAACCGCTTGAGGTACTGCACCGGCGACAGCAAGGTGCTGCGCTTGAAATGCTCATGGAAGGTCGAAGCGCTCATGTTCGCGCAACTGGCCAAGGTCTCGACGTTCAGTGGCTCGGTGAAATGCGCATGCAGATGGCTCAGGGCCGCGGCAATCCGGGCAAACTGGCCTTGCTGCTCCACCAGCGCCCGCAGCACATCAGCCTGGGGACCGCGCAACGCGACGAACAGCAACTCCCGCAATCGTGCCTGGCCCATGACCTGGCATTCCAGCGGATCGTGCAGGCAGCGCAACAAGCGCTCGACACACCCACGCATGGCGTCATCGAGCACTGCGCAGGTCATGGATTCCGGTGTCTGGGGCGGTAGATTCCGCCCTGGCATCAATCCCATGGAAAGCACCAACTCCCCCAACATCGCCCGGTCGATCGCAACGGAAACGCCATACAGCGGAGCATTGGGCATGGCGTAGGTTTCGCATTCGAACGGCACCGGCAAGGCCTGGATCAGATAATGCCCGGCGCCATATTCCATTGTGCGTGGCCCCAGGTAGGCCAGTTTGCTGCCCTGGGCAATGATCACCAGGCTCGGTTCGTAGAGCTGTGGGCCACGAGCGACGTCCTGGCTGGCGCGCAAAGCATGCACGCCGGGCAGCGGTGTAGGGACAAAACCGTCGCGGGTCGCCAAGGGTTCGATCAGTGAAACCAGCGTGGCGTTGGCATCAAGATGGCGGGTCAACAACATGGTCGAAAACTTCACGGAAAATGGGATGAAACCATCATCGCAGGTCTGGCGTCACATGGAATCAAATCCTGGCCAATGCCGGAGGATTAGGCATGACAGGCGGAGGAATCGCCATCGCCGCCTGCCGCCATGACTCCCAGAATGGATTCCCTCACCGTTCACTGCTTAGCGAGGTCCATCATGTACACAGCCATCGGCTATGCCGCCCAATCAGCCACCACTCCCCTCGCCCCCATGAAGTTCGAACGTCGCAGCCCGCGAGCCGACGATGTGGCGATCGATATTCTCTACTGCGGGGTCTGCCACTCCGACATCCACCAGGCCCGCAATGAATGGGGCATTGCCGTCTACCCGCTGATGCCCGGCCACGAAATCATCGGAAAAGTCACCGCCGTCGGTGCGAATGTTACCGCTCACAAAGTCGGCGACTTGGTCGGTGTGGGCTGCATGGTCGACTCCTGCCGCGAGTGCGAAGCGTGCCGGGCTGACTTGGAGCAATACTGCTTCGAAGGCATGACCCAGACCTACGCCAGCCCGGACCGCGTCAGTGGTGGCCACACCATGGGCGGTTATTCCGACAGCATCGTGGTCAGCGAGCACTTTGTGCTGCGCATCCCGCAAACACTCGACCCGGCCAGCGCCGCACCGCTGCTGTGCGCCGGCATCACCACTTATTCGCCCCTCAAACACTACGGCGTGAAGGCTGGCGACAAGGTCGGCGTGCTGGGCATGGGCGGCCTGGGCCACATGGGCATCAAGTTCGCCAAGGCCATGGGCGCAGAAGTGACGCTGTTCACCCGCTCGGCGAGCAAGGCTGAAGAAGCCCGTCGTCAGGGCGCGGACCATGTGATCGTGTCCACCGACGCCGAACAGATGGCGGCTGCCGCCGGACGTTTCAATTTCCTGCTGGACACCATTCCGGTGCAGCACGACCTCAATCCCTACCTCGACACGCTGCATTTCGACGGTGTACACATCATCGTGGGCCTGGTCGAGCCGGTCGACCCACCGGTACACGCGGCAAAACTGATCATGGGTCGCCGAGTGCTGGCCGGCTCGCTGATCGGCGGTATCGCAGAAACCCAGGAAATGCTGGATTTCTGCGCCGAGCACGACATCAGTTGCGACATTGAAATGCTCGACATCCGCCAGATCAACGAGGCCTACAGCCGCATGATCGCCGGGGATGTGAAGTACCGCTTCGTCATCGACATGGCGACGCTCAAGGCCTGACGCTCGTCAGACCTTGGCGCCCAGCTCCGCCGACAGCCGGGCTGTGACCCCTTTGACCAGGGGAATCAGCTCGGCCATCTTTTCCAGCGGCATGTACGGCACGGTGCTGGCGATGCTGATACCGGCGACGATGCGCTTGCCAGCGTCTCGAATCGGCGCCGCCACACAACGAATCGACGGCTCGTTGTCTTCCAGGTCGAAGGCATAGCCCCCCGCCACGTATTCCACCATCCGTTGCTGGAACTGCTCCCAGGATTGCTCCTGATGCTGGGGCCAGAACTGATTTTTCCCTCCCGCCGGCAGGCTGATTTCATACAGCCGCTTCCATTGTTCCTGCGAATCATCGAGCATCAGCGCCTTGCCGATCCCGGTGCGCGCCAACGGCATGCGATGGCCTACGCGCGAGCGCATTTCCGGGCCGTTGCGCCCCGGATTCTTCAGCAGGTACAAGACTTCGTCGCCCTCGCGAATCGCCAGGTGAACGGTGTCCCCGGTCAGCGCCGACAGCTCGTCCAGGTACGGCCCCGCCAGGCTCACCAGGGGCAGCTCTTCCCGGGCCTGGAAACCCAGTTCGATCAACTTCGGACCCAGCAGGTAACCCACTTGCGGCACCACGCGCAGGTAACGTTCGTCCACCAGGCAACTGGCCAGGCGATGGGTGGTGCTGCGGGTGGTGCCGATCAGCCGGGCGATTTCCTTCAAGTCGCGGGCGCCACTGGCGACCGCCTGGACCACGCCCAGGCCACGCAGCAATGTCTGCGTGCCGGTAGGCGCGGCGTCCTTGGTGATTTTTGGATCGTCTTGCTGCATAGCCGACCTTCAACAGTGAGCGGGGAACGGGCGGCATTATGGTCGCCCGCCCCGTCGGACTACAACTCGATGCGCTCGACCTTCCCGACCAGCAGGATGTAGGACAGCGCGCCAGCCAATGCCAGGACAGCGATATAGGTAATGGCCGGGGCAAACGAATCGCCGCTGGCGAGGAAGCCAATGACAATCGGCGTGGCGATGGCCGCCAGGTTACCGATGAAGTTGAACACCCCGCCGGTCAACCCGAGCAATCGCGCCGGTGCCAAGGTGGAAACCAGCGACCACGTGATCGACGCCAGGCCATTGCCGAAGAACGCCAGGGCCAGGAAGGCGATCACCAGCGGCGTCGATTCGACATAGTTGGCACCAATGATCGCCGTGGAAATCAAAAGCCCACCAATGATCGGCAGTTTGCGGGCAAAGCCCACCGTGGCGCCGCGGCGAATCAGCCAATCGGAGAAGAACCCGGAGCACAGCACGCCGACAAACGCCGCGAGGAACGGCAACGACGCCAGCAAGCCAGACTTGATGAAGTCCATGCCGCGATATTTCACCAGGTAGGTTGGAAACCACGTCAGGAAAAACCACAGCGTGGAGTTGAGGCAGAACTGCCCCAGGTAAATGCCCCACAACTTGCGTTGGGTCAGGACGATCCGCAGGTCGGCCCAGCTGAACTTGGCCTTGACCTTGGCAGCCTCGGCCTGGATGTCCACCAGCCCGCCGCCTTCGCGGATCAGCTCGATTTCGGCGGCGTTGGCGCCTTTGAAATCCCGCGGCTCGCGATACACCGCGTACCAGATCACTGCCCAGAGAATGCCCACCGCGCCTGTGGCGACAAACACCATGTGCCAACCGAAGGCGTGCTGCAGCCAGGCCAATACCGGGGTCAGGAAAGCCAGCCCGACGAATTGCCCGGACGTGTAGAAACCGATGGCCGTGGCCCGCTCGCGCTCGGGAAACCAGGTCGTCACCACGCGGCTGTTGATTGGATAGGCCGGCGCTTCCAGGGCTCCGACTGCCATGCGCAGCACGAACAACGCGATGAAGCTGGAGACGAACCCCAGCATCACCGTCGCCACCGACCACAGCAGCAACGCCACGCTGTAGAGGATGCGCGGCGGCACCCGGTCCACCAGCCAGCCGCCGGGAATCTGCATGGCGGCGTAGGTCCAGCCGAACGCAGAGAAAATCAGCCCGACGTGGATCGGGTCGATGCCCAGGTCACTGGTCAGCGCGGGGGCGGCAATCGAGAGGTTACTGCGGTCCAGGTAATTGATCACCACGGTGATGAACAGCAGGACCATGATGAAAAAACGCTTGCGGCTAGGCGTCACCAACGACGCCTGCGCGCTCAGGGTGTGCGCTTGCATGTGAGGTGCCTCTTTTTATGTTTATTGAGGAACGGGCGTACCGAAGAAGATCTCCCTGCCTGCGAAGATCAAACTGTGGGAGCGAGCTTGCTCGCGATGACGGTGTGTCAGTTGGCGCATGTGTGACTGATACATTGCCATCGCGAGCAAGCTCGCTCCCACAGGGGCTCTGGGGCGCTCATGGGCTTTTGCATTCACCACAGGCCCACAGGGATCTTGGGTCAGGCGTGACTCACCACTCGGCAAAACTGCCATCGGCATGGCGCCAGATCGGGTTGCGCCAGCGGTGGCCGATGGCCGCGCGTTCGATGACGTATTCCTCGTTGATCTCGATGCCCAGGCCCGGGCCATTCGGGATCTTCACGAAGCCCTTGTCGTAGTCGAACACCTGCGGATCCTTGATGTAATCCAGCAGGTCGTTGCTCTCGTTGTAGTGGATGCCCAGGCTCTGCTCCTGGATGAACGCGTTGTAGCAGACCGCGTCCAGTTGCAGGCACGCTGCCAGGGCGATGGGACCCAGCGGGCAGTGCAGCGCCAGCGCCACGTCGTAGGCCTCGGCCATGTTGGCGATCTTGCGGGTTTCGGTGATGCCGCCGGCGTGGGACGCATCCGGCTGGATGATGTCCACGTAGCCTTCGCTGAGTACGCGCTTGAAGTCCCAGCGCGAGAACAACCGTTCGCCGAGGGCAATCGGGGTGCTGGTCAGCGGCGCCAGCTCCTTGAGGGCTTCGTAGTTTTCGCTGAGCACCGGCTCTTCGATGAACATCAGTTTGTAAGGATCGAGTTCCTTCATCAGCACCTTGGCCATCGGCTTGTGCACGCGGCCGTGGAAGTCCACGCCAATGCCGACGTTCGGCCCGACCGCATCGCGCACCGCCGCCACGTTGGCCAGGGCCAGGTCGACTTTTTCGAAGGTGTCGAGAAACTGCAACTCTTCGGTGCCATTCATTTTCACCGCGGTGAAGCCCCGCCCTACGGCCTCTTTCGCCGCGCGGGCGGTGTCCGCTGGCCGGTCGCCGCCGATCCACGAATACACACGGATCTTGTCCCGCACCTGGCCGCCCAGCAAATCGCTGACCGACACGCCCAGGGCCTTGCCCTTGATGTCCCACAACGCCTGGTCGATGCCGGCCAGGGCGCTCATGTGAATGGCGCCGCCGCGGTAGAAGCCGCCGCGATAGAGCACGGTCCAGATGTCTTCGATGTTGCGTGGGTCTTTGCCGATCAGGTAGTCGGACAATTCCTCGACAGCCGCCGCCACCGTGTGGGCACGGCCCTCGACCACGGGCTCGCCCCAACCGGTCACGCCCTCGTCGGTCTCGACCTTGAGGAAGCACCAGCGCGGCGGAACGATAAACGTGGTCAGCTTGGTAATTTTCATCTTGTTGTCTCTCTTGTCAGATGCAGCGCGCGGGGCGCTGGAAAAGTCTTCAGTTCAAGGCATTCCATGCGGCTACGTAGGCCTTGGCGCGTACCGCCACTTCATCCGCTGTCAGGCCCGGCTTGAACAGCCCGGATCCGAGGCCGAAACCCTTGACGCCGGCTTCGACGAACACCGCCATGTTGTCCGGCGTAATCCCGCCCACCGGCACCAGCACGGTCCCGGCCGGCAACACCGCGAGCCAGGCCTTGACCACCGCCGGGCCCATTTGCTCGGCGGGGAACATCTTCAATACATGGGCGCCTTCGGCCAGCGCGGCAAAGGCTTCGGTGGGCGTGGCGACGCCAGGCGACAGGTACAATCCCGCCGCTTTCGCCGCACGCAGCACCTTCGGGTCGCTGTGGGGCATGACGATCACTTGGCCGCCAGCGGCTTTCACCTGCCCGACCTGTTCCGGCGTGAGCACGGTGCCGGCACCGATCAGGCAATCGGCGGGCAAGGTACTGCGCAGGATGCGGATACTTTCGTACGGTTCGGGGGAATTGAGCGGCACTTCGATGACACGAAATCCGGCGCTGTACAGGACCTCGCCGATGGCCGCCGCCTCTTCGGGACGCAAGCCACGCAGGATCGCGATCAACCCGTTGTGCGCCAGTGCTTGTGTGAGCATGTCAGACCTCCAGTCAGGTTCAGGGGGCGGTGGAATCGAGCAACCCGGCCGCCACGGCCAGTTGCCACAAACCGCGTTCGGTGGCCTGTTCGGCCAGGACCACCCGGGCGAAGCCGCAGGCGTCGAGGGCCCGTTGATAACGGACACAGAGTTGGGAGTTGCCGATCAGCACCACCGTCGGCAGGTGCAGGCTGTCGCGGCGACGGCGCTGCACCTCGGCCAGCGCCGCCAGCTCATGGCCGATCAACAGGCCCGAGAGGTAATCCGCCTGGGCACTGGCCACCAGCTCGCCGGTCAAGCCCAGGCTGCGGGCGCTGAACACGGTGGACAACGGGCCGATCTGGCCGTCCACCGACAGCGCCACTTGCACGCCACGGTCAAACGCCACGCCGTCGAAGGTCGTCCCCCGTTGCTGGGTGCGGCCGAGAATGCTGTGGTCACTGAGCACGGCGAAGATCTCGCCAGTCATGAAGGTATCGAAATGCACAATGCAGCCATCGGCCACTTCCACCCATTTCGAATGACTGCCAGGCAGGCCGATCAGCACCGCTTCGTCTGGCAGGCTGTGCAAGGCACCGAGCACTTGGGTTTCTTCGCCGCGCATGACATTGGGTAAACGTGAACGCTGGATCACGCCGGGCACGATGTGCACATCGACGCCGCGAAGGCTGCGAACGGTTTGTAGGGAATGTCCGAGATTGGCGACGTTGGCGGGTGTGTCGCAGTAAGGCGCTTCGCGCCAGCCCTGGGCGCTGCCCACCATGCCGCAGGCAATCACAGGCAAGCCCGGTTGAGCATCGAGCCAGTCGCCGCAGGCCTCGTCGAAGGCCAGCTCGAAACCGTCGATGCAGACCCGGCCGGCCACGGTTCGTGGCCCGGAGGGCAACTGCATGATCCCCGACGACAGCGAACGCTGCTCGAGCACCTCGCCACCGGCTGCGAGTTTGTAAGCCCGTAATGAGGTGGTCCCCCAATCGAGCGCGATCAATTGCGCCTGCATCCGCTTCACCTGTTTTGTTTTTTGGCAGTGAGTGGAACGGACTATAAACCTGGGGACGATAAAATCTCAATATATAAATATCACTCCCATATATTGGGATCTGATAAGCCAACCACAAAGCCAATCGCCATCCGTCCAAGACCCTGCTAGTTTTCTGGTCGGACGCTAAACAACTCAGGGAAAAAGTGATGGAACAATTGCTGAAAATCCTCGGCCGCACTTCCTCGATCAATGTCAGAAAAGTGCTGTGGACCTGCCAGGAACTGGACATCGCCTACGAACGCGAAGACTGGGGTATCGGCTTTGCCTCGACCCATGACCCGGCGTTCCTGGCCTTGAACCCGAATGCCCAAGTGCCGGTGATCATTGATGAGAACGGTGTGCTCTGGGAGTCGAACACTATTTGTCGCTATCTGGTGGGCAAGCAGGGGCGCAGCGATCTGCTGCCCGTCGAACCTGCCGCACGGGCACGCATCGAGCAGTGGATGGACTGGCAGGCCACGGAACTCAATCCTTCCTGGGGCGATGCGTTTTACGGATTGGTGCGCAAACACCCGGACTTCCAAGACCCACAGCTCATCGCCGCGGGCGTCAAAGGCTGGAACGAGAAGATGGGTTTGCTGGAACAGCAGTTGAACCGCACCGGCGCCTACGTGGCCGGTACGGCGTTTTCCCTTGCGGACGTACTTATCGGTCTGTCCGCACACCGCTGGCGCCAGACACCGATGGAACGCCCGGACTATCCGGCGGTGGCCGCCTATTGCAAGCGGCTCGAACAACGCCCCGGATTTGCCGAATACGCGTCCAACGCATACTCATGAGCATCAATTGCCGTTAGCGAAATCCCGTAGCACCTTGCCATCCATTCGGTAGCGCACCCACTCTTCCTGGGGTTGCGCGCCGAGGGATTTGTAGAAATCGATGGCCGGCGTGTTCCAGTCCAGCACGCTCCATTCGAAGCGGCCGCAATCGTTGTCGCAGGCGATCTTCGCCAGGTGGCGCAACAGCGTCTTCCCCGCCCCGCCACCGCGCTGCTCCGGCGTGATGTACAGGTCTTCGAGGTACAGGCAGTTGCTGCCCAGCCAGGTGGAATAGCTGAAGAAAAACACCGCGAAACCGATCGGCACGCCGTCACGCAGGCAGATCAGCCCGTGGGCGGTTGCGCCTTCGCTGAACAGGCTGCGCTCGATGTCGGCCACACTGGCGATGACTTCGTGGCGGGCTTTTTCGTAATCGGCCAACTCGGTAATGAAGGCAAGGATTTGAGGCGCATCGCTGGGTTGCGCAGGACGGATCTCGATCGACATGAACAGGCCTTGTAGCCAATTGAAAGCGCCATACTAAGCCGCTGCGCGGCGCTCGTCACATACCGATCCAACTATTTGATCTCGGACGCACGCCTCTTCCCAAAACTGCCATTCGTCGCGCCCAAGGCACCAACGCCAAGCCACCAAGGCCCAAGATCAGGTAAGCATTCTGAAAAATGGAGGCGACACCCATGATCACTTCAAGGCTGACCGCATTCACCTTCGCCGCGCTGCTGTCCTCGGCGGCCTTCGCGGCCTCTACCGACGGCACTGGGCCGACCGATCCCGTACAAGCGCCAAACTCCCCTGCCACGCAAGGCCTGCCCAAGTTGAACACCGACGGCACCGGTGGCGGTAGCCTGAACAATGGCCAGCCACCGGCCACCGGCACCGATCCACGCGTGCAGGGGAATGACACCGGGCGCCAGGGCGGCATGAATACGCCGGACTCCACCGCACCGGATAACGCCGAGACCGGAGTGGGCTCGAAAACCACGACCGGTGGCTCGGGTTCCGAAGGTGGCGCCGCCAGCCAGTAGCCTTTGCCCGGACATTTGAGGAGGAACATCCCATGCCTCGTGGAAGCAAAGACAAATACACCGACAAGCAAAAACGCAAGGCCGAGCACATCGAAGAAAGTTATGAGCAAAAAGGTGTGTCGGAGGGCGAGGCCGAAGCTCGGGCCTGGGCGACGGTGAACAAGCAGTCCGGTGGCGGCGAACGCTCCGGTGGTTCAGGCAAGGAAAAACCGGCGGCGGCCAAGAAAACCGACCGCAAGGAATCAGCCCGCCGCGCCGCCAAGACCCGCGAGGGTCACCCACGCACCAGCAAAGCCTCCCATGGGACCCAGACCGTGGACAGCTTGATGAAGGAAGCCCGGGCGAAAAACATTCCCGGACGTTCGAAGATGCGCAAGCAGGAGCTGGTCGAAGCGTTGCGCAAGGCCGGGTGATGGTTGGCGTCAGGGAGGACGCCTTCGCGAGCAAGCTCGCTCCCACATGGAGTCTGTGCTGTGCCGAGGTCCTGCGCCTGACACTAAAACCCTGTGGGAGCGGGCTTGCTCGCGAAAGCGGTGGGTCAGCTAAGGAAGTGTTGGATGTGTCGACGCCTTCGCGAGCAAGCTCGCTCCCACATGGGGTCTGTGCTGTGCCGAGGTCCTGCGCCTGACACTAAAACCCTGTGGGAGCGAGCTTGCTCGCGATGGCGGCAGATCAGTCGCCAGTAATCCCTACTGCCTAGCGCTGCTTCAACCGGTCAATCACTACCGCCAGCAACAGGATCGAGCCGCGGATGACGTATTGGTAGAAGGTGTCGATGTTCTTCAGGTTCATCGCGTTTTCAATGATCGCCAGAATCAGCACGCCGGCGATGACGTGGCGAATCATGCCGATGCCGCCGCTCAACGACACCCCGCCCAGCACGCAGGCCGAGATCACCGTCAACTCGAAGCCCTGGCCGATCATCGGCTGGCCCGAGGTCATGCGCGACGCCAGGATCACCCCGGCCAAGGCGCCGATCAAACCATGCACGGCGAAGATGATGATCTTGGTGCGATCAACGTTCACCCCCGCCAGCAACGCCGCTTCCTGGTTGCCACCGATGGCCATGGTGTTGCGCCCGTAAGTGGTGTAGTTCAACAGCCAGCCGAAAAACAGGAAGCAGACGATGGTGATCAGGATCGGCACCGGCACGCCGAACAATTGGCCATTGCCGAACACGAAGAACGATTCCTGGGAGACACCCACCGCCTTGCCGTTGGCAAAGATGTAGGCCAGGCCGCGGACGATCTGCATCGTCGCCAAGGTGGTGATCAAGGCGTTGACCCGCAGCTTGGCGATCACGATGCCGTTGATCAGGCCGACGATCAGCCCCATCGCCAGCGCCGCGCTGACGCCGAGGAACACGCTGTTGGTGTCGCGCATCACCACCGCCGCGACGACGCCGGCACAGGCAATCACCGAACCGACCGACAAGTCGAAGTGCCCGGACGCCAGGCAATACAACATGGTGCAGGCCGCGATGCCAGTGGTGGAAATAGCCAGGCCCAGGCCGCGCATGTTCAGAGGCGACAGGAAGTTGTCGATCATCAGGGTGCAAAGCACGAAGATCCCGATGGCCGCCAGCAGCATGACCCAGTCGTCGAGGAAACGACGCAGGTCCAGGGGTTTGCGTGCCGTTGGCAGTGCATTGTTTTGAATGGTCATGATTTACCTCTCAGTTCGCCGCGTCGGCAACGCGTTGGCGCGGCAGCGCCAGTTGCAGCAGGTTGGATTCGTTGGCCTGGTCGCGCGGCAGTTCGCCACGCATGGCCCCTTCGCAGAGCACCAGAATTCGGTCGGAAATGCCCATCACTTCCATCAGGTCGCTGGACACCACGATCACCGCGATGCCGTCGGCCGCCAGGTTGTGGATAATCTGATAGATCTCCGCCTTGGCGCCGATATCGATGCCACGGGTCGGTTCGTCCAGCAGCAGGACTTTCATCGGCATCGACAGCCAGCGACCGAGAATTGCCTTCTGCTGATTGCCGCCAGACAGGTACATGATTTTCTGGCTGGCCGCCGGCGTCTTCACCTTCAGCGACTTGATCTGCTTGTCGGCATTGCCCCGTTCCCAATCACCGCGCAACAGGCAGCCGAGGGTCGAGTGGGACGGTCGGGCGCTGATGTTGATGTTCTCGCCCACGCTGCCCAACGGGATGATGCCTTCCTTCTTGCGATCTTCCGGGCACAGCAGCACGCCAGCGGCAATGGCATCCCGTGGCGAACGCAGTTTCAGTTCCTGGCCGTGCAGGACCAGGCTGCCCTCGCTCTGGCGCTCCAGGCCACTGAGCAAGCGAAACAGCTCGGTGCGGCCGGCGCCGACCAACCCGAACAAGCCGAGGATCTCGCCCTTGTGCACCTGGAAACTCACCGGTTCGCGCAAGCCCGGCCCCAGCAGGCCCTTCACTTGCAGCGCCACATCGCCGCGTTCCCGAGGACGGTAATCATAGATGTCCTGGATATCGCGGCCGACCATGCAGGTGACCAACTGATCGTGGGTCAGCTCCCTCATGTTCTCGAAGGTCCGGACATAACGACCGTCCTTGAACACGGTCACCGCATCACAGATGCGGAACACCTCTTCCATGCGGTGGCTGACGTACAGCACCACTTTGCCCTCGTCTCGCAAGCGGGCGATGATCGCCATCAAACGGTCGATTTCCCGGGCCGACAGGCTACTGGTGGGTTCGTCAAAGGCAATGACGTGGGCGCCACGGGACAAGGCCTTGGCGATTTCCACCAATTGCCGTTGGCCGAGGGACAGGCGACCGACTTTTTCCTGCGGGTCGATTTCGTCGGCCAGGCCTTTGAGCAGCGCCAGCGCCTGCTGGCGCAGCACACCACGGTTGACCAGGCCGAAACGCGCCGGCAAATGGCCGAGAAACAGGTTTTCCGCGACGGTCATTTCCGGCACCAGGTGCAACTCCTGGTGAATCACCGCCACCCCGCTGGCGATGCTGTCGGCGGTGCCTTTGAAGGCCATCGTCTGTTTGCCGATCTGCAGGTCGCCACTGCTTGGGATGTAGGCGCCACCGAGGATCTTCAGCAACGTGGACTTGCCCGCGCCGTTCTCGCCCATCAAGGCATGCACCTGCCCCGGATGCGCGACGAAACTGATATTGGCCAGCGCCTGCACGCCGGGAAAGGATTTGCCGATCCCGTTGAACCGCAAGCTGCCGCCGATGTTGTGTTGCCGTGTCGCTGTTTGCGCTTGCATAACCACCTCGAACTTACAAAGATCAAGCGACCCCGCCACTCATGTGGCCAGGGCCGCTTTTGAATCAACCGACCGTCAGTTCCACAGGCCGATCTTTTCCAGCTCCTGCTTGAAGTTCTCCCGGGTGATCAGGGTCACCTCGTCCATGGCGGTGTACTTCGGCGGTTCCTTGCCGGTGGTGATCCACTCGTACATCATTTCGGCGGTCTTGTAGCCTTCGATGTGCGGGCTTGGCAGCATCGAACCGAAGAAGCCGCTGTCAGGCTTTTTCAGCTCACCGATGGCGTCGGTACCGTTGATGCCGACGCCGATCACGTTGGCTGCCTTGAACCCGGCCGCTTCAGTGGCGCGCACGCCGCCCAGCACGGTGTTGTCGTTCATGCCACCAATGATCAGGTTTTTCGCGGCGCTAGGCAGCTTCACCAACGCCGAGTTGGTGGAGTCCATGCTGCCGGGTACGTCGAGGGTCTTGAGCGCCGTAAACAGGATATGGTCTTCCGGCATCCCGGCTTTCTTCAGGGCATCGACCGAACCGTCGGTGCGCTTCTTGCCGGTGTCCAGCTCGTTGAAGGTGTTGATCACCGCGTAGGTATCTTTCCACTCCCAATTACGCTTCTTCGCTTCAGCGGCCATGGCAGCGCCCTGCTTCTGGCCCACTTCAAAAGCGGCCATGCCCAGGTATGGCACGTCTTCCATGAACTTGCCGTTGGCGTCGACGAAACGGTCGTCCACGGCAATTACCTTGAGATCGTTGAGCTTGGCCTTGGCCATGATGGCTGGGCCGAGGGACACGTCCGGCGGGCAGATCACGAAGCCCTTGGCACCGTTGGCGGCCAGGCTGTCGATGGCCGAGAGGGTTTTCTCGCCGTCGGGCACGGCGATCTTGATCAATTGGAATCCTTTATCCTTGGCCGCCTTCTCGGCAAACGCCCACTCGGTCTGGAACCAAGGCTCCTCGGCCTGCTTGACCAGGAAACCAATTTTTACCGCATCGGCCGCCAGCAAGTGGCTGCTGAGGCTGACTGCGGTAACCGCCAAGGCGGCGCGACACAGGGAACGGATCCCACGACGATGTTTCATAGTTGACTCCTTGTTTTTTTTATTGAAAGCCAAACGTCCAGGGTCTGCTCCACCGTCGGTGGAAATGCGCAGGCTGGGCGGTTACATCAAGTTGCTACACAGCATAGGCCTAAATAGTCATATCGTATGATGATTGGATTACAGGCGAAGTTTCCCACTGCAATCCAGGAATATTCAGTCGTGGTACATGACTGAACGTCCTCCATCGATGGTGATGCATGAGGCATTGATAAACGGTGCTTCGTCACTGGCCAGGAACACGGCCGTCATTGCCACTTCGATCGGTTGCCCGACACGCCGTGGCGGGTGCATATCCAGCGCACGTTGGCGTTCGGCGTGGGGATCGGCAAAGCCGTTCCAGTAGTCGACGTTCAGCTGGGTCTCGATGTACCCCGGAGCGATGGCATTGACGCGTACCCCTTTGGGCGCGTATTCGATGCCCAGGGCGCGAGTCAGGCCGAGCAGGCCGTGCTTGGCCACCGGGTAAGGGAAACAGCCGGGAATGATGTGGGACGAATGGACGGAGGCAATGTTGATAATGCTGCCCACGCCCTGTTCGATCATTTGTGGCAGCACCGCCTTGCAACCGTACCAGGCGCCATCCAGGTCGATGGCGAAGCAGCGGCGCCAGTCCTCTTCGGTCATTTCCAGCGGGTCGCGGAAGACGTTGACGCCGGCGCAGTTGACCAGCACATCGATGCGACCGTGCAGCTCGACGGCGCGACGGGCCATGGCCTGCAAGTCTTGCTGCTTCGACACATCGGCCTGCAACGCTTGCACATCGGCACCGCGTTCACGCCAGTGGGCGGCCACCGCCTCGACTTTCTGCGCCTGGATGTCACTGATCACCAGTCGGGCCTGCTGCGAGGCGAACGCCGCGACGATGGCTTCGCCAATGCCTTGGGCGGCGCCGGTCAACAGCACGACCTTGTCTTTCAGGCGTTCGCCCTTCGGTGGCTCCGGCACGGGCGGCAAGACCAAGGGCTCAGCCATGGCTCAAGGCTCCTGCGTGCGGGCACGACGAAAACCGGGCATCCACGGATGACCGGCGCAAAGGCGCTTGGAAGAACAGTGGCCGGCGTACGCCGCCGGGGCGTACGGGGAAAGATCGTTGCATCACTTCACCTGTTTTGTTTTTTTAGTGTGAGTGCGTATTGCCGATGGAGCCGACTATAAACCCGGCCGCCAAATAATCTCAATATATATATTTACATCCCATATTTTGGGATTACCCCGCAAACCTTGTACAGGCCACGCCAGGCACATCGACACGCATCGACAGCACCGCACCGTCCAGCGGATGACCCAAGGGGCTCGCCGCGCTGGTGATGTACAACGTCTTGAGGTCTTCGCCGCCGAACACACAACTGGTCGGTCGGCTGACGGGCAATTCGATCACCCGGTCGACCTGCCCGTCCGGCGTCAGCCGCAACAGGCAACTGCCGTCCCAGCGGGCGTTCCAGATATAGCCCCTGGCATCCATCGCCGAGCCATCCGGGCCGCCACGCGGGTGTGGGCCGAACCAGACCTCGGCCGGCGCGAGATTGCCTTCCGGATAGATAAAGTGCCGATACACCGTGCCGTCCAGGCTGTCGCCGAAATACACCGTGGTGCCATCGGGGCTCCAGAGCAGGGTGTTGGGGATGCCCAGCCCGCGCAACAAGGGCATGACCCGACCGTCGCCACCGACGCGAAACAGGCCACCGGACCGTTGTTCGATCGGCAAGTCCTCGCCGTCGGCACCGATGTTGTTCTGCATGGTGCCGAGCCAGAGTTGGCCCAGGGCATCGCAACGGGCTTCGTTGGCGCGATTACCCAGTTGGGGGTCGGCCATGCACAGCAGCGTCAGGCGCGGCTCCAGGCCCGGCGAATCAAGATCGAGGCGATAGACGCCACTGCTCAGGGTCACCAGTGCGTCGCCACTTTGGGTCGGTATGAAGGCGGACACATGCTCGGGCATCTGCCAGATCTCCACGTTGGCGCCGATCAGCCGCAGTGCCTGCTTACCAGCGATATCGACCCAATACAACGCTTGGGTCGGCGCATCCCAGAAGGGCCCCTCGCCCAACTTCGCCCGGTGTTCCGTCACAGCCGTCCACTTCATTGAAACCTCCCGTTCCCGACTTGCCCGGCGGCGTCTGTTCGACCGGCCATGACATTGGGGTAAAAGCGTTTGATCGCCAGGTCAGCGTTATCGATCAGGGTCATGCAGGCCCAGACACCCCGGGCCGCGTCACGGGCGGCGATGGCGTCGGCGATGTCCTTGTGGATGGGCAAGGTGCGGCGCAACTCATCCGGGTCGGCCGCCGACACCTCGAACGACACCGCCAGCAACGCCCCCAGGGCCGGGACCATCTGTTCGATGAATTGATTATGGCTGGCGGCCAGGATGCACTCATGAAAAAACTGGTCGGCGCGGTTGTAGTCTGCGCCGCTGTCCACTGCCCGTTCCAAGGCATGGTAGGCCAGGCGGATCGCCTGCACCTGATCGGCCGTGGCCCGCTCACAGGCCCAGCGCACCGCCATCGGCTCGATGGTACGGCGCAGGTCCAGCAAGTCGTCGACGAAGTTTTCCGGCAGGCCGCTGCGTGACAGCCAGCCCACCACTTGAGGGTCGAACAGGTTCCAGCGGCGCACCGGCAATACCCGCGTGCCGACTTTCGGCCCGACTTCCAGCATGCCTTTGGCCACCAGGGTCTTGATCGCCTCGCGAATCACTGTGCGACTGACGCCCAGTTGCTCGCCCAAGTCCGCTTCGACCTTGATGGTTTGCCCAGGCTTGACCTGGCCAGCGGCGATCCAGCCCCCCAGCCAATCGACGGTCGATGCGTGAAAACTGCTGGACATGAAAACCCCGCGGGCCACTCTTATTGGTGGCCCACGCTAATCATCATATGATTGGGTGTCAATTTGAATTTTGCAAAACCAGTGTGGGAGCGGGGTTGCTCGCGAAAGCGGTGGGTCAGTTGAGGAGATGTCGATGATGCCGCCGTCATCGCGAGCAAGCTCGCTATAGCGGTGGGTCAGTTGAGAAGGTGTTGGATGTACCGGCGCCTTCGCGAGCAAGCTCGCTCCCACAGGGTTTGGTGGCGTACGCAGATAGTGCAGGCACCCCAAATCCACTGTGGGAGCGAGCTTGCTCGCGAAAGCGATCCTTCAGCCGACGTGGATGTTGGATCGACACTCACTCCCACAAGGGATCAGGGTTCCAGGCCGATGGGGAAAAACTCGCCGCCGCTCCACACACCCAGCCAGCGCTGCCCATCGATCTCGCGACTGACTGCCAGTTCCACCAGTTGATAGAACACATTGCGATGGATCAGCGCTTCGAGGTTGCTGCGCACATGCACGTAAGGCGTCGGTTCCTGGGTCTGGGGATCGATCTCCACCCGCAGCGGGTGCGCGGCGCCGGCCTCGGTGGTTTCCTCGACATTGGTGGTGAAGCGCAACAATTGTCCTTCCCCCTGCCCTTCCACCTCCAGGGTCACGGCCACGAACGGCGCGTCATCGACCTTGATGCCGACTTTTTCCACAGGGGTGATCAGGAAATAATCATCGCCGTCGCGGCGGATGATGGTGGAGAACAGCTTGACCATCGGTTTTCGTCCGATGGGCGTACCCAAGTAGTACCAGGTGCCGTCCCGGGCGATGCGCATGTCGATGTCGCCGCAGAAGTCGGGGTTCCACAAGTGGACCGGCGGCAGGCCTTTGGTCTTGGGGATCTGCCCCAGCAAGTCATTGGCTTTTTGCGGTCCGCTCATGGTGACTCCTCGTAGTTACTGGTCGCTCATCCCCAACAGGCTGCGGGCATATTCACGCAGAGGCGCGGCGATGAGGTCTTGGGGCTGCTTGTCGTGGAACGTCAGTAAACCGCCACGACTCTTGATCCGTGCAGTATCAATCAAATACTGCGTGCTGGTCTCGATCAACATGATTTGAATCACGCCGGTATCGACACCCAGGCGATCCACGGCTTCCTCATCCAGCCATTCGTCGGAGTTGCCGATGCGGTTATCGGCCTTGGCGAACCGGGTGTACAACAGGTAATGGGCACCGGCGGCACGGGCTTCGCCCATCGCCTGATCAAGGCCTTCGGGAACACGGGCACGACGGACCATGGGGAAATATTCGATGAAGCCATTGAAGGCTTCTTCGGCCACGACATTGGGACGTGGATAGGCACTGCCCGGCGGAGCGAAGGCGCCCTGGGCGATGTAGATGAACGAGTCGGGCTGAATTCGCAGGTTGTTCACACGACGGCTTTCGCTATGGTCCAGCAGGCCGGCATCACTCATGTGATAACGAACACCCTCCCCCATGTCGCTGACATTCATGCAACCGCCAAGCACCAAAACGGCCAGCAGCAAAACCAGGCTACGCATCCTATCCCTCCAAAGACCGGTGTCGGAAAACCGGCGAATGGTCGTGGGATGCAGCTTTTGCGCCAGCTCGCAGGATGGTTAGGGTTGCGCCTTGGAATACCTGTGGCGAGGGAGCTTGCTCCCGCTGGGCTGCGCCCGTAGGAGCTGTCGAGTGCAACGAGGCTGCGATCTTTCCCCAGACACTTGAATCCCAAGCGAAAGATCAAAAGTCAAAAGATCGCAGGCTTCGCCAGCTCCTACAGACTCAAGCCAGGAAAGGTCCGATCAGCCGCCAATGATTTTCATGATGGTCGCACCGCCGGAGAACGCCACTTCCTGCTTGTCCCCCAGCGCCTTGACCAACAAGCGCTGAAGCGCCGGCAAGGCCTGATGGCGTGGCTTGTCCAGAAGATCGCCGACGAAGTGACGGTTACTCGACGACAGGCAGCCGTGCAGCCAGCCCGTGGAGGACAGCCGCAGTCGCGAACAGGTACGGCAAAAAGGCACGCTTTCGTTGGCGATCACGCCAAAGTGCCCCAGCCCCGGTATCTCATAACGCACCGCCGTGGCGTCCACCGGCGCGTCGGCCTGCAGGTATTCGTACTGGTCGCCGATCAGGCTGAGCAGTTGTTGAAGGCTGACGAATTGCTGCAGGAAGGCGTTGGAATCGCTGGCCAGGTGGCCCATGCGCATCAACTCGATGAAACGCAACTCATAACCACGTTCCAGGCAGTACTCGAGCAACGGCATCACCTGGTCGAGGTTTTGCCCGCGCAACGGCACCATGTTGACCTTGATCTTCATCCCGGCGGCCCGGGCCTGTTCCATGCCATCGAGCACGGTCGCCAGGTCGCCGCCACGGGCGATACTGCGAAACGCGGCGGGGTCCAGGGTGTCGAGGGAAACGTTGATGCGACGGATACCGGCATCCACCAGCAACGGCAGTTTTTTCGCGAGCAACTGGCCATTGGTGGTCAGGCTGATGTCCTCCAGCCCCATCTGCCCCACCGCCGTCATGAAACGCTCGAGCTTGGGGCTGACCAGCGGCTCGCCGCCCGTGATGCGCAGCCGCTCGATACCGGCGGCCTCGATCAAATACGCCACGCCGCGCGCCATGGCTTCGGCTGACAGTTCATCCTGCGCAGCCACCAACCGCTTGCCGTCAGGCACGCAGTAGGTACAAGCGTAATTGCAGGCTGAGGTCAGGCTGATCCGCAGATTGCGGAAACGCCTGCCTTGACGGTCAACGATCATGGATCACTCCGGCACGAGAAAAATCGGACTCGCAAAAATTGACCTAGAAATCAAGATTTCGCAAGACCCAAGCCTGAGTATATTACTGGGGCACTGCGCCATGTAAGCGGACATGGCGCAATAAGGCAGCTGAATGTCTTGGCTCGTGCGGCCAGTCAGGTGCTCGGGTGGTCGGTATCGCGCTTGCGCTTGTTGCCCATGCGCACGCCAATGTCCATCAGGAACTGGAAGAAACCTTCCTGGTCTTCCAGCACGTTGCTCCAGAACGGCGAGTGATACAGCGCCACCGCGCCGTGCACCAACGCCCAGGCGGCGCAGTAATGGAAATAAGGCGGCACGTCCTCAAGCTTGCCTTCGCTGATCCGGCCCTTGATCAACAGGGTCAGGCGTTCGAAGTTGGAGGCGCGGATCTTGTGCAGCTCCTCGACCATCTCCGGCACCTGGTTGCCCTTGACCACCTTCTCTTCCAAGCGGTCGAACAAGCGGTAGCGCTGCGGGTCGCGCATGCGGAACTCGAAGTAGGCCCGGGACAGGGCCTCCTTGTCCTTGTCCACATCGGCCGAATGCAGCAGCTCGTTCAAATCGCGCTCGTAGTCGAGCATCAGGCGCAGGTAGATCTCCGCCTTGGATTTGAAATGTTTATAAATCGTGCCTTTGCCGATACCCACGGCATCCGCAATCATCTCGACGGTGACACTGTCTTCACCCTGGTCGAGGAACAACTTGAGCGCGGTGTCGAGAATTTCCTGCTCGCGGCGGCGAAACTCACGGACCTTACGGGGTTCTTTGTGCATAAGAAAAAGGTCTGAAGGGTCAAAATTCGAAGCCGGGTATTATGCCTAACTTACGCAAAAATGCACGGATCATCCATTCTCGGCCACCGTTCTTCACAAAACCGTGCACACCCGGCTCGCCGTTTCCCTTGCCAACGGGCCGTACTGGCGAGTTTTGACGACAGTGAGAACTTATCCGAAGCGAGCGTATTCCAAATTTGTTTAAAAACCGCCCCGGCCAGACTGGACGGGCGGGCATACTGATCAATACTTGAACTGTCGGCGCGACATCTCCCCCAAGTGACGCGCTGATAAAGGTGCCAACGGACCGCGTGCCTTTGTTTTACTCCTAATGGTCTTAACCCGGATTCACCCCCCAGAACCCGGGTTTTTTTTGCATGAAATTCAGGCGTGCGCCGATCGAACGTGAGCCAACGGAAACAATTGCTTAAAATTTTCCGTCGTCTGCTCGGCAAATCCCTCGTAGGACTCGCCACGCAACATCGCCAGGAACTCTGCCACTTCCCGTACGTATTGCGGAAGGTTCGGCTTGCCGCGATAGGGGATCGGCGCCAGGTAAGGCGAGTCGGTTTCCACCAGCAGCCGATCAGCCGGCACTTTGCTGGCAACGTCGCGCAGGGCATCGGCATTGCGGAACGTGACAATCCCGGACAAGGAAATGTAATAGCCCATGTCCAGGGCAGCCTTGGCCATGTCCCAGTCTTCGGTGAAGCAATGCAGCACACCGGCCTGGGGCAGCGCGGCGTCACGCAGCAAGGCCAGGGTGTCGGCCCGGGCGCCGCGGGTGTGGATGATCACCGGCTTGCCGGTCTGCCGGGCGGCCTCCAGGTGCAGCCGGAATGACGCCTGCTGCACGTCGGCGGCTTCTGGCTCGTAGTGATAGTCCAGGCCGGTTTCGCCAATGGCGACCACCCGTGGATGATCGAGCTCACGCAACAGCCAGTCGAGCGCCGGCGCGGCGCCGGGCTGGACGTCCAATGGGTGGATGCCGACCGAACAATCGACGTCGGCATAACGCTCTGCCAGCGCCTTCACATCGGCGGCGTTGTCGGCGCTGACGCCGATGCACAGGAAGTGACCGACGCCCCGCTCCCGGGCCGCGTCCAGCGCGGCATCCAGGGAACCGCCATGGGCAGCGAGGTCGAGACGATCAAGGTGACAATGGGAATCTACAAGCATAAAAGGCCAGGCTACATCGTATGGGTGGGACGGTCGGACTTCAGGGAGCCGGCCAAGTGGGTTTCGATCTGATTGCGGGCCGAATTGTCGCCGTCGCTGAACTGCACGCCCACGCCGGCGGCCCGATTGCCCTGGGCGCCCTTGGGGGTCAGCCAGATCACCTTGCCGGCGACCGGAATTTTCTCCGACTCATCCATCAGGCTCAAGAGCATGAACACCTCGTCGCCCAAGCGATAATTCTTGTTGGTCGGAATGAACAGGCCGCCGTTCTTGATGAAGGGCATGTAGGCGGCATAAAGCACCGACTTGTCCTTGATGGTCAGGGACAAGATGCCGTTGCGTGGACCGGGACTGACAGGTTCGTTCATGCTGATCTCCGCTGCGATTGAGCTGAGTCTAGGCGGTACCTGTCAACTTCGACCAGGCAAACTCGCCCACTGCACCAACAGCGCCTCGAGCAACAGCACTCGATTGAGGTTCGCCTTGCTCAGCACCTTCTGACGTTGGGCAAGAATCCAGTCCTGGATGTTCAAGATTTTATCCTGGCTGCTTTTCTGCGCCAGGTACTGGATCACCTTGCGCATGTCGGCCAGCCCCAGGCCGGTCTCGTCTTCGGTCAACTGGTAACGCAGGATCAGGCTCGACCAGTCGCAGAACCAGTCAAACAGCAGCAGTAGCGGGATGGCGTTCCAGCCCTCGGCCAGTTGCGTGGGGGATTGCTGCTGCTTGAGCAGCTTCTTGACCCCGTCCACCACCAAGGCCCGCTGTTCACGCACGCCCTGGGCCTGAAGGCTGACGGCCGCCAGGGGCGAGCCAGCCGCGAGGGTCAGCAGCTCGACACGCTCTTCGTCGCTGCTGTCGGGCAGGGCCTGGGCCAACCATTGCAAGCTCATCGCCTCGCTCGGCAGCGGGCAGGCCTGTTGCACGCAACGACTCTTGATGGTCGGCAGCAAGCGACTCGGCTGGTGGCTGACCAGCAGCAACACGGTATCGCCAGAAGGCTCTTCGAGGCTCTTGAGCAAGGCGTTGGCAGCGTTGATGTTCATCGACTCGACCGGCTCGATCAGCACCACTTTGCGCCCGCCCATCTGCGAAGTCTGGACCACGAAGCTGACCAGGTCGCGAACCTGGTCGACTTTGATCGCCTTGTCCGCCTCTTCCGGCTCCAGCACGTAATTGTCGGGATGGCTGCCGGCCTTGAGCAGCAGGCAGGACTTGCATTCGCCGCAAGCGTTGGAGACACCCGGGCGTTGGCACAACAGGCTGGCCATCAGCCGCTCGGCCAGCGCCCGCTTGCCGATGCCGACCGGGCCGTGCAGCAGATAGGCATGGGCATGCTGGGCACGACCGGCCAGTTGCTGCCAGAGACCGTCTTGCCAGGGATAGGCTTCAGCCACGGACACGCTCCAGCAAACGTGGCAACAAGCTATCCAGGGACTGCTGGACCTGGGCCAGCGGCTGTGCGGCATCGATCAGCAGGTAACGCGCCGGATCGGCCTTGGCGCGCCCCAGGAAGGCATTGCGCACGGCATTGAAGAAAGCCTGGCCTTCAAGCTCGAAACGATCCAGCCGGCCACGGGCACTGGCGCGGGCCAGGCCGATTTCCACCGGCAGGTCGAACACCAGGGTCAGGTCTGGGCGCAGCTCACCTTGGACGAAGCTTTCCAACGCGGCGATGCGTTCCACGGACAAGCCCCGGCCGCCGCCCTGGTAGGCATAGGTCGAATCGGTAAAACGATCGCAGAGCACCACGGCGCCACGGGCCAGCGCCGGGCGGATCACCTCGGCCAGATGCTGCGCCCTGGCGGCGAACACCAGCAGCAGCTCAGTGTCAGGGTTCATGACTTCTTCGAGGGGCGCCAGCAGCACCTCGCGAATTCGCTCGGCCAGTGGCGTACCGCCCGGCTCACGGGTCAATACCACCTCGATGCCAGCGGCCCGCAGGCGTTCGGCCAGGTATTCGCGGTTGGTGCTCTTGCCGGCGCCTTCCGGGCCTTCCAGCGTTATAAACAAGCCAGTCACGGGCGATCCTTAATCAAAGTCATTGCGGGCTCGGTGGCTCGCTGGCGTCCGGTTCGGGGGCCGGTACCTGAGGTGGCACATGGGGCACCGCTTCAGGTGCCGTGTCGGGCGATGCCGCCGGGATCGGCGCCTGCTCGTCCGGCGTTACCGGCGCCGGACTTGAGCGGTAATCGGCACGGCGCTTGAGCTGGAACTCGCGCACCGCGTTGTTGTGCGATTCCAGGTCATCGGAAAACACATGGCTGCCATCGCCACGGGCGACAAAATAAAGACTGTTGCCCGGTGCCGGGTTCAACGCGGCATGAATCGCTTCGCGCCCCACCATCGCAATTGGCGTCGGTGGCAAGCCCGGGATCAGGTAGGTGTTATAGGGGTTTTCTTCTTTCAAATGGGCGCGGGTGAGCTTGCCGGTGTAGCGCTCACCCAAGCCGTAGATCACTGTGGGATCGGTCTGCAGCAGCATGCCCAGGCGCATGCGCCGGACAAAGACGCCGGCAATTTGCCCACGCTCCTGGGGTACGCCGGTTTCCTTCTCCACCAGGGACGCCATGATCAGCGCCTGGTACGGCAGGGTGTAAGGCACATCGGCGGCACGCTGTGCCCATTCCTTGGCGAGCACGTCTTCCAGACGGTCGTAGGCTTTCTTCAGCAAATCGACATCCGATGTGCCGCGCACGAAGCGGTAGGTGTCCGGGAAGAACCGGCCTTCGGGAAATACCCCCGAATGACCCAGACGGTCCATGACCTCGCTGTCGCTCAGGTTGGCAAGGGTCTGCTGGAGTTTTTCATCCTTGGCCAGTGCGGCGCGCACCTGGCGAAAATTCCAGCCCTCCACCAGCGTCACGCTGTACTGCACCACTTCACCGCGTTTCCAGACACCGATCAGCCCCTCCATGGTCATGCCTGGCACCATCCGGTATTCACCGGAGTGCAATGGCTGGCCGGCAAGATTGAAGCGCCAATAGACACGCAGCCAGAAGGCGTCCTTGATCAGGCCATCGGCCTCGAGGCGCTTGAGGGTTCCGGTCGGGGTGGTTCCGTTGGGCACGTCCAGCAACTCTTCCTGGGTAATGTTCAGCGGCTGTTGCAGCGCCGAATGAATTTTCCAGGCCGAAGCGCCCAACAACAGCCCTGCCAGGACCAGTCCGGTCTCCAGCAGCAGCAAGAATTTACGTCTCACGAATCAAGCATCCAATAGCGCACGGGCAAGGGTCTGCAGTTTACGGGTGAGCGGGCCAACCGACCAGCACGCCGAACCGCATCCGCGTACCGGCCACACGCCATATACGCTGTTGCAGACGAAGACTTCATCGGCCTGGTGCAGTTGTTCGAGGCCGATGTCGGTGATTTGCGTGGCGATGCCCTGGGACTTTGCTTGAAACAATAATTCCGCGCGCATCACGCCGGCCACACCGCAACGGCTCAGGTCCGCCGTGAACAAAACGCCATCGCGCACCAGGAACAGGTTGCTGAATACGCCTTCGATTACCCGCCCGGACGCGTCCAACATCAAGCCTTCGGCGTACTGCGCATCGCGCCATTCGGCACGGGCCAGTACTTGTTCCAGGCGGTTGAGGTGCTTGAGGCCGGCGAGCAAGGGCTGCTCGGACAAACGCACGGCGCAGGGAAACAGGTGGATGCCTTGTTCGGCATGGGCGGTGGGATAAGTGGCCGGCGGGTTCCCTTGCAGGATGCGCCTGGCCGGCACCGAAGGATCAGCGGCATAACCGCGCAGGCTGTCGCCACGGGTCACGATCAGTTTCAGCACGCCATCACCCAGGCAACCGGCGTAGGTGCTCAACTCTGTACTCAATGCGCCCATGTCGACGTTGAGCGCCAGCCGCTGGCAACCCGCTTCCAGGCGCTGCAGGTGGCGTTCCAACAGCACCGGGGTGCCATCGTGCACGGCGATGGTTTCGAATAACCCATCGCCGTAAGCCAGGCCGCGATCTTTCAGCGACAGGACGTCGGCCGGCTGACCGTCGACCCAGCTTTCCATCACCCGGCGAACCGGCGGAACACCAGCGAACCGTTGGTCCCGCCAAAGCCGAAGGAGTTGGACAGCACCACATCGATATCCATGCTGCGGGCCGTGTGCGGCACGAAGTCCAGGTCGCAACCTTCGTCCGGCTCATCGAGGTTGATGGTCGGCGGCGCGGTCTGGCTGTTGATCGCCAATACGCTGAAGATCGCTTCCACCGCCCCTGCCGCACCCAGCAGGTGACCGGTCATGGACTTGGTCGAACTGACCGCCAGCTTGTAGGCGTGCTCGCCGAACACGGTCTTGATCGCCTGGGCTTCGGCCAGGTCGCCGGCCGGGGTCGACGTGCCGTGGGCGTTGATGTACTGCACCTGCTCGCCGTTGAGCTTCGCGTCACGCAAAGCGTTGGCGATGCAACGGGCCGCACCGGCGCCATCGGCCGGTGGCGAGGTCATGTGGTACGCATCGCCACTGGTGCCAAAGCCGATCAGCTCAGCATAGATGGTCGCGCCGCGCGCCTTGGCGTGCTCCAGTTCCTCGAGCACCAACGCACCGGCACCGTCGGACAACACGAAGCCATCACGGCCCTTGTCCCACGGCCGGCTCGCACGGGCGGGCTCGTCGTTGCGGGTCGACAGTGCACGGGACGCGCCGAAACCGCCCATGCCGAGGCCGCAAGCGGCCATCTCGGCGCCACCGGCAATCATCACGTCGGCTTCGTCGTACATGATGTTGCGCGCGGCCATGCCGATGCAGTGGGTACCGGTGGTGCACGCCGTGGCGATGGCGTAGTTGGGTCCCTGGGCACCCAGGTGGATGGACAGGAAACCGGAAATCATGTTGATGATCGAGCCCGGCACGAAGAACGGAGAAATCCGTCGCGGCCCCGATTCGTGCAGCGTGCGGCTGGTTTCTTCGATATTGGTCAAGCCGCCAATACCCGAGCCCATGGCCACGCCGATGCGTTCACGGTTGGCGTCGGTGACTTCCAGGCCGGCGTTACGCACCGCCTGAAAACCGGCTGCCAGGCCGTATTGAATAAACAGGTCAAGCTTGCGGGCTTCCTTGACCGACAGGTATTCCTCGACATTGAAGCCCTTTACCGAGCCGCCAAAACGGGTGGAATAGGCAGAAAGGTCGGTGTGTTCGATCAGACCAATGCCACTGCGGCCGGCCAGAATGCCCTGCCAACTGCTCGGCACATCCGTGCCCAGTGGCGACAACATACCCATACCGGTGACTACGACGCGTCTACGCGACACAGCACTCTCCTTTTTCTAATGACGACTTTGCATCAGGCCTAAAGAAAAAACCGCACGCCGTGACGGCAGTGCGGTTTTTCCATGACAGCTAGCGACGACTAAATACGATTACGCCTGGTGGCTGGTAACGTAGTCGATAGCAGCTTGTACAGTAGTGATCTTCTCAGCTTCTTCGTCAGGAATCTCGGTCTCGAATTCCTCTTCCAGAGCCATCACCAGCTCAACGGTGTCAAGGGAGTCGGCACCCAGGTCTTCTACGAAGGAAGCGGTGTTCACAACTTCTTCTTCTTTAACGCCCAGTTGCTCGGCAACGATTTTCTTGACGCGCTCTTCGATGGTGCTCATACCTTGTTTTCACTCCTAATGGACAAATTCAGGCAGCTGGCCGGTGGGTAAGTGTATAGAAGAACTTTTCGGTTTTTCAACCGAAAGCTTCACTCCTCAAACCCAGCGGCCCGCCGTCTATAAATTGATTGCAGCTTTATAACGGATTTTAGACAGCTCGTATGACATTTTTTTGAAGCAATCCGTCACATTTAACTCATGTACATCCCGCCGTTCACCGGGATTGTAGCCCCGGTCACGTATGCCGCACCGTCCGAAGCAAGAAAAGCGACCACGGACGCGATTTCTTGAGCTTGCCCCAGACGACCCAGCGGAATCTGCGTCAACAAGGCTTCACGCTGTGCTTCCGGCAGTTCACGGGTCATGTCGGTGTCGATGAAACCCGGTGCAACCGAGTTTACCGTAATCGAGCGCGAACCCACTTCACGCGCCAGCGCACGGCTGAAACCTTCCAGACCGGCCTTCGCCGCAGCATAGTTTACTTGGCCTGCGTTGCCCATGGCACCCACAACCGAGCCGATACTGATAATTCGACCCCAGCGCGCCTTGGTCATGCCACGCAGAACGCCCTTGGACAGCCGGTACAGACTGTTCAGGTTGGTGTCGACCACGTCGAACCATTCGTCATCTTTCATGCGCATCATCAGGTTATCGCGGGTGATACCGGCATTATTGACCAGGATCGCCGGCGCACCGAACTGCGCCTGAATGCTCGCCAGCACCGCCGCAACGGATTCGTCGCTGGTGACGTTCAGCTCAAGGCCGGTGCCCTGGATGTCGTTTTCCTTCAGGGTCGCAGCGATACGCTCGGCGCCCGAAGCGGAAGTCGCGGTGCCGATGACGATGGCGCCTTGACGACCCAGTTCCAGGGCAATGGCCTGGCCGATGCCACGGCTTGCACCGGTCACCAGTGCAACTTTACCTTGCAGACTCATGCAAGCTTCTCCTGTTCAGGCCTGCGCTGCACGGGTGGCAGCGAAGGCATCTGGGGTATTGAGGTTGGAAGTCGACACGCCTTCGGCGCAGCGTTTGTTCAGGCCTGCCAGCACTTTGCCAGGACCGCATTCGACCAGTTCGGTCGCGCCCTTGGCTGCCAGGGCCTGTACCGATTCGACCCAGCGAACCGGCTTGTAGAGTTGTTCCAGCAGATCACGCTTGAGGGTCTCGAGATCTGGCGCCACGTTGGCGCTGACATTCTGCACCACGGGAATCTGCGGAGCCTGCCAGTCGATGGCAGCGATGGATTCGGCAAAGCGCTCGGCGGCCGGACGCATCAGCTCACAGTGCGACGGCACGCTGACCGGCAGCGGCATGGCACGCTTGGCACCACGAGCCTTGCAGCCTTCGATGGCACGCTCGACAGCCGCCTTGGCACCGGCGATGACTACCTGGCCCGGGGAGTTGAAGTTCACCGCGCTGACCACATCGCCTTGCGCCGCTTCGGCACAGGCAGCGAGCACATCAGCGTCTTCCAGCCCCAGGATCGCGGCCATGCCGCCCTGCCCGGCCGGAACGGCTTCTTGCATCAACTGGCCACGACGCTCCACCAGTTTCACCGCGGCGCCCAGGCTCAGGCTGCCAGCGGCCACCAGGGCGCTGTATTCGCCCAGGCTGTGACCGGCGACGAACGCCGGGCGCGCGCCGCCTTCAGCCAGCCACAAGCGCCACAAGGCGATCGAGGCGGTGAGGATGGCCGGCTGGGTTTTATCGGTTTGATTGAGCTGCTCTTCCGGCCCTTGCTGGGTCAATGCCCACAGGTCATAGCCGAGCGCATCGGAAGCTTCTTTGAATGTTTCGAGGACCAGCGGGTATTGCGCGCCCAGCTCGGCCAGCATGCCGAGGGACTGCGAGCCCTGTCCTGGAAAGACGAATGCGAGGGAAGCAGACATGAAAACAAAGCCCCTAATGATCTTGTCGTCAAAAATTGACGCCCCTGGGGGCGCTAGCAAACTGAAAGTTGGATGGCGGGTTGAACCGACCGGTCACATTTAAGCATTGTCGGACGAAAACGCCTAAGTTAACAAATCCTCGAGGCGACCGTGCAAACGCTCCGGCAGGTTCTCCTGGATCTCGATCACCGCTCGGTTGATCGCACTTTGGAAACCCTGCACGCCCGCCGATCCGTGACTCTTGATCACGATACCTTGCAGCCCGAGGAAACTCGCTCCGTTGTGCCGCGCCGGCGCCAGGTCCGCCTGCAACCGGCGCATCAACGGCAGCGCCAAGGCGCCGACCACCCGCGAGGCGAGGCTTTGCCTGAACAAGGTTTCGATGCGCTGGCCGATCATGGTGGCCAGCCCCTCGCTGGATTTGAGCAGGATATTGCCCACGAAGCCATCACAGACCACCACATCAGCCTCGCCACGGTACAAGCCATCGCCCTCGACGAAACCGATGTAGTTGATACCCCGCGCAGCCTGCAACAATGTGGCCGCCAGTTTTACCTGCTGATTGCCCTTGATGTCTTCGGTGCCGATATTCAACAGCGCCACGCGAGGACGCACGATGCCCAGGGTTTCAGCCGCGACCGAGCCCATCACCGCAAATTGCAGCAAATGCTCGGCACTGCAGTCGACGTTCGCCCCCAGGTCGAGCAACTGACAGAACCCACGCTGGGTCGGGATCGCCGCCACCATCGCGGGCCGGTCGATACCCGGCAAGGTCTTGAGGACGTAGCGCGACAGTGCCATCAGCGCACCGGTATTGCCGGCGCTGACACAGGCCTGGACCTTGCCATCGCGCAGCAGCTCAAGGGCCACCCGCATCGAGGCGTCAGGCTTGCCGCGCAGGGCCTGGGCTGGCTTTTCGTCCATGGCGATGATTTCAGACGCCGGGACAATCGTCAGGCGCGCGCGATCCACAGCCGATTGGCCGCTGAGCATGTCTTCCAGGAGAGGGGATTGACCGACGAGGGTCAGGTGCAGCGAGGGAGTAGCATTCAGGCAAGCAAGGCTGGCCTGAACAATGCTGCGGGGACCGAAGTCCCCGCCCATTGCGTCAATCGCGATGACTTGAGCGGACAAGTGATTACTCGTCGGCGCCCTTGTCGATCACTTTACGGCCACGGTATACGCCTTCTGGCGATACGTGGTGACGCAGGTGAACTTCACCGGTGGTCTTTTCTACGGACAGGGTGCTAGCCTCGAGAGCGTCGTGCGAACGGCGCATGTCACGGGCAGAGCGGGATTTTTTGTTCTGCTGAACAGCCATAATTGATTAACTCCTAAACGTTTGGGTCACGCTTTAACTGCGCCAATACACTGAACGGGTTGGACCGCGTTACCTCGTCCTCGCTCGGTTCGGGCTCATCTGCTCCCGCCGGCTGCTGGCATTCTTCCGGATGATGAGCAGGCACAATGGGCAAGGCGAGCAGAAGCTCCTCCTCGATCAGTGACTGCAGATCCAATGGATCTTCGCCCAGTTCCAGCACGTCATAACCTTTCGGCAACGACTGGGTATTCGCACCCTCCTTCACCACGGCGTAACTGCATTCGCTGTGGATCGGCAGGGTGACCAGCTCAAGACAACGCTGGCAAACCATTTTGACTTCGGTGTCGATAAAGCTGTGGATAACCACAGATTTACGTTCATCTCGTTCAAAAACGAATTTGGCCTGGACCGTACCGACATCGTCGGAAAGCGGGTCGCAGAGTCTCTTCAAATCGGCCAGCAGCAGTTCACCTTGAAGGGTGGTGCCACGGTCAGCCAATTTGCGCGGGTCAACGTGAGGTGGAATCGGGTCATTCAACATAGGCGCAGCATTATAGGGATGCCCCCAGCCATGTCAAAGGAAATTCAGCCCTGTCCGTCACTTGCGTGCCTCGCTAGAATTCACCCCTGCCTCCTGGAGACGTCCATGCTGCCTTTATTACTTGCCTCGAGCTCGGTCTATCGCCGGGAATTGCTTGCCCGCCTGGGACTGCCGTTCGTCTGCAGCTCACCCGATATCGACGAAAGCCATCGCCCCGGCGAGCCCGCCGTCGAGCTGGTCAAGCGCCTGGCCCGGGAAAAAGCCCTGGCGCTGGCCGACAGCCATCCGGCACACCTGATCATCGGTTCAGACCAGGTCGCCGTGCTCGGCGAGCGCATCCTGGGCAAACCCCACATCTTCGACAATGCTCGCGAGCAACTGCTGGCCGCCAGCGGCACCAGGGTCACGTTCCTGACCGGCCTCGCACTGCTCAACAGCCAGACCGGCGCCTGCCAGGTCGATTGCGTTCCGTTTACCGTCAACATGCGCACCCTGGATCCTGGGCGCGTCGAACGCTACCTGCGCACTGAACAACCCTACGACTGCGCCGGCAGCTTCAAGGCCGAGGGGCTTGGCGTAAGCCTGTTCCAGAGCACCGAAGGGCCAGACGCCACCAGCCTGATCGGGCTGCCGTTGATTCGTCTTGTGGATATGTTGCTGGCCGAGGGCGTGCAGGTTCCCTAGCGCTAAAATCCGTGGCGAGGGAGCTTGCTCCCGTTCGGTTGCGCAGCGACCGCAAAATCTGGGGCCGCTTCGCAGCCCAACGGGAGCAAGCTCCCTCGCCACAGGGGAACTTGCACCCACTATATCGCGAGACGCCTAGCGCAGCGTAGGCCCCTGGAACCCCATCCACATCGCCAGATGCTGGGCGACACTGGCACCCAGCTTCTTCGAGAAGCGGTCGATCGGTGACTCTTCGACGGTGAAATCCACCAACTCTTTCTCACCAATCACATCCCGAGCCACGGAACTGGCGCTGCCCAGGCCATCGATCAAGCCCAGCGGCAACGCCTGCTCGCCCGACCAGACCAGCCCGGAGAACAACTCTGGATGCTCTTTGTCTTTCAGACGCTCGCCCCGCCCTTTCTTGACGCTGGCGATGAACTGTTTATGGGTGGTGTCGAGCACACCCTGCCAGAACGCCGTTTCCTCAGGTTTTTGCGGCTGGAACGGATCAAGGAAGGATTTGTGCTCGCCCGCGGTATAGACCCGACGCTCCACCCCAAGCTTGCCCAGCGTCTCGACGAAGCCATAACCGGCCGCCGTTACGCCAATGGAACCCACCAGGCTGGCCTTGTCGGCGTAGATCTGGTCCGCCGCACTGGCGATGTAATAGGCACCGGAGGCGCCGAGATCGGCAATCACCGCGTAGAGCTTGATGTCCGGGTGCGCGGCACGCAAACGAACGATTTCGTCATAGACGTAGCCGGCCTGTACCGGACTGCCGCCCGGGCTATTGATGCGCAGCACCACCCCTTTGACTTTCGAGTCTTCGAACGCAGCTCGCAGGCTACCGATGATGTTGTCCGCGCTGGCCGCTTCCTTGTCGGCGATCATGCCTTCGATATCGATGACCGCCGTATAGGCTGCACCGCCTCCCGGACTCGTTTTCCCGTCAACCGCCTGGTAGATCATCGCCAAGCCGAAAAACAGATAGATAAAGACCAGGCACTTGAAGAAGATCCCCCACCGGCGCGCACGACGCTGCTCTTCCACCCCGGCCAGCAGGGTCTTTTCCAACAGCTTCCAGCTTTTTTCGTCACCGTTGTCAGCGCTCGCTTTGGCCGGTGCCTTCCATTCATCGGTCATACATGCATCCTCAACAGACTTAATCAGCGCGCCGGCTCAGCCAGGCGTGCAATTCAGGAAAATGGTCGATCGCCAGTCGCGGCTCGAACGCCTTGAGCGCCTCGATGGACTGCGCACCATAGCTGACAGCCACCGAACCCATGCCGGCGTTACGCGCCATCTGCAGGTCGAACGAGGAATCCCCCACCATCAACGCCTGCGCAGGCTCCACCCCACAATGGGCCAGTATCTGCTCGAGCATCAACGGATGCGGTTTGCTGGCCGTCTCATCGGCGGCACGAGTGATATCGAAATAATCATCCCAACCATGGGCCTTCAATACCCGATCCAGCCCCCGACGAGCCTTGCCGGTCGCGACCGCCAAGCGATAACCCTCGCCTTTCAAGGTTTCAAGGGTATGAACCACGCCCTCGAACAACGGCGAAGGCTCAGCCTCCAGCGCAATGTAGTGATCGGCATAGTGCTGGCGAAAAACCACCAGCGCATCGTCATCGATATCCGGATACAAGCTGCGAATCGCTTCCGGCAATCCCAGGCCGATGATGCCCTTCACTGCAAAATCGTCGCACCGGGCCAAACCGGAACGATCCGATGCGACATGCATCGCTTCGACAATCCGACCAACAGAGTTCGCCAGAGTGCCGTCCCAATCGAAGATCAGCAATTTGTAGTCAGGATGCACTCAACCGCTCCACGGTCTTGGCCCACATGTCATCCACCGGGGCCTGCAACTTCAGCTCGCCACCATCGGGCAGCGGCACGGTGAGCATATAGGCATGGAGAAACAGGCGCTTGCCGCCCAGGTCGCGGATTTCCTTGGTGAAATCGTCGTCGCCATATTTGCTGTCACCGGCAATGCAGTGGCCGGCGTGCAGGGTATGGACGCGGATCTGGTGCGTACGCCCAGTCACCGGCTTGGCCTCGACCAAGGTGGCGAAGTCGTCGAAACGGCGCAATACCTTGAACACCGTCAGCGCCTCCTTGCCCTCCTCGTTGACTTCCACCATGCGCTCGCCGGAACGCAGGTTGCTCTTGAGCAGCGGCGCACGGACCTGCTTGATGGAGGTCTCCCAGCGCCCACGCACCAGCGCCATGTAGCGCTTGTCGACACCATCGCCGCGCAACTGCTCGTGCAGGTGGCGCAACATGCTGCGTTTCTTGGCAATCATCAGCAGGCCGGAGGTGTCGCGGTCGAGGCGATGGACCAGTTCCAGTTCCTTGGCGTCCGGACGCAACTGACGAAAGGCTTCGATCACGCCGAAATTCAGGCCGCTGCCGCCGTGGACCGCAATGCCCGCGGGCTTGTTGATTACGATCAGGGCCTTGTCTTCATAGACGATCGAGGCTTCAAGGCGTTGCAACAATCCCTGGGCCAGGGGCACCGGCTCATCGCGTTCGGGCACGCGAACCGGGGGCACGCGCACGATGTCGCCGGCCTGGAGCTTGTATTCAGGCTTGATCCGACCTTTGTTCACTCGCACTTCGCCTTTGCGCAAAATGCGGTAGATCAAGGTCTTGGGCACGCCTTTGAGCCGGGCCAGCAGGAAATTATCGATTCGTTGGCCGGCATATTCCGGCGAGACCTCGAGCAGTTGAACGCCAGGGGTCGAAGGGGCAGTAGTTGTCATGGCGGCGATCATAACAATTTTTTATGGAATTGAAGCACTTAATCATTGCTGCTATAGTCGCGAACGCCGCCAAAAGTGGCTGGACAGTGGACCAGCGGTCAAAAACCGGCCCTGACCAACGCAATTCACGAGGACGAGAGGCCGTCCTACGGGGCTTTCGCTACGTAACGGTAGAGTTTTCAGGTGTAACGAGCGCAGGTGACATGAGGCCTGAGATACGCCGCAAAGCAGAGTTTTGACTCGCTTTGCGCGCCACATTCACGGCCAGTTCACAAAGTGCAGTCAGCTGCGAACGACCCCGAGCGAGAGCTTCGGAAACAACGCCTAAATTAGCCATGATGCGTGACCTCCCCTTCCGGAGCTCACGGTAAATGCCAACCCGCTGCGGATTCTGCGCGCGGCAGCACCCGAATTATCAGGGATACGTGTAGGGTGGAGACGTACAACCGTCGGACTGTGTAGCACTAGGCTTATATTTAGACGCTTCATCTCGTCCACAGACGCCGGTTGATTCCTCCTCCTGACTGAGTGCTTGAGTACCAGCAAGCAGGACGCGTCCGTCGCGACTTCGCCATCATTGGGCCGAACTCGCTGGACACTGGAATGGCCTTGCCACCTCCAGGACGCACCTGACACCGACCGTGAGAAGTCGTGTGTGCCGAACGCCGTTTCCGGCAGCCCGGAAACCGACGGTACTACATGAAAAGAATGCTGATTAACGCAACTCAACCCGAAGAGTTGCGTGTTGCACTGGTAGACGGCCAGCGCCTCTACGACCTGGATATCGAATCCGGTGCACGCGAGCAGAAGAAGGCCAACATCTATAAAGGCCGGATTACTCGCATCGAACCAAGCCTTGAGGCTGCCTTTGTCGATTTCGGCTCCGAGCGCCACGGCTTCCTGCCCCTCAAAGAAATCTCCCGCGAATACTTCAAGAAGGCCCCTGAAGGCCGCGTCAACATCAAGGACGTCCTGAGCGAAGGCCAGGAAGTCATCGTCCAGGTCGAAAAAGAAGAACGTGGCAACAAGGGCGCCGCCCTGACCACCTTCATCAGCCTGGCCGGCCGTTACCTGGTCCTGATGCCGAACAACCCGCGTGCCGGCGGCATCTCCCGTCGCATCGAAGGCGAAGAGCGCAACGAACTGCGTGAAGCCCTCAATGGCTTGGTCGCACCGGCCGACATGGGCCTGATCGTGCGCACTGCAGGCCTGGGTCGCAGCAGCGAAGAAATGCAGTGGGACCTCGATTACCTGCTGCAACTGTGGACCGCCATCAAAGAAGCCTCGCTGGATCGCTCCGCGCCGTTCCTGATCTACCAGGAAAGCAACGTGATCATCCGTGCCATCCGCGATTACCTGCGCCAGGACATCGGCGAAGTGCTGATCGACAGCGTCGAAGCCCAGGACGAAGCCCTGACCTTCATTCGCCAGGTGATGCCGCAGTACGCCAGCAAGATCAAGCTCTACGAAGACAGCGTTCCGCTGTTCAACCGTTTCCAGATCGAAAGCCAGATCGAGACCGCCTTCCAGCGCGTCGTCGAACTGCCGTCCGGCGGCTCCATCGTCATCGACCCGACCGAAGCCCTGGTGTCCATCGACATCAACTCGGCGCGCGCCACCAAAGGCAGCGACATCGAAGAAACCGCCCTGCAGACCAACCTTGAAGCGGCCGAGGAAATCGCCCGTCAGTTGCGCCTGCGCGACATTGGCGGCCTGATTGTCATCGACTTCATCGACATGACCCCGGCCAAGAACCAGCGCGCCGTGGAAGAAAAGGTCCGTGAATGCCTGGAAGCCGACCGCGCCCGCGTACAGGTCGGTCGTATCTCGCGCTTCGGCCTGCTGGAAATGTCCCGTCAGCGCCTGCGTCCATCCTTGGGCGAAAGCAGCGGCATCGTTTGCCCGCGTTGCAACGGCACCGGCATCATCCGCGACGTCGAGTCGCTGTCCCTGGCGATCCTGCGCCTGATCGAAGAAGAAGCCCTGAAAGACCGCACCGCCGAAGTTCGCGCCCAAGTGCCGATCCCGGTGGCCGCGTTCCTGCTCAACGAAAAACGCAACTCGATCACCAAGATCGAACTGCGCACCCGCGCCCGTATCGTCATCCTGCCGAACGATCACCTCGAGACGCCGCACTTCGAAGTGCAGCGCCTGCGCGATGACAGCCCGGAAGCCCACACCAACCAGTCCAGCTATGAAATCGCTGCTGCCGCTGCCGAAGTGGAAGAAGTCCAGCCGGCCGCCGCCACTCGCACCCTGGTTCGCCAGGAAGCCGCGGTCAAGACCGCACCGGCCCGCGCCAACGCTCCGGTTCCGACCGAAGTGGTTGCCCCGGTTGCCGCCCCGGCCGCAGCCCCGGAGCCCAGCCTGTTCAAAGGCCTGGTGAAGTCGCTGGTCAGCCTGTTTGCAACCAAGGAAGAGCCTGCTGCCCCGGCCGCCGTCGCCAAGCCTGCCGCTACCGAGCGTCCGGCCCGCAACGAAGAACGCCGCAACGGTCGCCAGCAAACCCGCAACCGCAACGGTCGTCGCGACGAAGAGCGCAAGCCTCGCGAAGAACGTGCACCGCGTGAAGAGCGCGCGCCACGTGAGCCGCGTGAAGAACGCCAACCGCGCGAAGCCCGTGAGGAAGCGCCAGCCGTAGCCCGCGAAGAACGCGCACCGCGTCCGCCGCGTGAAGAACGCCAGCCGCGCGCACCGCGTGAAGATCGCAAGCCACGTGGCGAGCGTGAAGAGCGTGTTCGCGAACTGCGCGAGCCACTGGATGCAGCCCCGGCCGTGGCTGCTGCCACTGCTGAAGAGCGTCCGGCTCGCCCGCCTCGTGAAGAACGCGCGCCGCGTCCGCCACGTGAGGAGCGCCAGCCTCGCGCTGAGCAGGCAGCCGCCGCTGCCAGCGAAGAAGAAGTGCTGAACGCCGAAGAGCAGTTGCAGGAAGACGGCCAGGACACCGCCGAAGGTGATCGTCCACGCCGCCGCTCCCGTGGCCAGCGTCGTCGCAGCAACCGTCGTGAGCGTCAACGCGACGCCAACGGCAACGTGATCGAAGGTTCGGAAGAGTCCGAGTCCAGCGAAAACGCCGAAGCGCCAAGCGCTGCGGACCTGGCCGCCGGCCTGGCCGTGACGGCGGCCGTTGCCAGCAGCGCGATCAGCGCTCCGGCCGAAGCCCAGGCGCACGAACAAGCCGAACGTGCCACCGCTGCGGTGGAAAGCGCGCCGGTTGAAGCGCCTGCGGTCGAAGCCACCACCCCGGTAGAAGCCACCGCTTCGCCAGAAGTGGAACTCGCACCGACGTCTGAAGCCCAGCCTGAAGCTGAAGCTGAAGTCGCCGCCGAGCCTGCACCGGTCGTCGAGACGCCAGTGGTGGCTGCCGAACCGGTCGTCGAAGCACCGGCCGAGGAAAAGGCACCCGAGCCTGTCCGCGAAGAGCAGACGGCGTTCAACTGGACCGCCGAGCCAGCCGCACCGGCACCGGTTGTCGAGCCTGAGCCGGCACCAGAGCCCGTGAAAGCGGTCGAGCCAGAAGTGGTCGAGCCTGCTCCAGTGGTCGAAGCGCCCGTGGTTGCCGAAGCCCCTGCCCCGCTGGAAGAGCCTGCACCGGCCAGTGCCCTGACCGCGAATGGCCGCGCGCCGAACGATCCACGTGAAGTGCGTCGTCGCAAGCGTGAAGCCGAGCGTCTGCAGAAGGAAGCCGAACAAGCTGCCGCTGCCGCCGCTCAAGCGCCTGCCGCCGAGCCAGCTCCAGTCGTGGAAGAAGTCGCCGAGGCAGCCCCTGCCCCGGTCGCAGAGGCCCCGGTTGAATCGACTCCGACGTTCGACGAACCTCAGCACGTCGCTGAAGAAATCGCACCGCGTCACACTGAAGCCCTGGAAAAAGAGCACGAGCCTAAACCTCACGCCTGATTCCACCGCCCAGTAAAAAGCCCCGCCTGGTAACGCCAGGCGGGGCTTTTTTATGCCTGCAGACTTATCCACAGGGGAACTGGGCCGGACACAAGACTTATATCCGCCGAAGCTCCAATGTGGGAGCGAGCTTGCTCGCGATAGCGTCGTCTCAGCCTGCATCAATGTTGAATGCCAAACCGCTTTCGCGAGCAAGCTCGCTCCCACAATGGACTCGTGGCGAGCACGATACCTGAGAGCAACTCGGAAAAAATGTGGGAGCGAGCCTGCTCGCGAAGGCGCCGGCTCAGCTTGCATCAATGGTAAATGCCAGGCCGCTATCGCGAGCAGGCTCGCTCCCACAGGAGGCCGGGGCCCGGCACAAGGCTTATATCCACTGAGATCCAATGTGGGAGCCGAGCTTGCTCGCGATAGCGTCGGCTCAGCCTGCATCAATGTTGAATGCCAAACCGCTTTCGCGAGCAAGCTCGCTCCCGCAATGTTTATTGTTGATCAATCTGTGCCGTGATGGCTGGGACGCTTTTGTGGCGAGGGAGCTTGCTCCCGCTTGACCGGGCTGGCGCTCCAGTGCGCAGCGCTCATCGCTTTCTGGGGGCCGCTGCGCGACCCAGCGGGAGCAAGCTCCCTCGCCACAGGACCGTGCTGCTCCCAGAGACCTTGTGGGTATCCACCATCACTGCAAATTGACCCTCAGCCATCGCGAGCTTGCTCCCAAAGGGTTTTGCGTCGCCTGTTATTTGAAGGTCAGGGCCTCTGGCACATCGACATCCCACGTCACGCCTGGATCGTCCACCGGTACTTCGACCACCTGCACCCCAGCAAACAATGCCTTGGCGCCACGATCTCCAGTCAACGCCATCAATTTCGGCCCAAACCCACGACCAAATCCCACCGGATGCCCGTACTCCCCTGCCAGGACCGGCACGCTGATCCCATCCTCATGAATCCCCGCCGCCACCTGCTCGATGCTCGACGGCAAGATGAAGGGCATATCGCCCAGCACTATCAGCCAGCCATCAAGATCAGGGCAGGCCTGGACACCCGCGGCGATGCTGTCACCCAGGCCGGGGGAGTCCAGCTCCACGAAATCGCAGCCATAGGCCTGGGCCATGCGTATGGCTTGTGGCCGGTCCTTGCTCGTCACCAACACACGCTTTTCCAGGGAGGCCGGCAGATTCACCAGCACCTGCTCGATCACCGACCGCACGGCGCCGTCACGCCCGGTGCAATCGGCGAGCAATTTATCCTTGTCGGGACCTGCAATCCGGCGGAAACGGCTACCCGCTCCCGCTGCCAGGATGATCACGCCAATCGACTCGCCCATACGTCCTCCTTGCCCATGGCTTACAGCGGCTTTTTCTGCCGCAGCTCCACGCCATTCTTGATGGCCACGATTTCCGCCAGCAACGACAAGGCGATTTCCGCCGGGGTGTGACTGCCGATGTGCAAGCCAATCGGTCCATGCAAGCGTTCAATGGCCTCTGCTGACAAGCCTAGCTGAGCCAGGTTGTCCCGGCGCTTCTGGCTGTTGACCCGCGAACCCAGGGCGCCGACATAAAAAGCCTTGGAGTCCAGCGCCGTGAGCAGCGCCATGTCGTCCAGACGTGGGTCATGGGTGAGGGCCACAATGGCCGTGCGCTCGTCCGTCTGGATGCTCAGCACCGCTTCGTCAGGCATGCCGGAGACGAAGCGCCCATGCTGCTCCTCCCAACCGTAGACGAACTCCTTGCGCGGATCGCAGATCAGCACCTCGAAATCCAGCAGCCGGGCCATTTCCGCCACGTAGCGCGACAGTTGTCCGGCCCCGATCAGCAGCAGCCGCCAACGCGGGCCGTAAATGGCCCGCAACACCTGCCCATCGAACATCAAAGCGTCGGTCTTGCTGGCCGGGGTCAAGACCACGTTGCCGCTGGCGACGGTCAGCTCACGGGCAACGATTTCATGGGCCTCGCAACGCTCCAGCAACTGGGCGACCCAATGCGGATCGCCCACCCGCTCTTCGGTCAGGCGCAGGGTGCCACCGCACGGCAGGCCGAAGCGCGCCGCCTCTTCGCGAGTAACGCCATAGGTGATCAGTTGCACCGGCGGACCGTCCGCCGGAATGCGGCCGTCGTGCAACCGGGCGATCAGGTCATCCTCGACACAACCGCCCGACACCGAACCAATCACCACGCCATCTTCACGCAGGGCCAGCATCGCCCCCGGCGGCCTGGGCGCGGTGCCCCAGGTCTGGACCACGGTGAACAACACCACCCGCTGCCCGGCGCGACGCCATTCAAGCACGCTGCGCAAGACATTCAGATCGACGCTGTCCATCAGGCCTTGGCCTGTTGCCAGCCTTGCAGCTGATAGCGCACAGGCAGGTTACGGATACGCTTGCCCGTGGCGGCGAAGATCGCGTTGCACAAGGCTGGCGCAATCGGCGGCACGCCCGGCTCGCCGACACCGCCCAACGGCACCTCGCCCGGCGGCGTGACCAGATGCACCGCCACTTCCTTGGGCGCCAGGGACATGCGCGCGATTTCATACATATGGAAGTTGTCCTGCTGCACCTTGCCGTCCTTGAAGCTGATCTCGCCCACCATCGCATTGCCCAGGCCCATGACACATGCGCCTTCGAACTGTGAGCGGATGCGTTCGGGGTTGATCTGCGGACCGCAGTCCACGGCGATGTCCGCCTTGTGCACGATCACCGTGCCGTCATCCTTGACCTCGACTTCAATCGCCGCCGCCACGTAGGTGACGAAGCTGTAATGCACCGCCAGCCCCAACCCTCGGCCCTTGGGCAACTCGCGCCCCCAACCGGCCGCCTTCGCAGCGGTTTCCAGCACCGTGCGGATCCGCGCCGTATCGATCGGATAACGCTCGGGGGATTCGCCGTAGTTCCAACTGTCATTGAGGCTATTCGGATCGATCTTGCGGTCCGGGCCCAGCAGCTTGAGGTGGTACTTCAGCGGATCCTGGCCGGCCTTGTGGGCCAACTCGTCAATGAAGCTCTGGATCGCAAAACCATGGGGAATGTTCGACACCGAGCGGTACCAGCCCACCCGGGTATGGGCCGCCGCCTCGGGGTTTTCCAGGCGCAGGTTGGGAATGGCGTAGGCCATGTTGGTCACGCCCATGCCCACTTCGAACGGCGCCTCGTGGGTCATGCCCGGTGCAAACAATGCGGTGATGGTCGGGGCCACGGTGCGATGCAGCCAACCGGAAGGCATGCCGTCCTTGTTCAAGCCAGCCTTCAGGTATTCGGCCGACACGGTGTGGAAATACGAGTGGTGGATATCGTCCTCACGGGTCCACTGCACGCGTACGGCCTGGCCGGGAAATTCCTTGGCGAGCACCGCCGCTTCGACGACAAAATCGGGTTTCGACTTGCGTCCGAAACCGCCGCCCAACAAGGTGATATTCACCGTGACCTTCTCGAAAGGAATGCCCAGGCGCTCAGCGACACGTTCACGAGTGACCTGCGGTGCCTGGCTCGGTGCCCAGGCCTCGCATTGGCCGTCCTTGAACCGGGCGACGGCAACCATCGGTTCCATAGGCGATTGCGACAGGTGCGGCAAGTAATACGATGCCTCCCATGTCGAATCAGCCTTGGCCAGCGCATCGTCGAGGTCGCCGCTGCTGCGCACGACTTTTCCAGGCTTGAGGGCCGCCGCTTCCAACTCCTTGCGATAGGCAATGGAGTCGTAGCCGACATTCGGACCGTCGTCCCACTGGATCTTCAGGGCCTCGCGACCCTTGATCGCCGCCCAGGTGTTCTTCGCCACCACCGCCACACCGCCCAACGGCTGGAACTCCGAGGGCAGCGGTCGCCCTTCAATCGACACCACCTGGACCACGCCCGGCACCTTCAACGCCGCGCTGCTGTCCACGCTCTTGACCTTGCCGCCATAGACCGGCGGACGCGCGATGACGGCATAGAGCATGCCCTCGAAATGCACGTCAGCCCCGAAGACTGCGCGACCGTTGACGATGTCCGCGCCATCGATGGCCCGGCTCGCTTCCTTGCCGATATAGCGGAACTCGGAGGGTTGTTTGAGACGCAAGCTGTCACGGGCCGGCACCGGCAAGGCGCTCGCGGCAGCGGCCAACTCGCCATAGCCCAGTTCGCGCCCCGAAGGCTGGTGCACCACTTTATGCAGCTGGGCACGGCATTCGCCTACTGGCACCTTCCACTGCGCAGCGGCGGCCAGTTCCAGCATGGTCCGGGCGGCGGCCCCGCAACGGCGCATCGGCTCGTACCAGTGACGCATGCTGCGCGAGCCGTCGGTATCCTGGTTGCCGAAACGCGCCTCATCGGCCGGCGCCTGCTTGACCTTGATGAGTGCCCAGTCGGCCTCCAGCTCATCGGCCACGACCATGCTCAGGCTGGTGCGCACGCCCTGGCCCATTTCCGAACGGTTGCAGATCACGGTCACGCTGCCATCGGCGGCAATGCTCACATAGACCTTGGGATCGTCGACCGCGCCATGGGGCATGCCCTCGGCGCCGAATTTCTTCTCTTCGGCAAAGGCATCCGGCAGGCCCCACGTGGCCGCCAGCACCAGCACACCGGTGGCGCTCGCGCCCTTGAGGAAACCACGACGGCTGAGGTTGCTCAGCACGAAATCATCGGGCAAGCGGCTCATGCCTTGGCCTCCTTCAGGTGAGTGGAGGCTTGGCGGATCGCGGTCTTGATCCGGTTGTAGGTGCCGCAACGGCAGAGGTTGCCGACCATGGCTTCCTCGATCTGCTCATCGCTCGGGTTGGGGTTGGTCTTGAGCAGCGCCGTGGCGGACATGATCTGCCCGCCCTGGCAGTAACCACATTGGGCCACAGCGGTATCGAGCCAGGCCTTCTGGACGACTTGCCCGACCGGATCGGCGTGAAGCCCGTCGATGGTGCTGATGGGCTGCCCTTTCACCGAGCCGATCGGCGTGATGCAGCTGCGCGCCGGGGCACCGTCGATGTGGATGGTGCAGGCGCCGCACAGGCCCATGCCGCAGCCGAATTTAGTGCCGTTGTAACCGGCCACATCCCGGATAGCCCACAGCAGCGGCATGTCCTCGGTCACATCCAGTTGATGGTCTTTTCCATTGAGTTTCAGGGTAATCATGGGCACGCCCGCACAGTGATCGAATGATGGGGTCGAGCAATCTGCCGCTGGGTTAGCGGTTCGGTTCGCGCAGACTGGCTCAGGCTGATCAGGCTCTCTTATGCAAGCGCACGCAGGCGTCTGCATCGGGCCTTTTGGATGCGATGGTCGCATCGTCAGGAGGCTAAATTAACCCAGGATCAAGCAAAACGCCCTGCACAATCCTGCACAAATGATCGTGCGCAGGGTGTGCAGGGCGTTTTTTCAGGCGATTGCGAGAAGGCCGCTCAGTACCGATTGGGTTCCATTTCCAGCTCGACCTGGAAACATTCGGCAATGTCTTTCTGGATGCGCAGGGCCAGGTCCAACAATTGCGGGCCGGTAGCGTTGCCGTAGTTGACCAGCACCAACGCCTGCAACTTGTGCACCCCGGCATCGCCCTCGCGAAAACCCTTCCAGCCGGCCCGTTCGATCAGCCAGCCAGCAGCGATTTTCATCTGCCCGCCAGGCTGTGGATAAGCCACCAGGTCGGGGTATTGCTGCTTGAGATGCGTCACGTGCGCGGCCGGCACCAGCGGGTTCTTGAAGAAGCTGCCGGCATTGCCCAGCACGGCCGGGTCGGGGAGTTTTTCGCTGCGGATGCTGCAAATGGCCCGGCTCACATCCGTCGGCGTCGGCTGATCGATGCCCTGCTCGGTCAATCGCTGGCGGACCGGGCCATACTCCAAGTGCAAGTGCGCAGCGCGACTGAGGGCGAAACGCACCCGCAGGATCAACCAGCGCCCGGCCTGTTGCTTGAACAGGCTGTCACGGTAGGCGAAACGGCATTCTTCGAGGGTGAACTCGTGCAATTCGCCGGTCTGGCGATCCAGCGCGGTGAGGCCAGCGAAGACATCCTTGATCTCCACACCGTAGGCGCCGATGTTTTGCATCGGTGCCGCGCCTACAGTACCGGGAATCAGGCTGAGGTTTTCCAGGCCCGACCAGCCTTGCGCCAGCGTGTGCTGGACGAAGGGATGCCAGGGTTCCCCGGCTTCGGCCTCGACCACCACCCGCTCGCCGTCATCGCTGAGCAGGCGGATCCCCTGGCTGGCCATGCGCACCACCAAGGCGTCGATGTCGCCGGTCAGCAGCAGGTTGCTGCCGCCGCCGATCACCAGCAACGGTACGACATGCTCGCTGGCGTAGTCCAGCGCCTGGCGTACATCGGCGTCGCTGTGGGCTTCGGCGAACAAGCGGGCGCTGACGTCCACGCCAAAACTGTTGAAGGGCTTGAGGCTGACGCCCGCCCGCACCTGCAAGGTCATAACCGCCCCTTCAATTCGATCACCAGGCGATCCGTGGCGCGCTCGATCAAGTCCAGCACCTGCTCGAAGCCCTGCTCGCCGTCGTAGTACGGGTCCGGCACATCGTCGAGTTCGGCTTCGTAGCGCCGCAGGAACAGATCCAGCTCGGCCCTGCCCTTCGCCGGTTGCAGGGCCTGGAGGTTGCGCAGGTTGCTGCTGTCCATCGCCAGGATCAGGTCGTAGGCGGCAAAGTCGGCGCGCGTCACTTGTTGCGCGCGCTGGGCCGACAAGTCGTAGCCACGCCGCAGGGCGGCGGCCTGGCTGCGCTTGTCCGGGGCCTTGCCGACATGCCAGTCACCGGTGCCGGCGGAAGCGACTTCCACCTGCCCGGCCAGCCCGGCCTCGCGCAGCTTGTGGCGCAAGATGCCTTCGGCGGTGGGCGAGCGGCAGATATTGCCGAGGCAGACGAACAGGACCCGCATCAGGCCTCCAGCAGGCGACGAACGCGCTCGAGGTCTTCGGCGGTGTCGACACCGGTCGGCGGGGCGATCAACGCATCGGCGACATGGATCCGCACGCCATGCCACAAGGCCCGCAGTTGTTCCAGCGCTTCAGTGTTTTCCAGCCAGCACGGGCCCCAGGTGACGAAGTCCTGGAGGAAACCGGCGCGGTAGGCGTAAATGCCGATGTGACGGCGGTACGGCACGCCTTCTGGCAGCACGTCGCGGTCTTGGGCGAAGGCATCCCGCGCCCAGGGCAACGTCGCACGGCTGAAGGTCAATGCCAGGCCATTGAGGTCGCTGACCACCTTGACCACGTTGGGGTTGAACAAGGTCTGCACATCCTCGATCGGCTCGGCCAGGGTGGCCATGCGCGCTTCGGTGTGGGCCGCGAGGTTGGCGGCGACCTGATCGATCACGCTCGGCGGGATCAACGGCTCGTCACCTTGCACATTGACGACGATCGCGTCGGCGGCCAGACCAAGCTTCGCCGCGACTTCCGCCAGGCGATCGGTGCCGGAATTATGGTCTTCGCGCGTCAGTACGACCTCGGCGCCAAAGCCCTTGCAGGCCTCGACGATGCGCGCATCGTCAGTCGCCACCACGACGCGCTGGGCGTTGCTTTTGCAGGCCTGTTCCCAGACATGCTGGATCATCGGCTTGCCGGCAATCGACAGCAGCGGCTTGCCGGGCAGGCGCGTCGAGGCAAAGCGCGACGGAATGACAACGGTAAAGGCGGTAGTCATTTATCCAGGCGCTCGTCGGTGGTCAGGGTACGGGCTTCGCTTTCGAGCATCACCGGGATGCCGTCGCGAATCGGGTAAGCCAGGCCGGCGCCCTTGCTGATCAGTTCGGTCTTGTCGGCGCTGAGCTTGAGCGGGCCTTTGCAGACCGGGCAGGCCAGAATATCGAGCAGTTTGGTGTCCATGGAATTCCCTTGGGTAAAAGGTGTTAAGGCAAGAGCCGATCCGGCAACAGGCGCATCAACTGCGTATCGAACCAGGCCGCGAAGGCCGGCGACGGCACGGCATCCACCGCCAGGTACCACCAGTCGGGCGCGGCGAAGGCACGGCATTTGACCGCGTCTTTTTCCGTCATGACCACCGGCAGGGATGGCGTGAAATTCAAGGCCTGGGCGCTGTATTCCGCATGGTCGGCAAACCCGTGCGGTATGGGCCGCCAGTGTAGCGTTTCGAGGGTCTTGAAGAAACGCTGGGGATTGCCGATGCCGGCCACGGCGTGCAAGGCCTGGCCGGATGGAAAATGGTCGAGGGGACGGCGCTCGCCGCTCGCCAGGTTCACCAGTTCGGTGGGACGCAGTTGGAAGGCGAAGCCGTCTTCGCGGTCGGCACTGGCACCGTTGTACAGCACGGCGTCGACCGATTGCAGGCGCTCCACTGGCTCGCGCAATGGCCCGGCGGGCAGGCAACGTCGGTTGCCGAGGCCGCGGGCGCTGTCGATCAGCACCAGCTCAAGGTCCCGGGCCAATCGATAATGCTGCATGCCATCGTCGGACAGGATCAGGTCCAGCGGTTCGCTCTCCAGCAGCGCCTGGACCGCGCGACTGCGATCGGGGTCGATCATCAGCGGCACGCCCGTGCGCTGGACGATCAACAGCGGCTCGTCCCCCGCGACATCGGCGCCCTGCTCGGCCGCGACCCGCCACGGCAGTTGCGGCGGCTTGGCACCATAGCCCCGGCTGACCACCCCGACCCGCAGGCCACTGCGCTGGCAGTGCTGGATCAGCCACAGGATCAACGGCGTCTTGCCGGTGCCCCCAACAGTGATATTGCCCACCACCACCAACGGCACGGGCGGCTGGTAGATCAGGCCTTCACCTGCCAGGAAACGCTCGCGCTTGCCCACCACCACCCGCCGGTACAACCACTCCAGTGGGCGCAGCAGGGTCAGGGCCGGGTGACCGTCATACCACGCGGCAAGCAATCGATCGGACATGGCCATCAGGGTGCCGGAGCCGCCTCGACCGTGGTCATGCGCAGATGGCTGAAACCAAGCTTGCCGGCCGCGTCCATGGCGGTGATCACCGATTGATGAGGGGTCTTGCCGTCGGCGCTGATGGACAGCGGCAGGCTGGTGTCGCCGCCAGACTCTTTCTGCAAGGCCTCGATCAGGCTCGCCAGGTCGCTCTTGGGCAGCAATTGGTTGTTCACCGAAAACGCCCCTTCGGCGCTGATAGTGACTTCCAGGTTCTTGAGTTGCTGGTCTTCGGCCGGCGAGCCGCTGACGGCTTCCGGCAATTCAACCTTGAGCTGGGTTTCCCGGGTGAACGTGGTGGTCACGACGAAAAACAGCAGCAGGATGAACACCACGTCGATCAGCGACGCAAGGTTGATCTCGATGTTTTCCCGGGGCTTGCGGCGGAATTTCACTTCTTGCCCCCAGCCAGGTCCACGTCACGATCACCCTGCACCACCTCGACCAGCTTGATGGCTTCCTGCTCCATGCCCACCACCAACTCGTCGACGCGGCGTTGCAGGAATCGATGGAAGAACACCGCCGGAATACCGACCATCAGGCCAGCGGCGGTGGTGATCAGGGCCTTGGAAATCCCCCCCGCCAGTACTGCGGCGTTGGTGGTCATGCCGGAACCGGTAAATGCGCTGAAGATGTCGATCATGCCCAACACCGTACCCAGCAGGCCCAGCAGCGGGGACATGGCGGCGATGGTGCCCAGGGTATTGATGTAGCGCTCCAGTTCATGGATGACCCGGGCGGCGGCCTCCTCGATGCACTCCTTCATGATCTCGCGACCATGCTTGGAGTTCGCCAGGCCAGCCGCGAGGACTTCCCCCAGCGGCGAACTGGCCCGCAGCTCCTTGAGCTTGTCCTTGTTCAGCTGCTTGTCCTTGATCCAGACCCAGACCTGCCCGAGCAGATGCTCCGGCGTCACGCGGCTGGCCCGCAGGGTCCACAGGCGTTCGGCAACGATACCCAGTGCCGCGATGGAACTCAGAATGATCGGCAACATCATCCAGCCGCCGGATTTGACCAATTCCCACACAGTGACTGCCCCCTCGAAAAAGTGCGCCACTTTATCACACAGACTCGCCTTGCAGACCCGCTCCGCCGATAAGCGCATCCGCCGATTGCCCTGGATCAATGTTGCCGCGGTGGCCCGACGCCGGGCGGATCGCGCCAGTAGCGTCGGTGCCCGGCCTCGGTGCGCGGCAACTCGAACGCGCCCAGTTGCAGACGAATGGCACCCTGCTCGGCGCTGTCGTAAATCGCCAGGCCCGAGCGGCGGTACCGGGCCATCACTTGGGGATGGGGATGACCGAACGCGTTGCCCTGCCCTCGGGAGATCAGCACCGAATGCGGCTTGAGGCGCGACAGCAAGGCCATCGACGACGAGCTGCGGCTGCCGTGATGAGGCGCGGCCAGCCACTGGATCGGCAGCGCCAAGGCTTCGTCGAGCAGGGCGCGCTCGGCGTGGGTGTCGATATCGCCGGTCAGCAGCAGGCGTTCGCCGCCGGCCTCCACCAGCAGCACGCAGGACTTCTGGTTGCTTTCGACGGCAGAGGCCCACCGCCACAGCTCGAACCCGACGCCATCCCACTCCCAACGCCTGCCGCTGTCGCAAGGCCCAGCCTGCAATTGCTCAGGCAGCGCGTCGGGATCGCCACTGATCACTTCCATCGTCGGCAGTCCCTTGCGCACGGCGCGGGCGCCGCCGGCATGATCGGCGTCTGCATGGCTGAGGAGCATCAGGTCCAAGCCATGCACGCCGAGTTTACGCAAGGTCGGCAGCACGACACGTTCGCCCACATCGGCCTCGCCAAAACGCGGCCCGGCGTCGTAAAGCAAGGTGTGATGCCGGGTGCGTACCAGCACCGCCAGTCCTTGGCCGACGTCCAGTTGCCAGACCTCGGCGTGCCCTGGCGGCAGGTTCTCTCGCGGCGGGAACACCATCAGCAAGACCATCGGCCACCCCAGCAAGCGCAGCGGCACCCCTTTGGGCAATAGCAGCAAAAAAGCCCCCAGGGCGGCGATACCCAAGGCCCAGGACGGGACCGCAACCGGCACCCAGGCGGGCAATCGCCCGGCCACCAACGCCAGCCCCCTGAACAGCAGATCGAGTAAACCGCCGGCGATCCACAGCAGCCCTTCACCGATGAGCGGCACCGGCAACAACGCCGTGCCGAGCAGCGCCGGCGGCAAGACCAGCAGGCTGATCCACGGCACCGCGATCAAGTTCACCAGCGGTCCGCTGAGGCTGACCGGCAAGCCCACGATCAACAGCAGCGGACACAGGCCGAGCGCAACCAGCCACTGGGCTCGGGTCCAGGTTTGCCACCAGCGCCAGGGCCCCAGGCGAGCACCAAAGGTGAACATCAAGATGGCGACGGCCGCGAACGACAACCAGAATCCCGGCCGCAGGCTGGCGAGCGGGTCGAACACCAGCACCCCGGCGAAGGCCAGTAGCCAAGCCCACCAGGGATCAGGCTGCTTGAAGCGCAAGCGCCACAACAACACCAGGCCGATCATCGCGCAGGCCCGTCGCACCGGCACCTCGAACCCGGCGAGCAAGCCGTAGCCCAGGGCGGCGCAAAAGGCCAGCGCACAGGCCCAAGGCAACCACGCGAGCCCCGCCGGCCAAAGGCCATAACGCGCCGCGCCGGCCACCAGCAGGTACACCAGGCCGGCAAGCAGGCCGATGTGTTGCCCGGAAATTACCAGCAAATGAACGGTGCCGGTGTCCTGCAACACCTGCCAATCCTCGCGACTCAGCCCGCCACCGTCACCCAGGACCAATGCCGCCAGCGCACCGGAGCGGCCGTAGGCATCGACCTGTGCCAGCGCCTGGCGCACCTCGTCACGCCAGGCGCCCCGGGCCGCTTGCAGGAGACGCCCTTGCTTGATCGTCCCGGTCGCGCCGATACCCCGGCTCAACAACCAGGCGGCATAATCGAAGCCGTGCGGGTTCAGCAACCCGGCGGGTCGCTTGAGCTTCACTGCCAATCGCCAGCGTTCGCCGCTGTTGATGGGCGGGCCACCAAACCAGGCGAGGCGCAGCGTTTTCGGTAACCGGGTACGACGTGATTGGACATCGGCCAGTCCGAAGCGCACCACGCCGTCGCCCTGTTGCGGCAAACCGACGACGCGCCCTTCGACCCAGCGGGTTTCTCCGTCCAGGGTAGCGGGTAACCGGTCGTCCAGCGCCCACTGCGCCGACAGGCAGGCCCAGGCCAGCCCGAACAGGAAAAAACCCAGCGGGTAGGTTCGAAACGGCAACACCATCAACGCCAGCAGCGGCATGGCTGCAACCAGCCACAACGGCGGCAGTGCCGGTAAAAAAATCGGGGCCACCAGCCCCAGTGCAAGCGCGACTAATCCTGTGCGCATAACCCGTCCTTGAGAGTGCCCCCTTCAGGCATAGACGGTTCGCGGCACCGCTGGCGTTATCAATTGTCACAAAGTCTGAATCTGCCAGCCGTAGAATCCAGACATACTTGCGGCTTTAATTGCGTTGAACCGACCGAGAAGCCTTATGCCCCGGCGCCTATTCAAACGTTACATGCCAGACCCAGAAAGCATTCGGGAACATAAGTCCTTACGTTTTCTCGGTACCCTGCTGCACGATCCCAATCTTTGGCACCTCAATCGGCACTCAGTGGCCCGGGCGATGGCCGTTGGCCTGTTCGCCGCGTTCCTGCCGATCCCGTTGCAGATGTTGCTGGCCGCGGCGCTGGCCGTTACGGTGCGCGGCAATATGCCGATTGCGGTGAGCCTGGTGTGGCTGACCAACCCGATCACCATGCCGGCGGTGTTTTTCTGCACCTACCAGACCGGCGCCTGGCTGATGGACGTACCCGCCCGGACGCTGCCCGAAGAACTCACCTGGGAATGGATCAGCGGCCAGTTGTCCACCTTGTGGCAACCGTTCCTGCTGGGCTCGGTGGTGACCGGCCTGGTGCTCGGCGCCCTGGCCTACTTCGTCACCATGAGTTATTGGCGCTGGTGGGTGGCGCGGCAGTGGCGGCGGCGCAAGAAAAGCCGGATGTGAGATGCACAAAGGCCTCCTGGGAATGGAGGCCTTTTTTGTGGTGCATTGACTGCCCCCCTGTGGGAGCGAGCTTGCTCGCGAAAGCGGTGGGTCAGCTTGCATCGGTGTTGGATGTACCGCCGCCATCGCGAGCACGCTCGCTCCCACACTGGATCTCTAGTGAACACAAATCTTGTGCCCTCCCACAGGGGAGTTCGGGGTCAGGTCCGCATCCCGCGCCCGCTGACCAGCAACCGCGCGCAACCGATGTAGAGCACCACGGTCGCCACCAGCATGAAGGTGATGGCGATGCTGATCTTGATGTCCGACACACCGAGGATGCCGTAGCGAAAGGCGTTGACCATGTGCAGCACCGGGTTGGCCAGGGACACGGTCTGCCAGAACGGCGGCAGCAGGGAGATCGAGTAGAACACCCCGCCCAGGTAGGTCAGCGGCGTGAGCACGAACGTCGGGATGATGGAGATGTCATCGAAGTTGCGCGCAAACACGGCATTGATGAAACCCAGCAGCGAAAAGATCGTGGCCGTGAGCACCACCACCAAGACCGTCACCCCCAAGTGATGCACCTGCAGATCGGTGAAGAACAACGACAGCAGCGTCACGATCAGGCCCACCGCCAGGCCGCGCAGCACGCCGCCCAAGGTGTAGCCAACGAGGATCGTATGGGGCGACACCGGCGACACCATCAACTCTTCGATCGAGCGCTGGAACTTGCTGCCGAAGAAGCTCGATACGACGTTGCCGTAGGAGTTGGTGATCACCGACATCATGATCAGCCCCGGCACGATGTAGTCCATGTACGTGAAGCCACCCATGTCGCCGATCTGCCGGCCGATCAGGTTACCGAAGATCACGAAGTACAGGACCATGGTGATGGCCGGCGGCAGCAGCGTCTGCGGCCAGATCCGCATGAAGCGGCGGACTTCACGGTAGACGATGGTATTGAGGGCGATGAGGTTGGGGCGCAGTTCGGAACTCATGCTCATACCGCCACCTTCGCCAGATTTTTCTCTACCAGGGACACGAACAACTCCTCGAGGCGATTGGTTTTGTTGCGCAAGCTCAGCACTTCAATGTTTTGCAGGGCCAGTTGGGTGAACAAGCCTGTGATGCCCGCGGCTTTGTCCACTTGCACTTCCAGGGTGTGGCTGTCCACCAGGCGAGCCGGATAACCGATGAGCTGGGGCGCGGTCGCCAGGTCGCCTTTCAGGTCCAGCAGGAAGGTCTCCACATGCAGTTGGCTGAGCAACTGGCGCATGCTGGTGTTCTCGACAATGGTGCCGTGGTCGATGATGCCGATGTTGCGGCACAACTGCTCAGCCTCTTCCAGGTAGTGGGTGGTGAGGATGATGGTGATGCCTTTCTGGTTCAGCTCGGTCAGGAAGCTCCACATCGAACGACGCAGCTCGATGTCCACGCCAGCGGTCGGCTCGTCGAGGATCAGCAGGCGCGGCTCATGCACCAACGCGCGGGCGATCATCAGTCGACGTTTCATGCCGCCGGACAGCGAGCGGGACGGCACGTCACGCTTGTCCCACAGGCCCAGTTGGGTCAGGTACTGCTCGGCGCGCTCGTTGGCGATCTTCGGCGGGATGCCGTAGTAACCGGCCTGGGTCACGACGATGTCGAAGGTCTTTTCGAACTGGTTGAAATTGAACTCCTGGGGCACCACGCCGATGCAACGCTTGAGGGCGGCGGGCTCGCGATCCAGGTCGTGACCAAAGACATTCACCGTGCCGCTGGTCTTGTTCACCAGGGTGGAAAGAATGCCGATGGTGGTGGATTTGCCGGCACCGTTAGGGCCGAGCAAGGCGAAGAAATCACCTTCGGCGACATCCAGATCGATACCACTCAGGGCCTGGAAACCGTTGCCGTAGGTTTTGGTTAACTGCCGGATGGACAGAGCGGAACTCATATCGGATTACGCACCAAGAAGGGAGGGAAGAAAAGAATAGATAAGGGCGGGCGGCGAGCAATACAACCACGGCGCACGAAGGCAATGGTGCTTGGCGTCGCCGCACAAGTACAGTCAAGTGTGTCGATAGTAAGTATTAAGTCAACGCGGTCATGACGGCCTTGCGGTAGGCCGTACGCTCCTGCAACCGCGCGTACCAGGCCTGCACACCAGGCCGCTCGGCGCGCTGGATGGGCATCTCGAACCAGGCATAAATGAAACTGCCCAGGGGAATGTCGCCCATGCCGATTTCATCACCCGACAGGTAAGGTTGCTCGCTCAAGGTCTGCTCGACCATCGCCAGCAAGTCGTCACATTCCTGGATCGCCGCATCGATGGCCGACCAGTCCTGTTGTTCGGCCGGGGTACGCAAGACGCCCCAGAACACCGTGCGAAACGGTGCGGCAAAGCTGGATGTGGTCCAGTCCATCCACTTCTCAGCCTGGGCCCGTGCCTGCACGTCAGCCGGATACCAGGCCGAGCCCGACGCATGGCGCGCCGCCAGGTAGCGCACGATGGTGTTGGATTCCCAAAGTACGAAGCCGTCGTCTTCGATCATCGGCACGCGGCCGTTGGGGTTTTTCGCACGGTACTCGGGCGTGTCCACCACACCGAATGCCCCGCCGGCATCGATGGTCTCGTAGGCCAGCCCCAACTCTTCTGCGCACCACAACGCCTTGCGCACATTCGATGAATTTTTCCGGCCCCATATCTTCAGCATCACGGCGTCCTCGATGGATAAATGCCGCAGCAGCATACGCCGGATCAGGCGCGACTCAAATCGCCCTGCATGTCGCCGAGCAAGAGCGGCACCTGCTCGCCGAACAGGTGCGGATAGCATTTTTCCAGGTGTTCGAAGAAGAAGGCCTCGGGCACATCGGCGAACTGGCCGTGCTCGGTGACGTACTCCATCAGCTTCGCCCCTTGCCGATTGAACGGGTGGAAGACGCTGTCGTGGCGACCGTCGAACTCCAGCGGGGCCACATCGAACAACTCGCACAACCCCTGGTTGAAAGCCGGCGTGGCCTTGACCCAGCGGTCGTTCAGGTACAGCTCGGTATAACCGTGCATGGCAAACACGTCGCTCCTGAGCAATTCCAGCAGGCGCGGCGTAGACAGGTGATTACGGACGTCCGCCAGGCCAATACGCGCCGGGATGCCGCAATGCCGGGCACAGCCGGCCAGCAAGGTGGCCTTGGGCACGCAATAGCTTTCGCCGGCCATCAACGCGTAACTGCCCCGCAGGGTCTCCGGGTCACGGCTGAAGGTGTAGGGGTTGTAGCGCACCGCCTCGCGCACGGCGTAATACAGGCTGACCGCCTGGGCCAGCGGGTCGCGATCGGCGCCGCGGTGGGTTTCGGCGAAGTCGATGACCGCGGGGTGGTCGCTGTCGGTGAAGCGGCTGGGGTTCAGGTATTGCTGCATAAAAGGAAGACCTCTTGGGAAAATCACCGCTGGTATGCCGAACCCGATCCTTGTGGCGAGGGAGCTTGCTCCCGCTGGGATGCGTAGCGGCCCCCAGCTTTTACGGTTGCTGCGCAACCGAGCGGGAGCAAGCTCCCTCGCCACAGTAAGTGTCTTCACCACAAGGGTTGGTGTATTGGCACCGGGAAAACACGAGTCTATCCACAGCCCCAGCCCAGCGATAACGGCATTCCGGCCAAACAATGGCGTTTTCTCACTTTGATAACGAACGATTTCCCACGGCTGTTGCCAACCAGACTGGCGCAATGAACCCAGGGTTTCCCACGAAATCAATCACATCGCGCTGACCGCCGGTTTTGCAGATGCCGTCTAAGCTCTGAAGGTCGGTTTTGCCTTGGTTCACGGAGGATTACATATGCTGTTGTTGTGGATACTGGTCTTGGTCGTCGGGATCGCCTGGCTGGCGCATCGGCGCACCGACCCGCTGCCCGCGCTGGGTATCGTCGCGGTCTACCTGTTGGCCATGGGCATTTTCAGCCATGCGCCCGGCTGGCTGCTGCTGATCCTCTGGGTGGCGCTCGCGGCTGTCGCGGCCCCGCTGCTGCTACCGGACCTGCGCCGCAAATATTTCAGTGCGCCGATGTTCGACTGGTTCCAGAAAACCCTGCCGCCCATGTCCGAGACCGAGCGCGACGCCATCGATGCCGGTACGGTGTGGTGGGACGGCGAACTGTTCAGCGGCCGCCCGGACTGGGACTTGTTGCTGTCTTACCCCAAGGTGCGACTGACCGAGGAAGAGCAGGCGTTCCTCGACGGCCCCACCGAAGCACTCTGCGCGATGGTCAGCGACTGGCAGATCGGCCAAGCCATGGACCTGCCACCTGAAGCCTGGGCCCATATCAAGGAGCACGGGTTCTTCGCGCTAATCATCCCCAAGGAATATGGTGGCAAGGGTTTCTCCGCCTATGCCCACTCCCAGGTGGCGATGAAACTGGCCACCCGCAGCGGCGACCTGGCCTCCACCGTCATGGTCCCCAACTCCCTCGGCCCGGCGGAACTGCTGCTGCACTACGGCACCGACGAACAACGCGACCACTACCTGCCGCGACTGGCCCGTGGCGACGATATTCCCTGCTTCGCCCTGACCGGGCCGCTGGCCGGCTCCGACGCCGGAGCCATGCCCGACACCGGCATCATCTGCAAGGGTGAATGGGAGGGCCAGGAAACCCTCGGCCTGCGCCTGAACTGGGAAAAGCGCTACATCACCCTCGGCCCGGTGGCCACCCTCTTGGGCCTGGCATTCAAGGCGTATGACCCCGACCACCTGCTGGGTGACGAAGAGGACCTGGGCATCAGCCTCGCCTTGATTCCCACCGACACCCCTGGTGTGCACATCGGCCGCCGTCACCTGCCCCTCGGCGCCGCGTTCATGAACGGGCCGAACTGGGGCAAGGACGTGTTCATCCCGCTGGACTTCCTGATTGGTGGCCAGGCCATGCTCGGCAAGGGCTGGATGATGCTGATGAACTGCCTGTCGGTCGGACGCTCGATTTCCCTGCCGGCGGTGGGCACCGGTGCAGCGAAGTTCACCAGCCTGGTAACGGGCCAGTACGCCCAGGTGCGCGAGCAGTTCAACGTACCGTTGTCGGCATTCGAAGGCATCCAGGAAGCCATGGCGCGCATCGGCGGCAATGCCTGGATGATGGATGCGGCACGCATGCTGACCGCCAACGCGGTGGACCTGGGGGAAAAACCCTCGGTGCTGTCGGCCATTCTCAAGTACCACCTGACCGAACGCGGTCGCGAGTGCATCAGCCACGCCATGGACGTGCATGGTGGCAAGGGCATCATCATGGGCCCGAACAATTACCTGGGTCGCAGTTGGCAAGGTGCGCCGATCTTCATCACGGTCGAAGGCGCGAACATTCTGTCGCGCAACCTGATGATCTTCGGCCAGGGCGCCATTCGCTGCCATCCGTTCGTGCTCAAGGAAATGGCCTTGGCGACCCGTGAAGACAAGGACCAGGCACTGGTCGAGTTCGATGCCTTGTTGCTCAAGCACATCGGTTTCGCAGTCAGCAACGCCGCCAGCACCCTGGTGCTCAACTTGGGCCTGGGGCATTTCGAGAGAGCACCCGGCAATGCCTTGAGCCAGGGTTATTTTCGCGCCCTCAACCGCCAGGCAGCGGCATTCGCCCTTCTGGCAGACCTGAGCATGATGCTGCTGGGCGGCGAGCTCAAACGCCGCGAACGCCTGTCGGCCCGCTTGGGCGATGTCTTGAGCAACCTGTACCTGGCGTCCGCCGCGCTCAAGCGTTATCACGACCTCGATTCGCCGGAGCACATGGCGCCGCTGTTCAACTGGGCCATGGAGGAAAGCCTCGGCCAGGCGGAACACGCGCTGGATGAGCTGCTGGGCAACTTTCCGAACCGGGTACTGGGTTGCCTGTTGCGCCTGGTGGTGTTCCCCTTCGGTCGTCGTCACAAAGGCCCGAGCGACAGGCTCGACGCCGAGGTGGCCGCGGTCATTGGCCGACCCAAGGGTGACCCGACCCTCGAAGAGTTGTTGCGAGGTTGCTATCGTCCGCAATCGACCGACGACCCGGTGGGCGCCCTGCAACACGCCGCCGATCTGCTGGCGGCCGCCCATCCGCTGCACAAGAAACTGCACGGAGCGCTCAAGCAGGGCCAGCTCAACCCCGCACCAGGCGAACCCCTCATCGATGCGGCGCTGGAAGCCGGTGTGCTGCAAGCCGGCGAAGCGCAGACCTTGCGCGCGGCCGAGGCGGCGCGGCGCAAGGTCATCGATGTGGATGATTTCGATAAGGATGAGCTGACACTGGCGCAGGACAAAGTCCGGTGACCTGACGACCAGGTACGTGCATCACCTATAAAAGCGGGCGCAAGGGCTTTATACTCCTGCGCCCGTTTTGCTCTTGAGGACTTATCTCGTGTCCAACATCGTTGCCGATCACCTTATCTTGCTTGACCACTTGCGCAGCATCCTGGTCGCCGTGGGTGAGGCCGAACAGGTGCCCGAAGAAAGCCACGCCTTGTTCCTGGAGCGCTTCGACGAATTGCGCGCGCAACTGCCCGTCGACCCGATCGAAAGCCAGTACCTGGGTCAGGACCTGCTGTGCCAGGTAATCGTCCGTTATCCACAGATCGCCCACCTGGTGCCTCGCGACCTGCTCTGGTACTTCGCCGGTGACTGCCTGCACTACATGCCCGACGAAGAAATCGCCCTGTACCAAGCCCTGGAAGAGCGTCGTTTCGAAGCCGAGCAGAACGACGAGCCTTTCGACTGGAACCAGGAAAAGCAATTGCTGGCGATGTCGGACCAGGACAGCAAGCACTGATAACGACCCGTCATGCAAAAGGCCCGCACGGTTACCCTGCGGGCCTTTTTTTGTCTGGGCAAAGTGTGTTGCCTGGATGGGCCTCATCGCGAGCAAGCTCGCTCCCACAGGGGCTGTAGCGGACATGAACTCCTATGATCAACGCAACCAGTGTAGGAGCGAGCTTGCTCGCGATGGCGCCCGTCAGAACAACCCATCACTCTCCGGCAACTCATAGTGCGCCGCGACCTTGCCGGACCGACTCCCTGTGCCCACTTTGTTCAAGGTCGGCTCCTTCGCCAGGCACTCCACCAGATAATCAATGAACACCCGCAGCTTCGGCGGCAGGTAGCGGGTCGGCGAATGCAGCAACCACAAGCCACCGTGGTAGGAAGCCAGGAACGTCCAGTCAGCCAGCACCTGCACGATCAACCCCTGTTCCAAGGCATGTCGGGCGGTAAAATACGGCAGGCTACCGATGCCGATGTGCTGCAAAACCGCCCCCAACCGCACGCCCGTGTGATTGGCCGCATAGCGTCCGCGCACGGCTACGGTGACGGCCTTGCTGCCCTTCTTGAATTTCCAGCGCGCATCGTTCGGGGTTTCTCCCAGGTAAACGCAGCTGTGCTCCAGCAGATCGTGGGGATGCATGGGAACACCGTGTTCCGCCAGGTATTGCGGCGTGGCGCAGAGCAAGTGGTCAATGGTCAGCAATTGGCGCCCCACCAGGCCGGCCGGCGGTTGATCGGTAATCCGGATGGCCAGGTCGACATGATCATCGATCAAGTCGACCTGTCGATCTTCCAGGAACAGCTCCACATCGACCTTGGGATAACGGCGCAAGAATTCAGGCATGTGCGGATGAATCACGAAACGCCCCACTGCCTTGGGCACACTGACGCGGATACGTCCTTGCGCTTCCTGGGTGAACTGGCCGCTGATTTCCATCACCGACCGAGCGGCGGCGACCATTTCCTGGCAGCGCTTGAACACCTCTTCCCCGCCATCGCTCAAACGCAACTTGCGGGTGGTGCGCTGCAACAATCGGGTCGCCAGGGCTTTCTCCAGGCGGGAAATGCTGCGGCTGATGGCCGACGGCGATGAGCCTGATTGACGGGCCGCTTCGGAAAAACTGCCGGTCTCCACGACCTTGACGAAGATGGCCATTTCGGCAAGCAACGGCAACGGTAGATTTGTGCTCATGGCGCAACAGTCCTTTGAAATTCGAACGGATTATCACCCTTTTACACGCTACCTATAATCCCGTCACAATTTCTGGATGTGGGTATGGACCATGACGCTTCGCCTCTTTTTCCACAGCGATGACCTCAAGGCCAACGTGGAAGTCCTGGAATGCAGCCCCCAGGAGAATGAATATGCCGTGGTGCTGCGCGCCACCCTGTTCCACCCCCAGGGCGGCGGCCAGCCTTGCGACACTGGCTGGATAGGTGAAAGCCAGGTCATGCGCGTCATTCAGGACGGGCAGCAGATCATTCATTACGTCGACCGTCCGATAGCCCCGGGCATGGTCGCGATCCGCGTGGATGAACAGCGGCGGTTGCTCAATTCACGCCTGCACTCGGCCGGGCATCTGATCGGGCATTTCGCCGAAAGCCGTGGCTGGAAGCCGATCAAGGCCCACCACTGGCCCGGAGAAAGCCGCGTACAGTTCCAGCCCGGCGAACACTTTGAGGAGCTGGATGTATCGATCATCCAACAGGGCATCGATGTATGGATCGCCGCGGACCTGCCGCGCCTGATCGCACTTCGCCAAGGCACCCGGGAAGTCGGCTTCGGTGAGCTGGCGGCTTATGGCTGCGGCGGCACCCATGTCAGGCGGCTGCAAGAGCTGGGAGCCGTCACCATCGCCTCGCTTTCACAAAAGAAAGGAATGTTGTCAGTTCACTACCACGTGGCCTGATATTCAGCCTTGCGGCCAGGAATTGCTCGCAAGCCCCTCCCCCTATTCAGACGGACCTGTCTCATGATGCTTGATGTTGAGCACCTCGATCAGTGGTGTATCAAGAAATTGATAGATGGCGAAGTGCTCGCTGTGCGCTTGAAAAACTTTCTGTCGGAATCATTGGCCATTGAAATTGGTAACAAGATCCTTGCCCCCGGTTTCGAAGGTTATATCAACGCCCCCAGCATCGGGCGCATCGGCATGGCTTTCTATGAGGCCGAGAATCAGCCACCACTGATGGAAGACTACTTCCGCCAGGCCGGTCGCAATATCGTCGAGCTGCGCAACCGTTGTGCACCGTATTCCTCGCCAGTCGACACCTTGCGCTGCATGCTCGACGAAACCTGGCCAGCAGGGGCGCACCTGGAAAGCCTTTACGGCCGAAAGATGTACGTAGGCCTGTCTCGTGTAGTGAAACCCGGCGTGTGTTTCCTGGCCCATCACGATATTTTCGCCAAGGACGCGCCCGACAGTTTCCAGGCCCACAGCCTGCAAGCCCAGTTCGCCTGCAACCTCTATCTCAACATGCCCTCCGAAGGCGGCGCACTGCAGATATGGGATAAGCACGTCTCCCCAGAGCTGTTCGATGAAATGCGCGGCGACAGCTACGGCATAGACCCCGCCCTGCTCGGCCGCCCGACCCTGGAAGTACGACCGCAACCCGGCGACTTCATCATGTTCAACTCGCGATACATGCATTCGGTCAGCCCCGGTGTGGCCGCCCCACGCCTGAGCCTTTCGTTTTTTGTCGGTTATCGCGGCGATTCCTCGCCCCTGACCTTTTGGAGTTGAAATGCTATCCAACTACCTTGGCGAATTTCTGACCCTGGCTACCCTCCACTTTCTCGCGGTGGTCGCGCCCGGTCCGGATTTCGCCGTGACGATTCGCCAGAGCGTTCGCTTCGGTCGCTGGGTCGGGATCTGCACGGCACTGGGAATAGGTGCTGGCATTTCGGTGCATGTCCTCTACACCTTGCTCGGCGTCGGTGCGCTGATGCATACCACCGCGTGGTTGCTGACGGCGGCCAAGATCGTGGGCGGAGCATACATTATCTACTTGGGCATCAGCCTGCTGCGCAGCCAACCCAAGTCCTCCCTTGAAAACCAGCAGGACAACGAACAGGCCATCGCCCGACAAACGCCCTTTAAAGCTTTTGTCACCGGCTTCCTGACCAACGCCACCAACCCCAAGGCCACGCTGTTCTTCCTGGCGATTTTCACCACGTTGATCAGCGCGACGACGCCGCTGCAAATCCAGGCATTGTATGGGGTCTGGATGTGCTTGGTGAACGCACTGTGGTTCGTCGTCGTGGCGCTGTTTTTTTCCAGCGCAAAGGTGCGGGAGGTATTCCTGCGCATGGGCCATTGGTTCGAGCGGACCATGGGAGTCGTACTGATTCTGTTTGCCGGCCGGCTGATCCTTTCCATGTGAATACGTCAACCGAAAACCGCAAGAAAAGACAGATTATTGACGCGAATTTTGTCTGCCTTTCCCACCCGTCAGCTTTTAGTCATTTTTTTGTCCCGAGGCGTGGCGCTTTGCCATGCTTGAACTACCGTCAAACACAAGCGAGGACGGGGTCGGTAAAAAGTGCCTCAAACGCCCTGATCGATACCGTCACTGCCCTCGACAATCCCGGAGATCCCGGGGCTCAGAAAGGTTGTTCGCAAGCTGCCTGTCGTTCAGTCGGGCCGGTGTAATGCGCCCGTTGCTGGTAGCGACGAGGTCTGACGCCGGCATTGACTAAATAAGCTGGCGAGATGAAAAGGGGCAGCCCGGGCCTCTTAAGTGATCCGAGGCATCAGGCAAGCCTAGGGAAGGCCTCTCCATCGAGGATCACTTCATGACCCAGCGCACCGCACCCGTTTTAAAACATTTCATTCACGGCCTGTTCTGGATGAGTCTTGGCCTGGAGGCGGCTCAGGCCGCAACGGCAAACTGTTCGCAACTGGACAGCTTGCCGGCGACCTTCGAGGTTGGCCAAGGGCTCCAGAGCGAACTGCGCATCCTTGCCCCCGTGACGAAACTGGCCGTCGGCGACCCGAAAATCGCCGATGTGCAACCCAGTGGCAGCGATGCCTTCATTCTCACGGGCCTGGCGCCCGGCGCCACCAGCCTGATGGTCTGGACCGACTGTTCGAAAATACCGCGCCAGAGCATGGTCTTTGTCAGAGGCCGGGCCACTGAGGCGCTGACGAGCGCTGCGAGCATGCCTTCCGAAGACCCGATGCTGCTCGCCCAGGTACAGACCGACATCCGTTTCGTGGAAGTCAGCCGGACCAAGCTCAAGGAAGCCTCGACCTCGATTTTCGGCACCCGCGGCAATTTCCTGTTCGGTTCGCCAAGGACCTTGCCCACCATCGGCGGTGTGGTCCGGCCTTCATTGCCGGTCAATAACGACATGTTCAACCTGTCGTTCGCCACCGGTAAGACCCTGTTGATGATCAACGCCCTGGAAGGCAGCGGTTTCGCCTACACACTGGCGCGGCCCAGCCTGGTGGCCCTCAGCGGGCAGAGTGCGAGTTTCCTGGCCGGCGGCGAAGTGCCGATCCCGGTGCCCAGTGCCGGCAGCGACAACGTGTCCATCGAGTACAAGGAGTTCGGCATCCGCCTGACCCTGACCCCCACCGTCATCGGCAAGAATCGCATCGTCTTGAAGGTGGCGCCGGAGGTCAGTGAGCTGGACTTCACCAACGCCGTGAACATCGCCGGGACATTGGTACCCGCCCTCACGGTACGCCGCACCGATACCAGCATCGCCCTGGCCGATGGCGAAAGTTTTGTCATCAGCGGCCTGATCAGCACCCGTAACAGCTCCCAGGTGAACAAGTTTCCAGGGCTGGGCGACGTGCCGATTCTCGGCGCGTTCTTTCGTGACAATTCCATCAACCGCGAAGAACGCGAACTGCTGATGATCGTCACCCCACACCTGGTCCAACCCTTGGCAGCCAACGCGCAACTGCCGAGCTTGCCCGGCGAGCAATTGCGCAATTACGACCCGAACTTCTATCGCATGTACTTCCTTGAAAGTGGCGAGTTTGACAACCGCAGCGGGCTTTCCCAATGAGCCGGCGCCTGATGTGCAAGGCGTTCGATGTCCAACGGCTCGCCAAGGGGTATTCCATGAAAACAGTGATCGCTTTAACGGCGGCCTTGATGCTTGCCGGCTGCGCCAGCAACGGTGTGGTGGCTTCACGCTCGGCCGATTGTGCCAAGCCCGGGGCCGACCAGGAGTTGGCCCTGAACATGGCGGAAGACATGGCCAACGAGGGCCGTCTATACGCCAGCCTGGCAAACCTCGAACGCTTGCCCGAAGACTTGGTCCAGGTCCGCCTGCGCAAGGCTCGGGTGCTGCGGCTGATGGGCCGCAACGAGGCCGAACCGCTGTATAAAAGCCTGCAGGGGACGTGCCTGGCCGCTGACGGTGAACATGGCCTGGGTCAGCTGGCGGCGGCCAAACAGGACAATGCGGCCGCGACACAATACCTCGAACGCGCCGCGAAAATGGCCCCGACCGAGGGCAAGATCCGCAATGACCTGGGGGTGGTCTACCTCAACCAGCGGCGCATTTCAGAAGCCCGCTTCGAGTTCATGACCGCCATGGAGCTCCAGCAGTCCGACACGCTGGCCGCGATCAACATGGTGACCCTGCTGATTTACCAGGACAACTGGAAGCAGGCTGCCGAGCTCGCCAACATGGCCAAGCTCAGTCCCCGGCAAGTGGCAGATGCCCAGGCCCGTGCGGAAAAAATCAGGGGCTCGGCCCCTCAGGCAGTGACGTCACCCGCCAACCGCCTGACCGAAGTTGTCGATGCTTCAACCGGCGCGGTCAAGTAGAGCGTTACGAGGAGTTCAAGAAATGATGACCAAACAATTGATGATCGTGTGCATGGTGGGCCTGTCCACCGCCGCCTGGGCCATTGAGCCAGGCCCCTCCTCGGCCGCTCAGCAAGGCACCGAGAGCTGGATGCAACTGCAGATTCGCGGCGTGGCGGCGTCCACCCACCTGCAAACCGCCTCGGCCGCCGAACGTGAGATGGCCATGCAGCGTTGGCTCAACAGCTTCAACTATCCGATCCCGGAGTTCTTTGACCAGGACTCGGCAGGAGAAATTACCAGCGGCAAATGAAACACGCTGGAAACGAACACCGCAGCCTTCGACAGTTCCTGCATTTGATCCGATGCAGGGACTGCCGAGGGCTGCGGTCTTTTAGCTTGAGCGGCCGGCAGACCACAGGCCCGCTCCTACAATGGTGCAGAACCGCCGCAAGAAGCCGGGGCCGCTGCGCACCACAGGTGCGGGGTTTCGATTGGAATGATCAGCAGGCGGGTGTCAGAAAAACCGGTGGTGAACACAAGCCTCATGAACACCCAAGATCACCTGTGGGAGCGAGCTTGCTCGCGAAGGCGGACTGCCATTCAACACTTCACTGACTGACCCACCGCTATCGCGAGCAAGCTCGCTCCCACAATGGTGCAGAGCCGCCTCAAAAACCGGGGCCGCTGCACAGCCCAGCGGGAGCAAGCTCCCTCGCCACAGGTGCGGGGGTTTCGATTGGAATGATCAGCAGGCGGGTGTCAGAAAAACCGGTGGTGAACACAAGCCTCATGAACACCCAAGATCACCTGTGGGAGCGAGCTTGCTCGCGATGGCCGACTTACATTCAATACCTAACTGACTGCCCCACCGCTATCGCGAGCAAGCTCGCTCCCACAATGGTGCAGAGCCGCCGCAAGAAGCCGGGGCCGCTGCGCAGCCCAGCGGGAGCAAGCTCCCCCGCCACAGGTGCGGGGTTTCGATTGGAATGATCAGCAGGCGGGTGTCAGAAAAACCTGTGGTGAACACAAGCCTCATGAACACCCAAGATCACCTGTGGGAGCGAGCCTGCTCGCGAAGGCGGACTGACATTCAACGCTGTCATTGACTGTCGAACCGCTATCGCGAGCAAGCTCGCGCCCACAAGAACCCCGGTGCTTTACATATTCCCGAAAGCCCTGAACACCCCGATCATGGCCGGCCCAATGGCGACCAGGAAGAAGCTCGGCCACAGGCAGAAGATCAGCGGGAAGATCAGCTTGGTGCCAATCTTGGCGCCCATTTCTTCCGCGGCCTGGGTCCGCCGGTCGCGAAACTCGTCGGCGTAGATCCGCAGGGTATCGGCCACGCTGGTGCCGAAACGGATACTTTGCGCCAGCAGGCTGACCAGGCCCTGGATATCCTCCAGGCCGGTGCGCACGGCCAGTTGCTTGAGCGCCTCGGTGCTGGTGATGCCCGCCCGGATCTGCGCATTGACCAACGCCAGTTCCTCGGCCAGTTCCACCTGGCTGACCGACATTTCCTCAGCCACCCGCTCAATCGTCGTCGGCAGGGCCAGGCCCGACTCGACGCACACCACCATCAGGTCCAGCGCATCCGGGAACGCGGCGCGCAGCCGGCCTTGGCGGGCCTGCTTGCGTTTGCCGACGTAGATCGCCGGGATCAACCAGCCAATGCCCGCCACGAGGGTCACCCCCAGCAAGCCAATGGCCAATGAAACCTTGACCATCGGCAGCAGCAACAACGCAACGCCAACCAGCAACAGCGGCAACATCAGGCGCACGGCCCAGTACATCTGCACCGCCGAGGCAGACCGGTAACCGGCGTGGGTCAGCAAAGTCTGGGTGGCGGACGTGTGGGCCTGGTCGGTCGAGGCAAAGCGCTGGCCGATCCGCTCCAGCAAGAGCTGCAGGTTACCCGGTGCCTCTTGCCCGGCGCTGTTGCCGGCGTAACCGCGCTTGATCAGCGCCAGGCGCCGCTGCACCGGATCCTGCAAGCCCAACACCAGCAGCAGGAGCGCAACGGCCGTCAGCACCGTGCTGAGGCCAATCGCGGCGATGAACAACAGGCGGGCCAGTTCTTCGTTACCGGTGAACCGACTCAACAATCCGAGCAGAAAGTCCATGGCTGAAACCTCTCGACGCAACAGCGCTTAAACCTGGATCCGGATGATTTTCCTGATCCAGAAAATCCCGATCAACATGGCGCAGAACGCGCCGATGATCAGCTTGTGCCCTATGGGGTCATTGATCAGCACCGGCATGTAGCTGGGGCTGGTGAGCACGATGGCGATCGCCAGCACGAACGGGATCGCCACCAGCACCCAGGCCGACATGCGCCCTTCCGCCGACAGCGTCCTGATCTTGCGCTGGAACCGGAAACGCCCGCGGATCAAACGGCTCAGGCGCTCCAGCACTTCGGTCAGGTTGCCACCGGTCTCGCGGTGAATGAGGATCGAGGTCACCAGCATCATCACCGTCATGCTCGGCATCCGCTCCAGCAAGCCGAGCATGGCCCGGCGCACATCGTTGCCGTAGTTGATGTCGGAAAAGGTCATGCCGAATTCCTGGGCGACCGGCCCCTTGTGCTCCTCGGCGACCAGACGCAGGGTTTCGTTGAACGGGTGCCCGGCGCGCAAGGCCCGGCACATGGCGTCCAGCGCATCCGGCAGACCTTCCTCGAACGCGGCGAAACGCTTGTTGCGGTCCCGCAGGATTTTCAGCACCGGCACCCAGGTCACGGCAAAGGCCGCCAGCAGCGCCATCCACCAGACTGGCGAAACCATCAGCACCAAGGCCCCGGCCGCCGCCCCCAGGACCAGACCGAGCAGCATGACCCGATAGGCCCGGTATTCATGGCCGGACTGCTCGATCAGTTGCGTCAGGTTGGCCATGAATGGCAGCTGCTCCAGCCGCGCTTCCAAGGGTGACAGGCGCGTCAGGTATTTCTGCCGCAACACCGTCTGCATGTTGGGCAAGTGGTTGGCCTTCTCCAGCACATGCAGGCGCCCACGAATACGTTTGCGCATCCTGCCGGCCTCACCGAACACCGGCACCACCACGCCCTGGGACAGCAGGAACACGGCGATGAACACCATGCCCAGGAACATCAGGATGAACTCGCTGGGGATATTGCTCATGACGTCCGGCCCTCCATCCACTCAGGGCGAAACAAGGTCAGCGGCAACTCGATGCCGCGCTTGGCCAGCACATCGCGGAAGGCCGGGATCATGCCACTGGGCCGATACTCCCCAAGCACCTCGCCATGTTCACCGATGCCCTGGCGCGCGAAGGAGAAAATTTCGGTCATGGTGATGATCTCGCCTTCCATGCCGTTGATCTCTTGCATGCTCACCACGCGGCGCTTGCCGTCTTCTTGACGCTCCAGCTGGATGACCACATCGATGGCCGAGGCAATTTGTTGACGCATGGCCTTGATCGGAAACGTCGCCCCGGTCATCGACACCATGTTCTCGATTCGCCCCAGGGCATCCCGTGCGGTATTGGCGTGAACGGTGGTCAGCGAACCGTCGTGGCCGGTGTTCATCGCCGTGAGCATGTCCATCGCCTCGGCGCCGCGCACCTCGCCGATGACAATGCGGTCCGGGCGCATGCGCAGGCTGTTGCGCACCAATTCCCGCTGGCTCACCTCGCCACGCCCCTCGATGTTCGACGGCCGGGTTTCCAGGCGTACCACGTGGGGCTGCTGCAGTTGCAGCTCGGCCGAATCCTCGATGGTGACGATGCGCTCGTTGTGGGGGATGAAACTGGAGAGCACGTTGAGCATGGTGGTCTTGCCGCTGCCGGTCCCGCCGGAAATCAGCACGTTCAAGCGCCCGCGAACAATGGCCTTGAGCAGCAAGGCAATGGCCGGTGTCATGGTGCCGACCTGGATCAAGCTGTCGGTATTGAGCAGGTCCACGGCGAAGCGCCGGATCGACATGCTCGGACCGTCGATGGCCAGCGGCGGAATGATCGCGTTGACCCGCGAACCGTCCTTGAGCCGAGCGTCCACCAACGGCGAGGACTCGTCGATGCGCCGCCCCAGGCTGGAGACGATGCGGTCGATGATGTTCAACAGATGCTGGTCGTCGCGAAAACGCACGTCGGTGCGTTGCAGCTTGCCGAAGCGTTCGACGTAGACCGAAGCAAAGCCGTTGACCAGGATGTCGGACACGCTATGGTCAGCCAACAACGGTTCCAGCGGCCCCAGGCCGAGCACTTCGTCGGTGATCTGCTTGATGATCAACTGTCGGCTGACGGTACTCACCGGCGCGGAATGTTCTTCCAGCAAGCGCTGGCAGATATCGCGAATCTGCCGCGCGGCCTCGGCTTGTTCGAGGGCATCGAGCAACGACAGGTCCATGACCTTGAGCAATTGCTGGTAGATCTTCTCCCGCCACTCGGCCTCCACCGGCGTGACCTGGCTGCGGGTTTCATAGAGCACGTCGGGAATGGCCTGTTCCCAGGCCATCAAGGCGTCCGTCGGGTCCGGCAAGCTGTCGCCGGGCTGGGCACCCGCCGAGGTGCCAGGTTTGGCGGGCTGTTTGCGCAAGCGGTTACGAAAGTCGCTGATCATGGGTCATCCCCCGAAGAAACGGTTGAAGGCGCGTTTAAGCAGGCCCTTGTTCGTGGCCATCTGGTGACCGACCAGGTCTTCGGTCAAATCGCGCAGGGCGGCGGTGATGGCCGCCTTCGGCGCATGCAGCCCCAACGGCACGCCAGTGTTCTGACTCTGGCTGACCAGGTTGAAGTCATTGGGCAATTTCGACAGGTTCGCGCAACGCAGGGCCTCGCCGATGTCCTTGAGGCTGACGGCGGCGTTTTTGTCATAGCGGTTGATCACGATCTGCAACTGGTCCCCGCGCACACCGAGGTCTTCGCGAAGAATCCGCACCAGGGCGCTGGCATCACGCAGGTGGCTGACGCTCTGTTGCACCACCACGTACACCCGGTCCACCTGTTCCAGCACCGAGCCGGTGAGGTGATCGATCTGCCGCGGCAGGTCCACCACCACCCAGTCATAGCTGGCGCGGGCCAGTTGCAGCAGGGCATCGAGCTGTTCAGGCTGGGCGTCCTGGGGCAGGCACAACTCACCGGCCCGACCACCCAATACGTGCAGGGTCGGGCTGAAGTGACTGCAAAAGCCTCGCAGCGCGACGCTGTCCATCTCATCGACCTGCTGCAGCACTTCCAAGTGACTGTGGGACTGCGCCACGTCCAGGTAATGGGTCACGCTGCCAAATTGCAGGTCCATGTCCAGCAGCAGGGTATTGCCTGCCCGGGCGCTGAGCTGCTGGGCCAGGTTGCAGGCCACCAAGGTGCCGCCGGAGCCGCCCTTGGCGCTGATCACCGCGACCAACTTCCCTTCGTTGCCGTTGCCGAGACGAACGTCCGCCACCAGGCGATTGAGCGCCGCCACCAGCTCCGTATCGGCGATGGGTTCGGGCAACACATCCCGGGCACCGGCCTGCATCGCCAGGCGCATGCCTTCCTGCTCGCCCAATGGACCGCACACCAGCATCGGCGGCCGTTCATGGGCCGGACGTTGCAGCAACGCCGACAGTTCCTCTCGCCACAAATGGCTGACCCGCAGCAGCAACAGATCGGGCATGCGATCCAGCCCATAGAGCGGGTCGACATGCCCGTTGCTGACCAGGCGCGTGCTGACCTCAAGGCCCGGCATGCGCTGGCAGACGCATTGCAGGTCGCGCAGTGCCGTGGCATCGCGACTGCTGATCAGTATCCGCAGCCCGGCTCTGCCAGTGGTGGTCGAAAGCGGATTTTCCCTGGTGTTCAGCATGGTGTGATCTCCGCGGAATCGGAATGACGCCCAAGGCTTTCGCGTGGCAAGGTTGCCCGGAACGTCGGCAAGGTAATGGGCACGCCCAAGCCGGGAATGAACAGGTTGAAAACGAAGTTCTGCACGCTCAGCCGTACATAGCGGATGGCACGAAAGCCGGTGGTGCCGGACGTGTTGGTGGGGTTCGCCACCACGGCGCCATTGACGTCCAGGTAGGTCAGCGCCAGGTTCGAGGTCGCCAGGTTGCTGATCAACTGACTGGTGCCAGCGTCCGTCGCGGCGTTGAAAATGGCCCGGCGCAGGACCACCGGGTCGCTGACATTGCACACCGCCGCCAGCCTCGCGCCACGGCGCGCCGCTTCATCCAGGGCATTGACCGTGAAGTACAGCCGGCCCATTTCCACCACGCCGAACAGCAGGATGAACACCAGCAAGCCGACGAAGGAGAACTCCACGATGTAGGTGCCGCCCATGTGTTTGCGATTCATCACAGCGCCCTCATGACGGTGGTCGCCACCAGTTCGATGCCCAAGACGGTGGACGCACCGAAAAAACCAGGGATCACCGTGCCGATCACCGGTGAGAAGGTGTGCTTGATGGTGACGCGCACATGATCGATGCCCTCGGTGACGACCTCCACGTCGGCCGTGGTCAACCCGGACACCACGGCGTCGCCGGCAGCGCTGGGCACGCCATACACCGCCACGTTTTTCGTCTGGGTCAATAGGGTGTTGTTCAGCGTGATGCCGCCCAGGGTGGTGTTCCACGCCTGGCTGGCGACGAAGCGATCGGCATCGCGGCTGGCCTGCAACAGCACGTTGTACTGGTAGAGCATCCGGCCGAACTCGCCGAAGGCCAGCAGCAGCAACAGCAGCAACGGCAGCACCAGGGTGAACTCCACCAGCGCCACGCCTTTTTGGGCTCTTGCGGGTTTGAAATGAGAAAGTCCCATGACGCCTCCTACGAGTCGGTGCTCGGCGTGCCGCTGCCGTTGAGATAGGTTTTGTAGAGCTGGATGATCTGTGGGCCGGAGTCGGAAGATGGCGTCGGGCCGGGCACGTTGTCGCCCTCGCACTCCTGGACGAACTGGCCGAAGATGATCGACTCCGAACCACCACCGTTCACCGGCTGCAGGACGAAATAGCAGCCAAACCCCAAGACCGGAATCGACGTCGAGCCGCTCAGTTTCCCGGCACAATCGCCAATCACGATCTTCAGCATCCGGCGCTCGAAGACGCCATTGCTTTCACAGCCGCTGGCGCCCCCCGCCACACAGGCGGCGACTTGGGCCCGCCAGTCGTTGTAGTCCTGTATCGCCTCGCCGCCCGCCGAGAGATCGCCGTTGCTCGAGGTGATCGCCTGGCCTTTGTATTCCGGCCGGGGGACCGAATCGTTGTAGGTGATCGCCGGGCTGCCTGAAGACGTGACCAGGTCCGGTGGATAGTCCGAAGCACTGACCGGACCGTTATAGACACCGAAACGGGTGTTCAAGCCTTGGGAAGTCGGGCCGGCTTTATTGCCCGGCGCCGTCTGGACGTTGTCGCCAACGCTGCGGCAGACCGAGCCCCCGCCGGCCAGGTCCTCGCGGACCGCACTGCCGCCGGAGCCGAAATCCAGCAATTGGAAGTTGCCCGGGCCGATGGGCGAGGTGTTCCCCGCCGCCGTCTTCAGGACTTCCAGATCGCCAAATTGATACCCCCAGAAGTTGCCGGCAGCCGGGTTGTACTCAGTGGGCTCGCCACAGACCATCAACGGCGCCAGGTCACACGGCGAGGTGGGGCTGGGACCCGCCGTGGCAATCGCCGCCACGCGCTTGTTGCCGAGCCCGGCGCTGCCCATGGTTTGCACGAAGCTCCAGAAAAAGCCGTCCAATTGATAGCTGGCCACCGACACCCGCACGTATTTGGCATCGCTAGGCCCAGGGTAGGAGAACGGGCCATAGACGCTGCTGGCCAGTTCCACCACGGCGAACGCGCCCGGGTTGCCGGCAACCGCAGTGGCCAGTTCGGTGTTGCCCACGGCGCTGGCATTTCTGTTCAGCGTATCCAGGGCAGCCGCGCGGGTGGTGCTGGCCATGTTGATGCCGCCACTCACTTGGCTCAGGGTCTTGGCGCCGCCCAAGGCCGCGGCATCCACCGCATTTTGCAGGCGCGTCTTGTTCAGCAGCATGTGCCCGCCATCGAGGGCCAGCGCGGCCATCATGGAAATCGCCACCAACGCGATCACCATCAGTACACTCACCGCCCCTCCCTGGCGCCGGATATTGGCATTCATCATCGAGCCCTCGCCTACAACGTTTGAGGATCGGCATCGCCACGGCCCGCAAAGGCCTGGCATGGAGGGGTCACTCAGCGAACATTGATCACGCTGCTTTCAACCCCGCGGATCAACGTGACAGCCCCGCCTTGCGGCTTGGCACTGCGCTGCACCACAGGTTTGGGCAACGGGGCGGCCGCCATGGCGATGACCGGCGCAAGGGCTGGCGGCGCAACGGCGACAGGTTTTTTCTCCAGGTTCAACGGGTTGCGCAGGGCCAATTGCAGCTTGCCTTCGGTCTGCGCGGTGACCAGCGCTTCCGCTTCGGTGACCGACATTTCCAGGGTCACGGCCCGCACCACCACCGGCTGGGTCTTGTCAGTGCCCGCCGTCTGGTCCACCGCCAGCACCCGCAGGTTTTCCAGGATGGTCCGCGACGTGGCGCTGTTGCTGCCGGCGTTGGTGGTCTTGGTCGCCAAGACATCGACCCGGTTACCTGGCAAGAGGAAGCCCCCCACGCCAACCACATCGTCCACACGTACCGAAATGGCGCGTTTGTCCGGGGCGATCAACGAAGCCAGGGTGCTGCCGCCCAGGTGCTCGCTCAGGCGCGCGCCCCGCACAATGTCGCCGCGCAGGATGTCGAAGGTGGCGATCTTGCCCACGGCCTGTTCGCTGGCATCGAAGGCATCGTCCGGGATCGTGTCCATGGGCATGCGCACGGTCGTGACCTGCTGGGCCTCGACCATTTGCCCGAAGGGAATTTCCACCGTCGCGACCACCACGCTTCGCAAGTGATCATCGGGGGTCGCGTTGAGTCGCGCGCTCAGCCAGGAGTCAGCCATCCATGCGGCACCAAGGCCCAGCACCAGGGAAACGCCTATCAGCGGAAGCGTACGAGAGCTCATGTCGGTATCTCCAGATCAAAGGAAGTCGAGCTGAACGAAGTAGTTGTGCCAGGCCCAATCCAGCTCTTGCGGCGACAGGGGTCCGGAACCGCCCAGGTAACGCTGGCGGTCGAGCGCCATGTTCAACAGGTCACGGGGATGGCAAGGCACCAGCGGCATGCCTTCGCCGCCATACAACCGCTGCAGGACATAACGCACCAACAACGGGTCATAGGGGATGCCCAGGCGTTCGCATTCCTGGCGCCAGATGCGTTCGTACTCCTCGGGCTTGAGGTAGCCGAACTGGACCTTGTAGCCAATGCGCCGCAGGAAGGCCTCGTCGGCCAATTCGAGGGGATTGAGGTTGGTGGAAAACACCAGCACCAGGTCGAACGGCAACTCGCAATGCCGACCGCCGCCCAGGTTGATGAAGTCGCGCTTCTCCTCCATGGGCACGATCCAGCGATTGAGCAACTCGGCCGGGGCCATGCGCTGGCGACCCATGTCGTCAATGATGAACAGGCCGTTGCTGGCCTTGAGCTGCAACGCCGCCTGGTATTGCCGGGTGAACGGGTCGTAGCGCACGTCCAACTGCTCCATGCTCAACTCGCCGCCGGTGATGACGATCGGGCGTTTGCAGCACAGCAGCCGGCGGTCAATGCCTTCGTTGAGCATCAGGTTGTTGGTTTGGCTGTTGTCATCCAGGCGCTGGTGCACCTGTGGGTCGTAGATTTCGATCACCGACTCGTTGATGACAATCGCGTGGGGCACCCAGATGGCTTCGGCGAACAACCGGATCAACCGGCTGCTGACGTAGGTTTTGCCGGTGCCCGCCGGGCCGTAGATCATGATTGCCCGCCCGGAATTCAGGGCGACGCCCAACTGGTCGAGCATGCCTTGGCTCAGCACCATCCCCGCCAAGGCCTGGTTCATGTCCTTGGCGGTGATGCGGCCGTGGTGAATGGTCTGGATCTTGATCAGCGAGCGATAGGTGCTCACCGGAAACGGCGCAGCGCCGATGTAGCCACTGCGGGCCAGGGCATCACGGGCGGAGCTGCGGCCGCGCTCGGTCAGGCCATAACGCAACGTCTGCCCACCGGTCTGGCCCAACTGACCCAGCACTTCGACGCGACCGTCCTTGCGCAGGAACGCCAGGACTTCTTCCAGTACCGCGCCGGTCAGGGCCAGGCGCTCCACCAGCCGCGTCATGTCCAACACACCGGCGTCGTGCAGGTGCTTGCATACCAGTTCGCCGAGGAAGCTGTCGCTCAGGCCGGTGTCGCGAATGGTGCATGGCTGGGGTGCCAGGCGTTGCACCGCTTCCCGTTCGCTGGGGTAGGCATCGCTATCGTTGATGACGTGCATGACTAGACTCCCCAGCCGCCGGCAACCAGTTGCCAGTAGACGCTGTTCAAAGTACCGATCAGGATCGCAATCGAATAAGGAAAGGGTTTGCCGGCCACTTCATCCGACGTCGGCGCCAGGTAGGACTGGGCTCGCACCATCAACCAGTAGCGTCCCAGGGTCTGGAGCAGTTGGCCGCGGGCCAGGACGATCAGGAAACCGCACACACCGCCGGCGATCAGGCTGAACAGCGCCGCCCACAGTGCGTAATGAAAAGGCAGGAAGCTGCCGACCATGGTCATCAGCTTGACGTCGCCGGCGGCCATGCCACCCACTGCGTACATGGGCAGGAACAACCCGAAACAGATCAGCATGCCCAGCAGGCTGTCGCCCAGGCCACCGATCCCGCCGGTATAGACCTGGCCAGCCAATCCCAGGGCAATCCCCACCAGGACCAGCGTGTTGGGGATGCGATGGCGACGCAGGTCGCTCACCACCGCCACACCCAGCAATCCCAGCAGCAATACCGTCGACACCAGCAGTTCCATGGACATGATGCGTCTCCCTAGGGTGTGGTTATCGTTAGCAGGCGACGTTGCCATTGGCGGCTTGGCACAGCGCCCGGATCCTGGTATCCACGACGCCGCCCAGGAGGACGAATGCCGCGGCGACCAACACCGTGATCAAGCCACCCGCCACCGCGTATTCAACGATGGTCAGGCCAGCTTCATCTTTGGCGAACTTGCGGATCGAAGTTCTGATTGTCTGGAGAGTCATTTCGTATACCTCACGCTGAGAAGAAGTCACGGCTTGATGGGAGGGGACAGCGTGAAGTCCATTTGATTGATGCGTTGTACTCACTGCAAAAGAGTCGCAAGCGTTATTCCTTGAGCGTTACCGTGTCCCCGGGCAATGACTGGCTTACGCGCAGGCAACGTTGCCGTTGACCGCCTGGCACAGTGCACGGATCTTGGTATTCACCGCACCGCCCAGAAGCACAAACGCGGCGGCCACCAATACGGTGATCAACCCACCGGCCACGGCGTATTCCACAATGGTCAGGCCATCTTCATCTTTGGCGAACTTCACTACCGAAGCCTTGATTGTTTGAAGAGTCATTTCGCACACCTCATTGGGGTTGTTTTCTCAAGAGGCAGTACATTGCGAACTGCCTGATGCAACCCTAGTCAGCGGGTGGTCATTGCCGTTAGGAGGATTTTGCACATCGCTAGGATTTTTTTGCGCGGGGTGGGAAAGAGGCCGAGGCGGGGAATTCGTCCTGCGACAGCCCTGGGCAGGTGTCCCGCGAGAGGATGGCGCGAAGAAATTGGATTTTTATAAAAAATAATCCGGCGAAGTGATAGCACAGTGACAATACTGCTAGCTAAAGGGCAGAAAGAACCTGTGAGTAGTCGTCCTATGGCACCCAATCCGACTGGAAAGCCAAAGCTGTTATGGTTCGATCTGACCCATGATCGGTCCACTCAGGAACTCGTTTCCCAGTTCCGGGACACCTGCGACTGCACGCTGGCAAAAAACGCCATGCTGCCCAGCGCGGAACAGGTCGACATGATCTGCATCCATTTCGACCGCCCGGACACGCCGGGCCTGCGACGCTTGCTTGAGATCAAGCGGACCGTTCCCGGCACCCCCATCACCATGTTCACCGTGCAGCACTCCGAGGAACTGGCGGTGTGGGCGATGCGCTCCAGCGTCTGGGAATACATGGTGCTGCCTTTGTCCGTCGCCGAGCGAAAGCGCTACCTCACCGCCGTGGTCCAGCTGTGTGAGCTGCGCCGCAATACCGGTGGCCGGGGAAGAACCTCGCAGATCGACCACTCCCCGACCCTGCCGGACAGCATTCGCCTGACTTCCGGGCACCAGAAGCACCAGGCCCTCAGCCACATCATGCTGTACATCGACCAGCATTTTCGCGACAGCATCGATCAGCGCGACCTGGCCAAGCGCTGTGGCATGACGACGTTTCGCTTCAGCCGGGTGTTCAAGGAAGCCAATGGGCTCGGCTTCACCGACTACGTACTGAACAAACGCATGAGCTTCGCCAAGGAACTGCTCGACAACAGCCAGATGCCCATCACCAGCATCGGCTATGAGGCCGGCTTCAAGGACCCCTCCTACTTCGCCCGCGCCTTCAAGCAATACGCCAGTTGCACGCCCAGCGAGTACCGTCTCGCGTACCAGATGCGCAGCGCGAGTCCTGCACCGGAGCCTCCGGATGAGGCGGCCCTGGAAGCGATTGAAAACCTGGTGCACAGCCTTGAGGGTTGATATTCAGGCTCACGGGGCGAGCTTTCTTCTCTCGATTGGAATGGACAGCACGATGCTGGTCCGCGTCTCTCCGTACGCGTTGATTTTCGCGATGATGTCCTCGATCTCAGCCATGGACCTGGCGTAGATCCGGATCAGATAGGAGTCATTCCCCGTGATGTGCAGGCACTCGACGACCTCGGGTATGTCGGTGAGCGTCGCGATCAATTTGGCTTTTGCCGGCTTGAGGGTGGTGATGCCGACGACGGCCGATATGCCGTAGCCCAGTTTGGTAGGATCCAACTGGGCGCAATAGCCCTTGATGACCCCGGAGTCTTCAAGTTTGCGCAACCTGTCATTGGTGGCAGGAATAGAAAGCCCAGCATGCTTGGAAAGCTCTGTGATGGAAATGCGACCACAGTCCTGTACCTTACCCAGGATTTTGACGTCTATACGATCCATGTGCGTTTTCCCCGGTTCAAAGTATAAATTTTAATGAAAACCCCGCATTTTTCATTAAAAAAAGCATGCACCAAAATAAAGCAGCGCGCTAGTCTATTCCCAGCCTGAAAAACCTGAAAAAGAATCCGGGTAATCAATAGCCCTGCTCTTTAGCGTGACGCACTCATAATAAAATATTCTCTCCAGGGATGGTGTTCGCATGGAAGATGAAAAGAAAAAGTGTGGAGAAAAGCCCCACCCGTTGATTCAGCACATTGGCACGCAAGTCCTAAATCTCCGCCACTTCAAGAAAGACCAGATACTGATGTACCTGATGGGCGTCAGCTTCTTTTCGCTGGGTGCCAAGTGTTTCATCATCAGTCAACTGGGTACCGATCCTCTAGACGTCTTGATCATCTCGATCGATAAAATGCTTATGCTCGGCATGGGTGTTTGTTCGGCTATCGTGTCGCTGTTCTTCCTGACTTGGTGGATGCTCTGGAACAAAAAATACCCGCCGATAAGCCCCTTCATTACCACGACGCTGACCGGACTGCTGATTGATCTCTGGTCGTGGCTGGGGCTCGGAGAGTACTTGATCGTCAGGATGAACGAGTATGCGTTATTGGCCTCGGGGCTGATGCTATGTGCCTATTCATCTGCATTAATCATCATGAGCGGTATTGGCATCAGGATCATGGATCTCGTGGTATTGACCATGGTATCCAAATGGAACTGGTCATTCACCAAAGCCAAGATGATCATTGAAATCGGCATCTTTTCCAGCGGTTGGCTTTTAGGCGGGCCGTTCGGTATAGGAACGATTGCATTCCTGCTGGTAATTGGTCCGCTTATTCAACCGTTCATGAACATGAATGCCAAGCGCTTTGCACTTAAGAACTATGGATTGATGAGCGCTTCATCCGCTTACTAATAAGAAACATGACTGCCCTATAGGGCGGCAGGATGGCTTCGCCTCGACTTTTTAAACCGATGCTATTGATGGCAACTTCCGTGATGAGGAGTGAAAGATGGACACTACAAAAAATAAAAACTGGACCTTGGAAAGCAGCCCGGCAAAATTGGAAGAAATACTCCCCGGGGGAGCCGTGAAGTGTCATCTTTCCCCACGCAACTGTGTCATTCAGGAAGGCAAGGTAGGGTTTTGCAAGGTGCGCGGAAACCGCGGGGGCAGGCTCGTTACATTGAACTATGGCAAGGGCGTCCACAGCACCGAGGAAACAATCGAAACCGAAGCCGTTTTCCACTTTGCCCCCGGTGAGCGGATCCTGTCCCTGGGCAATATCGGCTGCATGCTCAACTGTGGTTACTGTCACAACTGGAAGACATCACAGGCCAAGTACGTCACCGACAAGGACGTTTACTACTACACCCCCGAACAGGTGGTGGAGACCGCGCTCAAACACGGCATACGCGTCATTTCCTGGACCTATAACGATCCGGTTGTCTGGCATGAATTCATCCTCGATACAGCAAAGCTGGCCAAGGAAGCCGGCCTGATCAATCTTTATAAATCGGCGTTTTTCATCAGTGAAGAAGCCATCGACGAGTTGTTGCCGGTCATCGATATTTTCTCGATTTCGCTGAAATCCATCTCTCCGGAGTACTACCGCAAGGTCACCACAGGCTGGGTAGAGCCCGTCCTGGCCGGTATCAAGAAAGTCTACGACGCTGGCAAATATGTCGAAGTCAGCACCTTGATGGTGACCGACATCAGCGACGACGAGGAAACGGCCCGGAAAATCAGCCAGTGGGTATTGGATGAACTGGGTCCGAACGTACCGCTGCACTTCGTCCGGTTTCACCCCGATTACAAAATGAGCAACAGCATCCGTACACCTGTGGACAGGCTGCTGAAGGCTCGGGACGTCGCTCGGAGCATGGGCGTCGAGCACGTCTACCTGGGTAACGTGAATGATGTCGAAGGGACCAATACCAGTTGCAACCACTGTAACGCCCTGCTCGTCACCCGGTATGGCCTGAACGCGGACATCATCGGACTGGACAGCAAGGGGTGCTGCTCCCAATGCGGGCATGATGCGCACTTCAAATTACTCGGCGAGCACCAGGCGTACGCCCCTGTCGAGCTGTGCGAGGACGCGCTGAGCGCTTATGAGAAGCGCAAGTTCGAATGGCACGGAGACATTGTGTCGCTGCACGCCCAAGTGCTGAATACCGAGGACTTCGAACAGACTGTCTACCTGCGACGCAACTATACGGACGGGCATAACAGCGAGTGGAAATCGCTGACCTTGCGGGCCCATGAAAGCTATCGATTCATCATTGCCAAGGCGCGCATCGATGAAACCGGTCCTGAGGTCTGGCTCCCCAACGGCGTGAACTCGAACCTTCATGAAGTCTTCGACCGGGCTCACTTCCCTACTGAGTCGATTGAAGAGATCGGCATCTCGCAAAATGACATCACCCCGACCGTTGGTTACGAGGGCAAGCAGAACATGTATGAACAGGTCATCAAACTGGTCAGCCAAGCATGAAAGTGTCTACTGAAATACTTCATATCAAGGTGGATGACCGGGACGCTCACCCTTCGGTAACGCCTATTTATCAGTGCAGCGCGTTCAATGCGGACTCGGCCTTCTTCTACTCAAGGAAAGCCAACCCCAATGTGACTGAATTGGAACAGGTCGTCGCGTCCCTGGAGGGCAGCGAATATGCCTTGGCCTACAGCACCGGGATGAGCGCGATCTATATGGTGTTGGAACTGTTGAAACCGGGGGCTTCACTGGTCATCAACAAATACATCTATGGCTGCTCTTATAAATTGTTCCAGCGCTATGCGGCACGTATCGGCGCACACCTGACGATTCTGGATCTCACCACGGCCGAGGGTTTGAGGGCCTTGCCGGCGGACGTCGACATGGTGATATTCGAAACACCGACCAACCCGTTCCTGAAAGATATTGATATCCATGCGGTCAGCAGGGCCGTCAAGCAAAACAACCCGCAGGCCCTGGTGGTCGTTGACAATACCTGGGCCACGCCGATATTCCAGAAGCCGTTGAATTTTGGCGCCGACATTTCCCTGTACAGCGCAACCAAGTACTTCTCTGGACACAGTGATGTCATGGGCGGCCTGGTGCTGGTCAACAATGAGACGATCTATAACCGCCTCCTTGAGGGCCGCTTTTATTCAGGCACGATACTGACCCCCAATAGCGCCTGGTTGCTGCGCAGGAGCATGCAGACGTTCAACCTGCGCATGGAAAAACACAGCCAGACGACCGCAAGCATGCTCAATTATCTGCGTGAGTTGCCTTTCATCGAGCATGTCTATTACCCACGCATCGATGGCAAGCAGTTGACCGGCTATGGCGGCATTGTGTTTGTCGATATTCGGCCGGACCTGGTGCCCTTTTACAAAACGTTCACCAGCGCGCTCAAATGGTTTGGCACGGGCACTGGAATGGCCTGCGTCACGTCAATGGTCGCCCAGCCCTTCAGTGGCAGCCACGCCTCGATGACGGACCAGGAAAAAGCCGACATGGGCATCGAGAAGGGCCTGGTTCGATTGTGCTTTGGCCTGGAGGATCTCGACGATCTCAAGGAGGATCTGCTCCAGGCATTCGAAACCATGGAAAGCAAGGTCGATCAGAAAGATCCTGCGTAGCGGTGTCATCAAGAGCAACGAGCCTTCAATGGCTCGTTGCTTTTTTATGGAGCAAAGAAAGTGTCCGGCGCATTCGAAAACACGATATTCGACGACCCCATCCTGAACGTTATCCACCTTCTAAATTCCATCGCCCAAGAAAACCCGCAGGCCATTTCACTGGCTTCCGGTCGACCCGATGATCAGCAGTGCGACCCGGCGCTCATCGACAAGGGCCTGGCCCACTACAAACATCATGTCGCCGGCACCGAGCAATCGCTGGCGACGCTGCTTTGCCAATATGGAAAAACCTCCGGGATCATCAATGAAACGATCGCCACCTATTTGCAGGTGGATGAAGGGATAACCGTCTCCAATCCTGAAAGCATCGTGGTGTGCCTGGGGTTTCAGGAAGCCTGCACCTTGACGCTCCTGTCCATCTTTGAAGGCGGTGGGGTGTTGTTGGTGCCTGACCCGGTGTTTTCCGGGATTACCGGCATCGCAAAACTGCTGGGCATAAAGATCGTCCCGGTTCCCATGGCGGCTTTTCTAGACCCGATCGCCCTGCGCAAGATCGTTGAAGCACTTGAATCCAGAGGAGAAAAAATCAAAGCACTTTATGCCGTTCCAGACTTCAGCAATCCGACCGCCGACAGCCTTTCCTATCACGCCAGGACAGCCATGCTTGCCTTGGCCAGGGAAAAGAACTTTTTCATCCTTGAAGACACGGCCTACCGCTACTTCAGGTACGAAGGCGCTGCCATTGCATCCATGAAGTCCATCGACAGCAGTCGGGTGTTCTTGCTCGGTTCTTTTGCCAAATCGATTTTTCCGGGCTTGCGCATGGGTTATGTGGTCGCTCCGCAGGGTGCCGGCGTCATGTCGTTCAACACGAGGTTGTGCAAGGCCAAAAGCCTGATCACCGTTAACACTCCAGCCCTGTGCCAAGCGGTCGTCGCCGGCGTGCTGATCGAGAACGACTACTCGCTGAAGGGGCTGAACCAGCCCAGGGTGTTGTCCTATACGAACAAAAGGAACCACATGCTTGAATGCCTTGAACGTGAATTTCCGCTCAAGTCTGGCGTTCATGGATCGGTCAGTTGGAATCACCCAACAGGCGGCTTCTTCATCAATGTGCAGCTGCCTTTCGTCTTTGGCGAAGCTGAAATGCGCGAATGCGCCCAGCAGTTCAAAGTGATCGTCTTTCCGACCACTTTATTTTCGCTGACGAATGAGGCGGCTAACCAAGTCAGGCTTTCATTCAGCAATGCCACCGCCTCAGACGTCACCCAGGCAATAGGCCGATTCAGGGCGTATGTTGAGTCCAGGCTGCAGTAGGACCTCTTTTTGTGCATCATTTTCAATCAGGTTGCCGTCGCCAGCATGACACCCGTGGCGACCTGATACGCCCCCAGAACGGCGATGATCGCCCCTGAAAAATAGTTGATCAGCCTTAGCTTGGATTCGGCAATCCGGGCCTTGAAAATGGAGGAGAACCCGCTTAACCCCAGCCACCAGGCCGCCGAGCCCAGGAATATACCGGTCACCATCGGCAACAAGGCGTGCTGGCCGCCTTGATCACTGGCCATGCCATCGCTCAACGCGGCAAATATCGCGATAAACGACAAGATGGTCATGGGGTTCGACAGGGTCAGGAACAGCGTGGTCGAGTAGGCTTTGAACATATCGGCCCGCTCACCCGCCATCGCGGTCGCGCCGCCTTTCGACCGTATTGTCTGATAGCCGATATAGGCGAGGAATAGCCCGCCGAAGATGCACAACCAAGGTTTAAAGCTGATGAGCGTCGCGATGATGGCCGTGACCCCCAGGGCCCCGATGAATCCATAGATCGAATCGGCGGTGGCCGCCCCCAATCCCGTCGCGAAACCTGCCCTCCATCCCTGCATCAGGCTTCTTTGTATGCACAACAGCCCAATGGGTCCCACCGGGGCTGCAATACACAGCCCAATGACCATCGATTTAATAAAAACCAGCATAAGCGCACCTCCAGAATGGGTACTGGAAGGTTAGGAGAAGTGCTTTTTTTTAGGAATGAACTATTAATCTTCCTAAAGGTTTTCCCTTAAGTTTTGCATGAAGTAATTTCGCTTCACCTTCATTTTTAAGGTAAAGCGCCGCCAGTCTCCTCAGACACCGAAAATCGCTCGTTGTAGGCACAAGAGCGCTGGACGGCCTTTTCATGGGCATAAAAAAACGCCGCTCATATGAGCAGCGTTTTTTTGAATTTGGAGCGGGAAACGAGACTCGAACTCGCGACCCCGACCTTGGCAAGGTCGTGCTCTACCAACTGAGCTATTCCCGCAAATGGCGTCCCCTAGGGGACTCGAACCCCTGTTACCGCCGTGAAAGGGCGGTGTCCTAGGCCACTAGACGAAGGGGACACACTAACTGAAACACATGGTGTGTATTTCAGTGCCCAAATCCGCATCCGAAGATGTCGGCTCTGGCTTCACTCAGCCCTGCCCGAAAGCAACGCTGTTTAAATTGGAGCGGGAAACGAGACTCGAACTCGCGACCCCGACCTTGGCAAGGTCGTGCTCTACCAACTGAGCTATTCCCGCATTGGCGTCCCCTAGGGGACTCGAACCCCTGTTACCGCCGTGAAAGGGCGGTGTCCTAGGCCACTAGACGAAGGGGACACACGTACAACATTCACTGCTTAGAGCGTTTGGCTGAGTGCTTTACGCTGTAAGTGGCGCGCATTCTATGGATGGATTGAAGGGTCGTCAACCCCCAGATATAAATTTATTTAAATCAATGACTTCGCCCGGTTTGAGGGGGCGATCCACGGATTTCCCTCGTCCGGTCTCTGACGCCTATATTCTGTCGCCCGCCGAGACGCTATAGTCGCGCCCGGCAAATGATGGCAATGTGCTCCTACCCGGTTATGCTTCCTATAAACAGCACGACGCCCGTCTAATCGCGTCGCTCGGGCCTATGCGCTTAAAAGCCAAGCCACTACACTCATGACATGCGTACCCTAATAAAGAGGTCTTACCGGTGACACCACTCATGATCACCCTGCTCGTCGTAGCCGGGATCGCCCTGTTGATCGCCATTGGCTACATGAACCACGTGGTGGAAAACAACAAGCTGGAAAAGGCCCGCACCAAGGTAGAACTCAACGACCGCATGCGTCGCTGTGGCGAGCTCACCGAAACCTTTCCCGGGCAGTTGATGACCCCTGCCCTGAAGTTGTTGATGACCCGCCTCGAGATGAACGTCTGCCAGCGCTTGCTGAACCTGGAGAAAACCAATTCCACGGTCAAGGCACGCCTGGACGAATTGAGCGCACTGGCCGCCCAAGGTGAATCGATCCCGGTGAACAATCCGCCGGCACCGATCCAGACCGAAGCCAAGGCCAAGGACGTACGTTTTCTGCTCGAGGCTTTGCACGGCCAGATCACCCGCGCCGCCCAGGACGGTTTCCTGCCGCCCAACGAAGCCAAGCGCTGGATCCGTGAAGTGCGGCATATCCTGGTGCTACTGCACATCGAGTTCTTCAACAATCTCGGCCAACAGGCGTTGCAGCAGGAACAACCCGGGCAGGCCCGCCTGGCCTTCGAGCGCGGCGTGCAGTACTTGCGCAAGCAACAGGAACCCCAGGTCTACGCCGAACAACTGGCCTACCTGGAAAAACTCCTGGCCCGCGCCAATGCCCAGGTCCTGGCCAGCACCCAGCCGGTCGAGGGCGAGGTCAACCAGTTGACTGAGGGCTTGAAGGACGACGAAATAAACGACGAGTGGAAAAAGAAGAAGGTCTACGACTGAGATTAAGGGCCGAAGCGAGTTCCCTTGTGGCGAGGGAGCTTGCTCCCGCTGGGCCGGCCCAACACTTCGGGCGCAACGGTCCTTGAGCGGTGGGTGCTTCGCACCCCAAAGGGGGGACGAGAGCTCGCCACCCGGGTATGTGGGGAGCGCCCCCCGGCTTACAACCTGAAATGCCCCACCATTCCTTTCAACTCAACCCCCAACTGTGCCAGCTCGATGCTGGATGCGGCATTGCCGCGCATCGCCAGGGAGGATTGATCGGCGCTGGCGCGAATACTGGTCACGCTGCGATTGATCTCTTCGGCCACCGAGCTCTGTTGCTCGGCCGCCGCGGCGATCTGTTGGTTCATCTGCTGGATCAACGACACCGCCGCCGCAATGCTGCCCAAGGCGCTCTCGGTCTGCAGTGCGTCGCTGACCGCCATCTTCACCAGCTCGCCGCTGCTCTGGATCTGCTGAACGGAGGCCTGGGCCGCTGAACGCAAGGCGCTCACCAGCCGTTCGATCTCCTCGGTGGACTGTTGCGTGCGCCTGGCCAGGGCCCGCACTTCATCGGCAACGACTGCGAAGCCCCTGCCCTGTTCCCCGGCGCGGGCCGCCTCGATAGCGGCATTGAGCGCCAGCAGGTTGGTTTGCTCGGCCACGCTCTTGATGACTTCCAGCACCGTGCCGATGTTCTGGATCTCGGCGCTGAGGCTTTCGATGCTGGAACTGGCCGACGTCGCCGAATCGGCCAGTTGTTCGATGCGCACCATGCTCTGGCGCACCACCTGCTGGCCGCTTTCGACCTTGTCGTCGGCCGTCTGGGCCGCTTGTGCCGCTTCTTCGGCATTGCGCGCCACATCGTGCACGGTGGCGGTCATCTGGTTCATGGCCGTGGCGACCTGCTCGGTTTCCTCTTTCTGGCTGCTGACTTCCAGGTTGGTCTGCTCGGTCACCGCCGACAGCGACTGCGCCGAATTGGCCAATTGCTCGATCCCGGCCTGCAAGCCGCTGACGATACTGCTCAGCCCTGCGCCCATCTGTTGCATGGCCAGCATCAACTGGCCAATCTCGTCCCGGCGCGTCACTTCGACCGTGGCGCTCAAGTCACCCGCCGCAATCTGCTGGGCAACGCGAATGACGCTGCGCAGCGGCGTCACGATCAGCCGGGTGATGACCCACGCCGCGATCAACCCCACCAGCAACGCCAAGGCCGACGAACCGACGATCAGCAGCGAGTTCTTCTTCAATTCTGCCTGCATGGCCTGGTCTTCGGCACTGAAGGCCTGGTCGACCCGCGCCACCACTTGGTCGGCCCGCTCGTGCAGTTGCTGGTAGACGATTTTTTCCTTCGCCAGCAGTCCGGTGTACTCGGCCAGTTGCTGGTTGAAACCGGCGATGTGGCCGGCCACTTCGTTCAGCACGGTCTGGTAACCCGGGTCCTTGACCGTGGTCTTGAGCGCTTCGGCCTGTTTCATCGCCTGCTCGGCCTGTTCAATGCTGCCTTCTCCGGCGCCCTCGACATTGCCTTTGCGGCTCTGGTCCAGGCGGACCCGCGCTTCATTCATGGCCTGCAACATCAACCGCGACACTTCGCTGATCTGGTTGGCCTGCTCGATGAATTCGGCACCCTCCTTGCCTTCGGAGTCTTTCAAGGTATAGGTACCGTCATCCGCCAGCCCGGCCTGCAACACATCAAGGTTGTTGGCCACGCTGGACACCGACCAACTGGCCATTTCCAGTGCCAGGTCCTTGCTCTGGCTCAACCCGACAAACTCATCGAACGCCTTGCGGTACGCGCCCAGCGCCTGCTCGACATCATTCATCACCGGCACATTGGCAGCCGACTGTGCCTTGAGCTCGTTCGCCAGGGCCACAAGCCCGTCGACCCCTTGGCGCAGGGCATCGGCCGTCTTGGGGTCGGAACGCGAGGCGTACTCCTGCTCCAGCAGCCGGACCTTGAGCAACCCGCTGTTGAGGGACGACATCTGTTTCAGGCCACCGAAACGATGGCTGATGGTCTGCAGGGACCAGACGCCGATGGCCGCGACCACAGCGGTCAACAGCAGCACCAGGACAAATCCGATACCCAGTTTTTTTGCCATACCCAGGTTGGCAAAACGTCCTTGCACGGCCGAAATCATTGCGCCCAGTCCTCTGCCAGTGTGTGTTGATTGCAGATTCGCAACGAGACGCCCTGCAACACAAGATGCTGGCGTCGGAATAATGGCAAAAAGCTACAGCTTCGTCGTTTTCAGGACACTTGAGGTCGATCCAGCGTTGCGGCCCGGAAAAAAACCAGCGCCCGGGGATCACGGGCATAGGCCACGTTGATCCGTAGCCAGTCGCTGTCAGCGCCCGAAGGACTGAAGGCCGTAGACGAAGACAACAGCACACCGAAGCGCCTGGCCAGACGCTGTAATCCAGCGTAGTCGTTGATTGGCGGTTTCGCCCAGATGAAAAGCCCTCCGGTGGGTTTGCCAAACACCTCCCAGTCGGCGTCCTCCAATACCTGCAACAGCGCCGCCGTATCGACGCCCAGGCGTTGCCGCTGGCGCTGGACCAGCTTGCGATAGGCCCCGTTGGCCAGGAGATTGGCAAGCACCGACTCACAGAACCGCGACACGCCCATGCTTGTAATGCCCTTGACCTCGCTCAGACGCGCAATGGTGGACGGCCCGGCCACCACAAAACCGACGCGTAACGAACTGCTCAGGGTCTTCGAGAAACTGCCCACGTAGACCACGTCGGCATCCAGCGCCGCCAGCCGGGTCCGCGCCGAGCTCTGGAAGTCGCCATAGGCATCGTCTTCGATCACCAGCACGGCGTGTTGCTTCGTCAATTGCAGCAACCGTTGGGCCACGGCCGGGGCCAGGCTGGTGCCGGTCGGATTGTGGCAGGCGCTGTTGACGAACAGCGCACTGGGCCGGTGTTTCGCCAACAAGTCTTGCAGCACATCGACGTCCGGGCCGCGCGGGGTCCTGGGCAGTTCGAGCATCTCGATCTTGTGCAACCGGAGCAGGTCGAACAGGTTTGAATAGCCTGGGCTCTCCACTATCACGCAAGCGCCTGGCTGCAACAGTGTCCGCACGATCAGGTCCAGCCCCTGGGTAGCCCCAGCGGTGGTCAGGATCGAGTCTTTATCAGCCTCGATATTGAATTGCTTCAGGCGCCTGGACAGTTGCTCGCGCAAGGCGGGCAGCCCCAACGGCGTGCTGTAGTTGAACAACCCCGCCATATCGGTGCGGGTGACCTGACGGATCGCATAGCCCAGGTCATCGCTTTCACGCCAGCTCTCGGGCAACCCGCCACACCCCAGCGGCAACGCCCATTGCGGGATTTCACCGCCTTCAGCGAACGTGTCCTGCTGGCGACTCGGGTCGGTGGACACGACCCCGGGCGCCGGGGATGGTGCGACAAAAAAGCTGGAACCATGCCGGGACGCCAGCAGGCCTTGGGCAACCAGGCGCTCACACGCTTCATTGACGCTGGACTGGCTGAGCAGGTTCTGCCGCGCCAGTTGGCGGACGGACGGCAGGCGAGTCCCTGGTTGCACCGCATCCTGTCGGATCCATCCGGTCAGCGCGTCAACGATTTGCTGCACGACAGGCACCAAGGCCTGCCGGTCGATTCTCAACTCCATGAGTAACCTAGCTCCTAAGCGTTTGTTTTATTTCCGGAAACAGTTAAGCACAGGCCACCCCCCAGCGATGTACGACAAAGCCGCCAAAACCGCTGATTCTCACCCTTTGAAACACATTGATAGACCGTTTCCATTCCCCAAAGAAAAAGCCCGCAACCAGTGCGGGCTTCGTCCTACAAGCCAAGGGAAGCGTCCTCAGAACGCCGTGACCCCACCGTCCACCGCCAGGGAATGGCCGGTGGTGAACGCCGCGCCGTCGCTGCACAGGTACAGCACGGCGCTGGCGATTTCCTCGACCTTGCCGATACGCCCCACCGGGTGCATGGCATTGGCGAACTCGCCTTTTTTCGGGTCTGCCTCATAGGCCCGACGGAACATGTCGGTGTCGATCACCGCCGGACAGACCGCGTTCACGCGGATCTTCTTCTTGGCGTATTCGATGGCGGCCGATTTGGTCAAGCCGATCACGGCGTGCTTGGAGGCGGCATAGATGCTCATTTTCGGCGCTGCGCCCAGGCCGGCCACCGAGGCCGTGTTGACGATAGCGCCGCCGCCCTGGGCCAGCAGCAAAGGCAACTGGTACTTCATGCACAACCAGACGCCTTTTACATTGACCCCCATGATCGCGTCGAACTCATCGAGGGTGCCGTCGGCCAGCTTGCCCTTCTCGATCTCGATCCCGGCGTTGTTGAAGGCGTAGTCAAGGCGACCGTAGGTCTTGATCACCTCGTCCATCAGTTGCTGCACATCGCTTTCCAGCGTGACATTGCAGCGCACGAACACTGCGTCGCCGCCCGCATCACGAATCGCCTGCACCGTACCCTCGCCGCCCGCCGCGTCCAGGTCGGCCACCACGACTTTCAGGCCCTCTGCCGCAAATGCCTGAGCGGTAGCGCGGCCAATGCCAGCGGCGGCGCCCGTGACCACGGCAACCTGTCCGGAAAACGTCATGCTCATTGTCAGTTCCTCGAAGAATGCGGGAGATGACGCCAGTCTAGCCACAGGTCCCGAGAGCACGGCAGCACTATCCAACTGCCGGTTGAGCATTCATGGGTGCCAGTGATAAGGCCCCTGGGCGAACTATCACTGTGTTGGATCGAACTGCATTCGCTGTATCGGCAAAGCTTGCGGCAAATGCTTCGAAGGTCTATCAACAAGACTTCATTCATCTTGAGTGCCAACCATGACCGCCCAGACCAATCGCCAGTTCCTGCTCGCCAAACGCCCGGTAGGCGCCGCGACCCGCGAGACGTTCACCTATCAGCAAGTCCCGGTGGGCGAACCGGCAGCCGGCCAGATCCTGGTGAAGAATGAATACCTGTCCCTGGACCCGGCCATGCGCGGGTGGATGAACGAGGGCAAATCCTACATCCCGCCGGTCGGCATCGGTGAAGTGATGCGGGCATTGGGCGTCGGCCAGGTGATCGCCTCGAACAACCCGGGGTTCGCGGTCGGGGACTACGTCAACGGGGCCTTGGGTGTGCAGGATTACTTCCTCGGCGAGCCAAGAGGTTTCTACAAAGTCGATCCGAAACTGGCACCGCTGCCCCGCTACCTGTCCGCCCTGGGCATGACCGGCATGACCGCCTACTTCGCCCTGCTGGACGTCGGCGCGCCCAAGGCCGGCGAGACCGTGGTGCTGTCGGGGGCCGCCGGTGCGGTGGGCAGCATCGCCGGGCAGATTGCCAAGCTCAAGGGCTGTCGCGTGGTGGGCATTGCCGGCGGCGCCGACAAATGCAAATTCCTGGTGGATGAACTGGGCTTCGACGGCGCCATCGACTACAAGAACGAAGACGTCCATGCCGGCCTCAAGCGCGAGTGCCCCAAAGGCGTGGACGTGTATTTCGACAATGTCGGGGGCGACATCCTCGATGCCGTACTCAGCCGCCTGAACCTCAAGGCCCGCGTGGTGATCTGCGGCGCCATCAGCCAGTACAACAACAAGGAAGCGGTGAAAGGCCCCGCCAATTACCTGTCACTGCTGGTCAACCGGGCACGCATGGAAGGTTTCGTGGTGATGGACTACGCCTCGCAGTTCGCTGCCGCCGGGCAGGAAATGGCCGGCTGGATGGCCAAGGGTCAGCTCAAGAGCAAGGAAGACATCGTCGAAGGATTGGAGACGTTTCCCGAGACGCTGACCAAGTTGTTCAGCGGGGAGAACTTCGGGAAGCTCGTCCTCAAGGTCTGATACGCATCAGCTGTGGATGCAGGTTAAGGCCTGACACAAAACAACTGTGAGAGCGAGCTTGCCCGCGATGGGGCCCTGTCAGTCAACATTGATATTGACTGACCTACCGCTATCGCGAGCAAGCTCGCTCCCACAGTAGGGATCCTCAGTGTTTGCTCAGGCCAGTTCGGCCACGACCGCCGCCAAGGCCTTGGCCGGATCGGCGGCCTGGCTGATCGGGCGACCGATCACCAGGTAGTCGGAGCCGGCATCCAGCGCCTGGCGCGGGGTCAGGATGCGACGTTGGTCGTCCTGGGCGCTGCCCGCCGGACGAATCCCCGGGGTCACCAGTTGCAGCGCCGGATGGGCTGCTTTCAAAGCGCCGGCCTCCAGGGCTGAACAGACCAGACCGTCCAGGCCGGCCTTCTGCGCCAACGCCGCCAAGCGCAGCACCTGCTCCTGGGGCTCGATGTCCAGGCCGATCCCGGCCAGGTCCTCGCGCTCCATGCTGGTCAACACGGTCACGCCGATCAGCAACGGTTTCGGGCCGCTGCGCTGATCCAGCACTTCACGGCAGGCCGCCATCATGCGCAGGCCACCGGAGCAATGCACGTTGACCATCCACACGCCCATCTCCGCAGCCGCCTTGACGGCCATGGCGGTGGTGTTGGGGATATCGTGGAATTTCAGGTCCAGGAACACTTCGAAACCCTTGTCACGCAGGGTCCCGACAATTTCCGCAGCGCAACTGGTGAACAGTTCCTTGCCGACTTTGACCCGGCAAAGCGTGGGGTCCAACTGGTCGGCCAGCTTCAGGGCGGCGTCACGGGTGGGGAAATCCAGGGCGACGATGATGGGCGTCTGGCAGGCGGACATGAGCGGGCTCTCAGGCAAGTCGAAATCGGCGCGCATTGTAGCGGAAGGAGCGCCCGTGCGGGACCCGATGATCGGTAAATCTCATCGTCCCTCGCCGCAGCATGGACGATACCGGCCTTTGTGTCGAAGCCGATACATTCATGACATGCATACAACATGTCGACACGCTACCGTCCGCCGCCACAACCCGCCCTTTTCACCGCTTCACGCCTCGCGGCACGACGCCTATGCTGAAGCCTCAACCTCGCCGCCTTCTTTGCGGTTGGCAGCCAACCTGGCAGATGATGCATCTATGCAGACCCACCCTGTTGCAAATTCTGACACTCAAGATGACAAGCGCTGGAGCACTCGCGCGCTGATCGTCGATGATGACGTGCCGATCCGCGAACTGCTGATCGATTACCTGGCCCGCTTCAGCATTCGGGCCAGCGGCGTGACCGATGGCGCGGCCATGCGCCAGGCGATGAAGGCTGAGCACTTCGACGTGGTCGTGCTCGACCTGATGCTGCCGGGTGAGGATGGCTTGCAGTTGTGCCGCTGGTTGCGCGCCGAATCGGACATCCCGATCTTGATGCTTACCGCCCGTTGCGAGCCCACCGACCGCATCATCGGCCTGGAACTGGGCGCCGATGACTACATGGCCAAGCCGTTCGAACCCAGGGAACTGGTGGCACGTATCCAGACCATCCTGCGCAGGGTGCGCGACGACCGCACCGAGCAGCGGGCCAATATCCGTTTCGACAACTGGCGGCTCAACAGCGTATTGCGCCAACTGATCTCGGGCGACGGGTTGGTGGTGCCACTGTCCAATGCCGAGTTCCGCCTGTTGTGGGTCTTCATCGAACGACCGCGCCGGGTGCTCAGCCGCGAACAACTGCTGGACGCGGCGCGTGGTCGCTCCATCGAAGCGTTCGACCGCAGCATCGACTTGCTCGTGTCACGCCTGCGCCAAAAGCTGGGCGACGACCCCAAGGCCCCGCAACTGATCAAGACGGTGCGCGGTGAGGGTTATTTATTCGACGCCCGGGACATCGGTTGATGCGATTGCGCCTGGACTCCTTGTTCGGTCGCCTGTTCGGCGTGTTGCTGCTGGCGATTGTCCTGGCGCATCTGCTGGCCTTTGCCTGGTTTTTCCATTACGACCAACCGCCACCTCCCGGGCCGCCGCCTGGAATGAGCCAGCAAGGCGACGGTCCCCCGCGCTTCGGCCCGCCCCCCAATCGCCGTCCACGCCCCTGGTTCGGTGGCCCGGTGGTGCCGCTGACGTTTCAATTCGTGTGCCTGATCATCGCGGCCTGGTACGGCGCCAAGCTTCTGACCCGACCGATCCAGCGCCTGAGCGATGCCGCCGAGCGCCTGAGCGAGGACCTCGACAGCCCGCCACTGGAGGAAAACGGCCCTCGTGAGGCACGGCAGGCGGCCCATACGTTCAACCTGATGCAGCAACGGATCCGCGAGCAGGTGCAGCAGCGTTCCCGCATGCTCGGCGCGGTGTCCCATGACCTGCGCACACCGCTTTCGCGGCTCAAGCTGCGTCTGGAGCAGATCGATGACGTCAAGCTGCAAGGCCAGATGCGCCAGGATCTGGACGACATGATCGGCATGCTCGATGCCACCCTGACCTACTTGCACGAACAGCGCACCAGTGAAGCGCTGCAATGGATGGACGTGCAGGCCTTGGCCGATTCATTGAGCGAAAACGCCCAGGAGCAGGGCTCGGATGTGCAGGTCAGCGGGACCTGCGCACCGCTGCAGGTGCAACCGATGGCACTGCGCTCGTGCCTCAACAACCTCATCGACAATGCCCTGCGCTACGCCGGCCATGCCTTGATTACCTTGCAGGACCAGAAACATCTGCTGCTGATCCGAGTCATCGACCACGGCCCCGGTATTGCCGCGGACAAGCGCGAGGCGGTGTTCGAACCCTTTTTCCGCCTGGAGGGCTCACGCAATCGCAACTCCGGCGGGGTTGGCCTGGGCATGACCATCGCCCGGGAAGCCACTGAACGCCTGGGTGGGCAGTTGAGCCTGGAGGAGACGCCCGGAGGTGGCTTGACAGCGGTGATCAGCTTGCCTCGCCCCTAAGCCCGCTTATCTTCCCTGTGGGAGCGAGCTTGCTCGCGATGAGGCCCTGTCAGCCAACATCGATATTGACTGACATACCGCTATCGCGAGCAAGCTCGCTCCCACAGGGGTTGGGGTTGATCTGGAGGCTTTGTGGAGCTTGATGGGTCGGCATTGATCTGGAGGCTTTGTAAAGCCTGATGGGTCGGCGATCACCCTGTGGCGAGGGAGCTTGCTCCCGCTGGGCTGCGCAGCAGCCCTGAAACCAGGCACTGCGGAGTGTCAGGCTGACCGAGGTAATGGTTTGGGGTCGCTTCGCAACCCAGCGGGAGCAAGCTCCCTCGCCACAAGGTACTCGACACTCAAACTACCGCGCCTGGCTTTTGCTCCAGTCCGTCAACAGGCTGTACGCCACCGCCAGCAGGGTCGGGCCGATGAACAGGCCGATGAAACCGAAGGCGATCAACCCGCCAAACACCCCCAGCAACACAATGACCAGGGGCAAGTTGCCGCCACGGCTGATCAGGTAGGGTTTGAGCACGTTGTCCACGCCACTGATGATGAACGTGCCCCAGATGCCGAGGAACACCGCCATGCCGTATTCGCCCTTCCACGCCAGCCACGCCGTGGCGGGGATCCAGACCAGGGGTGGGCCCATGGGAATCAGGCTCAGCAGGAACGTGACGATCCCCAATACCAGTGCCCCTGGCACCCCGGCGATCAGGAAGCCGATCAGCGCCAGCACGGCCTGGGCCGCCGCAGTGCCGATCACGCCGTTGACCACCCGTTGCACCGTACCGGCCACCAATTCGATGTAGTAACCGGCACGGTCGCCGATCAGACGCTCCAGCAAGCCGTGGACAAACACCGCCAGACGCGGGCCATCGCGATAGAAAAAGAACACGAACACGATGCTCAGGGTCAGCTCGAGTATGCCGCCGCCAATCTGCGCACTGCGCGCCAGCAGCCAGTTACCGACTTGTCCCAGGTACGGCCTGATGGACACCATCATGGCCGCGCCCTGCTGGTCGATGCTGTTCCAGATGCCAACCAGCCGCCCGCCCACCAACGGCACGCCGGCCAGCCAGTCGGGCGCTTCCGGCAAGCCATCGACTTGTGCGTCCTTGATGAACGCAGTGGCATCGCGCACGTGGTCGGCGAGGTTGAAACCCAGCCACACCAGCGGCACCGCCACCAACAGCATCCAACCCACCGTCAGCAACGCCGCCGCCAGGGATTCGCGGCCATTGACCCAGCGGGTCAGCAGGCGCATCAACGGCCAACTGGCGAACGCCAGCACCGCGCCCCAGAACAGCGCCGACCAGAACGGCGCCATGACCCAGAGGCTTGCGCCGAACAACACCAGGAGCAGGATCTGCACCAACAGCCGATCGTTATTGAGCATGTAGGGTCTCGAAAAAATGAACAGGACCGAGACAGCGGCGTGAAACCCGCTGCCCCGACACAGCTTAGCGCAGCAGTTCCAGGCGCAAGCCCGCCGCCTCGCCGCTGGCGGCCTCCATGCGCGCCGCCCGGACCCCCTGGCCCGCCAGTGCCTCACGCCAGTCCTCGGCCCGGGGACCGGCGATACTGACCCGCAGGCCCGTGTCCAGGTTCAGCGCCCGGGACAACAGGCGCAACCAGGTGTCGTCCGGCTCACCGGCAAGACGCGGCAAGTCCAGGACCCCGGTGTCCTTGAGCTGGCGCAACAGCGTGGCCGATGTCGGCAGCAAGTCCCCCAGCGCTGCGTTCGCCTCGAACTGCTCGACATGCAGGTAGGCCTTGCGATTGCCGCGAGTGATGGAATAAAGCGCGATCAGCGTGTTGTCCGCCGGCGGCGCCAGGCGCAGCAGCAGGAAAGCCTGGCCGTTGTCGGCGCCGTAGAGCTTGGCATTGCCGAAGACGTCGTTGGCCCACAGGCTGCTTTCGCCACAATCGCGGGCCTGGCACCAGAACAACAGCTCGGCGCCCTGTTTCTGCAACGCTTCGCGAGCCGCGGTAAAGGCCTGGGTGGCGGAATGTTCCGGCGGCAGTTCATAAGTGACCGACGTGACATTCCCACGGGCATCGACCTGGCCGTCAAAGCGCAACTGGCCGCTGATCTTGCGAATCGACCCCATGGGGTAGACGCGTTCCAGGTCGCTGCCTTGCCGGTAATCGACGATCTGGGCATCGGGCATGCGCGGCACGCGTTCCAGGTCGCGACTGCCCGGCACATCGACGGCGAACGACGCCGGGCTGAGGCAGGCCAGCGCCAGCAGGACGAGTGAGTGAACGGATAATTTCATCGGATCGGCTTGGCCTGGGACGCGTGAACGCAACGGGCGTCGTCGATGCACTGCGAAGCTGGCAAACAGAGGTCTGTCATGGTTGTCTCCTTTTCAACCCGCCCAGCCTCGACAGTTGCCCGGCGCAAGTCAAGGAACGGTGAAGAACCGATTGAAACAGTCTGCTACAAGCCCGGCACCGACCTCGTCGTTCAGGTGCAAATGATGGCCACCGGGCAACTGCTCATGACTGAAGGGTAGACGCTCCAGCAGCTCCGGGTGTTGGCCAAGCATGCCGTCGGCCGCCACCACCAGATGCGCCGGACAAGCGACCCGGGCAACGAACGCCATGGCCTGCTCTTCGGTCAGGCGCAGGGGCGATGGCAGGGTCAGGCGGTTGTCGGTGCGCCAGGTGTACCCCCCCGGCACCGGCATCAGGCCGCGCTGGGCCAGCAACTCGGCAGCCTCACGGCTGACCGCCACCAGCCCCTTCATGCGCGCTTCGATGGCCCGGTCGAGGGTTTTGTAGACCGGCTTGCGTTTTTGCTGCAAATCCAACTGGGCTTGCAGGGCCATGCCCATGCGTTCGGCCGCGTTATCGCCTTTGGCGGTCGGAGGAATCACCCCGTCGATCAGCCCCAGGTGCGTCACCCGTTCCGGCAGGGAACCGGCCAGCACCAGCGACACGATAGCGCCCATGGAATGCCCCAACAGGGCGAAGCGCTTCAAGCCCAGTTGTTCGGACACTTGCAGCACATCGTGGGCGTAGTCCCACAAGGCATAGCCGGCACCCGGCGGCCGGTGCCCGGAATGACCGTGGCCGGCCATGTCCAGGGCGATCACCCGCAGCCCTTCGAGCCTGGGCGCCAGACGGGCGAAGCTGTTGGCGTTGTCCAGCCAACCGTGCAGGGCAATCACCGGCAGCCCGTCTTCCGGGCCGAACAAGTGAGCCGCCAGTTCGATGTGAGGCAGGCTCAGGCGGACCTCTTCGACCACACTCATGCGCTGCGCCCTTCCCAACGCTGGAAGAGGTTCTTGAGCAGGTTCGCCGTGTCTTGTGGACGTTCGAGGGGGAACATGTGACCGCCGGGCATGCTCAGGGATTCGCCATGGAGCATGCGTCCCACCGAACGGGTGTGATGGCGCATCACCACGCGACTCTGCCGGCCGCGCACCACGGCCAATGGCACCTTGAGCTTACGGGGCCGACCCGGGCTGGTGTGCGGCACGCCGCGGTAAATGCTGATTTCCGTGGCCGGGTCGAAGCGCAGCCGCAGCCGGTCGCCGACTTGTTGCAGGCCGTGTTGCAGGTAGGCGTCGAAGCAATCCGGGTCAAAACCGCGAAACAGTGTCTTGCCGGCAAAATACTGCCGGGCCGACGCCAGGTCGGCAAACTCCTCGCGCCGTCCCAGGGTCCGGCCGGCCGGGGTCAGGCGATCGATGAACCCCAGGCGCTTGGCCGCCAGGATGACCCACTGGTCGGTACGGGTCAGCACTGGCGAATCGAGCATGACCACGCCGCGATACAGCTCGGGGCAGCGCAACGCCGCGTGCAGGTGCAGCACGCCGCCCAGGGAGTGGCCGACGCCCCACACTGGCGCCGGTTGCTGTTCCAGGTGATGGATCAGTTCGTCCACCAGGTTGTGCCAGTTGTCGTCTACCGGAAAGCGCGGGTCATGGCCGTGCAATTCCAAATGCGCGACCTGGTACTGCGGCGCCAGCGCGGCGAATAACTTGCCGTAGGTGGCCGAGGGAAAACCATTGGCGTGGGCGAAAAAAATCTGTTGCGACATGACAGCCGATCCATTGGAGAACTGCGGCAGATTGTCCGCAGAACCCGACGGCGCGGCAATGACCGTAACTGACAGGAATGATGACAGTCGGGCTTGGGCTATGGGGTCATGCGGTGAGCACAGATTAATGTGGCGAGGGGATTTATCCCCGCTGGGGTGCGAAGCGCCCCAAACCAGTCGACTCGATCAACCTGGCATACCGAGTCGCCTGATTTCAGGGCTGCTGCGCACCCCAGCGGGGATAAATCCCCTCGCCACTGGGGCCGGGGTCAACCTCGTTTCAACGCGCCGGTGGTTGCTCACCCAGCGGCACCACGGCCATGGTCAGGCGCGACACGCAATTGAGCTTGCCCTCGTCATTGACCAGGCGAATGTCCCAGACCTGGGTGGTACGGCCCAGGTGAACCATCCGGGCCGTGGCCGTTACCCGTCCGCTGCGCACGCCGCGCAGGTGGTTGGCATTGATCTCCAGGCCGACGCAATAGAACTTGCTGGCATCCACACACAGGTAGGCGGCCATGGACCCGACCGTTTCGGCCAGGACCACCGAAGCACCGCCATGCAACAGGCCGAACGGCTGGTGGGTACGCTGATCGACCACCATGCTGGCGGTCAGGGACTCGTCGTCGAACGATTCGAAACGGATATCCAGCACTTCGCTGATGGTGTTTTTACCGGCGGCGTTCAGTTGCTCGATGTTGGGGGTGGTGCGCCATAGACTCATCGCTGCCCTTCCTTTTTGGTTTTTATTACATTCAATCCTGCACAGCACTGAAGGAGCAAGGCTTGCCCGCGACGCAGAGCTGGGGTGGATCAGGTATTACAGGCGCTTGAGGCTCATCGCCCCGGCCAGCGGCATATCGCCTTCCAGCTCGGCCAGCCCAGCCGTTTGCACTTGCGCGGGCTGTTGCAGGTGGCCGTGCTGCAGGAGGCCCAGCAGGCTGCCCACCAACGGGTTGTGGCTGACCAGCAGCACATCGTCCTGGTCCTCCAGATGCCTTAGCACCTCCGTCGGCCGGGTCTCCGGCGTGAGCCAATCGACGGTAATCAGTTCAGGTTCGAAACCCAGTGCTTCGCGCACCAGTTGCGCGGTCTGCTGGGCACGCACATAAGGGCTGGCATAGATGGCCCGCAATGGCTCACCCATCAACCGGCCGGCACTGAGCAACACTTCCTCGCGGCCATGCACCGTCAAGACCCGCTCCGGATCGGGACGCACACCATGAGGCTCTGCCTCTCCGTGACGCAATACCCACAATTTCATAGCTTCGGCTCCTCGTCCCGGACTGGGTGCGGCGCCGGCGCCACGGCGTGAGGCGCTTCACCTTCCGGCGTGCGTGGAGTCGGCCAGTCCGCGAACGGCCAGGGCTTCTGGTCGCTGTGAAAGGTGCCAAAACGGCCGATCTGCGCCAGGAACTGGCTCAGGCTGTCACCGAAATTCATCAGGCTCGCGCTGGGCGCGCCGTAGATCAGCCGATAGATCAATTGCACCAGCACCACGGCGCCGAGGATGAATTGCGCCACCTGCCAGACCAGCAGGTAAATCACCATCCACAGCACACGCAGCAGGATGGATTCGTATTGGGGTTGCCCTTGCGGATCGTTCATGGCTCGCTCCTGCTTGCGTCAATAGCGGTTCAGTTGAAACCGCTGGTGGAAATGAAATCAACGTCGGTCTTCGGTTCACCACGCATCAACAGCTCGATCACCTGTTCAAGCGTGCGCCCTTCGAACAGGATCGCGTGCAGCCCGGCGACCAGCGGCATGTACACCCCCGCCTCCTGGGACTTGGCCTTGAGTACCTTGAGGGTATTGACCCCTTCGGCCACTTCACCCAGGCGCGACACAGCCTCATCAAGGCTCAAGCCTTGGCCAAGGGCAAAGCCGACCTGATAGTTGCGACTCTTGGGCGAGGAACAGGTGACGATCAGGTCGCCCACCCCGGCCAACCCCAGGAAGGTCATCGGGTTGGCGCCCTGGCTGACGGCGAAGCGGGTCATTTCCGCCAGCGCGCGGGTGATCAGCATGCTCTTGGTGTTCTCGCCCATGTCCAGCGCCACCGCCATGCCGGCGATGATGGCATAGACGTTCTTCAGTGCACCGCCCAACTCCACTCCATAACGGTCAGCACTGGCGTAGACCCGAAAGGTGCGACCATGGAGCGCGGCCTGGACCTGTTGGCACAGTTGCTCATCCTCACTGGCGACCACCGTGGCGGTCAGCGCGTGCTCGGCGATTTCCCGCGCCAGGTTCGGGCCGGAAATCACACCGATCCGCGCCTTGGGGGCGATTTCTTCGAGAATTTCGCTCATCAGCTTGAAGGTCTGGGCTTCGATGCCCTTGGTCAGGCTCACCAACAGTTTGCCGCTCAGGCGCTCGGCATGGGGTGCCAACACCGAACGCAAGGCGCTGGACGGCAAGGCGACGAAGAACAGGTCGCTACCCTCCAGCGTGGCCTGCAAGTCAGTCACCGGCACCACTTCCGGGCGGATCTTGATGCCCTTGAGGTAACGTGGGTTCTCGCGGTTGACCCGGATGGCCTCGGCCTGTTCCGGGTCACGCATCCACTGGCGCACCGGGTGGCCATTCTCGGCCAGCAGGTTAGCCACGGCGGTACCGAAACTCCCGCCCCCCAGGACCGCAATCGGGCGCTGTTCAGTCATATGCAATCCGTTCATCCATACCAAGTGGCAATGCGGGGCATTATACGGAGCGGCCGGATGGCGACCAGCCCCGGCAACAATTACCGCCAGCTGTAGGAAGCTGACCACCAATTCCTAGGAAAATGCTGTCAACGTGAATGGAAAAGTCGTTCAGCTCAGTTAACATGCCCGTCATCCGTCCATTCTCATAGGCTGTGCCGTGTCCGTTGGCCCTTCCCGCTCAGGTTCGTCCCTGCTCTTGGCACTGATCATCAGCCCGCCAGTGCTGGCCGACGACTTGTTCGTCGACAGCCAGCCCCTGCCCCAGGTACTGACGGCCACGCGCCTGAAGCAATCGCCGGCGGCGGTGCCAGGCAGCATGACCGTGCTCGACAGCGAGCTGATCAAGGCCAGCGGCGCCCGGGACATCAGCGAATTGCTGCGCCTGGTACCGGGCATGATGGTCGGCAACATCACCGGCAACCAGGCCGCCGTGAACTACCACGGCACCAACGCCAGCGAAGCGCGGCGCATGCAAGTGCTGATCGACGGCCGCTCGGTGTACCGCGCCGGCCTGGCCACCGTGGACTGGAGCGATATTCCGGTGGCCATGGAAGACATCGAGCGGATCGAAGTCTTCCGCGGCCCCAACACCGTCAGCTATGGCGCCAACGCGCTGATGGCGGTGGTCAACATCATCACCCGCGCCCCGGCCGACAGCCATGGCACCCGGTTGAAAATCACCCGGGGCCAGCGTGGCATCAGTGACTGGTACGCCAGCCAGGGCAGCGGCTGGGAAGGCGGCGACCTGCGGTTGTCGCTGTCCGGCCAGGAGGACGATGGCTTTGACAGCGACCGCAACGGTGCCGACTACCGCGACAGTCGCCGCCTGAATCGCTTCAATCTGTCCGTCAGCCAGACCCTGGACGAACGGCAGAGCATCGACTGGCAATTGAACGCCAAGGACGGGACCAACCAGCGACCTTATACCTACCGTCCTGTGTTCGCCGGGATTACCGCCGCTGGGGATAATTCCGACGTCATCGCCAAGGACTATGCCGGCTCACTGCGCTGGAACCTGGACCTGAATCCCGATCACAGCCTTTATGTACAGGGCTCGATCCAGCACTGGGATCGCCAACAGACCTGGCGCGCCTGTGACGCCGAGGTGTCTTTCAGCCCGCAACTGACCGACCTGTGGCAGCTCAACCCCAACTATGCCGAGAAGCTGGCGCGCAATATCCCCAGCTATACCAGCATCGGCGCGCCACCCGGCACGCCACGGGAACAGGCGTTGGCCAACCAGGTGCTCGATCAGTGGCGCAACGGCGCCTCGCGGACCCTGTGCGGCGATATCGACCAGAGCGCCCGGGAATCGCGCTACGACCTGGAGATCCAGGACACCCTGAGCCTGTCCGACAGCCTGCGACTGGTCACCGGCGCCAATTATCGCTACGACCGGGCCGACTCGGAGACGTACTTCAACGGCACCCTGGACGACACCACCTGGCGCCTGTTCGGCCAGCTCGAATGGCGGGCTACCGAGCATTGGCTGTTGCAGGGTGGCGCGATGTTCGAGGACACCCGCCTGACCGGCAACTCGCTGACCCCGCGGGTCGCGGTCAACTACCTGATCACGCCGCGCCACGGCCTGCGGGCGGTGTACTCCGAAGCCGTGCGCTCGCCGGACATGTTCGAGAACAACGTCAACTGGAGCTACCAGGTCACCAACCTGCAGCCTGCCGCCTTCGGCCAGAACAGTGCCCGTTATTTCGTCCGGACCCGCGGCCCGGGCAACCTGGAGCAAGAGCACATGCGCTCTCGGGAACTGGGCTACAACGGTTATTTCGTGGACGTGGGCCTGGCGGTCGACGTGAAGCTGTTCCATGACGAAATCACCGGCATGATCAGCGAGCCGCTGCGCAACAATCAGTACATCGCCAGCAATGCCAACGAATCACAGTTCTCCGGGATCGAGACCCAGTTCGACTGGCGCATGACCAGCGCCGACCGTCTGCGCCTGACCTATGCCTATGTCGACGCCCAGGCCAGCAACCCCCTCGACGAACAACTGACCGCCCGCAACAGCGGTTCGGCCGGCTGGCTACGGGACTGGGGCCAGGGCTGGAACAGTGCGCTGTTCTACTACGCCGCCGACGACCTCAACGGTTATCGCTTCGAACGGGTCGACACCCGCCTCGCCCGGCGCATTCCCCTGGGCAAGGCCAGCCTGGAACTGGCGGGCGTGCTGCAACAGCGCCTGGACAACCAGCCCATGACCTTCGTCGACAACCGCTACGACTCCCGCCATGTGGTGTACTTCAGCGCGGAGCTATCGTTCTAGATGTCCCGGCGCCGCCCCCGCAAGACGCCATTTCATGGCCGCCTGACGCTGGCCCTGTGCCTGGTGTTTGCCGGCTGGCTGGCAACCCTCCAGGCCCGGGCCGCCGAGATCCTGTTGACCGGCGCCGAGGACAGCCCCGGCGTACAGTCTTTCACCCAGGCCCTGAAAACCTTGCGCCCCGAAGACAGCGTACGTTTTACGCCACTGGCCAACCTGCCGACGCCGGACAGGTTGCCGGACACTGTGCGCCTGGTCCTGCTTGACCTGCCCAGCCTGGAGTGGCGCCTGCAAGACGCACGGGGCCCGGCCACCCTGGTCCTGCGCATCAGCCGCCAGCAAGCCCGCGACCGCCTGGGCGATGCAACGCCCGCGCACCTCAGCCTGCTGTGGAGCGATCCACCGATGGCGCGGCAACTGCGGCTGATCCGCACCATCCTGCCGCAAGTGCGACGGGTCGGCGTGTTGTACGACGCCCACAGTGAGTTCCTGCTCAAGGACCTCCAACAAGCCGCGACACCGCTGGGCCTGGTCATCGTCAGCGAACGTTGGGACGACACCAGCGACAGCCGTCCCCTGCAAAACCTGCTGGGCCAAAGCGATGTGCTGCTGGGCCTGGATGACCCCGACTTGTACAACCCCAAGACCGTGAAGAACCTGTTGCTCAGCAGCTATGCCCGGCAACGCGCGCTGATCGGGCCCAGTGCCGCATTCGTCAAGGCCGGCAGCCTGGCCAGCACCTACAGCGACCAACAAGACTGGCTGGCGATTCTCGACGACCTGCTTGACCGCCCCGCCACGACCTGGCCGCGCACATTGTATCCGGACCGCTTCAAAGTCCTGGGCAACCGGCAGGTCTCCCGCTCGCTGGGGATCGAACCGATTGACGCCGAATCCGTCGCGGCAACGTTGGCCGAAGGAGAACACCGCCCATGACCTTGCGTCGCCGTTGGGACATCAACACCCGCACCCAGCTCATCGCCCTCGGCCCGGCGTTGCTGCTGACCTTGTTGCTGATCACTTTCTTTACCTTCGTGCGGATCCAGGACTTGCGCCAGGAGCTCAATCACACTGGGCAACTGATCGCCAACCAACTGGCCCCCGCCACGGAATACGGAGTGATTTCCGGCAACAAAGAGGTGCTCGAAAGCCTGCTCACCGCAACCCTGGCGACCCCACACGTGCGCTTCCTGGAAGTCCAGGACAGCGCCGACAAGGTCCTGGTGTATGTCGAACAACCCGAGCAGGTCCACAGCCGTGCCCAGCAGATCGACGTCTTCCAGGCCCCGGTGCGCCTGCAGCGCATTGCCCTGAACAATGATTTCCTGCAAGGCAACAGCACCGCCATGGAGGCGTCCGGCGAGGATTACCTGGGCCGCGTGATCGTCGGTATGTCCAGCGACGCCTTCAGCCAGCGGCAACAGGAAATCCTGTTCAAGGCCGCGATCCTGGCGTTGTTCGCCCTGCTGTTCACCTTCCTGGTGGCGCGCCGGCTGGCGACCAGCCTGTCCCGGCCGATCCGCGACATCGGCAACGCGGTCAAGGCTATCCAGCAAGGCGACTACAGCACCCCGCTGCCCATCGTCGATGACACCGAACTGGGTGCCCTGTCGCGGCACATCAACAACCTGGCCGACGGCCTGGAACAAGCCAGCCGCGAACAGCAGCAGGCCATGGCGCAGTTGATCAAGACCCGCGAAGAGGCGGAAAAAGCCAACAGCGCCAAGTCCGAGTTCCTGGCGATGATGAGCCATGAACTGCGCACGCCCATGAACGGCGTACTGGGCATGTTGCAGTTGCTGGAAACCACCCGCATGACCGACGAGCAGCACGAGTACACGGCGTTGGCTTCGGAATCCACCGAACACCTGTTGAAGGTGATCAACGACATCCTCGACTTCTCGCGCATCGAGCGCTCGGCCCTGGAACTGGAGCACATCCCGTTCAACCTGGCCGAACTGGTGGGCAGTTGCGCGCAGTCTTTCCAGCACAGCGCCGCGCAGCGCAAGCTGGGCCTGGACCTGCTGGTCCCGGACGACATGCAGGCCTTGCAGGTCCAGGGCGATCCGACGCGGATCCGGCAGATCCTGGTGAACCTGATCGGCAACGCGCTGAAATTCACCGAGCAAGGCCGTGTCACCGTGCAATGCCAATGGCAGGCCCTGGACCACGAACTGCTGTGGTTCACCTGCACGGTGCGCGACAGTGGCATCGGCATCCCCGCCGAGAGCCTGGAGCGCATGTTCGATGCCTTCCAGCAGGCCGACAATTCGATTTCCCGGCGCTACGGCGGCACAGGCCTGGGCCTGCCGATCGCCCGCACCCTGGCCGAACGCATGGGCGGGACGCTGCGGGCCCAGAGCGAAGAAGGCCAAGGCTCGGTGTTCACTCTCGAGATTCCGCTGGCCCTGTCGCGCCAGACACCAGCGACCCTGGTGCCGCGCCTGCCTATCGGCAGCGGCAGCGGCGATGGCGAAGGCCGCAACGTGTTGCTGGTGGAAGACAATCCGGTCAACCAGACGGTGGTCGAAGCCATGCTGCGCAGCCTGGGCTTCACCGTCAGCATCGCCACCGATGGCGCCCAGGCCGTACGCAGCGCCGAGAGCCTGATTTTCGAAGCGATCCTCATGGATTGCCGGTTGCCCATCATCGATGGCTACGAAGCCACGCGGCAGATCCGCCAGTTGCCGGGTTGCGACCAGGTGCCGATCATCGCCCTGACGGCCAACGCCTTGCAGGGCGACCGCGAAGCCTGCCTCGCGGCGGGCATGAACGATTACCTGGCCAAGCCGTTCAAAAGGAACGAACTGCAACAGATTCTGCAGCGCTGGGTGAATTAGAACAGCTCGCCAGACCATCTGTGACTGGCGTGAAAGGCGAAAGTGCGGCAGTCTTAGGCACCCGAACGAGCCTCGATTGGGGCTTGAATAAAAATTTCAGTGCACAGGTGTACATTCATTTCCCGTGTGCTGTGACTTTCACTACAACGCAATAGTCTATGAGTAGGCTGTCGATTCGAGGCATGAACGCTTCGATCGGCCGGGAAGATTTGCCCCACCCTGCCGCATGGGACTATTGAGGAGCTCGCATGACCAAACAAAACGCCTTTACCCGGGAAGATCTGCTGCGCTGCAGTCGCGGTGAGCTGTTCGGCCCAGGTAACGCGCAACTGCCCGCCCCGAACATGCTGATGGTGGATCGCATCACCCATATCAGCGAAGAGGGTGGCAAGTACGGCAAAGGTGAATTGGTCGCCGAGCTGGATATCACTCCGGACCTGTGGTTCTTCGCCTGCCACTTCGAAGGCGATCCGGTAATGCCGGGCTGCCTGGGCCTGGACGCCATGTGGCAACTGGTCGGTTTTTTCCTCGGCTGGCAAGGCCTGCCAGGTCGCGGTCGCGCCCTGGGTTCGGGCGAAGTGAAGTTCTTTGGTCAGGTCCTGCCGACCGCCAAGAAAATCACCTATAACATTCATATCAAACGCGTCCTCAAGGGCAAGCTGAACATGGCCATTGCCGATGGTTCGGTTGCCGTGGACGGTCGCGAGATCTACACCGCCGAAGGCCTCCGGGTCGGCGTTTTCACCTCCACTGACAACTTCTAAGGGTTATCCGCATGCGCCGCGTCGTTATCACTGGTCTGGGCATCGTTTCGTGCCTGGGCAATGACAAAGAGACCGTCTCCGCTAACCTGCGTGCAAGTCGCCCTGGCATCCGGTTCAACCCGGAATATGCCGAAATGGGTCTGCGTAGCCAGGTTTCCGGCTCCATTGACCTCAACCTCGAAGAACTGATCGATCGCAAGATCTACCGTTTCGTCGGCCATGCGGCGGCCTACGCCTACCTGGCCATGAAGGACGCCATCGCTGACTCCGGCCTGACCGACGAGCAGGTGTCCAACGTGCGGACCGGCCTGGTCGCCGGCTCCGGCGGTGCCTCCACCTTGAACCAGATGGAAGCGCTGGACATCCTGCGCGAAAAAGGCGTCAAGCGTGTCGGCCCGTACCGCGTCACCCGGACCATGGGCAGCACCGTTTCGGCCTGCCTGGCCACGCCATTCAAGATCAAGGGCCTGAACTACTCGATCTCCTCCGCTTGCGCCACCAGTGCCCACTGCATTGGTACCGCTGTCGAGCAGATCCAGATGGGCAAGCAGGACATCGTGTTCGCCGGCGGCGGTGAAGAAGAACATTGGAGCCAGTCGTTCCTGTTCGACGCCATGGGCGCCCTGTCCAGCAAGCGCAACGACACGCCAGAAAAAGCTTCCCGTGCCTACGATGCCGACCGTGACGGCTTCGTCATCGCTGGCGGCGGCGGCATGGTCGTGGTCGAGGAGCTGGAACACGCCCTGGCCCGTGGTGCGAAGATCTACGCGGAAATCGTCGGCTACGGCGCCACGTCCGATGGCTACGACATGGTCGCGCCAAGCGGCGAAGGTGCGGTGCGCTGCATGCAAATGGCCATGTCCACCGTCGACGCACCGATCGACTACCTGAACACCCACGGCACCTCGACCCCGGTCGGCGACGTCGCGGAAATGAAGGGTGTGCGCGAAGTGTTCGGCGACAAGGCCCCGGCCATCAGCTCCACCAAGAGCCTGTCGGGTCACTCCCTGGGCGCCGCCGGCGTTCACGAAGCGATCTACTGCATGCTGATGATGGAAGGCAACTTCATGGCCGGTTCGGCCAACATCGACGAACTGGACCCGGAAGTGGCCGACCTGCCCATCCTGACCAAGACTCGCGAAAACGCCACCATCAATACCGTGATGAGCAACAGCTTCGGCTTCGGTGGCACCAACGCCACCCTGGTGATGAAGCGCTGGCAGGGCGCGTAGGAGCTGCCGCAGGCTGCGATCTTTTAAAGCGAAAGATCGCAGGCTTCGCCAGCTCCTACAGGAGCCAACAAAAAACGCCCCGACTGGTTCGGGGCGTTTTTTTGCCTGCTCACATAAAAAAGTTCTGTGGGTATGCCCTTGTGGAAGCGAGCTTGCTCGCGATAGCGGTTCGACAGTCAATGACAGTGTTGAATGTCACTCCGCCTTCGCGAGCAAGCTCGCTCCCACAGGTTTTTCTGACCTCACTCCTACACAAGCCGGCTCCCACAGTTGACGCCATTCAGCGCACGACAAACCGCTGCTGCGTCAGCAGCCGATCACCCTGGAACACCATGAACCGCCACTCTCCCGGCACCACTTCGTGGCTTTCGGTGAATTCGTAGGCCATGACATCCTGGGGTGCGCCGGGCACCAGTTTCTGGATGACCTCGAACTTGTCGTGGCGCACGCCATCGGGGGTGCGGATGCCGGGAGTGAAGTACAACAGGGTCAACGGCTGGTCGTCAGCAACCTTGCCAGCCAACTGATAGCGCATGCCGAATTTGGTGCCCAGCTTCGCCGGTACGCTCTCGGTCTGGCGGATCTGCTCGTTGCTGCGCCGCAGGACCCGCTCGCCCGATTGCAACTCAGCCTGGGGCCCTTCAAAGACACCGTACTCCACCGGGCCTTCGACACGAACTTCCGCCTGGGCCAGGCCGTAGGTCAACAACAGCGCGACCAGTGCGCTTGATCGGGTGAGGTGCATAGTGCGCTCCTTGATTGAGATGAGCGCGAGGGTATGACGCGGGAGTGACAGGCTGATGACAAAGCGATGTTGGCCAGGCCAGCTATGGCCCGGAGATAGGGTTGCCCCTGTGGCGAGGGAGCTTGCTCCCGCTCGACTCTGTAGGAGCTGGCGAAGCCTGCGATCTTTTGATCTTTCACTTGAGAAGACTCAAGTGACCGGGAAAAGATCGCAGCCTCGCTCCGCTCGACAGCTCCTACAGGCCCAGCGGGAGCAAGCTCCCTCGCCACAACAGCGGGCTTAGCGGGCCACTGAGCGGGGCAGCACCGCCAGGAAGTTATCCCGCGCCACTCTCCTCGCCACGTCTTGCGGCAAGGCATCGAGGAACGGATCGAAGCTGCGCAGTTCCTCACCCAACTTGTTGAAACGCCCAACCACATCCGACCCCACCATGAAACGCTCAGGAAAGCGCTCCACCAGCTTTACCCACTCAACCCGAGGCTTGCCCGCCTCATCCAGCAAGTACGGCGTGAGTACGCTCCAGGACAGGTCGACGTAGAGATTGGGGTAGGCCTCGAGCAGGCGGGTCAGGGTCGGCAGCAGAAAATCCAAGCGGGTCTGGTGACGATGGATTTCCATGCTGGTGCCGGCATGGGCCCAGATGAAGCGCGTATGCGGGTGATTGCGCAACGGTTCCTCGATTTCCGCCAGGTACAGCGGATTTTTCTCACGCTTGGACGTGATGTTGGAATGCAGCATCACCGGCAGGTCGTTCTCCGCCGCCAGGTGATAGATCCGCGTCATGGCTTCGTTGTTGGCCCGTGGCGTGTCGCCCGAGGTCAGCGCCGTCAGGTCGTCATGGCGGGTGAAGACTTCACCGATGCCTTGCCACAAACCCGGATAGAGATCGAGCATGCGCTGGATGTGGGCGGCGGAGTTCTTGTCGTTGGGATTGAAGCCCGACAAGAACGGATGGAAGTGCTGGCGCTGTTCGTCGGTCAGCTTGCTCACTGCCGCGGCGACAATCACATCGGTGGCACTGTACCAATAGGCGTCCGCGTCATCACCGGCGTAATAACGCGGACGCTTGGGCTCGTCCTCATGCCATTTCTTGGCCACCGGCACGCCGGAAATCATCACATGCTCAATGCGATTGTCCGCCATCGCCTGGAGCAAGCTGGGCATGCCGGCGCTTTCCTGGAAGAAATCGACGTAATGCAGGTGCGCATCGCTGTAGGCATATTCGCGGGCCATGGCGGCGGCGCTCGAAACGACCAACAGCCAGGCAAGGATCAAACGGGTCAAAGGCACGGGCAGTCTCCAGAAGCCATGAACAGCGTAGACCCTCGCCGTCCCGCCTGGGTTCAAGGCGCATGTGCAGTGTCTGCCGGCGGCGGGTTATGCTTCGGCCAACCGTTGTTCAACCTGGAAGACAACATGAGCACCCTCCTGACCGTTCGTCCCCGCGCCGAAGACGTCGAAGGCCAGCCGATTCTTCGTCCGCTGCCGTCCGCCAAATGCCGCAGCGTCGGGCCTTTCGTGTTTTTCGATCATATGCTGCCAACCACCTACCCGGCCGGCAAAGGCATGAACATCCGCCAGCATCCACACATTGGCCTGTCCACCCTCACCTACCTGTTCGAAGGCAAACTCCAGCACAAGGACAGCCTGGGCTCCGACCAGGTGGTGGACGCTGGCGATGTCAGCTGGATGACCGCCGGCAGCGCCATCGCCCACGTCGAGCGCACCCCGGAGTCATTGCTGGGCAGCCCTTTCGCCATGCACGGGTTGCAAGTCTGGCTGGCCTCGCCCAAGTCCCACGAACAGGGCCCGGGGCACTACAGCCATCACCCCGCCCAGAGCCTGCCGGTCAGTGAGAACCTGGGGATCAGCATCCGCATGATCGCCGGGGCAGGCTTTTGCCTGGAATCCCCGGTACCGGTGCTGTCGCCAACGCTGTACGCCGAGTTGAACCTGCAGACCGCAACGACCTTGCTGATTCCCACCGAGCATGAAGAACGGGCGCTGTATGTGCTCAGTGGCGAGGCGTTATTGGAGGGTGAGCCGGTAGAAGCCCATTCCCTGGTGATATTGCCAGCCGGGGAAGAAATGACACTGTTTGCCGACAGCGATTGCCATGCCGTGCTGTTCGGCGGCGCGCCCCTGGACGGGCCGCGGCGGATGAACTGGAATTTCGTTTCCAGCGACCCGGCCCGGATCGATGAAGCCCGCCGGCGCTGGGCGGCTGGGGACTGGCCGAAAGTGCCGGGGGAAAGCGAGCGGATCGAGCAGCCCTAGCTTCATGACACCCTGTGGCGAGGGAGCTTGCTCCCGCTCGGTTGCGCAGCAACCGCAGAAACAGAGGGGCCGCTGCGCAGCCCAGCGGGAGCAAGCTCCCTCGCCACAGGTCCTACTTGAAGCATTCAGCCCTTGAACACTTCATCCAACAAGTTATGCATCGAGCGGAACGCCCGCCCGGCGACCTTGGCGTCGTACATCATCTTGCCCGGCACGTTGGCCTGCGGATCAGTGAACGAGTGCACCGCACCGCCGTAGCTCAGCAACTGCCAATCCACCCCGGCGGCGTTCATTTCCTCTTCAAAGGCCGGTAGCTGCTCTTTCGGCACCAGCGGGTCGGAAGCGCCATGCATCACCAGCACCGCGCCCTTGATGTTCTGCGCATCGGCCGGGTTCGGTGTATCCAGGGTGCCGTGGAAGGAAATCGCGGCCTTGAGCGGTGCGCCGGTGCGAGCCAGTTCCAATGAACAGCAACCACCGAAGCAGAAGCCGAACGTGGCCAGTTTCGCTGTATCGACCTCGGCTTCGCGCTGGCTTTGCAACCGCTCGAACGCGGCCTGCATACGCTTGCGCAACAACGCCCGGTCGTTCTTGAGAGGCATCATCGCCGCCCCCGCCTCATCGGCATTGGTCGGGCGCACCGTTTGCCCATACAAGTCGGCGATCAGCACCACATAACCGTTGGCCGCCACTGACTTGGCAATGTCCTCGGCACCCGCCCCGACCCCCATCCAGTTCGGCGCCATCAACAAACCCGGGCGCGGGCCCTGCTGGTTAATGTCGAAGGCCAGGCGCCCTTCATAACTTTGACCATCGATCTGATAGACCAGCGAACGAACCGTAACCTGACTCATGACGGACTCCTCTCGATGAAACATTCAAGAAGCCCTTGTGGGAGCGAGCTTGCTCGCGATTTCGGTCCAACATTCAACAGATGCGTTGACTGCTCTACCGTCATCGCGAGCAAGCTCGCTCCCACAAGGGACTTTCCAGCGTCAGATCAAGCTGACAGCTCAACCAACAGCTTGTTCAGGCGACGCACATACGCCGCCGGGTCCTTCAGGCTGTCGCCAGCCGCCAGGGCCGCCTGGTCGAACAGGATGTGCGACAGATCGCCGAAACGCTCTTCGCTCTGCTCGTTGTCGAGTTTTTCCACCAGCGGGTGGGCCGGGTTGAATTCGAAGATCGGCTTGGAGTCCGGGACTTTCTGGCCGCTGGCTTCGAGGATCTGGCGCATTTGCAGGCCCAGGTCCTGCTCACCGATGGCCAGGATCGCCGGGGAGTCGGTCAGGCGGTGCGAGACACGCACTTCGCTGACAGCGTCGCCCAGGGCGGTCTTGATCCGCTCGACCAGGCCTTCCTTGCTCTTGGCGACTTCTTCGGCGGCTTTCTTGTCTTCTTCCGAATCCAGGTTGCCAAGGTCCAGGTCACCCCGGGCCACATCGACGAAGCTCTTGCCGTCGAACTCGTTGAGGTAGCTCATCAGCCACTCGTCGATGCGGTCGGTCAGCAGCAGCACTTCGATGCCTTTCTTGCGGAAGACTTCCAGGTGCGGGCTGTTCTTGACCTGCGCATAGGTTTCACCGGTCAGGTAGTAGATCTTGTCCTGGCCTTCCTTGGCGCGGGCCAGGTAATCGGCCAGGCCAACAATCTGCTCGCCATCGTCACCCTGGGTCGACGCAAAGCGCAGCAGGCCGGCGATTTTCTCTTTGTTGGCGAAGTCCTCGGCCGGACCTTCCTTCATCACTTGGCCGAAGTTTTTCCAGAAGCTCTTGTACTGCTCGGGCTCGTTCTTCGCCAGTTTTTCCAGCATGTCCAGCACGCGCTTGGTCAGTGCCGACTTCATGGAGTCGATGATCGGATCTTTCTGCAGGATTTCCCGCGAAACGTTCAGCGACAAATCGTTGGAATCCACCACGCCCTTGATGAAGCGCAGGTACAGCGGCAGGAACGATTCGGCCTGGTCCATCACGAACACACGCTGCACGTACAGCTTCAAGCCCCGTGGCGCTTCGCGCTGGTACAGGTCGAACGGTGCGCGAGCCGGCACGTACAGCAGCGAGTTGTATTCCAGCTTGCCTTCGACCTTGTTATGGCTCCAGCTCAGCGGGTTCTCGTAGTCGTGGGCGATGTGCTTGTAGAACTCCTGGTATTCCTCGTCTTTCACCTCAGTGCGTGGACGGGTCCACAGGGCACTGGCGCGGTTGACGGTTTCCCACTCCACTTCAGGCTTTTCTTCGCCCTCGGCGGCGGTGACTTCCTTCGGCAGCTCGATGGGCAGCGCGATATGGTCGGAGTATTTCTTGATGATGTTGCGCAGGCGCCAACCGTCGGCGAACTCGTCTTCGCCGGACTTGAGGTGCAGCACGATGCGGGTACCGCGATCAGCTTTGTCGACGGTGGCGACTTCAAACTCGCCTTCGCCCTTGGACGACCAATGCACGCCTTCGCTCGCAGCGAGGCCGGCACGGCGGCTGAACACCTCGACCTGGTCGGCCACGATGAACGCCGAATAGAAGCCGACGCCGAATTGACCGATCAAGTGGGAATCTTTCTTCTGGTCGCCGGACAGGTTCTTCATGAAGTCGGCGGTGCCGGACTTGGCGATGGTGCCCAGGTGCGTGATCACCTCTTCGCGGCTCATGCCAATGCCGTTGTCTTCGAGGGTGACGGTTTTCGCGTCCTTGTCGAAGCTCACACGGATTTTCAGCTCGGCGCCGCCTTCCAGCAGTTCAGGCTTGGAAAGGGCTTCGAAACGTAATTTGTCGACAGCGTCAGAGGCGTTCGAAATCAGCTCGCGAAGGAAAATTTCCTTATTCGAATACAGCGAGTGAATCATCAGGTGCAGCAGTTGCTTCACCTCGGTCTGGAAGCCCAGGGTTTCCTTTTGAGTTTCCACGCTCATGGTCATCAAACTCCAAGTGGATGGTGGTGTCCGCCTCGCTGAGATTGGCGGCGGGATGTCCTCAAGGTGGGGGCGACGCGGATGATTTCAAGGGCGATCGGGTTTTGAGGGCTCCTGGATCTTGAAATGCGCCCGGGCGGTGGCGATGGGTTCGGCCTCGACGTCTTGCCAAGCGGTGATCGCGACGTTGGCGACCCGTCGGCCCTGACGCCAGACCTGGCATTTGGCGTAGGTGTCGCGAAAGTGCCCGGCGCGCAGGTAATCCAGGGAAAAGTCGATGATTTTCGGTATGCCCGGCGTGCCGGTGGCAATCAATAGATGCACCGCAGCGGCCAGCTCCATGAATCCGGCGATGACCCCGCCGTGGATGGCCGGCAGCAAAGGGTTTCCAATGTTGTCTTTGTTGGCCGGCAGGCGAAACAACAAGTCGCCGCCCTGGCGCGTGCATTCGACACCGATGAGTTGGGCATAGGGGATCGAGGCGAGCAGCAGCGCGTAGTCACCCTGCTCGCAGGCGCGGCGCAGTTGTTCCTGGGTGGTATCGGTCATGGTTGGCCCACGCTGGTTATCGGACTGGCCTTGCCCATTCCCCTGGCATGCTGGCCCAGGCGCATGAACGTGCCCACCACATGGGCGATGGGTTGTTCGGGATCGTCCTGATAGGCGAACCCCCGGGTGAAAATCACGTCCGGGGTCACCCGATAGCATTGAGCGAAGCCGTAGACGTCCTTGTGGGGCTCGGCGGCGTGCATGTAGTCGATGCGCAGGTCGAGGGTGGGGCAGACTTCGAATTGCGGCAGCACGCATAAGGTCGACATGCCGCACGCGGTGTCCATCAATGAGGTCAACGCGCCGCCGTGGATGATGCCCGTCAGGGGATTACCAACGATTTGCGGGCTGAACGGCAGGATAACCGTCAGTCCATCACGGCTGGCACTGTGCAACTTCACCCCTAGCACTTGGCAATGCCGCAGCGCGGACAGGAAGCGCGTCGCACGCTCAAAAACGGGATCTTCAACCACTTTATCAACGCCTTTCATAGGTGGGAGGCTCTACAGCGGGTGCGAGCCATAAAGTTCCGCTGCTGCGCAAAGTTATATATCTGTAGCAAAAGAGGAACTTAACCTGAAGGGGCGCGCTCAAAAGGCCAGTAGTTATTTCCATAAGGAGAAACACCCCATGCGTAAGACTTTTGCTATTGCCTTGATGTTGGCCGCTTCCCTCGGCCTCGCTGCCTGCGATAAAAAATCCGAGGACAAAGCTCAAGATGCCCAACAACACGCTGAGCAAGCTCAGCAAGACATGAACAAAGCACAGGATAAAGTGAACGACGCGGCGAAAGAAAACGCCGAAGCCGCCAAAGCTCAGTCTGAATCGAACAGTGCCGCGCAGCAGGAACAAGCTCCTGCTACTGAAGCGCCTAAAACCAACTGATACGGTTTTAGCAGTAAAAGAAAACCCGCCTGGCGCGGGTTTTCTTTTGCCTGTGATTTGGACGCGGCGCCTGTCAGGCCGCTTCCTTGCCAGCCTCGGGCGCTGGTGCTTCGGTGGGGGTATAGACCATCACATCCAGCACATCGGAGTGAAACTCGCGCTGATACAACACGAACACCACGCCTGCACTCATCAACATGAATAACCAGGGGCTGACAAACCACGCCAACATGGTCATGCCGAAGTAATAGGCACGCAGGCCGAAGTTGAACTGGTTGGCCGCCATGGAAATCACCCGCGCCGCCCTTAGTGCGAAGGCTTTGCGCTCTTGCTCCGAGACATGGCGCTCGCCGATCATCGGTGCCGAGCCAATCAGCACCGCGGCGAAGTTGTATTGGCGCATGCACCAGCTGAACGTGAAGAACGCATACACGAACACCAGTGCCAGGCACAGCAACTTGACCTCCGCCATGCCCTGGGAAGCCTGTTGCACCAAGGGGATGTCCGCCAGCAACGACACCGCCCGATCCGAGGCCCCGAGCACTGTCAGGATGCCCGCCAGGATGATCAGCGTGCTGGAAGCGAAGAATGACGCGTTGCGCTCCAGGTTGCCGATCACGCTGGCATCGGCGATGCGGTTCTCGCGCAACAGCATGCGGCGCATCCAGTCTTCGCGGTACAGGTGCATGACACTGGCCAGGCAGGCCGTGTCGCGGGCCTTCCAGGTGGCATAACGGGTATAGCCCGCCCAGCAGATGATGAACCAGGCGGCGGCAAGCAGATGGATCAGGTTGGCTTGGATGAATGACATTCGATTTCCTGTGTGTCTAAAAACATGACGTCTAAAGCCAGACTTGTCTTGAAATGCAGACCTGTGGGAGCGAGCTTGCTCGCGATAGCAGTTTATCAGCCACCTCATAGCTGACTGTTACGACGCGATCGCACGCCAGCAACCAGCCACCAGGTGCTGTGCAGGTTTTTCAAGACACTGCTTCGACGTTAGTCCACGAAAAAAGACACCACACTCAAAAAAAATGCCCCGTATCGATTGATACGGGGCATTTCGGTTCTTGCCGGTGGATCTGCCTGTTGTCGCTTACGCCAACGCTTCGCTGCGCTTGCCCAGCAGGCGATCACACACCACCGCGACCGCCAGGGTCATCACCGAAGGCACCAGCCAGGCCAGGCCTTGCTCGCTCAGCGGCAAGTGAGCCAGTTGCGTCGGCATCCAGTCCGCCAGCCCCGCGCCCTTGAGCGCATCGATCAAGCCAAACAGGAACGACACCAGCATCACCGGGCCAACGATGCGCCCCTGCTCGTGCCAGAAATCCTTGCAGAAACTCAGGGCCACCAGGGCGATGCACGGTGGGTAGATCGCGGTGAGGACAGGAATCGAGAACGCGATCAGCTTGGTCAGGCCCAGGTTGGACACCAACAGCGAAAAGGCCGCCAGGATCACCACCAAGGTCTTGTAGGACAGCGGCAACACCCGGCTGAAGTACTCGGCGCAGGCGCAGGTCAAGCCGACCGCGGTCACCAGGCATGCAAGGGAGATCAGCACCGCCAGGAAACCGCTGCCCAGGCTGCCGAAGGTGTGTTGCACATAGGCGTGCAGCACGGCGGCGCCGTTGGTTGCGCCCGCGGCCACTTCATGGCTGCCCGAACCCAGGCGGAACAGGCTGACGTAGACCAGCGCCAGGCCCACCCCGGCAATCAACCCGGCGATGATCGCGTAGCGGGTGATCAGGGCCGGCGACTCGACGCCCCGGGAGCGGATCGCATTGACGATGACAATGCCGAACACTAAGGCGCCCAGGGTATCCATGGTCAGGTAGCCATTGATGAAGCCTTGGGAAAACGACGCCGCCACATATTCGGGCGTGGCCACGCCGATATCGCCGGCCGGCAAGGCAAACGCAGCGATGCCGAGCACGGCCAGGGCGATGATCTTCAGGGGAGCAAGGAAGCGTCCGACGGTGTCCAGCAGGCGGCCCGGGTAGAGCGAGATGAAAAACACCAGCAGGAAATACACCGCGCTGTAGAGGAACAGCGCCAGCGGGCTTTCGCCAGTCAGAGGCGCCAAGCCGACTTCGAACGAAACGGTGGCGGTACGTGGCGTGGCGAACAGCGGGCCGACTGCCAGGTAGCACACCGCCGCCAGCAACCCACCGGCGATTTTACCGATGGGGCTGCTCAGGGCATCCATCGCGCCACCGACCTTGGCCAACGCAACGACCGTGATGACCGGCAGCCCGACCGCGGTGATCAAGAAGCCCAGCGCCGCCATCCAGACATGGGGCCCGGACTGCAAACCGACGATAGGCGGGAAGATGATGTTGCCAGCCCCGACGAACAGGGCAAATGTCATGAAACCAAGCGCCAGGATGTCCTGGCCTTTCAACACTTTCATTAAGGAAACCACACTACTGAATCGGAATTTAGAGAGGGATTTCCCCGAGGGTAGAGGGAAATGCTGCCGATCCGTATGGGACCGACCCGTTTAGCGCGGCGCTTCCTTTTGGGCAGCGATCGCAAAAATGGCTGCTAGCCTAACGAATTTGGCGATAAAACGCACTGTAAAGGGGCAAACTATCCGATGCACGACGCTCCCGTGTCGCGTTTTTGCATCTAAATGGTTGACGACTGTAATTCCGTCATCGCGAGCAAGCTCGCTCCCACAATGCAATGCGCTCAGGCCTTTGTGGCGAGGGAGCTTGCTCCCGCTGGGCTGCGCAGCAGCCCCAATACAGGCAAACCGGATCTATTCAGGTAAAACGGCGCAGCCTGGTTTACGACTGCTTCGCAGCCGAGCGGGAGCAAGCTCCCTCGCCACAAAGGCAGGTCAGCAGTTCCCAAGGCCAGAAACGACAAAGGCCACCCGGAGGTGGCCTTTGTTGCTGGAACGAAAAGGTCAGCCGAAGCTTACTTCTTCATTTCCCAGCCAGTCAGCTCGGCCAGGGCCTTGCCGATGTCTGCCAGCGAACGCACGGTTTTTACGCCTGCGTCTTGCAGCGCAGCGAACTTCTCGTCTGCAGTGCCTTTGCCGCCAGAGATGATTGCGCCAGCATGGCCCATGCGCTTGCCCGGAGGAGCAGTCACACCAGCAATGTAGGAAACAACCGGCTTGGTCACGTTGGCCTTGATGTAGGCAGCCGCTTCTTCTTCAGCCGAACCGCCGATCTCACCGATCATGACGATCGCTTCGGTCTTTGGGTCTTCCTGGAACAGCTTCAGGATGTCGATGAAGTTCGAGCCTGGGATCGGGTCACCGCCGATGCCGACGCAAGTCGACTGACCGAAACCGGCGTCAGTGGTCTGCTTGACGGCTTCGTAGGTCAGGGTGCCGGAACGGGACACGATACCGACCTTGCCTGGCAAGTGAATGTGACCTGGCATGATGCCGATCTTGCATTCGCCTGGAGTGATCACGCCTGGGCAGTTAGGGCCGATCAGGGTGATACCCAGCTCGTCGCACTTGACCTTGGCTTCCAGCATGTCGATGGTCGGGATGCCTTCGGTGATGCAGACGATCAGCTTGATGCCACCGAACGCTGCTTCAAGGATGGAGTCCTTGCAGAAAGGTGCTGGAACGTAGATCACGCTGGCGGTGGCGCCAGTGGCGGCTACAGCGTCTTTCACGGTGTTGAACACGGGCAGGCCCAGGTGCTCGGTGCCGCCTTTGCCCGGAGTTACGCCGCCAACCATCTTGGTGCCGTATTCCAGGGCTTGCTGGGTGTGGAAACTACCTTGCGAACCGGTAATGCCCTGGCAGATAACCTTGGTGTCTTTGTTGATCAGGACGCTCATTATTTGCCCTCCGCAGCTTTAACGACTTGTTGAGCAGCGTCGGTCAGGCTGGTAGCAGCGATGATGTTCAAACCGCTTTCTGCCAGTACTTTAGCGCCCAGCTCAGCGTTGTTGCCTTCAAGGCGAACAACAACCGGGATTTTCACGCCGACTTCTTTCACGGCGCCGATGATGCCTTCGGCAATCATGTCGCAGCGAACGATGCCGCCGAAGATGTTGACCAGTACTGCAGCGACGTTGGTGTCGGACAGGATGATCTTGAACGCTTCGGTAACACGTTCCTTGGTAGCACCGCCGCCCACGTCGAGGAAGTTGGCTGGCTTGCCGCCATGCAGGTTGACGATGTCCATGGTACCCATGGCCAGGCCGGCACCGTTGACCATGCAGCCGATGTTGCCTTCCAGGGCTACGTAGTTCAGTTCGAACTTGGCAGCGTGCGCTTCGCGCGGATCGTCTTGCGACGGATCGTGGAAAGTCTTCAGCTTAGGCTGACGGTACATGGCGTTGGCGTCGATGTTGATCTTGGCATCGAGGCAGTGCAGGTCGCCGTCGGCCTTGATCACCAGCGGGTTCACTTCCAGCAGGGCCAGGTCGTGGTCCTGGAACAGCTTGGCCAGGCCTACGAAGATCTTGGCGAACTGAGTGACCTGCTTGCCTTCCAGACCCAGCTGGAATGCCAGCTCGCGACCCTGGAATGGCTGTGCGCCAACCAGTGGATCGATGGTGGCCTTGAGGATTTTCTCAGGGGTATCGTGAGCGATTTTCTCGATGTCCACGCCACCTTCGGTGGAAGCCATGAACACGATGCGGCGGCTCGAACGGTCAACGACAGCGCCCAGGTACAGCTCTTTAGCGATATCAGTGCACGATTCAACCAGGATCTTGGTGACTGGCTGGCCGTTGGCGTCAGTCTGGTAAGTCACCAGACGCTTGCCCAGCCACTGCTGTGCGAAGGCTTTGGCGTCTTCTTTGCTGCGAACCAGCTTGACGCCGCCCGCTTTACCGCGACCACCGGCGTGAACCTGGGCTTTGACAACCCATTCGCTGCCGCCGATTTTGTCGCAAGCTTCTGCTGCCGCTTCCGGGGTGTCTACCGCGTAGCCGGTGGATACTGGCAGGCCGTACTCAGCGAACAGCTGCTTACCCTGATACTCGTGAAGATTCATGCTTATTACCGTCTTCGTTAGGTACTGCGCATTCGGTGCTGCACCGTTGTGGTGCCGCACCACCTGTGACTGCTGCTTGCGTAGCGTTCCGGTGAACCGGTGTCGCTACGCAAGGCTGCGTCCAGCGGATATTCCGCGGTGAGTCTTGCTCGCAAGGCTCACGACGGGCCATACCGCCGTGGTTTCTTATTGTCTATTAACGCTTCTTGCGGTTGGCCACGTGGATGGCGCCGCCATTTACGGCCAGGGCCGCTTCGTGCAAGGCTTCGGACAGGGTCGGATGGGAGAAGACCATCATGCCCAGATCCTCAGCGCTGGTGCCGAATTCCATACCGATCGCGCCTTGCTGTACCAGCTCGGCAGCGCTTGGGCCAATGACGTGAACGCCCAATACGCGATCCGTCTTGGCGTCGGCGATGACTTTCACGAAACCACCGGTATCGTTGGCTGCCATGGCACGGCCACTGGCGGCGAACGGGAAGGTGCCGACGTTAACTTCAACGCCTTCGGCTTTCAAGGCCTGCTCGGTCTTGCCAACCCATGCGATTTCCGGGTGGGTGTAGATAACCGATGGGATCAGGTCGTAGTTCATCTGGGCTTTGTGGCCCTTGATGCGCTCGACAACCATGATGCCTTCTTCGGATGCCTTGTGGGCCAGCATCATGCCGCGAACCACGTCACCGATGGCGAACACGCCCGGTACGGCGGTAGCGCAATGGTCATCGACCGCGATGAAGCCGCGCTCGTCGATTTCCACGCCGCTGTCGGCAGCCAGCAGGTCGGTGGTCACCGGACGACGGCCGACCGCAACGATCAGTTTGTCGAAGGTGATGGTCTGTTCGCCCTTGGCGTCGGTGTAGGTCACCACGACTTCTTCGCCGTTGACCTTCGAACCGGTCACGCGAGCGCCCAGCTTGATGTCCAGGCCCTGTTTGGTCAGGGTTTTCAGCGCTTCCTTGGATACCGCGGTGTCAGCGGCCATCAGGAAGGTGTCGAGGGCTTCGAGCACGGTCACTTCAGCGCCCAGGCGCGACCATACCGAACCCAGTTCGAGGCCGATCACGCCAGCGCCGATCACACCCAGGCGCTTTGGCACGGTCTGGAATTCCAGGGCGCCGGTGGAGTCGACGATCACATTCTGGTCGACCGGAGCCGGTGGAATGTCGATTGGACGCGAGCCGGGTGCCAGGATGACGTTTTCGGCTTCGATCACTTCAACCGAGCCGTCTGGCTTGGTCACTTCGACTTTCTTGCCCAGCAGCAGCTTGCCGTGGCCTTCGATGGAGGTCACGCCGTTGGCCTTGAACAGGGTGGCGACACCGCTGGTCAGGTTCTTGACGATGCCAGCCTTGCGGCCAACCATCGCGGCGACGTCCATCTTCACTTCACCGGTAGAGATACCGTGAACGTTGAAGCTTTCTTTCGCTTCCTTGTATTTCCAGGAGCTGTCCAGCAGCGCCTTGGACGGAATGCAACCGACGTTCAGGCAAGTACCGCCCAAGGCCTGTTTGCCTTCCTTGTCGGTGTATTTCTCGATGCAGGCAGTGGAGAGGCCCAGTTGCGCAGCCTTGATGGCCGCTACGTAGCCGCCAGGGCCCGCACCAATCACTACCACGTCGAATTTCTGAGTCATGAGTCATTCCTTTTCGAATCAAACCGGACGATCACTTGGGGTGACCGTCGAGGGACGAAACCGGTTGTTTCAGCAAGAGGCCGGTCGACAGACCGGCCCTCGCGGCGAAAATCAGATATCCAGCAGCAGACGAGCCGGATCTTCAAGCAGGTTCTTGATGGTGACCAGGAACGTCACGGCTTCTTTGCCGTCGATCAGGCGGTGATCGTAGGACAGAGCCAGGTACATCATCGGACGAATCACGACCTGACCGTTGATCGCCATCGGACGCTGCAGGATGTTGTGCATGCCCAGGATAGCCGCTTGCGGCGGGTTGACGATCGGGGTCGACATCATCGAACCGAATGTACCACCGTTGGTGATGGTGAACGTACCGCCGGTCATCTCTTCGATGGACAGCTTGCCGTCACGGGCTTTCTTGCCGAAGGTGGCGATGCCGCCTTCGATTTCGGCCAGGCTCATCAGTTCGGCGTTGCGCAGTACCGGAACCACCAGGCCACGGTCGCTGGAGACCGCGACACCGATGTCGGCGTAGCCGTGGTAGACGATGTCGGAACCGTCGATCGAGGCGTTGACGGCAGGGAAGCGTTTCAGCGCCTCGGTGGCAGCCTTGACGAAGAACGACATGAAGCCCAGGCGTACGCCGTTGTGGGACTTCTCGAACAGATCCTTGTACTTCGAACGCAGCGCCATGACTTCGGTCATGTCGACTTCGTTGAAGGTGGTCAGCATCGCCATGTTCGACTGGGCTTCAACCAGACGCTCGGCAACCTTGGCACGCAGGCGGGTCATCGGAACGCGTTTTTCAACGCGGTCACCGGCAGCGAACACTGGCGCGGAAGCGGCAGGCGCGGCTGGCTTGGCCGGTGCGGCGGCTGGCGCGGCTTTCTTGGCGGCAACAGCAGCCACCACGTCTTCCTTGGTCACACGACCGCCCTTGCCGGTGCCGGCAACGGAGGCGATGTTGATGCCGTTCTCTTCAGCCAGCTTGCGAGCAGCCGGAGCGGCGACTGGATCGTCTTCGCCCGAAGCAGCAGGCGCAGCGGCCTGAGCGGCAGCCGGTGCAGCAGCGGCGGCTGGAGCGGCGGCAGCAGCGCCGCCCTCTTCGATCGAGCCCAGGACCTGGTTCGACAGAACGGTAGCGCCCTCTTCGGCAACGATTGCGCCCAGCACGCCGTCAGCTTCGGCCAATACTTCCAGCACGACCTTGTCGGTCTCGATGTCGACGATCAGGTCGTCACGCTTGACGGCCTCGCCTGGTTTCTTGTGCCAGGTGGCAACGGTGCCATCGGCAACCGATTCCGGGAATGACGGGGCTTTGATTTCGATAGCCATTATCTGTGGGTCCTTAAAATTCGGTTTCAGTCAGCGCGAAGGCGTTAAACAGTGAAGGCATCTTGCAGCAGTTTTTCCTGCTGCTCGGCGTGCATCGACGCATAACCACACGCAGGTGCAGCGGAAGCATCACGGCCGGCATATTCCAGGCCCAGGGCCTTGTTATGGTTGCCGATGCTGCGACGCAGGTGATGCTGGCTGCTGTACCACGCGCCTTGGTTCATCGGTTCTTCCTGGCACCACACCACATGGGTGAGGTTGGTGTAAGGCGCGATGGCCTCCATCAGGTCTTCTTCCGGGAACGGGTAAAGCTGCTCGATACGCACGATGGCGATGTCTTCGCGGCCTTCGGCACGACGTTTTTCCAGCAGGTCGTAGTAGACCTTGCCGCTGCACAGGACCAGGCGAGTCACTTTCGCCGCGTCCAGGGTGTCGATTTCCGAAATGACCGTCTGGAACGAGCCTTCGGCCAGGTCCTCGAGCGTGGAAATCGCCAGCTTGTGACGCAGCAGGGACTTCGGTGTCAGCACGATCAGCGGCTTGCGCAGCGGACGGATGACCTGGCGACGCAGCAGGTGGTAGATCTGCGCTGGAGTCGTCGGTACGCAAACCTGGACGTTGTGCTCGGCGCACAGCTGCAGGTAGCGTTCCAGACGTGCCGACGAGTGCTCCGGCCCCTGCCCTTCATAACCGTGTGGCAACAGCATGGTCAGACCGCAGAGACGGCCCCACTTGTGCTCGCCGCTGGTGATGAACTGGTCGACAACCACCTGGGCACCGTTGGCGAAGTCGCCGAACTGCGCTTCCCAGATCACCAGGGCATTTGGCTCGGTGGTGGAATAGCCATATTCGAACGCCAGGACGGCTTCCTCGGACAGCAGCGAATCGTACAGGTCGAAACGTGGCTGGCCCTTGTACAGGTGTTGCAACGGGATATAGGTGCTGGCGTCTTTCTGGTTGTGCAGCGCCGCGTGGCGGTGCGAGAAAGTGCCGCGGCCTACATCCTGGCCGGTGATGCGAATCGGGTGACCTTCGAACGCCAGGGTCGCGTACGCCATGGTTTCGGCGTAACCCCAGTTGATCGGCAGGCCACCGGCTTGCATCTTCTGCCGGTCTTCGTAGATTTTCGCAACCTGGCGCTGGACCACGAAGCCTTCCGGGATGTCCAGCAGCTTGGCGGACAATTCCTGCAGGGTCTTGAGGTCGAAACGCGTGTCGTGACGAGCGGTCCAGGCGTGGCCCAGATACGGACGCCAGTCCACGAACAGCTCTTTGTTCGGCTCCTTGACCAGGCTTTTTACAACGTGCAGGCCGTTGTCCAGGGCGTTGCGATATTCATCGACTTTTTCCTGGACGCGGCCGGCATCCAGCACGCCGCTCTGGGTCAGGCGCTCGGCATACAGCTCACGGGTGGTGCGCTGCTTGGCGATCTGCTGGTACATCAGCGGCTGGGTGCCGCTTGGCTCGTCGGCCTCGTTGTGGCCGCGACGACGGTAGCAGACCAGGTCGATCACCACGTCGCGCTTGTATTGCATGCGGTAGTCGATGGCCAACTGGGTCACGAACAGCACGGCTTCCGGGTCATCGCCATTCACATGGAGAATCGGCGCCTGGATCATTTTCGCGACGTCGGTTGCGTACTCGGTGGAACGCGAGTCCAGCGGGTTGCTGATGGTGAAACCGACCTGGTTGTTGATCACGATGTGCACGGTGCCGCCGGTCTTGAAACCGCGGGTCTGCGACATCTGGAAGGTTTCCATGACCACGCCCTGACCGGCGAATGCCGCGTCACCGTGGATGGAGATCGGCAGCACCTTCTCGCCGGTCGGATCGTTGCGACGATCCTGGCGGGCACGGACCGAACCCTCGACCACCGGGGAAACGATTTCCAGGTGGGACGGGTTGAAAGCCATGGCCAGGTGGACTTCGCCACCGGTGGTCATCACGTTGGACGAGAAGCCCTGGTGGTATTTCACGTCACCGGAGCCCAGCTCGACCTTCTTCTTGCCTTCGAACTCGTCGAACAGCTCGCGCGGGTTCTTGCCGAAGGTGTTGACCAGAACGTTCAGGCGGCCACGGTGGGCCATGCCGATGACGACTTCCTTGGTGCCGTAGGAACCGGAACGCTGGATCAGTTCGTCGAGCATCGGAATCAGGCTTTCGCCGCCTTCCAGGCCGAAACGCTTGGTGCCCGGGTATTTGGTACCCAGGTATTTTTCCAGGCCTTCACCGGCGGTGACGCGCTCGAGCAAGTGGCTCTTGATGTCGGCGGAGTACGTCGGACGGCCACGAACGCTTTCCAGACGCTGCTGGAACCACTGGCGCTGCTCGGAATCGGTGATGTGCGTAAATTCAGCGCCGATGGTGCGGCAATATGTCTGCTGCAACGCTTCGTGAATTTCGCGTAGGCTCGCTTCCTCTTTGCCGATGAACAGGTCGCCGGCACGGAAGGTCGTATCAAGGTCGGCATTGGTCAAGCCGTAGTGAGTGATCGACAGGTCTGCAGGTGCAGGACGCTGCCACAGCCCCAGCGGGTCAAGCTGGGCTGCCTGGTGGCCACGCATCCGGTAGGCCTGGATCAGTCGCAGCACTTCAACTTGCTTCTTCTCGTGCTCGGAGCTCACGCTGCCGGCAGACACCGGTTGAGCGCGGCGCTGGTTCTTTGCCAGCAGCACGAAATGATCGCGAATCGTCGAGTGCGAAACATCGGTGGCAGAGTTACCGTCAGCGGGCAACTTCTGAAAGTAGGTGCGCCATTCTTCTGGCACAGCGTTAGGGTCGTGCAGGTAGAGCTCGTAGAGCTCTTCCACATAGGCAGCGTTACCACCGGAGAGGTGGGCACTGTTCCACATGCGCTGCATCACGCTTTCTTGCATGCTTGGTCACCCTCGATTAGGGGAACACCACCGGCGAAAACACCGAGCAAACTTGCAGAAGTCCGAGTGCAGCGACTAAAACAAGCCACTTAGGATCACGCTGATAGTCCGGGTACCAGCCCGGATGCCCCTGCTTGTCTCATTTCTTCAAAATAAGAACCGCCGCTTTGTAAGCGGCTGTTCTGGTTATAGCCATGACGCGGGTTGAAGCCCGCGCCCTGGCCTTTACGGGTACAGCGGTTCTACGGGTACAGCAGCTGAATCACACGCCGTTTTGCAGCAGCATGTTACGTACGTGACCGATGGCCTTAGTCGGGTTCAGGCCTTTCGGACAGACGTTGACGCAGTTCATGATCCCGCGGCAGCGGAATACGCTGAACGGGTCATCCAGTGCAGCCAGACGCTCGGACGTCTTGGTGTCACGGCTGTCTGCCAGGAAGCGGTACGCTTGCAGCAGGGCGGCCGGGCCCAGGAACTTGTCCGGGTTCCACCAGAACGATGGGCATGAGGTCGAGCAGCAAGCGCACAGGATGCACTCGTACAGACCGTCGAGCTTCTCACGCTCTTCCGGAGACTGCAGACGTTCGATGGCCGGAGCCGGCGTGTCGTTCTGCAGGAATGGCTTCACCTTCTCGTATTGCTTGTAGAAGATGCTCATATCGACGACCAGGTCACGGATAACCGGCAAACCTGGCAACGGACGCACCACCAGCTTGTTGCCCTTGACCACGGCCGACAACGGCGTGATGCAGGCCAGGCCGTTCTTGCCGTTGATGTTCATGCCGTCGGAGCCGCAAACGCCCTCGCGGCAAGAGCGACGATAGGAGAAACCCTCGTCCTGCTCTTTGATCAGGGCCAGCACGTCCAGCACCATCAGGTCTTTACCACCGGTGTCGACCTGGAAGTCCTGCATGAACGGCGCAGCGTCCTGATCAGGGTTGTAGCGATAAACACTGACTTGCAACATAGCGGTCACCCTTAATAAGTCCGGACTTTTGGTTCGAAAGTCGGAACAGTCTTCGGCGAGAAGTTCACGGCACGCTTGGCGACGCGTTTTTCACCCGGGAAGTACAAGGTGTGGCACAGCCAGTTTTCGTCGTCACGGTCTTCGAAGTCTTCGCGGGCGTGGGCGCCACGGGACTCTTTACGCACTTCTGCGGCGATGGCGGTGGCTTCGGCCACTTCCAGCAGGTTCTGCAATTCCAGCGCTTCGATACGGGCAGTGTTGAACGCCTGCGACTTATCGTTGATCTTCACGTTGGCGATTCGTTCACGCAATTGCGCCAGCTGGGCGATACCCTTCTGCATGTATTCGCCGGTACGGAACACGCCGAAGTAGTTCTGCATGCAGTTTTGCAACTCGCGACGCAGGGTTGCCACGTCTTCGCCTTCGGTACGCTCGTTCAGAGCGGACAGACGCGCCAGGGCGGCTTCGATGTTGGCGTCGGTGGCATCGTCATACTCGATACCGTCGGACAGCGCCTTCTCCAGGTGCAGGCCGGCAGCACGACCGAAGACCACCAGGTCGAGCAGCGAGTTGCCGCCCAGGCGGTTGGCACCGTGGACCGATACGCAAGCCACTTCACCCACTGCGAACAGGCCAGGGATGATTTCGTCCACGCCTTCGCCGTTCTGGGTGATCGCCTGGCCGTGGATGTTGGTGGCAACGCCGCCCATCATATAGTGGCAGGTTGGAACCACTGGAACCGGCGCGACGACCGGATCGACGTGAGCGAAGGTCTTGGACAGTTCGCAGATCCCTGGCAGGCGGCTGTGCAGCACTTCCTCGCCCAGGTGATCGAGCTTGAGCATCACGTGGTCGCCGTTCGGGCCACAGCCGTTGCCGGCGATGATCTCTTTAACCATCGAACGAGCCACGACGTCACGACCGGCAAGGTCCTTGGCGTTCGGCGCATAACGTTCCATGAAACGCTCGCCGTGCTTGTTGATCAGGTAACCACCTTCACCACGGCAACCTTCGGTCACCAGTACACCGGCGCCGGCGATGCCGGTCGGGTGGAACTGCCACATTTCGATGTCTTGTACCGGCACGCCAGCACGCAGGGCCATGCCGACGCCGTCACCGGTGTTGATCAGGGCATTGGTGGTGGATGCGTAGATACGGCCTGCACCGCCGGTCGCCAGTACGGTGGCCTTGGCGCGGATGTAGGTGGTTTCGCCGGTTTCGATGCAGATCGCGATCACACCGACGAAGGCGCCGTCCTGGTTCTTCACCAGGTCGACCGCGTAGTACTCGTTCAGGAACGTGGTACCGGCCTTCAGGTTGCCCTGGTACAGGGTGTGCAGCAGTGCGTGACCGGTACGGTCGGACGCCGCGCAAGTACGCGCAGCCTGGCCGCCCTTGCCGTAGTCCTTGGACTGCCCGCCGAACGGACGCTGGTAGATACGACCTTGCTCGGTACGGGAGAACGGCATGCCCATGTGGTCCAGCTCGAACACCGCGGCCGGGCCTTCCTGACACATGTATTCGATAGCGTCCTGGTCACCGATGTAGTCGGAACCCTTGACGGTATCGTACATGTGCCAGCGCCAGTCATCGTTCGGGTCGGCCGAAGCGATGGCGCAGGTGATGCCACCCTGGGCGGAAACGGTGTGCGAGCGCGTCGGGAAAACCTTGGTGATCACGGCAGTCTTGTGACCGCCCTGTGCCAGTTGCAGCGCCGCGCGCATGCCGGCACCGCCACCACCAATGATGATGGCGTCGAAAGAAATCGTTGGAATGTTAGCCATGAATCAGATACCCCAGAGAATCTGCACACCCCAGACGAAGTAAGCGAACATCGCAACGCCGCATACTGCCTGGAAGAGGAAACGTACGGCAGTCGCCGACTTGCCGAACGCCATTTGCGTCAGGTAGTCGGTCGCGATGGTCCACATGCCGACCCAGGCGTGGGCGCCCAGTGCGACAAGTGCCAGCAGACTGAAGATACGCATCCAGTTGTTTGCGAACAGTTCATGCCATTGGGCATAGCCAATGCCAGGGTTTGCCACGACATATCCGATCAGGAAAATGAAGTAAGCCGCGAGAACGACCGCAGACACACGCTGGGCCATCCAGTCGTAGAGGCCCGAACGCGAAAGGTTCGTGACGTTGGTTACCATATCCAGACTCCTGCCAGAACGATCAGCACCGCAGACACGGCGATAATGATTTTCGAGCCCAGCTTGCCGCCTTCCAGCGTCTCACCGATGCCCATGTCCATGATCAAGTGGCGCACACCGGCAACCAAGTGATACAGCAAGGCGGACAGGATGCCCCAAATCACTAGCTTGGCTAGCGGACTGGTCAGACACGCTTTCACCTGACCGAAGCCTTCTTCCGAATCGAGCGACTTGTCCAATGCATAAAGCATGATGGCCAGGCTGACGAAGAGGATGACACCGGAAATACGGTGAAGAATGGACGTGTAAGCAGTGACTGGGAGTTTGATGGTCCTTAGGTCTAGGTTTACAGGTCGTTGGCTTTTCACGGCTTTTTTTTCACACTGAAGAGCCCCTAACAATCAGGGCAAAGTTGTTGGGGCGCGCACTGGTCAGGTACTCACCACCCAGGGAGTGACGACCCCCAAGAAAGCAGGCCCAAAAGCCCCTGGCGGTCGGTGGCCGAGTATAGACAGTTAGGCTACTAATGACAACGCGTTCACCTTCCCCTAATAGCGCATTGCACATATGGCGCAAAAGGCGTAAACGGCAGGCAATTTCGCGGAAAAAGTCCGGTTAAAGCCTTCTGGAGCAAGACTTTAGGCAAATTGACATTCGGATTTATCTCACTATAGTGGTGCGGGCCCTGCGTGGGGGGTCTGTCTGATGATTCCAAGCATTAATAGGAGGCCACATGGCTGACAAAAAAGCGCAGTTGATCATCGAGGGCGCAGCCCCCGTCGAGCTGCCCATTTTAACCGGCACCGTTGGTCCCGATGTAATCGACGTACGGGGCCTGACGGCCACGGGCCGTTTCACCTTTGACCCAGGTTTCATGTCGACCGCCTCGTGCGAGTCGAAAATCACCTACATCGACGGCGACAACGGCATCCTGCTGCACCGCGGCTACCCGATCGAGCAACTGGCTGAGAAATCGGACTACCTGGAAACCTGCTACCTGCTGCTCAACGGCGAGCTGCCAACCGCAGAGCAAAAGGCCCAGTTCGTCAGCACGGTGAAGAACCACACCATGGTTCACGAGCAGTTGAAGACCTTCTTCAACGGTTTCCGTCGCGATGCCCACCCGATGGCCGTCATGTGCGGCGTTGTCGGCGCCCTTTCGGCCTTCTACCACGACTCCCTGGACATCAATAACCCCCAGCATCGCGAGATTTCCGCGATTCGCCTGGTGGCGAAGATGCCGACCCTGGCAGCCATGGTCTACAAGTACTCCATGGGCCAGCCCATGATGTACCCGCGCAACGACCTGACCTATGCAGAGAACTTCCTGCATATGATGTTCAACACCCCGTGCGAGATCAAACCGATCAGCCCGGTGCTCGCCAAGGCCATGGACCGGATCTTCATCCTCCATGCCGACCACGAGCAGAACGCCTCCACGTCCACCGTGCGCCTGGCCGGCTCGTCGGGCGCCAACCCGTTCGCCTGTATCGCCGCCGGTATCGCCGCGCTCTGGGGCCCTGCCCACGGCGGTGCCAACGAAGCGGTACTGACCATGCTCGATGAAATCGGCGATGTCTCGAACATCGACAAGTTCATCGCCAAGGCCAAGGACAAGAACGATCCGTTCAAGCTGATGGGCTTCGGTCACCGGGTCTACAAGAACCGCGACCCACGCGCCACGGTGATGAAGCAGACCTGCGACGAAGTGCTCAAGGAACTGGGGATCAAGAACGATCCGCAACTCGAACTGGCCATGCGCCTGGAAGAGATCGCCCTGACCGACCCGTACTTCATCGAGCGCTCGCTGTACCCGAACGTCGACTTCTACTCGGGGATCATCCTCAAGGCGATCGGCATTCCAACCAGCATGTTCACCGTGATCTTCGCCCTGGCGCGGACCGTCGGCTGGATCTCCCACTGGAAGGAAATGCTCTCCAGCCCGTACAAGATCGGCCGCCCGCGCCAGTTGTACACCGGCTACGAGTCGCGTGACATTACCCAGCTGGAAGACCGCAAGTAAGGCCTGCCTTGCGCTAGGTCCCAAGCGGCACTGAAACAGCCCCTGCTTCTTATAAAGAGCAGGGGCTGTTTTGTTTATATCTCCAAAGACTCAGTGTCTGGACCGGCGCCTTCGCGAGCAGGCTCGCTCCCACATCTGGAATCCATGCCCCCTCCCCTGTGGGAGCGAGCCTGCTCGCGAAGACATCCTCACAAACGACCACAAATATCGCCTGCAAAAAAATACCCCGGCCTCTCGACCGGGGTATTTCTTCAAACACAACGCTTCAACTTGAAGCTTGCAGTTGCCTCAGTGATTCACCGCCCCACTCGCCCCCAGACCCGTCTGCGAACGCACGAACTGCGGGAAGAACAGCGCCCGCTCGTTTGCACCTTCAACCGACTTGTCGGTGATGGAGAAGAACCAGATGCCGATAAAGGCGATGACCATCGAGAACAGCGCTGGGTATTCGTACGGGAAGATCGCCTTCTCGTGACCCATGATCTGCACCCAGATGGTCGGGCCGAGGACCATCAGGCCCACGGCACTGACCAGGCCCAGCCAGCCACCGATCATCGCGCCACGGGTGGTCAGCTTCTTCCAGTACATCGAAAGCAGCAGTACCGGGAAGTTGCAGCTCGCCGCGATGGAGAACGCCAGGCCCACCATGAATGCGATGTTCTGCTTCTCGAACAGGATGCCCAGGCCGATCGCCAGCACCGCCAGACAGATGGTGGTGATTTTCGAAACCCGAATCTCATCCTTCTCGTTGGCCTTGCCTTTCTTGATCACGCTGGCATACAGGTCGTGGGACACCGCCGAGGCACCGGCCAGGGTCAAGCCTGCTACTACCGCCAGGATGGTCGCGAACGCCACCGCCGAGATGAAGCCCAGGAAGATGCTGCCGCCAACTGCGTTGGACAGGTGCACCGCCGCCATGTTGTTACCGCCCAGCAAGGCACCTGCCGCGTCCTTGAAGGCCGGGTTGGTGCTGACCAGCAGGATCGCGCCGAAGCCGATGATGAAGGTCAGGATGTAGAAGTAGCCGATGAAGCCAGTGGCATACAGCACGCTCTTGCGCGCTTCCTTGGCGTCGCTCACGGTGAAGAAGCGCATCAGGATGTGCGGCAGGCCAGCGGTGCCGAACATCAGCGCCAGGCCGAGGGAGAAGGCCGAGATCGGATCCTTCACCAGGCCGCCAGGGCTCATGATTGCCTCACCTTTAGGGTGAACCTTGACCGCTTCGGCAAACAGCATGTTGAAGTCGAAGTTGACGTGCTTCATGACCATCAAGGCCATGAACGAAGCACCCGACAGCAACAGCACTGCCTTGATGATCTGCACCCAGGTGGTGGCCAGCATGCCGCCGAACAACACGTAGAGGCACATCAGGATACCCACCAGGATCACCGCAACGTGGTAGTCCAGGCCGAACAGCAGCTGGATCAGCTTGCCGGCACCGACCATTTGCGCGATCAGATAGAACGCCACCACCACCAGCGAGCCGCAGGCGGACAGACTGCGGATCTGGGTTTGCCCGAGGCGATAGGACGCCACGTCGGCAAAGGTGTATTTACCCAGGTTGCGCAGGCGTTCGGCGATCAGGAACAGAATGATCGGCCAGCCCACCAGGAAGCCGATGGAGTAGATCAGGCCATCGTAGCCGGAGGTGAACACCAGCGCGGAAATGCCCAGGAAGGACGCCGCCGACATGTAGTCGCCCGCGATTGCCAGGCCGTTCTGGAAGCCGGTGATCTTGCCGCCGGCCGCATAGTAGTCGGCCGCCGAATTGTTTTTCTTGGACGCCCAGTAGGTGATGTACAGCGTCGCGCCGACGAAGGCCACGAACATCAGGATAGCGGCGACGTTGAGGGGTTGTTTCTGCACGGCCCCCGCCACGGCATCAGCCGCCCAGGCGCCCGGTGCGAACGCTGCGACGCTCAATAGAGCCAGTAGACGCCGGATCATTGCTGAGCCTCCTTGAGAATCGCATTGTTCAGGTCGTCGAACTCGCCGTTGGCGCGTCGCACGTAGATACCGGTCAGGACGAAGGCCGAGAGAATCAGGCCGACCCCGATGGGAATGCCCCAGGTGATGGTGGACTCAGGCGTGATCTTTGCCCCGAGAATGTGTGGCCCGTAGGCGATCAGAAGAATGAAGCCGGAATACAGCCCAAGCATGATCGCCGAGAGAATCCAGGCGAACTTTTCCCTTTTTCTCACCAGCTCCTTGAAGCGCGGGCTGTTTTGAATCGAGAGGTAAATGCTGTCGTTCATTGTTTTTATCCTCGCAGCACAGATTTAATTGGAACAGCCCTACTCTATGCGGCTCAAGGCCAGGTTCCAGACGACCTTAGTATTAGAACGACATGACGGCTCTGCCGGTTTTCCGCACATTTTCTCAGTTCCCTTTGTGGGAGCGAGCCTGCTCGCGAAGGCGATCTGTCAGTTAACCCTGTAATTGGCTGGCACACCGCTTTCGCGAGCAGGCTCGCTCCCACAAGGGGGATCTGCGTTGGAGCCAGGAATTGCACGCACAAAAAAACCGCATGACACAACGTCATGCGGTTTTCGGAACAGTCAAACCAGGCCGATTACTTGCCGGTCCACTCCTTCACGCGGTCCGGGTGCTTGGCGACCCAATCCTTGGCAGCAGCGTCAGGCTTGGCGCCTTCCTGGATCGCCAGCATGACTTCGCCGATCTCGTCCTTCGAAGCCCACTGGAACTTCTTCAGGAACTCCACCACTTCTGGCGCCTTGGTCCCCAGTTCCTTGCTGCCGATGCTGTTTACAGTCTCAGCCGCGCCGTAGACGCCTTTCGGGTCTTCCAGGAAACGCAGTTTCCACTTGGCGAACATCCAGTGCGGCACCCAACCGGTGACGGCGATGGATTCGTTTTTCTTCTCGGCACGGGTCAGCTCGGCGATCATGCCGGCGCCGGAACTGGCCTTGAGTTGATAACCGGTCAGGTCGTAATCCTTGATCGCCTGTTCGGTCTTGAGCATCACGCCTGAACCGGCGTCGATGCCGACGATGCGCTTCTTGAACGAGTCGTCGGTCTTGAGATCCTCGAGCGACTTGGCCTTGACGTACTCCGGCACGATCAGGCCGATCTTGGCGTCCTTGAAGTTGGGGCCGTAATCGACCACGTTGTCCTTGTTCTTGGTCCAATAGTCGCCGTGCGTCACCGGCAGCCAGGCCGAGAGCATCGCGTCGAGTTTGCCGGTGGCCACGCCTTGCCACATGATCCCGGTCGCGACCGCTTGCAGCTTCACGTCATAACCGAGTTTCTGCTTGATCACTTCGGCGGCCACGTGGGTGGTCGCGACGCTGTCGGACCAGCCGTCAACGTAACCGATGCTCAGGGTTTTGGTTTCGGCGCTGGCCAAGGTGGAACTGATGGCCAGTACCAGTGCGGCACCTGCGCCCAAGAGTCGTCGCATCTTCATCGTTACTTCCCCGAAAGTGCTGCGCCCGACGGATGCCGGGCGGCGTCAACGTATAGTTATGATGCTCAGCGCCCCCATCACGCTCGCCCTCAAACCGGTCTGAATGCCAGTGGAGTACTGACAGGATCGATCATCAACCTGTGCCGTTCTGGAACCTGCTCTGCCTGCGACGTCGAAGCAACGAGAAACGACATCAGAACGCCAGCTAATGATTTCGCGCAATTGGCGCCCCCTCACAGTGAGGTTCGCAGGCGAAATACGGTAAATACCAGATAACTAGCCGCTACTGCGCATGACCGTGTATCGTCCCGCTACTATCGCGCCCCGTCCGTGCCTGTTTTGTGCCCGTCATGGCACTTGGCTCCGCTTCGGTGGTCATAGGCTGCGAACCTCATTCGGCACCTTCCTCTAAGGGATCTAGTCATGCTCCGTTCCTTGCGCTTCGCTGCCCTCCTCGGCGGCCTTATCCTGAGTGCGTCCGCGCTGGCGGCAGATATTGACGCCGCCAGCTATGGCTACCCCTTGACCAACCCGTTCGAGGCGACCATCGCCACCACGCCGCCGGACCTGCGTCCGGAGCTGCCACTGATCGAAGACATCAATCAGGCGGACCACAGCCTGACCCTGCGCCCGGAACGCGAGTTCATCCTGCCGGACAACTTCTGGCCGGTAAAAAGCCTCACCTACCGCATGGCCACCCAGGACAAGCCCGCGCCGCTGATTTTTCTGATCGCCGGCACCGGTGCACGCTACGACAGCACCCTCAACGAGTACCTCAAGCGCCTCTACTACAAGGCCGGCTACCACGTGGTGCAGTTGTCCTCGCCCACCAGCTTCGACTTCATGAGTGCCGCTTCGCGCTTCGCCACGCCGGGCATCACCAAGGAAGACGCCGAAGACATGTACCGGGTGATGCAGGCGGTACGCGCCCAGAACCCGAAAGTACCCGTCACCGAGTACTACCTCACCGGCTACAGCCTCGGTGCCCTGGACGCGGCCTTCGTCGCCCACCTGGACGAAACCCGGCGCAGCTTCAATTTCAAGAAGGTGCTGCTGCTGAACCCGCCGGTGAACCTCTACACCTCGATCACCAACCTGGACAAACTGGTCCAGACCGAGGTCAAGGGCATCAACAGCACCACGACTTTTTATGAACTGGTGTTGAACAAGCTGACCCGCTACTTCCAGCAAAAAGGCTACATCGACCTCAACGATGCGTTGCTGTATGACTTCCAGCAGTCCAAGCAACACCTGAGCAACGAGCAAATGGCGATGTTGATCGGCACCTCGTTCCGCTTCTCGGCGGCCGACATCGCCTTCACCTCGGACCTGATCAACCGCCGCGGCCTGATCATCCCGCCGAAATTCCCGATCACCGAAAGCACCAGCCTCACGCCATTTCTCAAGCGCGCGCTGCAATGCGATTTCGACTGCTACCTCACCGAGCAGGTGATCCCGATGTGGCGCGCGCGCACCGACGGCGGCAGCCTGCTGCAACTGGTCGACCAGGTGAGCCTGTACGCACTGAAGGATTATTTGCAGGCCAGCACGAAGATTTCGGTCATGCACAACGCCGACGACGTGATTCTCGGCCCGGGCGACCTGGGCTTCCTGCGCAAGACCTTTGGCGATCGCCTGACGGTTTATCCACTGGGCGGCCACTGCGGCAACCTTAATTACCGCGTCAACAGCGACGCCATGCTGGAGTTTTTCCGTGGCTAAATATCTGCTGCTTATCGCTGCGTTAATCAGTGCGGGCATGGTCCAGGCCGACAACAGCAAGGCCGATGCACCTGTGGTGGTGGATTCGGACGGTTTCAAGGAACCGCTGACCAAGCTCAAGTTCAACCCGGGGCTGGACCAACGCGAGTTCGAGCGTTCGACCCTTAACGCATTGAACGTCTATGACCCGCTGGAATCCTGGAACCGCCGGGTCTATCACTTCAACTACCGCTTCGACCAATGGGTCTTCCTGCCCGTGGTCGACGGCTATCGCTACATCACCCCCGGCTTCGTGCGCACCGGGGTCAGTAACTTCTTCAATAACCTGGGAGACGTGCCGAACCTGATGAACAGCCTGCTGCAATTCAAGGGCAAGCGTTCGATGGAAACCACGGCGCGCCTGCTGCTCAACACCACCGTTGGCATCGCCGGCCTGTGGGACCCGGCCACCGCCATGGGCCTGCCGCGCCAGAGCGAAGACTTCGGCCAGACCCTGGGCTTCTACGGCGTGCCGGGCGGCGCGTATTTCGTGTTGCCAATCTTCGGCCCCTCGAACCTGCGCGACACCTCGGGCTTGCTGGTGGACTACACCGCCGAATCGGCAATCAACTTCCTGAACGTCTCGGAAGTCAGCTCCAACCACCCGGAGCTCTTGCTCCTGCGCGGTGTGGACAAGCGCTACCAGACCAGTTTCCGCTACGGCCAACTGAACACGCCGTTCGAATATGAAAAGGTGCGCTACGTGTACACCGAGTCGCGCAAATTGCAGATTGCCGAGTAACTTTCGGCCACCCAAAATCCTCGGTGGGAGCGAGCTTGCTCGCGATGGCGTCGGTTCAGCTACATTTGCATTGGCTGATACACCGCTATCGCGAGCAAGCTCGCTCCCACAGTTGTTTTGTGTTGCCAGGTTCAGCCTTTCAGCGCTTTCCAAACCTTGCCCACTGCCAGCACACCCGCCAGCACCACCGCCCCCGCCACGATCCCCGCCACCGCATTGAGCAGCATCGGCACGATAAACCCGGCGCCACCGGCGCTGGCCGTCACGCCTTCGATCCAGTGATGCACCGCCGGCACGCCGTGGGTAAGGATGCCACCGCCCACCAGGAACATCGCTGCGGTGCCGATCACCGACAGGCTTTTCATCATGTAGGGTGCTGCGCGCAGGATGGCCCCGCCGATGCTTTTGGCGACCTGTCCTGGCTTCTGCGTCAACCAGAGCCCCAGGTCATCGAGCTTGACGATGCCCGCCACCAGGCCGTACACACCAACGGTCATGACAATCGCAATGCCCGACAGCACGATCACCTGCTGAGTCAGCGGCGCTTCGGCGACGGTGCCGAGGGTGATGGCAATGATTTCCGCCGAAAGGATAAAGTCAGTGCGCACGGCGCCCTTGATCTTGTCTTTTTCGAAGGCCACCAGATCCACCGCCGGATCCGCCACCGCCTCGACCAGTTGCGCATGTTCAGCCTGGTCCTCGGCCTTGCTGTGAAGGAACTTGTGGGCCAGTTTCTCGAACCCTTCGAAGCACAGGTAGGCGCCGCCGATCATCAACAGCGGCGTCACCAGCCAAGGGACGAAGGCACTGATCGCCAGCGCCGACGGCACCAGGATCAATTTGTTGATGAACGACCCCTTGGCCACCGCCCACACCACCGGCAGCTCGCGCTCGGCGCGCACACCTGACACTTGCTGGGCGTTGAGCGCCAGGTCATCGCCGAGCACGCCGGCGGTTTTCTTGGCGGCCATCTTGGTCATCAGCGCAACATCGTCGAGTACGGTAGCGATATCGTCGATCAGTACCAGCAAACTGCTTCCAGCCATGGAGGGACTCCTTGAACAATAATGCTGCGCAGCATACCGCGAGCCGCGGGGCCTTGTGGCCTGTACGGTTAATTCGAGTACTCAAATTCGAGTGCCAGTGCTTGCCAGGCAAGGCGCCATGACGAGTCGTAGCCCGCTACGGCGAGGAATGGTAACGCAGCTTGGCAAGCACTGGCGCCGAAGTTGAGTGCACGAATTAGCCACACAGGCCACCAGGGGCATTCTTGAGCGCCGCGCGAGGCCGGTGCTACCATGCGCCACCGCCAGAACAGGCAAGGAACCCCTGGGTTTATGAGCACAATCCGCGAGCGCAACAAAGAATTGATCCTGCGTGCCGCCAGCGAAGAATTTGCCGACAAGGGCTTCGCCGCGACCAAGACCAGCGACATCGCGGCCAAGGCTGGCCTGCCCAAGCCGAACGTCTACTACTACTTCAAATCCAAGGAAAACCTCTACCGCGAGGTGTTGGAAAGCATCATCGAGCCGATTCTCCAGGCTTCGACACCGTTCAATGCCGACGGCGTACCCGGTGAGGTGCTGAGCCACTACATCCGCTCCAAGATCCGCATTTCCCGCGACCTGCCCTTCGCCTCGAAAGTCTTCGCCAGCGAAATCATGCACGGCGCCCCGCACCTGAGCCCCGACCTGGTGGAGCAACTCAACGCCCAGGCCCGGCACAACATCGACTGCATCCAGACCTGGATCGACCGCGGCCAGATCGCCCCCATCGACCCCAACCACCTGATGTTCAGCATCTGGGCCGCCACCCAGACCTATGCCGATTTCGACTGGCAAATCAGCGCTGTGACCGGCAAGGCCAAGCTGGATGAAGCGGATTACGAAGCGGCGGCGCAGACGATTATTCGGTTGGTTTTGAAGGGGTGTGAGCCCGGCTGACAGACCGAGTGGCCTTCATCGCGAGCAAGCTCGCTCCCACAAGGGATTTGGGTTGTTCGCAGAATCTAAATTCACCGCAGAACCCTGTGGGAGCGAGCTTGCTCGCGATTGAAGACAACTCGATTTCAAGTCAAAGCCAAATGGCATCCCACAGCGGATAGTCGCCAAGCCGCTCTACCAGGCCTGCCCGCAGTGGATTTGCCACAACATAGCGAGCCAGCTTTACCAAATCCTCTTCCCGCCGCAGCGCTCGGTCATGAAATCCTTGTTGCCAAAGGCTGACTTTATTATCCAGGCGCAGATTTACAGCTTTAGTAGTCAATGATTTGGTCCTTTGCATCAACTCACTCAAAGATCCCTTGCGTAACTCGACCAACCAATGGAAATGATCAGGCATGACCACCCAGGCCAATGAATCGGCCCAGCCTTGCTCCTGAGCTTTTCGAAATTGATCAACAACCAGCCTCCCCAGAATAACGTCCTTAAAAACGGCTGCACGGCCCAATGTATTGGTGGTCAGTAAATAGATCCGGCTGGATTCAGCGTAGCGGCCGAGGCGCAGTCTATGTGAAGCAGGTGAACCAGGCATTCCTTGCCCCTTCGATGATTTGATTCATGGAGAAGGCTAGACCTGTGGATGCCTGGATGGGAGGTAGACTTTTGGCTGGATGTGTCTGGTAGATAGCTATCGCGAGCAGGCTCGCTCCCACAGTTTAGATCTGCGGCGTTTGCAGAGTGTCTGCCCACCTCAACCCTCCTGTGGGAGCGAGCCTGCTCGCGATAAAGGAAGCCCAGTCAATACAAAATCAAGCCCCAGCATCCGCCCTCAACCGCAGCGCCTCCACCGCCCTCACCGCCACCTGCTCATCCACATCCGAAACATCCCCACTCACCCCAATCGCTCCCAGCACTCTCCCCTCCTGATCCCTGATCAACACCCCACCCGGGGCCGGTACGACGTTGCCTTGGCCCAATCCATTCAACGCGGCGAAGAACGCCGGGCGTTGTTGGGCGTCCTGGGCGAGCAGGCGCGAGCCTTTGCCCAGGGCGATGGCGCCCCAGGCCTTGCCGATGGCGATCTGCGGGCGAAGCAGGCTGGCGCCGTCTTCGCGCTGCAAGGCGACCAGGTGTCCGCCGCTGTCCAGGACCGCGACGGTCAAGGGTGCGGCGCTGATTTCACGACCTGCGGCAAGCACTTGCCCGGCCAGGTTGATGGCGATTTTCAAGGTTAGAACGCTCATGGGTGCTGTCCTTCTTTTGTTATGGGAACGCCTTGCGGGCTTCACTTTCAGCAAAACCGAACCCAACAAATAGAACACAACAACGACAATTTTTGTATACAATAATTTTCACAAACAATCGTTAACGACAAAAGGCCGCAGCAAAACCTGGCGTTCCGACGAATGAAACAGGTGCTTGAGGAAATGGATTGACCTGCGTCGTTCGCCATGAATACACTCTGCGCAAAGCCACTTGTATACAATTACAAAACGTAAGAGGCACAAAACCATGAGCAAAATGAGAGCAATCGAAGCCGCCGTTCTGGTGATGCGCCGTGAAGGCGTGGACACCGCCTTCGGCATCCCGGGTGCTGCGATCAACCCGCTGTACTCCGCCCTGCAGAAGGTGGGTGGCATCGATCATGTCCTCGCTCGCCACGTTGAAGGCGCCTCGCACATGGCCGAGGGCTACACCCGGACCAAGGCCGGCAACATCGGCGTGTGCATCGGCACCTCGGGCCCGGCCGGCACCGACATGGTGACCGGGCTCTACAGCGCATCGGCCGACTCGATCCCGATTCTGTGCATCACCGGGCAAGCGCCCCGCGCCCGTATGCACAAGGAAGACTTCCAGGCTGTGGATATCACCAGCATCGTCAAGCCCGTGACCAAGTGGGCGACCACCGTGCTGGAGCCTGGCCAGGTGCCGTATGCCTTCCAGAAGGCGTTCTTCGAGATGCGCTCCGGCCGGCCGGGCCCGGTGCTGATCGACCTGCCGTTCGACGTGCAGATGGCAGAGATCGAGTTCGACATCGACGCCTACCAACCGCTGCCCCTGGCCAAACCCGCGGCCAACCGCGTGCAGATCGAGAAAGCCCTGGCAATGCTCAATCAGGCTGAACGCCCCTTGCTGGTGGCCGGCGGCGGCATCATCAATGCCGATGCCAGCGATCTGCTGGTGGAGTTCGCCGAGCTGGCTGGCATCCCGGTCATTCCGACCTTGATGGGCTGGGGCACGATCCCGGATGACCATCCGTTGATGGTCGGCATGGTTGGTCTGCAAACCTCCCACCGCTACGGCAACGCCACCTTGCTCAAGTCGGACGTGGTGCTGGGCGTCGGCAACCGCTGGGCCAACCGTCACACCGGTTCGGTGGACGTCTACACCGAAGGCCGCACGTTCATTCACGTGGACATCGAGCCAACCCAGATCGGCCGGGTGTTCACTCCCGACCTGGGTATCGTCTCCGATGCCGCCTCCGCCCTGACGGTGTTCATTGAAGTGGCCCGCGAGTGGCAAGCCGCCGGCAAGCTGAAGAACCGCAGCGCCTGGTTGCAGGATTGCCAGCAACGCAAGGCCAGCCTGCAACGCAAGACCCACTTCGACAACGTGCCGGTCAAGCCACAACGGGTGTACGAAGAAATGAACCAGGTGTTCGGCAAGGACACCTGCTATGTCAGCACCATCGGCCTGTCGCAGATCGCCGGCGCGCAGTTCCTCCACGTCTACAAGCCACGCCATTGGATCAACTGCGGCCAGGCCGGGCCTTTGGGCTGGACCATTCCGGCGGCGCTGGGGGTGGTCAAGGCCGATCCGAGCCGCAAGGTCGTGGCGCTGTCGGGCGACTATGATTTCCAGTTCATGATCGAAGAGCTGGCGGTGGGTGCACAGTTCAAATTGCCGTACATCCACGTTGTAGTGAACAACTCCTACTTGGGCTTGATTCGCCAGGCCCAGCGCGGCTTCGACATGGATTACTGCGTGCAGCTGTCGTTCGACAACCTCAACGCCCCGGAACTCAACGGTTATGGCGTGGACCACGTTGCCGTGGCCGAAGGCCTGGGGTGCAAGGCGCTGCGGGTGTTCGAACCGGCCGGTATCCAACCGGCGCTGCGCCAGGCCCAGGCAATGATCGAGGAGTTCAAGGTGCCGGTGATCGTCGAGATCATCCTGGAGCGGGTGACCAACATCTCCATGGGTACCGAGATCAACGCCGTCAATGAGTTTGAAGACCTGGCGCTGGTGGGCAACGATGCACCGACCGCCATTTCGTTGCTCGATTGACTGCTGACGCCCTCCTGTGGGAGCGAGCTTGCTCGCGATAGCGGTGAGTCAGTGCCGGTGATGTTGGCTGTACTGCCTTCATCGCGAGCAAGCTCGCTCCCACAGGGGTGCGTTCACATTATTTACAGGAGACCACCATGCCGCGTTTCGCCGCCAACCTGTCCATGCTGTTTACCGAGCAGGATTTCCTCGCCCGTTTCGAAGCCGCCGCCAAGGCCGGTTTCAGTGGTGTCGAATACCTGTTCCCCTACGACTACAGCTCCGCCGAACTCAAGGCCTTGCTCGACGCCAACGGCCTGACCCAGGTGCTGTTCAACCTGCCAGCCGGCGACTGGGCCAAGGGCGAGCGCGGGATTGCCTGCCTGCCGGACCGGGTCGAAGAGTTCCGCGCCGGGGTCGACCTGGCAATCGCCTACGCCCAAGTATTGGGCAACACGCAGGTCAATTGCCTGTCGGGGATTCGCCCGCAGAACTGCAGTGAAACCCTGGTGGAAAAAACCTTTGTCGCCAACCTGAAATACGCCGCCGAGAAGCTGCAGGCCAAAGGCATCAAGCTGGTGATGGAAGCCATCAACACTCGCGACATTCCCGGCTTCTACTTGAACAACACTGCCCAGGCCCTGTCGATCCGCGAGCAGGTGGGCAGCGCCAACCTGTTCCTGCAATACGACATCTACCACATGCAGATCATGGAAGGTGACCTGGCCCGGACCCTGTCGGCGCACCTGGGCGAGATCAACCATGTGCAACTGGCGGACAACCCGGGCCGTAACGAGCCGGGCACGGGCGAAATCAACTACCGCTTCCTGTTCGAACACCTGGACCGCATCGGCTACCAGGGTTGGATCGGCTGTGAATACAAGCCGCTGACCACCACCGAAGCTGGCTTGGGCTGGCTGAAAACCCATAACGCGGTCTGACTGGCGCGGGCTTTTGTGGCGAGGGAGCTTGCTCCCGCTCGGCTGCGAAGCAGACGCATGATTTTTCACCCTACATGGATTTCTGGGGCCGCTTCGCGGCCCAGCGGGAGCAAGCTCCCTCGCCACAGAACCCCGGGACATTTCAATAAGAGAGGATTTCCCCATGGCTAAAATTGGATTCATCGGCACCGGCATCATGGGCCACCCCATGGCAATGAACCTGCAAAAGGCCGGTCACAGCCTGTTCCTGTCCCAGCACCACGACCCGGCCCCGGCCGACCTGCTGGCCGGCGGCGCGGTGGCCTTGGCCAACCCGAAGGAAGTGGCCCAGGAAGCCGAGTTCATCATCGTCATGGTCCCGGACACGCCGCAGGTCGACGACGTGCTGTTCCGCGCCGACGGCGTCGCGGCGGGCGTGGGCGCGGGCAAGGTGGTGATCGACATGAGTTCGATCTCCCCCACCGCCACCAAGGCGTTCGCGGCGAAGATCAATGAAAAAGGCGCGCAGTACCTCGATGCCCCGGTCTCCGGTGGTGAAGTCGGTGCCAAGGCCGCCACCCTGAGCATCATGGTCGGTGGCGACAGCGCCGCCTTCGAACGCGCGCTGCCGCTGTTCCAGGCCATGGGCAAGAACATCACCCTGGTGGGCGGCAACGGTGACGGCCAGACTGCCAAAGTGGCGAACCAGATCATCGTCGCCCTGAACATCCAGGCGGTGGCCGAAGCGCTGTTGTTCGCCTCGAAAAACGGTGCCGACCCGGCCAAGGTCCGTGAAGCGCTGATGGGCGGTTTCGCTTCGTCGAAGATCCTTGAGGTCCACGGCGAACGCATGATCAAGGGCACCTTCGATCCGGGCTTCCGCATCAGCCTGCACCAGAAGGACCTTAACCTGGCCCTGCAAGGCGCCAGGGAGCTGAACATCAACCTGCCCAACACCGCCAACGCCCAACAAGTGTTCAGCACCTGCGCGGCCATCGGCGGCAGCAATTGGGATCACTCGGCGCTGATCAAGGGGTTGGAGCATATGGCCAATTTCTCGATTCGCGACAAATAAGCCCTGCACTATCCCATGTGGGAGCGAGCTTGCTCGCGATAGCGGTAGCCCAGCCAACATCGTTGTTGAATGTAAAACCGCTATCGCGAGCAAGCACGCACCCCCCGGCGTCGCATCGATACTCATAATAAAAACCGGGAGCCCGCCATGTCGGTCGATCCGCAACAACTGCTGCGCGAGCTGTTTGCCACAGCCATCGACGCGGCCCATCCGCAGCAAGTCCTCGAACACTACCTGCCCAGCGACCGCAGCGGCCGGGTGATCGTCATCGGTGCCGGCAAGGCCGCGGCAGCCATGGCGCAAGTGGTCGAGCGCTGCTGGCAGGGCGACGTGTCCGGCCTGGTGGTGACCCGCTACGGTCATGGCGCACCCTGTCAGAAAATCGAAGTGGTGGAAGCCGCCCACCCGGTGCCTGACGCCGCTGGCCTGGCCGTGGCCCAACGGGTGCTGGAGCTGGTGAGCAATCTCAGCGAAGACGACCGGGTGATCTTCCTGTTGTCCGGCGGCGGTTCGGCCCTGCTCGCCTTGCCGGCCGAAGGCATCACCCTGGCCGACAAGCAATCGATCAACAAAGCCTTGCTCAAATCCGGCGCGACCATCGGCGAGATGAATTGCGTGCGCAAGCACCTCTCGGCGATCAAGGGCGGGCGCCTGGGCAAGGCCTGCTGGCCGGCGACGGTGTACACCTATGCGATTTCCGATGTGCCCGGCGACCTGGCCACGGTCATCGCGTCCGGACCCACCGTGGCCGACCCCAGCACGTCGGCCGAAGCCCTGGCGATTCTCCAGCGCTACCACATCGAGGTGCCGGCCTCGGTGCGCACCTGGCTGCAAAGCCCGGCGTCGGAAACCGTCAAGCCCGGTGACCCGAGCCTGGCCCGCAGCCACTTCCAGTTGATCGCCCGCCCCCAGCAGTCATTGGAAGCCGCGGCGGTGAAGGCCCGGCAGGCCGGTTTCAGCCCACTGATCCTCGGCGACCTGGAAGGCGAATCCCGGGAGGTGGCCAAAGTCCACGCCGGCATCGCCCGGCAAATCGCCCTGCACGGCCAGCCGTTGGCAGCACCGTGCGTGATTCTCTCCGGCGGTGAAACCACCGTCACCGTGCGCGGCGATGGCCGTGGCGGGCGCAATGCCGAATTCCTGCTGAGCCTGACCGACAACCTCAAGGGCCATCCCGGCATCTATGCGCTGGCCGGCGACACGGACGGCATCGACGGCTCCGAAGACAACGCCGGCGCCCTCATGACCCCGGACAGCTATCGCCGCGCCGCCGAGCTGGGCCTGTGCGCCAGCGACGAGTTGGACAACAACAATGGCTACGGCTACTTCGCCGCCCTTGACGCGCTGATCGTCACCGAACCGACCCGCACCAACGTCAACGACTTTCGCGCCATCCTGATCCTCGAGAACCCCAAACATGACGCCTGATAAAAAGGTCAAGATCCTCGCGACCCTCGGCCCCGCGACGCGCGGCATCGATGACATCCGCGAGCTGGTACAGGCCGGGGTGAACATCTTCCGCCTGAACTTCAGCCACGGCGAGCACGCCGACCACGCCCAGCGCTACCAGTGGATTCGTGAGGTCGAGCAGCAACTCAACTACCCGCTGGGCATCCTGATGGACCTGCAAGGCCCGAAGCTGCGGGTCGGCCGGTTCGCCGATGGCAAGGTCCTGCTGCAACGAGGCCAGGCCCTGCGCTTGGACCTGGACCCGACACCGGGCGATCAACGCCGGGTGAACCTGCCCCACCCGGAAATCATCGCGGCCCTGGAGCCCGGCATGGACCTGCTGCTGGACGACGGCAAGTTGCGCCTGCGCGTGATCGCCAGGCACAGCGACGCCATCGACACCGAGGTGCTCAACGGCGGCGAACTGTCGGACCGCAAGGGCGTGAACGTGCCCCAGGCCGTGCTCGACCTGAGCCCGTTGACCGCCAAGGACCGGCGCGACTTGAGTTTCGGCCTTGAGCTGGGCGTGGACTGGGTGGCGCTGTCGTTCGTGCAGCGTCCCGAGGACATTCGCGAGGCGCGTGGGCTGATCGGCAACAAGGCGTTCCTGATGGCGAAGATCGAGAAGCCGTCGGCGGTGACCCAACTGCGCGAGATCGCCGAATTGAGCGACGCAATCATGGTCGCCCGTGGTGACCTGGGGGTCGAAGTCCCGGCCGAAAGCGTGCCGCAGATCCAGAAAAACATCATCGGCACCTGCCGTGCCCTCGGCAAACCGGTGGTGGTGGCGACTCAGATGCTCGAGTCGATGCGCTTCTCCCCGGCCCCCACTCGTGCCGAAGTCACTGACGTCGCCAACGCCGTGGCCGAGGGGGCCGATGCGGTCATGCTCTCGGCGGAAACCGCGTCCGGCGATTACCCCCTCGAAGCCGTGCAGATGATGAGCAAGATCATCCGTCAGGTGGAAAACGGCCCCGACTACCAGGCGCAACTGGACGTCAGCCGGCCGAAGGCCGAGGCCACGGTGTCGGACGCCATCAGCTGCGCGATCCGGCGCATCAGCAGCATCCTGCCGGTGGCGGTGCTGGTGAACTACAGCGAATCGGGCAGTTCCAGCCTGCGCGCGGCGCGGGAACGGCCGACGGTGCCGATCCTCAACCTCACGCCGAACCTACAGGCCGCCCGCCGCCTGACGGTGGCCTGGGGCGTGCACTCGGTGGTCAATGACCGGTTGAAACAGGTGGATGAAGTCTGTTCCACCGCCCTGGAAATCGCCCAGGCCCAAGGCATGGCCCAGCGTGGCGATACCCTGCTGATTACCGCGGGCGTGCCGTTCGGGCAGCCGGGGTCGACCAATTCGCTGCGCATTGAGACGCTGCTCTGAGCTTTTCTGTGGCGAGGGAGCTTGCTCCCGCTCGGTTGCGTAGCAACCGCAAAAAGAGGGGCCGCTGCGCGACCCAGCGGGAGCAAGCTCCCTCGCCACAGTTCTCTTATTCCTGACCCATCATGCCCAACCATTCCTCCACCCCCCACTGCCCCGACTGGGCCACCGCCCTGCTCAACGGCTTCAGCCAAATCTTCCTCCAGCGCCATCCGCTGTGCGGCCTGCTGTGCCTGCTGGCGATTCTGCTCACGGCGCCGGCCCTGTTCGGCGGCGCGCTGCTGGGCGGGGTGGCCGGGTTGCTGACGGCCCAGCGACGTGGTTACGCCAAGGCCGATCGGCAAGCCGGGCTGTTTAGCTACAACGGCATCCTGCTGGGCTTGCTGCTGAGCCAGGCGTTGCCCTGGTCGGTGCTGTTACCGCCGTTGATCCTCGCCGCTGGCGGCCTCAGTGCGATGCTGACCCAGCAATGGCTCAAACGCACCCGCAGCCCTCGTTGCCTGCCCGCCTACACCGCGCCGTTTGTAGGGTTGGCGTGGCTGCTGATGAGTGTCACCGCGCCGACGTCCCCAGCCACTTCGATCGAAATGACGATGCCCAACCTGGTGGCCGCGCATTTGAGCGGACTGGGCCAGGTCATGTTTCTCGGTCACCCTGCGGCCGGTGCACTGATTGCGCTGGGCTTGTTGCTGGCCAACCGTCGCGCCGCGGTATGGGCCTTGTTCGCTTCCGCCGTCGGCCTGGCCTTCGCTTTGTCGCAACAGGGGAACGCAACCGCCCTTTCCGGACTGGACGGCTACAACCCTGTGTTGGTGGCGCTGGCCTTCAGCCAACAGCGTCGCCCGTGGCTGCCGCTGACGGGCATCCTCCTGGCGGTCATGCTCACACCAGGGTTTACCGCCCTCGGCCTGCCGCCCCTGACGGCACCGTTCATCCTCGCCTGCTGGCTGATCCAGGCCGGCGGCCGGGCGTGGCACCAGGCCAGCCTCGACAGCGCGCCTTGCACTCTGCGGGGTAATCACCCTAGGCTTCGCTGATTCCGGGTTCAGGCGAAGAGTATGGACAGCAGCAACAACTGGCGTGAACGCCTCTACGTGATCATTTTCCAGACCGACACCGTGGCCGGCCGGCGCTTCGACAGCACCCTGCTGCTGATCATCCTCGCCAGCCTGGTGATCGTGATGCTCGACAGCATCGACAGCGTGCACAAGCACTACGCCGCCCTGCTGGCCGGTATCGAGTGGGGTTTCACCTTCATCTTCATCGTCGAGTACGGCCTGCGCCTGTATTGCTCACCCAAGCCGCTGCGCTATGCCTTCAGTTTTTATGGGTTGGTGGATCTGCTGGCGATCGTGCCGGGGATCCTGGCGCTGTACTACAGCGATGCCCAATACCTGCTGATCATTCGGATCATCCGCATGTTGCGGATTTTCCGTGTGCTCAAGCTCAGCCCTTACCTCAAGCAAGCCAACTACCTGATGGCGGCGCTGCGCGGGAGCAAGCAGAAAATCATCGTGTTCCTCGTCAGCGTCTCGACCCTGGTGACCGTCTTCGGCACGCTGATGTACGTCATCGAAGGCCCCGAGCACGGGTTCACCAGCATCCCCAAGGGCATCTATTGGGCTATCGTGACATTGACCACCGTAGGCTTCGGCGACATCGTGCCCAAGACCCCACTCGGCCAAGTGGTGTCGTCCCTGGTGATGATCACCGGTTACTCGATCATCGCCGTGCCGACGGGCATTTTCACGGCGGAACTGGCCACGGCCATGCGCGGCGACCAGCTCAAGCACGATTGCCCGGTGTGCAGCAAAAACAACCATGAACACGGCGCCGCTTTCTGCTCCCGTTGTGGCAATGCGTTGTTTAGGAAATTGGAATAAGCAAAGCACTTTTTAATGCTTGATGGCCTATTGGCTTGCCGCTAGTGTTGCTGGCTAATTGCCCGGAACCCCGTTAATAAAAAGGAATTCGCAGTGAAGAACTTCTTTGGCGCCTCCCTTCTCGCCGCCGGCCTGACCTTTGGCGGCCTGGCCCACGCCGCCCCGACCCTGCTCAACGTTTCCTACGACGTGATGCGCGATTTCTACAAGGACTACAACGCCGCCTTCCAGAAACACTGGCAGGCCGAGCACAACGAAAACATCACCGTGCAGATGTCCTTCGGCGGCTCCAGCAAGCAGGCGCGCTCAGTGATCGACGGGCTGCCGGCGGATGTCATCACCATGAACATGGCCACTGACATCAACGCCTTGGCCGACAACGGCAAACTGGTGCCTGATAACTGGGTCACCCGCCTGCCGAACAACAGCGCGCCGTTCACCTCCGCCACGGTGTTCATCGTGCGCAAAGGCAACCCGAAAGCCTTGAAAGACTGGCCCGACCTGCTCAAGGACGGCGTGCAGGTGATCGTGCCCAACCCGAAAACCTCCGGCAACGGTCGCTACACCTACCTGTCGGCCTGGGGCTATGTACTGAAGAATGGCGGCGACGAGAACAAGGCCAAGGACTTCGTCGGCAAGCTGTTCAAGCAGGCGCCGGTACTGGACACCGGTGGTCGCGCCGCGACAACCACCTTCATGACCAACCAGATCGGCGACGTGCTGGTGACGTTTGAAAACGAAGCGGAAATGATCGCCCGCGAGTTCGGTCGCGATCAGTTCGAAGTGGTCTACCCAAGCGTTTCCGCCGAGGCCGAGCCACCGGTCAGCGTGGTCGACAAAGTGGTCGAGAAAAAAGGCTCCCGCGCAGCCGCCGAGGCGTACCTCAAATACCTGTGGTCGCCCGAAGGCCAGGAAATCGCCGCCGCCAACTACCTGCGCCCACGGGACCCGGCGGTACTGGCCAAATACACCGACCGCTTCCCGAAAGTAGACTTCCTGTCGGTGGAAAAAACCTTTGGTGACTGGCGCACGGTGCAGAAGACTCACTTCAATGATGGTGGGGTTTTCGACCAGATCTATAGCGGGCAGTAAGACACTGATTCAACCAGGATTGCATGCAAGCTTTTGTGGCGAGGGAGCTTGCTCCCGCTCGGTTGCGCAGCGACCGCCGGAATGGGGCCGCTACGCAGCCCAGCGGGAGCAAGCTCCCTCGCCACAAAAGCACTCCCTTATCTGCTGTGCTGTGTCTAATCTGCTGGGCTGTGCCTACCATTAACCGCGGGCATGACAGCTATCAACCACAAGCCCTGTTCCAGAGCCCTGTAACGCTTTAGCCTCGCGCCATCTTTCCTGTTCACTGACGAGATTGCCATGAGTGCTCATCCCCCCACCACGCCCGGCAGCACCCTGACCCGTGGCATGGTCCTGCTCTTCGCCTTCTGCTGCGGCGCCATTGTCGCCAACATCTACTACGCCCAACCCATCATCGAACTGATCGCCCCTGACGTCGGCTTGAGCAGCACCATGGCCAGCCTGATCGTTTCGCTGACCCAGATCGGTTATGCCCTGGGCTTGTTTTTCCTGGTGCCGCTGGGGGACTTGCTGGAGAACCGCCGGCTGATGATCCTCACCACGCTGGTGGCGATTGCCAGCCTGCTGGGGGCGGCCTTCACTGACCAGCCGAACGTGTTCCTGCTGGTCTCGCTGCTGGTGGGTTTCAGTTCGGTGTCGGTGCAAGTCCTGATTCCGCTGGCCGCGCACCTGACGCCAGAAGAATCCCGGGGACGGGTTGTCGGTGGGATCATGGGCGGCCTGCTGCTGGGCATCCTGCTGGCGCGGCCAATATCCAGTGTCGTGGCCGATCACTTCGGCTGGCGCGCCATGTTCATCATCGCCGCCGCGTTGATGGCCGCGATCAGCATCGTCCTGGCGCTGACCGTGCCCAAGCGCCAGCCCGACCATAGCGCCTCCTATGGCCAACTGCTGGGTTCGCTCGGCACCCTGCTGCGCCAACAGCCGCTGTTGCGGCAACGGGCGTTCTACCAAGCCTGCATGTTCGCCACGTTCAGCCTGTTCTGGACGGCCGTGCCGCTGGAGTTGTCCCGCAACCACGGCCTGTCCCAGACTGAAATCGCCCTGTTTGCCCTGGTTGGCGCCATTGGTGCCATCGCCGCGCCCATCGCCGGCCGCCTGGCCGATGCCGGCCATACCCGCAATGCCTCGCTGCTGGCGATGCTGTTCGCCAGCGTGAGTTTCCTGCCGGCATTCATCCATCCGCTCTACAGCGTGATCGGCCTGGCGGTGACCGGCGTGGTCCTGGATTTCTGTGTGCAAATGAACATGGTCCTGGGCCAGCGCACCATTTACGCCCTCGATGCCAAGAGCCGCAGCCGGTTGAATGCGTTGTACATGACCAGCATCTTCGTCGGCGGCGCCTTCGGCTCATCGATTGCCAGCGCGGTGTACGAGCACGGCGGCTGGTTGTGGGTGGTGATCGTCGGCAGCGCCTTCCCGCTGTTGGCCTTGCTGCGCTTCCTGAGTGCCTCGAAGAAAGTTTCCCTGGCCACGGCCTGATTACCCAGGCACAAAAAATGCCCGGTCGCTCAAGGCGCCCGGGCATTTTTCATGGAGCATTCAAATCCGCACGTTGCCACGCGGCCCGGCAATCGCCCAGATGATCAGGCCCAGGACCGGCAGCAGCAGTATCAGCAGCACCCAGAGGATTTTCATCCCGGTTTCCGCGCCACTCTTGAGGACATTGATGATCGCCCAGATATCGAGCGCCAGGATAATCAGGCCGACCAGGCCGTTGAAGGTGGAACCCATGGTGTCGCTCCCAAATGGTGGTGTGCCCCCTTAGGATAGCGGGCTCCCGGCAAGGGTTCCGTTTTATTGCTTCAGACGTGGACCGCGACCTTGAGGGCTTCCAGGGCCGGCGCGGCAGCGATGCCGACTTCGGCACACAGCGCCAGCACCCGTGGCACGTCGTTGCCGTACACCAGCACCATCTGCAATTCATCGTCGAGCAACTGGCTGAAGTTCATCAGCACGTAGCCGCCGTTTTCCTTGTTCAGGCTGCCCATCTGGATCTGGATGCGGTTGAGCGCGGTCAGGGCTTCGGTCTTCGCCAATTGCTTGGGCTTGAGGTTGAACGCCACGCCGGGGCCGAACGAGGCGACGATCTGCTCGAACAGGTCCACGTAGGTGTCGGCCTGGAACAGCACGGTGTCCGGCAGGCTGCCCACCACCACCCATTCCCCCAACGGAATCGGGAACGTGTCGTCGTAATTGATATCGGGATTGGCCGCCAGGAAAGCCGTCGGGTCCGCGTAGGCCTGGGCCGCTTCATCAGCGATTTTCTCGATGTCCGCCTCGCCGAGGCAGCCGGAGCTGATTTTACCGATGAGTTCGATGAGGGCCGCTTTCATGGGGGTGAATCCTGTGGCGAATGGAGTTTTGAGGGCGGGCAGGATAGCGCATCGCACCGGTCGAGTCAGGAACCTGTGGCGAGGGAGCTTGCTCCCGCTCGGCTGCGAAGCAGTCGTAAATCCGCTGGGCAGGGTAAACCTGACAGGTTGCGGTGGCTGGATTTGGGGCTGCTACGCAGCCCAGCGGGAGCAAGCTCCCTCGCCACAAAAGCGGTCGGGATCTGCTTTGGGCCTTCAACCCAACAATTTTTCCAACTGCGCCGTGGTGTCCACCGCGCCCATGGTCCGCGCGGCATCGAGGGCCGAGACGCCGTTGGCGTCCTTCGCTTTCGGGTCGGCGCCTTTGCCGATCAGGTAGTCGACGACTTCCACCCGGTTGAACATCGCCGCCATCATCAAGGCGGTACGGCCATCGAAGGAAGCGCCTTCCACCTGCGCGCCGCCGTCCACCAGCGTCGCGACCACGGGCAGGTCGCCCTTGAACGCCGCGCCGGCAATCGGGCTCTGGCCGTTGTCGTTGCGGATTTCCGGATCGGCCTTGTGCTCCAGCAGCACTTTCACCGTTTCCACATGCCCGTGGTAAGCGGCCAGCATCAACAGGGTGTCACCCTTGTGGTTGCGCAGATTGGGCGGCAGGCCCTTGCTCAACAGCGCGGCCATCATGGCGGCGTCGCCCTGGCGCGCGACGTTGAACACCTGCTCGGCAAACTCGGCAGCCTCTTCCGGGGTCATCTGGCGGCTTGTATCGGACATCGGGAACTCCACTCGGGTCTTCGCAAAGCGGCTAGTTTCCCGAGGGACCTGGGCGCTGTCATCCCTTTTTTCACTGTGCCCGTCATAGCCAGAATCAATAACGCAGTTGGCCGCCCTGGATCCGGGTCGCCAGTTGCCGGTCGACCCGCACGTAGGTGTCGGTGCCGGGAAGCCAGGCATAGACCGGCTCATCCCCAGTGCCACACGGATCGAACCCTTCGGTCTTGAGGCGCGTCTTCTGGTATTTGAAGGTGCCGGTAGTGTCCATTTTCACCTTGATGCGCAGGAACAGCGGCACGGCATATACGGGCAACTTGCAGTGCAAAAATTGCAGCAGCTCGCTGAAATCCAGGGTCGCCAGGGATTCAGACGGGGTGATCGCCGCCATGCCGGCGCGGCCATTGGTGCCATTGATCTCCACACCGTAAGCCACCGCCTCGGCCACCTGCGGGTGTTGCAGCAAGACGTTTTCGACTTCCGTGGTGGAGACGTTTTCGCCTTTCCAGCGATAGGTGTCGCCGAGGCGATCGACGAACTGCCCATGCCCGAAGCCGATGTTGCGCAGCAGGTCCCCGGTGTTGAAATAACGGTCGCCCGGCACGAAGACATCCCGGCAGATGGTTTTTTCGGTCTTGGCGGGATCCGTGTAGCCGTCCAGTGGTGCCTTCTCGTCGATCCGCGCCAGCAGCAGGCCCGGTTGGCCCCTGGGGACTTTTTGCATGCGCCCTTGCAGGTTGCGCAACGGCAAGCCGCTGGCTTGGTCGTACTGCACCAGCTCCCAGCCCATCAGCGAGAATCCGACGGTGTTGTCGAAATTCAGGATATTGGTGAAACCGATATTGCCGTCGCTGGCCGCATACAGCTCGCAGATGTGGTCGACGCCGAAGCGCGTCTTGAAGGCCGACCAGGCCCCAGGGCGCAGGCCGTTGCCGATCATTTTCCTCACACCGTGGTGGCGGTCATCGGCAGCGACAGGCTGGTCGATCAGGTAGCGGCACAACTCGCCGACATACCCCAGGGTGGTCGCCCGGTAACGGCGCACATCGCTCCAGAACTGGCTGGCGCTGAACTTGCGGCGAATCGCGAACCCCGATGCGCCACAGATCGCCGCGCCCCAACACACGCACAGGCCTGTGGCGTGGTACAGCGGCAAGGTGCAATAGACAACATCGTCGGGCTGCATGTCCAAGGCGATCAGACCGAAGCTGGTGGACGTGCGCATCCAGCGACCATGGCGAAAGACTCCGGCCTTGGGCAGGCCGGTAGTGCCCGAGGTGTAGAGATAAAAACATGGATCGTTGCAAAAAACCTGCTGGCTGCACGCCGGGTTATCGCCGGGGTAATCCGCACAATCAGCCATCAGGTCGACGAAGCCGGACGGAACATCGCCACTGTCCTGATCCGCTACCCACCAGGTCCTGCCGCTCGACAGCGCGGTGCGCGCTCGCACGTCGTTGAAGGCCGCGACCCGCTCGTCCCCGACCACCACCGCGACCGGGTTGACCAGGGCCAGGCTGTGCACCAGCGCATCGCCGGTTTGCGAGGTGTTGAGCATGGCACTGACCGCGCCAACCTTGGCCATCGCCAGCACGCTGATCAACAGCTGCGGCCGGTTCTCGATGAAGATCGCCACGCAATCGCCCTTGCCGATGCCCTGGGCCAACAGGTAATGGGCGATGCGATTGGCCTGCGCGTTGACCTGTGCATAACTCAACACCGTGTCGCCACACAGCAATGCCGGGCCCTGGGGATTGCGTTGCGTGGCCTGTTCGAAACACCAGCCCAGGCCACAAGGCTGGGTCGGGTCCTGGACATTGGCCAGCTTCATGCCTTTGACGATGCGCGGGACGGCCCTGGCGATGGCAGGCAACTTGCGCAGCATCATGCCCCAGGTAATGGTGTCGTTGGGTGTACGACTCATGGTGATTTCCCCGTTCGACCTCGTGGGTCTCGGTTCTTGTTATCGGGCTGGCGGTGATTTTGGCTCGAAAGTACGCTCGCACTTGCGAGGCTGTACACGCGGTTTTTGCAATGTTTTGTATCCGCTGCCCGAGACAGGCGAAGCGTGAGCGCCGGAAAACGATTTGGTTCCAAAAATCATTGCCGGACCACGCAAAATGCAGGATGCACGGTGGCCATTCATGCAAGATGCACGAAAGCAAAATCCCACACAAAACATAACCTATTGTTTTTAAAGTATTTATTGAAAACTTAGATGCTGGCACAGACAGTGCAACCACCCCTCCACGGTTTGCCACACCATGGAGCAGTCAACTATGAACATGATTCAAGAAAAGTTTGCGTCCCTGTTTTCCAACTACGAAGTGACCACTCAGCCCCGCCCGGATGGCGGCATTTTGCTGACCTTGCGCAATAGCGACGGCAAGCTGTTCAAGCGCACGATTTCCTATGCTCAATTGCATGCGGGGGACCAGTTGTCCTGGGCGATCAGCGCGATCCGTCGCGACCTGGCTGAACAGGCCAGCGAGTTGCCACAGATCACGCTGTTGCAGAGCCAGCATCGGTTTGCGCTGCCGACTTACCATAGCGCTTGAGTCTGCTGGTCAATTTGATTTGCTGTTTACTTGGAAACGGCGCTTTTCAGAGATGGGAAGCGTCGTTTTTTTGCGCCTTCTTTTGAGGGCAATTGATCGGTGTGTATATCCGTTTCTGCGGTAACGGCCACTTATGACTGATGGGGACCGCGTTCCTCCTGTGGGAGCGGGCTTGCTCGCGAAGGCGGTGGGCCCGTTTGCAGTGATGTTGGATGTGCCGGCCTCATCGCGAGCAAGCTCGCTCCCACAGGGGATCTTGGGTGTTCATGAGTCTTGTGTTCACCGCAGATCCATTGTGGGAGCGAGCTTGCTCGCGAAAGCGGTGTGTCAGTTGACGGTGATGTTGGTGGGCCGGCCTCTTCGCGAGCAAGCTCGCTCCCACAGGGGATCTTGGGTGTTCATGAGTTTGTGTTCACCGCAGATCCATTGTGGGAGCGAGCTTGCTCGCGATAGCGGTGGCTCAGCCACATAGATGTCGGCCTTTGCCCCACTCTTGCTCTTGCTCTTGCTCTTGCTTTGGATCTTGATCTTGATCTGAACGCCCCGTTAAACCACGCTGGCCGAACGCAGGCATTGCGCAGTGGGCACCTCGGCATGGATGCCGAGGTAGCCGCGCTGGGCCATGGATGGCCCTTCGCGGCGGCCCACGGAGCAATGCCGGAGTGAGGGCACACCGAGCCTAGGCGAGGTGCCGAGTGG